>NZ_CABQHJ010000027.1:0-42361 GCF_902463975.1 uncultured Phascolarctobacterium sp.
TTATTTTTTTCCGCGATTAACGCTGCGTGCAAAAAACAACGCAGTCACGTTGCCGTTTTACGGAATACGTAACTGCGTTTAAGCTTGCACTTATTTTATACTTCCGGCTTGTTCTCGCCGGCAGCTTCCTTAGCCTGCTCCTGCTGCAGCAAAGCCATAAACTGCTCGCCGGTAATAGTTTCCTTTTCCAGCAGGTACTGTGCCAGTACATCCAGCTTATCTCTGTTGTCCTGCAAAATCGTGCGTGCCTTTGCGTGAGCCTCCTTTATCAACGCCAAAACCTTGGCATCAATCTTGCCGGCTGTAGTTTCACTGCACTGCAGGGCAGCGTCACCGCCCAGATAACGGTTGGCCACAACCTCGGTAGCCATCATATCAAATTCTTCCGTCATACCCAGACGTGTTACCATGCTGCGTGCCAGCTTGGTAGCCTGCTCAATATCATTGGAAGCACCGCTGGTAATGCTGCCGAAAACAACCTCCTCCGCACTACGGCCGCCGGTCATTGTCACAATTTTATTGAACAGCTCCTCCTTGGTCATCAGCACGCTATCGTTTTCGCTAATCTGCATGGTATAACCCAAAGCGCCGTTAGTACGCGGAATAATAGTAATCTTATGAACCGGAGCACTGTGCTTCTGCATCGCAGCCACGAGCGCATGGCCAATTTCGTGGTAGGCAATAACCTTTTTCTCTGCGGGAGAAATTACCGCACCCTTACGCTGATACCCGGCGATAACGGTTTCAATGGATTCCTCCAGATCTTCCTGCTCCACCACGTTACGATGCATTTTTACGGCGCGCAACGCACCCTCATTGATAATATTGGCAAGCTCTGCACCGCTGGCTCCGGCTGTTGCCCGCGCCAACGTGCCATAGTCGATATTGTCTGCCATACGCACGTTACGTGCATGAACCTTCAGGATAGCCTCACGGCCCTTAAGATCAGGCAGCTCAACAGGAATACGGCGGTCAAAACGTCCCGGACGCAAAAGCGCCTTGTCCAAAGATTCCGGACGGTTGGTAGCTGCTAAGATGACTACGCCCTTGCTGCCGTCAAAGCCGTCCATTTCGCTCAGCAGCTGATTCAAGGTCTGCTCGCGTTCATCATTGCCGCCGAACTGACCGTTATCACGGCGTTTGCCGATGGCATCGATTTCATCGATAAATACTATGCAAGGCGCCTTTTCCTGCGCTTGCTTGAACAAATCGCGCACACGGGCAGCACCCATGCCGACGAACATTTCTACAAATTCACTGCCGCTAATGCTGAAGAACGGCACCTTGGCTTCGCCGGCTACCGCACGCGCCAGCAAGGTTTTACCCGTACCGGGAGGGCCTACCAGCAATGCACCCTTCGGCATGTTGGCACCGATATCCTTGTACTTGCCTGGATTATGCAAAAAATCCACCAGCTCCATCAGTGCTTCCTTAGCCTCGTCCTGACCTGCTACATCGGCAAAGCTTTTGCCTGTCTGCGCTTCCACATAGACCTTGGCATTACTCTTGCCGAAGCTCATAGCGTTGCCGCCCATACGCTTGCCCATAAAGTACATAAACAGCTGTCCAAGTCCAAAGAAAATCAGAATAGGCAGTACCCAATTGGTGAAAAAGGTTACAAGCGGACTTTGTTCCTTGGGCACAACCTGCGTAAATTCTACCTTACTTTTCATCAGGCGGTTAGCCAGCTCCGGGTCCTCCACTCTGCCTGTAACGTAAATTTCTTTTTCGTTGTTCTTATCAACCGCAGCCAGACGCTTATCGGTAATTTCTACCTTAGATACCTTGCCTTCATCCACCATCTGAAGAAAATTATTATAGGAAACCTCCTTCATTTTCGGGTTGAAGAACATTGGCATGATTACGGAATTGAATACCAGAATCAAAACCAGCATCAGCATATAATAATACGTCAATGGCCGCTTTTTATCATTGTTATCGTTCATCATTTCATCTCCTCACTATGCTTTATAAGTATTATTGTATACCTATTTATAGCAATAAACAAACGAAAAAAATGTGAAGCTGATTGTATAGTCAACACAAAAAGTGTTAAAAAATCACACTCTCCTCGTCCCCTGCAAGAATACTTGTATACATGCGCCCTATCCCTTGAATTTACATGCCGTTTTCTATACAATTAGCATGTAACTATCTAAGGAGGTCAAACTTATGCCTAAAATTAATACAGTTTTAGTTGCTAACCGCGGCGAAATCGCCATCCGCGTTTTCCGCGCCTGCAACGAATTAGGAATCCGTACTGTTGCTATATATTCCAAGGAGGACACCCTGTCCCTGCATCGCAACAAAGCCGACGAGGCCTACATGGTAGGCGAAGGCAAAAGTCCGACCGACGCTTATCTTGATATCGAAGACATTCTGCGCGTAGCCAAGGAGCATGACGTAGATGCCATCCATCCCGGTTATGGCTTTTTATCCGAAAACAGTAATTTAGCACGCCGCTGTGCTGAGGAAGGCCTGATTTTCATCGGCCCTCGCCTGGAACACCTGGTAATGTTCGGCGACAAAATAAACGCCCGTAAGCAAGCCGAGCTGGCAGGCATCCCCATGATTCCCGGCAGCAAGGGCACGGTAAACAGCCTCGATGAGGTACTGGCCTTTGGCGAAAAATGCGGTTATCCTATCATCATTAAAGCAGTCAACGGCGGCGGCGGCCGCGGTATGCGCGTTGTTCACAGCGCCGAAGAAGCCATAACTGCCTACGACATGGCTAAAAGTGAAGCTAAAAAAGCCTTTGGCAATGATGAAATATATCTGGAAAAATATCTGCAAAATCCGAAACACATTGAAGTACAGATTATCGGCGATACCCACGGCAATTTAATGCATCTGTTTGAGCGCGACTGCTCCGTACAGCGCCGCCACCAGAAGCTGGTTGAAATTGCTCCGGCCTTCGCTCTGCCTATGGAACAACGCAAAGCTATCTGCGAGGCTGCTGTCAAGCTGATGAAAAATGTTGACTACATCAGCGCCGGCACCGTAGAATTTTTGGCTACGCCTGACGGCAAGTTCTACTTCATTGAGGTTAATCCCCGCATTCAGGTTGAGCACACCGTTACCGAGCAGATTACCGGTATAGACATTGTGCAGACACAAATCAAGATTGCCGAGGGCTACAACCTGCACGGTCCGGAAATCGCCCTGCCGCAGCAGGATGAGCTGACAACCATCGGCCATGCTATCCAATGCCGTATTACCACCGAGGACCCGTCCAACAACTTTATGCCCGATACCGGCAAGCTGATTACCTACCGCAGCGGCGGCGGCTTCGGCATCCGTCTGGACGGCGGCAACGCCTTCACCGGTTCCGTCATCACTCCGTATTACGATTCTCTGCTGGTTAAGGCTACCACCTGGGGCCTCACTCACCAGATTGCAATTACCAAGATGCTGCGCTGCTTAAAAGAATTCCGTATCCGCGGCGTCAAAACCAATATCCAGTTTTTGGAAAACGTACTGCAGAACCCGCACTTCATCAAGGGCGATTATACTACCGACTTTGTTGATAATACACCGGAGCTGTTTGTCTTCCAGAAAACCTTGGACCGCGGCAACAAGCTGCTGAACTACATTGCCGATATCACCGTCAACGGCTATTCCAACGTCGGCGTACAGCCGAAGCCGGACTTCGCCCCGCTGAATATGCCAAAACCCTACAACGGCATTCTGGCGTTGGGTGCTAAGCACGTTCTTGATACCCGCGGACCTGAAGGTCTGGCTGAATGGGTACTGGCACAGCAGGAGGTTCTGCTCACCGACACCACCTTCCGTGATGCGCATCAGTCCCTCTTCGCAACCCGCCTGCGTACTGCCGATATGCTGCGCGTTATGCGCGATACCGCCGGCAAGCTGCCCGGACTCTTCTCCTTTGAATGCTGGGGCGGCGCTACCTTTGACGTAGCATATCGCTTCCTCGATGAAAGCCCCTGGCAGCGTCTGGCACAGTTCCGTCAGGCTGCGCCGAATATTCTCTTCCAGATGCTGCTGCGCGGCGCTAACGCTGTAGGCTATACCAGCTATCCGGATAATGTTGTTAAGCAGTTCATCAAGCTGGCTGCCAAGAACGGCATTGACGTTTTCCGTATCTTCGACAGCCTCAACGGTCTGGACAATATGCGCCTGTCGATTGACACCGTCCGCGAATGCGGTAAGGTGGCAGAGGCAGCACTGTGCTACACCGGCGATATTCTCGACCCCGACCGCGACAAATACGATTTACATTATTACATAAACATGGCTAAAGAGCTGGAAAAAGCCGGTGCCAACATCATCGCCATCAAGGATATGGCCGGCCTGCTGAAGCCGGAAGCAGCTTACCGCCTTGTAAGCAGCCTCAAATCCTATGTCAACGTGCCTATCCATCTGCACACCCACGAGGGCAGCGGCAACGCTATCTACACCTACGCGCGTGCTATTGATGCCGGCGTTGATATCGTAGATACTGCTATGAGCGCCATGAGCAACGGTACCTCCCAGCCCAGCGGCAGTAGCCTGTACTACGCTCTCAGCGGCCATCCGCGTCAACCGCGTCTTGATGTAGACGCTATGAACGAGCTGTCCCGTTATTGGGAAACCGTGCGCCCCTACTACAAGGCAGCCGACAGAACCGAAAACTTCCCCAACCCCGAGGTCTACGTACACGAAATGCCCGGCGGACAATATACCAACCTCAAACAGCAGGCACAGGCTCTGGGCCTCATCCATCGCTGGGAGGAAATCAAGGATATGTATCACCGCGTATCCATGATGTTCGGCGATTTAATCAAGGTTACTCCGTCCTCCAAGGTTGTCGGTGATATGGCACTCTTCATGGTGCAGAACGACCTGACGGAAGAAGACGTTTACGCTAAGGGCGATATTCTGGACTTCCCGGCTTCCGTTGTGGAATTCTTCGAAGGACGCATCGGCACTCCGTACCAGGGCTTCCCCGAAAAGCTGCAGAAGCTGGTGCTCAAGGGACGCACTCCCATCAGCGAGCGTCCGGGCGCTGTACTGCCTCCGGTAGATTTTGAGGATGTACGCGCTAAGCTCAAGGAGCTGGATGCACCTACTACGGACGAAGCAGTGAGCGCTTACTGCCTCTATCCGAAAGTATTCACCGACTGGGTAAACCGTTACAACCAATTCGGTGATGTATCCGTTCTCGATACTCCTACCTTCTTCTTCGGCATGACGCCGGGCGAGGTTATCAAGGTTGAGATTGAACAGGGCAAAGTGCTCGTTATCAAGCTGGACCACATCTCCGAAGCCAACGCTGCCGGTATGCGTACCGTCTTCTTCGAATTCAACGGCCTGCCACGTGAAATCGAAATCAAGGACCGCAACGCCAAAACTACCACTGTTACCCGCAAGAAAGCCGAAAAAGGCAATATGGGTGAAATCGGTGCTTCCCTTTCCGGCTCCGTTGTCAAGGTGCTGGTAGAAAAAGGCCAGTCCGTTACCAAAGGCACTCCGCTGATTGTTACCGAAGCAATGAAGATGGAAACCACGCTTTCGGCACCGATTTCCGGTATCGTCAGCGCTATCCATGTAGCTGCAGGCGAACGCGTAGAAAGCGGCGACTGCCTGTTGGAAATCAAAACGCAAATGTAAAATTATATACGCTTAAAATTAAGGCTGCTGACGTGGTGGATTTCCACCACTACAGCAGCCTTGTTTTTTTGCTGGTCATTATTTTTGCTCTATGTTATGATATAGTTATTCTTTGCTTTTTTAAGAACAGCATTATTTGCTGCAAGACATATTTTTATTACGAGGTGAGCACATGAAACAGACAATCTATCAATTCGTAAACAGCCATCTGGACGAGCATGGCCGCTTTACAGCTACTGACCTGTGCGATGACCGCTACGCCACCATCCCCCGTCCCCTTGGCTCCGAAGATGCCTTTCACTATACAATGGGCAACCTGCCCAATCCCAATTCCGCCAGTGTGCTGCTCAAGCTGCTGCAAGCTTATATGCAGGAGCCTACAACCCAGCAACGCAGCAGACTGTACAATGAGCTGAAGGGCATGGCCTTCGCGGAATATTGCGACCCCTTTATTGAAGCCTTAGACCAAAATGACATTAACGCCGTAGCCTATGACCTGGCGCGCCGCTTTTTCTACAACGCAGATGGACGTGAGCAGGTAAAATTTGCTATCTTGATTTTCGGTATGTACGGCATGGAAAAAATTTGTCATCAGGATCAGGAGCTTTGGCAGGATTTGCTGCGCATAGCACACTGCGAGGAATTTACCTTCGCCTTTTTATATTCCTGCCGCGTAACAAATTTCAACCCGCAAAACGCTATCTGGGAGCTTATCCGCTGTACCAGTGGTTGGGGCAAGGTTTTCAGCATTACCGACTGCCACTGCCGTAATGAGGAGGAACGCCTCTGGCTGCTGCAGAACGGTCCCGATATCGATGTAGAATATCCGCCACTGTCCGTCAAATTCATCAGAGAAACACACTTAGAGGAACAGCTGGCACATCTGCTTAACTACGCACAGTATAAAAGCGCTGTCATCATCGTGGGCAATTATCTGATTATGCTCAACCATTTTCCGGCAGAGGTGATTGAAGAGCAGTTCAATATCAGCGACATCCATCTGAACAAGCTGCTTACCTGTCTGCTTGACCAGGCTGAAGCGCATGTCAGCAAACCGGAGGACGTGCTTGATTTAATTAGCTACGTTACGGCGCTGCAGCAGCTTTGCGATGAGCAGAACCATATGCAGCTCACTCTTAATCAATGCCATGAACAGATTGCCGCCTGCGAAAAAATCATCTACCGCAAGGACTGGCAGCCGGAAATAGAAAATAATTTAATCAAGGATGATAAACTCGATTACCAGCTGTGCAACCTGGCAGTGGAGCTTGATATAGACATTTGGCCGCGGCTTTTCGATTTTTGGCTGGCGCATCCGGACGAAACACCGCTGTTCCCGTACCTGCTTTCCTACGAAGGCGAGCAGCGCTCCGAGCGTGTACTGCGTCAAATCGAAGCGGACCTGCCCCGCTACTGTGTAGAACAAAACGACCTGCTGGTACCGCTGCGTTATCTCAACACACATCCAGGTGAAAGCGATGCTATTATCTGCGCTGCCCTGGAATCTATCTTCGATTTGCCGCGCGGCATCGCCTGCGGCATTGTCGATGACTGGGGACAGGAATTTATCACGCCTGCCATCCGCCGCTCGCTGATTAAAGCACGTCAGCTCAGCAATAACGATGTAGTTACCGCGCGTATCGACTGCCTGCTGGCAGGCAAGCATTTCGACATCGGCAAGTTCCTCAACAAACGCAAATAAGCAGACTGCTATGCAATGTTATTGCTTAGCTTAGACAGTTATTGCTAAGAAAAGCTTTCTCAACACATAACAAAACCGGTTTCCCTATCGGCTTAAAAGCCTGGGAAACCGGTTTTTTAGTATGCACTTATTTACTTTTAGCCGCAATAGCCATGCGGATGGCCCTTATGCCACTTCCACGCGGTGCTGATAACCTCATCTACACTGCTATGCTGCGGCTCCCAGCCCAGCTCCTCACGAATTTTAGCCGAAGAAGCAATGAGCACTGCGGGATCACCGGCACGACGCGCCTCCTCCACAACGGGGAAGTCAACGCCGGTAACCTTTTTGGCGCTGTCAATCATCTGGCGTACACTGAAGCCGTTTTCACTACCCAGATTATACACACGGCTGCTGCCGCCGCTCAAAAGATGTTTGAGCGCCAGCACATGCGCCTTCGCCAAATCGCAGACATGAATATAATCACGCACGCAGGTACCATCAGCCGTCGGATAATCGGTACCGAAAATAGAAACCTGCTTGCGCACGCCCTGCGCCGTTTTCAGAATCAGCGGAATAAGATGGCTTTCCGGGCTGTGGTCCTCGCCGATATCGCGCGTTGGAGAAGCACCGGCAGCGTTAAAATAACGCAAAGCTACATAACGCATATCATAGGCATGGTCATAATCCGCCAGCATGCCTTCAATCGCCAGCTTGGTACGGCCGTAAACGTTGGTCGGTGCCAGACGGCTGTCCTCGGTAATAGGTACTGCTTCCGGCTCACCGTAAACAGCTGCGGTAGAAGAAAATACCATGCGGTCCACACCGGCACCACGCATAGCCTCTAAAAGATGCAGGCTGCCTTCAACATTATTAAAATAATATTTCGCCGGGTCGGTCATAGATTCACCTACCAGACTGCTGGCAGCAAAATGAATCACCGCATCAATTTTAAACTGCTCCATAATATGCTTGGCAAAGCGTACATCATGGATATCGCCTTCTACCAGCTGTACTTCGTCAGGCACTGCTGCCTCATGGCCGGTAGAAAAATTATCATAGACAATAGGAGTAAAGCCGCTCTTTTGCAGCTCCTCCACTACATGGGAGCCAATATAACCTGCTCCGCCGGTAACAAGGATATTCATTAATTATTTGCTCTCCTTTGCAACGATTCCCTGCAGATAGGTCAGGAACTTGTCACGCAGCTCAGGACGCTTCAGCGCCATTTCTACAGTTGCCTCCAAGAAGCCCTGCTTATCACCCACATCATAGCGACGTCCTTCAAAGTCATAAGCATACATCGGCTGCTTCTTAGCCAATACCTTAAGCGCATCGGTAAGCTGGATTTCATTACCACGGCCGGGCTGAGTTTGCTCCAGAATCGGGAAAATTTCCGGTGTAATTACATAACGTCCCAAAACAGCCAGACGAGAGGGTGCTTCCTCTACCGCAGGCTTTTCTACCATATCATTTACCTTAACAGTGCGTGCTTCACCAGTCGGTTCACCGGCAACAATGCCATAAGCAGATACCTTCTCCTGCGGCACCTCCTGCACACCTAAAACGCTGGCACCGGTTTTATCATAGACATCAATCAGTTGCTTCAGTGCAGGCACCTGGCTGTCAACAACGTCGTCACCCAGCAATACAGCAAAGGGTTCATCGCCCACAAAATGCTTGGCACACAAAATAGCGTGACCAAGTCCACGCGGCTCCTTTTGGCGGATATAGTGAATGCGGATATCAGAAATTTTGCGAACCAGCTCCAGCTCCTTGGTCTTGCCGCTGGCCTCCAGGTTCAGCTCCAGCTCGATGCTGCGGTCGAAATGGTCTTCAATGGCACGCTTGCTGCGGCCGGTAATAATCAGGATATCCTCAATGCCGGAAGCAAGAGCCTCTTCGATAATATATTGGATGGTCGGTTTATCAACAATAGGCAGCATCTCCTTCGGAGTTGCTTTGGTTGCAGGCAGGAAGCGTGTGCCCAGGCCTGCTGCCGGAATAACGGCTTTACGTACAGGTTTAAACATTTAATCTTATCTCCTTTACAGACTCAAATGAAATATATGCATAGCAGCAACGCTGCAGGCAGTGCTTTACGAAAAAACACGGATACTCAGGAAAGTTAAGCTTCTTCGCCGCCAATAACTTCCAATAATTCTGCTGTCTTCGCAGCAAGCAGCTCCTTATCACCCTTAGTTTCTACGTTCAGACGCATTACAGGCTCCGTATTGGATACACGCACATTAAAGCGCCAGTTATCATAAGCAACGCTCAGGCCGTCCAGGTGATCCTGCTCGCCGTCAGCATATTTTTTGCCCAGCTCTGCCAGTACTGCTGCGGAATCAGCAACCTTGCGGTTTATTTCACCGCTGCAGGGATACATAGCAACGCGCTCGCCTACCAGCTCGCTGAGCTTTTTACCGCTGCGGCACATCAGCTCAGTTACCAAAAGCCAGGGAATCATGCCGCTGTCGCAGCAGGAGAAATCGCGGAAATAATGATGCGCACTCATCTCGCCGCCGTACAGCACGTCATTGTTGCGCATGCATTCCTTCATAAAGGCATGGCCGCTCTTGCAGCGCACAGGCACACCGCCGTCACGCTGCAAAATAGCTTCCGTATTCCAGGTCAGGCGCGGGTCGAACATAATCTTCGCACCCGGCTCCTTGTGCAGGAAAACCTCCGCCAGCAGACCGACAATGTAATAGCCTTCGATAAAATCTGCCTTCTCGTCAAAAAGGAAGCAGCGGTCGAAATCACCATCCCAGGCAATACCCAGATCAGCACCACTCTCGCGCACAACCTTGGCTGTAGCCTCACGATTTGGCAGCAGCAGCGGGTTAGGCACACCATTGGGGAAGGTGCCGTCAGGCGTTTCGTTCAGCGTAATAAACTCAAACGGCAAATGCTTAGCCAGCTCCTTCAAAATCGGGCCAGCACCACCATTGCCGGGGTTAGCAACAATCTTCATCGGTTTGAGCACACTCGTATCAACGTAAGTCAGTAAATGCTCAATATAAGCAGGCATAATATCCAGCTGCTCCAAGGCACCCATAGTCTTGCCTGCTACCACCTGATGTGCAAACGGCTTTGTAGTAGCAACCATCTCACCAATTTCCTTCAGACCGGTATCGCTGGAAACAGGACGCGCATCACGACGCACCAGCTTCATGCCATTGTATTCCTTAGGATTATGGCTGGCAGTAACCATAATACCGCCATCTGCTTTCAGATGCGCGGTAGCAAAATAAATCATTTCTGTACCACACTGGCCGATATCAATAACCTTGGTACCGCCATGGCGCAGTCCCTCTGTCAGCGCATCTACCAATGCTCTGCCGCTCAGGCGGATATCATGTCCGACAACAACAGTTTCTGCAGCAAACATTGCTGAAAAAATGCGTCCCATACGGTAAGCCATTTCCTCATTAACCTCCGTAGGGTAAACACCACGTACATCGTAAGCCTTGAAAGCCTTATTTGTAACTTGCATTTCTCTATTCTCCTTTTTTTATAGTGTATTTAGCAAAATTTCATTGTTCAAGAACCATTTTATATTATTCTTCATCAAACAAAAAAATCCTGCCTGCATTGCAGACAGGATTTAAATGCTACAGCTTTGCTCCGCTCGCACGGATAACTTCTTCCGCTGCCTCGCCCAGATACCAACGGATAACGGAAAAGAACGGCAGCGTCACGCCATTATAATCAGGCACCAGACAGATGGTCGCCAGCATTTCCAGAACTTCATCCAGCTCACGGCCCTTGCTAAGCTCCTCGCTAATCTGGTCCTCCAGCGTATGGATTACCTCACGACGCATGCGCATCAGCCGCGGCGCGTTCAAGTTCAGCTCGCGGATGGTACTGCGCGCCTTACCCTGCAAATCTTTGGGGCAGGTGTCTTCGTCTACGTACATCCGCCCGCTATGCTCCGCATAACGGAACAGACGGATTTTGCCTGGAATCTTCAGAGGATTGAGGATATAGTTTGTAATTTCACGCCCACCCTTGGGCACATCACAGCTACGGTCCCGCTTCTGGCTGGAATAGCGCCACTCGGGATCAGGCACATAAGGCTGACTGCCGCCGTGGCACACGCCTAACAGATTGCGCCAATCCAAATGATAGTTGTGTCCGTGCTCCTGCGTAGCATTTTTCGGATAAAAATGCTCTACGCGGAAGTCATCAACCTCGCCTTCCTCCTCCGCCAGCTTAATACCGACCTCACAGTAGGCGCAAAGGCCGTGCTGGTCACGCAAAATTGCTTCGCGCACCTGTTTATAGCCCTTGCGGCAGCGACGGCGGAAATGCTCCCAGGTTTCCTCGGGATTACGCAGACGGTAATGCTTCAGCAGCTCGGGCTCTTCCTTGCTTTTATAAACACGTTTCATGAGCGCCTCCTGCGGAACTGACGCATACGAATATCCATATCCGCACGCAGCAGAGCAGGCTCCTTGCCCTTGGACCATTTATCCAGCTTTTTGCGCAGCTCCAGCGCTTCCGGCGTATCCCAGGCATCCTCGCTCACCAGCTGCAGATAACGCTTTAAATCCTGCACAATCGGCAGAGCTTGCGGACGTGGGCTCACATTCTGAATATCCTGCAGCAGCTGATAGCTGTTGGCGCCCAAGGAAAAATCTACGTGGCGCACGCCTTCGAACTGCTTACCCCAGGCCAGCACACGGATGCTCTCGGCCGGCACGCTGCTCAGCACCTGGGCACTATGCGTAGTCACCACAAACTGTACCATCGGGAAGGTTTTCTGCAAATCCAGCAGCACCGTCTGCTGCCACAGCGGATGCAGATGCATTTCCACCTCATCAATCAATACAAGCCCCGGTGTCTTGGTTACGGCCTCCTCACGCAGCTGCGGATTCAGGCGTGCCATGCGATAGGCCAGATCCGCCACCATGCTGATAATACTGCGGAAGCCGTCGCTCAATTCATCTACCACCATCTCACCCATATCTGGATGGCTGACAACAAAGCATTTCAGGCGATAATTATAATACAAATCACGCAGGCCGGTACTTTCCAGACACACGTCTACAGCGTTCTGAATAGCATTCTTCAGCATCACATTGCGCTTCACCTCTGCGCTGTACTGCTGCTCTGACTGCGCACACTTGGTAACGTACTCAAACCATTTTCCGAAGGTACTGTAGGAAGAAGACGGCTCCAGACATTCCTCGTAGCCTACATTGCGTTCCATCAGTGATTTATGAAAATTTGTCATCAGCTTGCTGTCTACCCAAATGCGCTGAGTACCGTAATAGGCCAGCACCGGCAGCAGCCTGTTGCCGTTCTCCTTGGCATCGTGCGCCAATGCACAGCCACGTTCGCACAGCTCATCAGCATCATCCTCAGGCACATTACCCTCAAGCAGGCGGCGGGTACAGGTAAGCTTTTTGCCGTAAACCTCACCCTCCAGCTTAATTTCTACCGGATAATGGCATTCCATACCATCAATATGACGCATATCCTTTTTATAAACAGGCACACGTCGCACATCCTGGGGAGTAATTTGCCGGCCACTGGCATCAAAGCTGCGCAGATAGGGCTCCAGAGCAATTGCCAGCGCATCAAAAATCGCCGTCTTGCCCTTGCCGTTTTCACCTACAATAACTGTCAGCCTAGGTTCAAAATCAATATCAAGCTCATCATAACAACGGAAATTCTTCAGCCTTAATCTTTCTATCTGCATAATCTGACCTCCGTTTCTGTATCTCTGCTTACATTATAGCATTATTTGCATCCCATACTAAGATTTTTTACAGTTTTATTATGATTTTTTTGTAGCAGGGTGTATAATAAATAAACATCATCAGCAATTACTTGGTACTTGCCAACAATTACGCAACCGAAAGGAAAAACTGTTTATGAATATATTTCTTCTGCTTACAATCGCCATGCTCATGATTATCCTCATGCTGCGTCGTCACATCCCCATCGGCCCCTGTATGCTCACCAGCGGTATTTTTATCTGGCTGATGAAAGCACCGGAGCTACAGTATCTGGTGCAGGCATTACGCGAAACGCTGACAATGCCGCGCACCTATGATATTCTTTTTGCCCTCTATTTTGTCATGTGCCTGGAAATCGAGCTGCGCACCAGCGGTGCACTGGCCGGTATGGTGCAGGCGCTGCAACGCATCTTTTCCAGCGCTAAGGTAACCCTGGCCGTGATGCCTGCCTTCTTAGGACTGCTGCCGTCATTGGGCGGCGCGCGCTTTTCGGCTCCCATTGTAGAGGAAGCCAGCAAAAATATTCCTATCGAACAGGACCACAAGGCAGCCATCAATTTCTGGTTCCGCCATATCTTTGAATTTTCCAGCCCGATTATCCCCGGTATGATAATGGCCTGCAACATCGCCGGTGTCAGCTACAGTGAATTCATCCTGCATCTGGCCTGGCTCACCGTACTGGCCTTCTCCGCCGGCTGGTTTGTTCTCATCCGCCCCATCAAAGCGGACAGCAGCCGTACTGAAGCAATTGCCAATGACAGTCAGGGTATGCAGGATTTATGGCTGGCGCTTTCGCCTGTCATTATCACCTTTATTCTCGTAGTATTCTGCGGCTTTAATGCCTCTGCCGGCATGGGATTGGTAACAGCCTGCCTTTTTCTGGTACTTCGCTTTACTAAACGCGAGGTCGGCCTCAAGGATGTTGTCATCGGTGCGCTAGATATCAAAATGTTTCTCAATGTGCTCTGCATCCTCTACTTCATTCAGATTTTGACGGTCACCCATGTGCTGCAGGAAATCGTTGCAGCCTTCCAAAGCTCTCCGCTGCCGGTGCCTGTCATCATCGCCTGCGTCAGCTTCATCATCGGCGTGCTCACCGGTATGTCGCAGGGACACGTGGCCATCGTTATGCCCATTGTCGCCGCCATGCAGACAGGCAGCCTGAACCTGGCCGGCGTTGCCATGGCCTTCGGTATTGCGGGGCAGATGCTCACACCTACGCATATGTGTCTTGTCATCACTGTCGATTATTTCAAAGCCAACTTTTTCAAAACGCTTAAGCCTGTACTTCTGTGTGAAATAATCATTTTGACTATCTTTACAGTTTATACTTATTTTACATGGTGAATTTTTTGTGCTTGCTTAGCAACAGGAAATCTGTAGTTCAGACCTAAAAACGCTGTTATTTACAGATTAAACACTTTATTTTTATTATTTGCTTGCAGTAGCACAAAGATTAAGTGTATAATAGTATTATCTATTCTTAAATTTTGGAGGGGTGTTCGTGAATTATACGGAAATGGTAGTCTTCATTATCTACCTGCTATTCATGCTATCAATCGGTATCTGGTTCTTCTATAAAAATCGTCAGGGTGGTGAAAAGACCTACTTCCTCGGCGGCCGTCAGATGGGACCGTGGGTAACCGCTCTTTCTGCCGGTGCTTCTGATATGAGCGCCTGGGTGCTCATGGGCTTGCCGACATCTATTTATGCTCTTGGTCTCGGTCAGGCCTGGATCAGTATCGGCCTGCTCACCGGCTATTCCTTAAGCTGGATTTTCCAGGCACCGCGCCTGCGTCGTTTTTCCATCGTGGCCAACGATGCCATCACTATTCCGCAGTACCTCAGCAACCGCTTTTTATCTAAGTCCCACGTGCTGCAGGTAATCTGTGCAATCGTCTTCCTCATTGCCTACACTATTTATTCCGCTTCCAGCATCAAGGCTTGCGGTACTCTGTTCAACACTGTTATCGGTATTGACCAGACCTACACCATGTATGTGGCAGCCTTCATCATCATCGGCTACACCTTCTTAGGCGGCTTCTCCGCTGTTTGCTGGACCGACTTCTACCAAGGCCTGATGATTCTCGGTTCTCTGCTGATTGCACCTATCTTCGCAGTATCCTTAATCAATCCGCAGGCTGTTGCCGGCATTCCGCCCGATTACTGGAATCCGGTTGCCAAAACCTCTGATATCATCTCCGGCTTCGGCTGGGGCCTGGGCTACTTCGGTATGCCGCATATCATCATCCGCTTCATGTCCCTCAAATCTCAAAAGGAAATGAAGAAATCCGCTGTTATCGCTATCAGTTGGACCGCCCTCATCTGCTTCTTCGCTACCATGGTAGGCGTTGTTGGCCGTATGTATCTGGGCATGGATGAAAACATCAACCAAAACTCTCTGGTATTCATCGCCATGGTTCGCAGCATTTTCCCGGCTCTGATGAGCGGTATCCTGCTTTCCGGCGTATTGGCAGCTTCCATGAGTACTGCCTCCAGTCAGCTGCTCGCTTCCGCTTCTGCCTTTGCCAGCGACGTTTATAAGCCTGTAATCCGTAAATACCAGTCCGGAGATAAGGAAATGCTTTGGGCAGGACGTATCGTCGTACTCGTTATCTCCTTCGTTGCGCTGCTTATTGCCGATTCCCCGCGTGCCGGCAGCATCATGGAGCTGGTTGCCAACGCTTGGGGCGTATTCGGTGCAGCCTTCGGTTCTGCTATCATGCTCAGCCTTTTCTGGCGCGGCTTCACCTTCCAGGGTGCTGTAGCCTGCATCATCGTTGGTGCTGTTGTTGATATCGGCTGGTACCTGACTATGGCTGCTTCCACTGGCATCTACGAAATTATCCCCGGCTTTTTTGCCAGCCTTGTAGCAGGTGTCATCGTTTCTCTGCTCAGCGGCGGTCCTTCCAAGGATGTTGCTGAACTTTATGATAAAGCCAACAACTACGTTGAGGAATAATTGTATAAGCCTAAAAAATCAGCCACATAAAAAAGTCCGATTTGTCATCACAGACGAATCGGACTTTTTATATTCTCAGCAAAATTTCAAGCTAATTTTACCCAAAGAGGCAAAAGCATAGCATTTTCCTCTCATTCATATTATAATAAAAGTGACCAATAAATTTGCTTAATACATTGTGTGAGGAGGTTCTGCCATGCGTACTTTTCTGCCATTAGCCTTTTGGTACTGGCTCTATAACCAGCTCTTCTTCTTTTTGGGGGCATTAGGATTTTTTGTAATTCATTTTCTTGTTGCTTTCATCGGCTTCGGCGGCATGGATACCCTTGCCAGCGCTATTTTGACAACACTTTATGCATTTATTCTTTACAAGCTCTTCGGGCGTTTTCTCTGGCGCAACAGGCTACAGCAATATAGTTTTAGCAGTAACACTCTCATATATGCCTCATTGCTGCCGCTGATTTTAGGCAGCGTCGTTCTCACCGCCAGCTTTGCCATAGCAGACGGCAAAATCTACAACACTATGACTGCCATGCCTGTGCTCGCAGCCATCAATCTCAGCCTTTCCTACCTGCCGCTTGCCAAAAGCGTCTGGACAATGCTCATTCTAGGCAGCATCTTCAACCTCTTTACGCTTATCTGCTTCTGGCGCTACTGCCGCAAATATCTGCAGCAGGAAATTCCCTGGCTGAAGCTGCTCATACCACTGTCTATCTGTCTGGTAATCTGCACAATCATTATTTACAGCATAACCATTATGTATCTGCCTGATGACAAAGTAGGAGGATGAGATAGTCAAAATTTTATCATCATTAATCCAAACATCTTATGAAATTTTTGCAAATATACCTCTAACCATATTTTCTATGATATAATAAGTCTAACATACAAATTTAATACTGTTGTCGTTCTCTTAGGAGTATTGTAGTACCAACTGCAATACTCCTTTTTTAATAGCATTATCAATACGTATTGTTTTTATACGTGTTAAATGATACAATTATGAAAGGAGCAATATCATGAAATTTAAAGAACTGGAAAAGCTACTGAAAAAAGCCGGTTGGACATTATATTCGACCAGAGGCTCCCACTTTTATTACGTACATCCACGCCAACCTAATAAAGTAACTGTTCCTAACCATAAGGGAGATATTCCCATAGGCACAGTTAAAGCTATTTTCAAACAAGCCGGTTTAGATTTTCAGAAAGGGTGATTTTATGTTATCAATGTATCCTGCGTGCTTTTATAAAGAAAAAGACGGACAATACACCGTAATTTTCCCAGACCTTAACCACCTGGCAACCTGTGGTACGGATTTACAAAATGCCATGAAAATGGCAACAGACTGCCTTGCCGGCTTTCTTTACGAAGCAAAGCTCAGCAATGAAGCTGTTCCGGAACCATCTGAATTAAACACTATTGACGTTAACGAAGAATATAGCGATTACGCAGAAGCCTTTGTTAATATAGTAAGTGTTGATGTAGAAGCATATGCCAAAGAGCACTTTACCAAAGCAGTCAAAAAAACTCTCACCATCCCCAAATGGTTAAATGATGCGGCGATTGCCAAAAAGCTGAACTTCTCCAAAATTTTACAGGATGCTCTCAAGCACGAGCTCAATATCGGATAAAGCAAAAATCACAACCGGTTACATATATAACCGATTGTGATTTTTTATTATAGCTTCAATATTTACTTACCGGCAATTTTACCGTAGCATTCCGGTCTGCGATCGCGGAACAGGCCCCAGCTCAGTCTGTCCTCAGCCAAGGCTGCCAAATCATACTCCGCATAAAGAATTTCTTCCTTATCACGCGATGCGTCCTGCACAAGCGCACCGGTACCGTCGGTCATAAAGGAAGAGCCGTAGAACAGCAAGGAGGACTGTTGGCCCGCATTGCCTTCGCAGGGCTCCACAGTTTCCAGACCAATGCGGTTTGCTGCTACCACAGGCATCAGGTTAGCTGCGCTATGGCCTTGCATAACACGGCGCCAATGCGGCATGCTGTCGCAGTCTAAGATAGGCTCGGAACCAATCGCCGTAGGATAGAACAAAAGCTCTGCTCCGTTCAGCGCCAGGCAGCGTGCTGTCTCAGGGAACCATTGGTCCCAGCAGATACCGATACCGACACGGCCATACTTGGTATTGAAAACCGTAAAGCCGCTGTTACCGGGTTTAAAGTAAAATTTTTCCTGATAAAAATGATCGTCAGGAATATGTGTTTTGCGATAAACGCCTAAAATCTCACCGTCAGCATCAATGCAGGCGATGGAATTATATAATTCGTTGACATCACGCTCAAAAAAGCTGATAGGCAGAACGATATTCAGCTCCTTTGCCAAACGCTTGCCCATCTGCACCGCAGGATTTTCTTCCGTAGGCAGTGCATACTGATAGAAATCATAGCGACGCTGCTGGCAGAAATACGGACGCTCCCACAGCTCCGGCAGCAGAATAATATGCGCACCGTTCGCTGCAGCTTCGCGTACCAGCGCTTCAGCGTGCTGCAAATTTTCTTCTACGGTCGGCGCACAGCGCATCTGCACTGCTGCCACCTTTACCTTGCTCATAAGCACACTCCCTTCGGAATTTGCTGTGTAATGCAGTGAATATTACCGCCGCCGGTCAAAATAGCCCGCGCCGGTATCTGTACTACCTTACGCTCCGGACAGAGCTTGGCAAGAATTTCCGCCGCCAGCGCATCGCTTGCCGCATTCTCACCGCCAAAGGCAGGCACTACAACACTGTCATTACTGAAATAAAAGTTTACATACGAAGCCGCCAGACGTTCACCGGCCTCGCGCATATCCTCGCCTTCAACAAAGTCGAAGCCTGCTACCTCGTCCTCTGTGATGCACACCGGCACCGCAGGCACAGGCAGCTTATGCACGATGATTCTGCGTCCCTTAGCATCCGTCAGCTGCTCCAAAGCGTTCAGGCTGGCCTTGCTCAAAGCATACTGCGGATCAGCTTCGTTATCTGTCCACGCCAGCACCACCTCACCGGGGCGGATAAAGGCACAGACATTATCTACATGCTCGTTTGTTTCATCGTTATAAATACCGCGAGGAATCCACAAAACCTTCTCTACGCCCAGGTAAGTCTTAAGCTTTTGCTCAATCTTCTCTTGGGAAAGGTCGGGATTACGTCCTGCGCTCAGCAGGCAGGCCTCTGTTACCAGTGCCGTTCCTTCACCGTCACAGTGAATAGAACCGCCCTCCAGTACAAAGGGGGCAGCATCGTACAGGGTAACGCCATAATGCACCGCAAACTTTTCCGCAAAAGCGTCGTCCTGCTCATAATCGGGATACAGGCCATCTACCTCGCCGCCCCAGGCGTTAAAGCGCCAGTTCACACCGCGCAGCTCACATCCCTGCGCGCCGTCGCGTACCACAAACGTCGGACCGATGTCACGCGCCCAGCTGTCGTCTGTTTCCATAGCGACCAGCTCAATGTTGGCAACATCTGCAAGATATTCCTGTGCCACAGCAAAGTGCTTAGCACCGCAGATAACATAAACCTTTTCGCTCGCCGCAATCGCCTTAATCACAGCCGTAAACGCTTCGCAGGCCGCCACTGCGCCAAAGCTCCAGGAGCCTGGACGCTGCGGCCACACGATGATGCAGCCGTCATGCGGTTCGTATTCGCCGGGCATATGAAAGCCGTCGGCAGCGGGAGTAAAGTTTTTCTCTAACATCATGACAAACGTCCTTTAAAATCTTCATAACCGAAACGGCGCACCAGCTCCGTAGTACCGTCCTTGTGCAGCAGCACAATATCAGGCAGCGGAATGCCGTTAAAGGTATTATTTTTTACCATGGAATAAATCGCCATATCCTCAAAAATCAGCTTATCGCCAACCTTGATTTCCTTATCAAAGCTGTAATCGCCAATCACGTCACCGGCCAGACAGGTCATCGAGGACAAACGGTATTTATACTGCTTCTCGTCAGCCTCATAGCCGCCGCGCAGAGGCGGACGGTAAGGCATTTCCAGCACGTCAGGCATATGGCAGGCAGCCGAGGCGTCAAGAATAAGAATATCCAGACCGTTATGCACAATATCCAGCACCTCGGTCACAAGATAGCCGGCATTGAGCGCCACAGCCTCACCGGGCTCCAGATATACCTCAACATGATAGGTAGCGCGAATATATTTCACCAAATCAATCAGCGCTTCCACATCATAATCACTGCGTGTAATATGATGACCGCCGCCCAGATTCAGCCATTTAAGCTGTGCAAAATATTTGCTGAACTTCGCTTCGAATGCCTTCCATGTTGTCAGCAGGTCATCAGCGTTCTGCTCACACAGCGTATGGAAATGCAAACCTTCGATTTCCGGCGGCAAAACCTCCGGGAAGTTCGCCAGCGTAACGCCTAGACGGGAGCCATAAGCACAGGGATCATAAATCGCGTGCTCTCCCTCCTGCGTCGAGCACTCCGGGTTCACGCGGATGCCCACGCTAACGCCGGCCTGCTTGCAGACAGGCAGATGCTTTTCCAGCTGCGCAAAGCTATTGAAAATAATATGGTCGCAGATCTGCACCAGCTCCTGCATATTCTGCTCCTTAAAGGCAGGCGCAAAAACATGGTTTTCCTTGCCCATCTCCTCATGACCAAGACGCGCTTCATAAATGCCGCTCGCCGTAGTACCGGCCAGATATTCGCCCATCAGCGGATAGAGGCGGAACATAGAAAAGCATTTCTGTGCCAGCAGAATATGCGCACCGCTTGCGCGCTGCACATGCTGCAAAAGACGCAGATTATTCAGCAGCTTCGCCTCATCAACCACATAGCAGGGCGTCGGCAGCGCCTTCAGCGCCGCCTCCTCGCGCTCTGCGCGCAAATTCTTCTGCAAATCTGCCAGACGGTTAGCCCCTTCAGCCTTGTCGACAACATATGCCGGCATTACAGTTTCCTTAGCGTCCGTCATCTTATTCTACCGTAGCCGGGTTTTCGTCAACAACCCAAGGCAGGCCGAACTTGTTCAGCATATCCATGTACGGGTCAGGATCGAATTCTTCCACATTGAATACGCCCTTGCCCTGCCATTGCTTGGTAATAACCAGCGCAGTACCGATCATTGCAGGAACGCCGGTGGTGTAGCTGATAGCCTGAGAGCCGACCTCTTTGTAGCATTCCTGATGGTCGCAGACATTATAAATATAGATGGTCTTCTTCTTGCCATCTTTGGTACCGGTGAAAATACAGCCAATGTTGGTTTTGCCTACGGTGCGAGGACCGAGAGAAGCAGGATCCGGCAGCAGCGCTTTAAGGAACTGAATAGGAACAATCTCCTTGCCTTCATAGTTAATCGGCTTGGTAGACAGCATGCCAACATTCTCCAGGCACTTCATATGTGTCAGATAGCTTTGGCCGAAGGTCATGAAGAAACGGATGCGTTTTACGCCGGGGATATTCTTAGCCAGAGATTCAATTTCCTCATGGTGCAGCAGATACATATCCTTCATGCCAACCTCAGGGAAATCATACTCGCGTTTAATAGCCATTGCCGGAATTTCTACCCAATGACCGTTTTCCCAATAGGAGCCGGGAGCAGAAACCTCACGCAGGTTAATTTCCGGGTTGAAGTTGGTAGCGAACGGATAACCATGGTCGCCGCCGTTGCAGTCCAGAATATCGATAGTTTCGATTTCATCAAAATAATGCTTCAGTGCATAAGCAGAGAAAACACTGGTAACACCGGGGTCAAAGCCGGTGCCGAGCAGAGCCATAATGCCGGCCTGCTCAAATTTTTCTTTATAAGCCCATTGCCAGGAATAATCGAAGTAAGCAGAAAAGCCCTCTTCCTTGCAGCGCTTGTCATAAACTGCACGCCATGCAGGATCATCAATGTTTTCCGGCTCATAGTTAGCGGTATCGATGTAATCAACCTTGCATTCCAGGCAGGCGTCCATAATAGTCAGGTCCTGATAAGGCAGAGCAACATTCAGCACTGCGTCCGGCTGGTAAGCCTTAATCAGCTGTACAAGCTGTTCCTTGCTATCAGCGTCAACCTGTGCTGTAGTAATCACAGTAGAGGTCGTGGGCTGCAGCTTTTCCTTAACTGCGTCACATTTGGACTTCGTACGGCTGGCAATACACAGCTCGGTGAAAACATCACTGTTTTGGCAGCATTTTGCGATAGCTACGCCGGCAACACCGCCGCAGCCGATTACTAATAATTTACTCATAATTCAAATCATCTCCTGTTCATAAATTAAATAATATGGAAAATAAAAGCTAATTTCAAAGCCTCTCCTTGGGGAAAGGTGCCGAGTAAGAGAGGGACTATAACTCCATCCCCTCTCAGTCGCCTACGGTGACAGCTCCCCCCAAGGGGAGCCTTCTCTTTCTCTACTCCCAATACGTCTAGGAGCCGCAACGACGCAGATAATTCCTTATATATACATCTTAAGCATAGACGCACGAGAAGGTGCCAGATGCTAGGCGCAACGACGACGGCGTACTCCCAGTACGTCTAGGAGTTGCAACAACGCAGATGGCGCCTTATCGTGCGTCTACCTCTCTTCTTCCTCAAGCATATCTTCAACATACTTCGGCAGCATAAATGCTCCCTTATGCAGATGCTCGGAATAATACCAGGTCTTGATACCACGCTCCAGCCATTTCTTGGCATCAAAATCCTTCAGCGGATGATACTTCTTAGAAGCGAAGCCGAACAGCCAGTAGCCTGAAGGACAGGTCGGAATATGCGCCTGATATACACGGCTGATGGGGAAGCTGTGGCTGGCCTTGCGGTGCATGGCGCGGCAGGTTTCCTCGTCCTCATCGTAGAAGGGACTGCCATGCTGGTAAACCATGATGCCGTCCTCTTTGAGCGCACGGAAGCAGTTACCGTAAAACTCCTTGGTAAACAGGCCTGCTGCATGTCCTAAGGGATCAATAGCATCGCTGATAATCAGATCGTATTCATCAACCTTGGTACGCAAAAAGCGCAGACCATTAGCGTTGAAAACAGTTACGCGCGGGTCATCAAGACCGCAGGCGTTATCAGGGAAATAGTCGCGGCAGACATCAATAAAAACATGGTCTGTTTCTACTACGTCGATTTCCTCTATTTCATCATAATGCGTCAGCTCGCGCGCAACACCGCCGTCGCCGCCGCCGATTACCAGTACCTTACGCACGTGCGGATGCACTGCCATCGGCACATGGACAATCATTTCGTCATAAACAAATTCGTCCTTTTCCGAAAAGACTATGGTACCGTCACAGCTGATGAAGCGACCGAACTCCTTAGATTCAAAAACGTCTATTCTTTGGAAATCCGTATCCGCACCGAAAAGCTGCTTTTCGATTTTGATATCCAGCTTCACATCTTCTGTATGATAGTCAGAAAACCATAGCTCCATTTAATCACGTCCTTTAAACTAGTACATTGATATTATTAACGTCCGGATCTTCTGGTCCCTGCATAGAGCAACCCTTTTCCTTAGCGTAAATAATATAATCTATAATATCCTTGGTAATAACCTCACCCGGTGCCAGGATAGGAATTCCCGGCGGGTAGCACATTACAAACTCACTGCAGATGCGTCCTGCAGTTTCGCGTATAGGTAAAGATTCGTCCTTGGCATAAAATGCCTTCTGCGGCGAAACAACAACCTTAGGCGCGATATATTCGGTATTGAGCATTTGCGACGTATCCTTGGAATACAAGCGCTTGATATCTGCCAAAGCACCCACAAGACGTTCAATATCCTGAATACGGTCACCGATAGAAATATAGGCAAGAATGTTGGCAATATCGCCGAACTCAATCTGGATATCATATTCATCGCGCAGCAAATCATAAACCTCGATGCCTGCCAGACCGATATCACGCGTATAGACCGAAAGCTTGGTAACATCAAAATCATAAATACTGCTGCCGTTTTTCAGCTCGCGTCCGTAAGCATAAAAGCCGCCGATAGAATTAATTTCCTCGCGGGCATACTCCGCCATCTCCTGAACCTTGCCGAAGGATGCCTCGCCGCGCATATACAGGTTACGGCGGGAAATATCCAGGCTGGAAAGCAGAAGATACGAAGCACTGGTAGTCTGCGTCAGATTAATAATCTGGCTTACATACTCCCAATTAACATTCGGGCCCGTCAGCAAAAGGCTGCTCTGCGTCAGGCTGCCGCCTGATTTGTGCATGGAAACAGATGCCATGTCAGCGCCGGCCGCCATCGCATTAACAGGCATATTTTTTCCGAAATAAAAATGTGTACCGTGTGCCTCATCTACCAGGCAGAGCATGTTATGCTCATGCGCCAGCTTGACGATAGAACGCAAATCCGAACAGATACCATAATAAGTAGGATTGTTTACGAGCACTGCCGTAGCATCAGGATTGGCCTTAATCGCCTTAGCTACCTCGCCGATCTCCATCCCCAGAGAAATTCCCAGCTTACTGTCAACCTGCGGATTGATATAAACCGGAATCGCGCCATTAAGTACCAGCGCGTTAATCACACTTTTGTGTACATTGCGCGGCAGGATAATTTTATCGCCTGCCTTACAGGAAGCCAAGACCATGCTTTGCACGGACGAGGTCGTACCCCCTACCATAAAGAATGCGTGTGCCGCACCGAAGGCCTCTGCTGCCAGCTCCTCTGCGTCACGGATTACCGAAACAGGATGGCAGAGATTATCAAGAGGCTTCATAGAGTTGACATCCAGGTTTACACATTTTTCCCCCAACAGCTCGCGAAGCTCCGGGTTGCCACGACCGCGCTTATGACCTGGTACATCAAAGGGGACAACGCGTTTTTTACGAAAACGCTCCAGTGCCTCGTACACCGGAGCAGAAGTTTGTGATAAAATTCCCATGTTCTTCTCCAAAGCATAAAAAATAAAAGGACAGATGATATTTTCTTCTGTCCCTTTATCGTAACATTTTTAACCTGTTTCAGCAAGAGTTTTAAGAGCAACTAAGCAAAATCTTAGCCAATTTAGTTTATCTCATCGTTGGCGAATTTTACAAAATCATTAATTCCCAGTCCTGGAGCCACCATCGGAAGCACCATATTTTTAGGATTAACGCAAACCTCTATAAGGTAAGGTTTCCTGCGTTCCCACGCCTTGTCCACTGCCTGGGCCAAAGCATCCGGCGTATCTGCATGCTCACCTTCAATTCCGAAGGCAGCAGCATATTTTACAAAGTCAACATAACCCGGCAGCTCGCAGGCCGTAAAGCGTTTGGCAAACTGCACCGTCTGCAGCTGGC
Source organism: uncultured Phascolarctobacterium sp. (assembly GCF_902463975.1). Lineage (GTDB taxonomy): Bacteria > Bacillota > Negativicutes > Acidaminococcales > Acidaminococcaceae > Phascolarctobacterium_A. The sequence goes on from NZ_CABQHJ010000027.1 coordinate 25,247, forward strand.
GTATCATTCCCAGTCCGCTGTTATTGAACACTATAGCGATAACAGGCACATTATTGCTTGCAATAGTAAAAAGCTCGCTGCCTGTCATCTTAAAGCCGCCGTCACCGCTTATACTGATGACACGGCTCTGCGGACGCGCCAGCTGTGCGCCCAACGCAGCAGGCAGACCGAATCCCATCGTTCCCAATCCGCCGCTTGTCAGCCACTGGCGGGCAAACTGTATCTTCAAATGCTGCGCTGCCCACATCTGATGCTGGCCTACGTCCGTAGTAATAATATAATCCTTGTCCTTGAGCACCGGATTCAATGCTTTAAAAAACTTGGGCGCCTCCTCATTTCCAAAATCATCGTCCATCCCTGGCCAGGAGTTTATTTTGTCCCACCACGAGCTCAAATCGTGCGGCTGCGCTGCCTTTTCCAACGCATTCAGCGTTGCCACCATATCGCCGGTGATGCCTATGCCCGAATCAATATTTTTATCTACCTCAGCAGGGTCGATATCCAAATGGATAATAAGCTTGTTGGCACTGTAGCTGCTACGCTCGCCTGTAACGCGGTCATTAAAGCGGCTGCCGACAGCCAAAATCAGGTCAGCTTCCTTAACAGCATTATTGGCACGTTCATGTCCATGCAGGCCTGTCATTCCCAAAAACAGCTGTCTGTAGGCACTAATCGCACCAAGCCCCATCAACGTGCTGACAACCGGGATATGCAGCTTTTCACACAAATGCATGGCATCATATTCTGCATTGGCATTGATAACGCCACCGCCGACCAGCATTACCGGACGCTGTGCCTTATTGATAGCCGCTGCAGCCGCTGCCACACGTTCAGCATCAGGCTCCAACGGCTGCAGCTCCGCCAGACGGGCTTCCTCAAAATCTATCAGCGCCGTTTGCACATCGCGCGGCACGTCTACCAACACCGGTCCCGGGCGTCCTTCACGCGCCAGCTGGAAGGCAAGACGCAATGTCTGCGCCAGGTTTTCCGGCTTTTTAACTAAAAAATTATGCTTGGTAATAGGCATTGTTATACCGGTGATATCTACCTCCTGAAACGCGTCATGGCCGATAAGCGCCCTGTTTACCTGCCCTGTAATGGCCACAACCGGTACGGAATCCAAAAATGCCGTTGCCAGACCTGTGACCAGATTGGTTGCTCCGGGACCCGATGTAGCTATACACACGCCCACCTTACCTGAAGCACGCGCAAAGCCGTCTGCCGCATGCGCAGCACCCTGCTCATGCGCCGTTAATATATGTTGTATCGGACTTTGCCGTAATGCATCATAAAAAGGGAGAATCGCACCCCCGGGATAACCGAAAACAGTTGTTACCCCTTCTTCTGCCAGTATCCTGCACATAATCTCTGCGCCGCTTAACTGCATACGCTCACTTCCTTCCGCAAATCTATCTCTTATATTGCCGCATGACCATCATCCATCTGCGGCCATTCAAAACGTGATTGTTCCACAGCAAGCGACGCATCGCCGCGCTCTAAAGCAACAAGACCGGTCTGCACCATTTCGGTTACGCCGTATGGACGCATGACATCAACAAATGCGCGCAGCTTGCCCTCATCGCCGGTAGCAACAAATATCAATGACTCACCGGTTACATCCACTGCATGCGCACGGAACACTTCCGCCAGCTGAAGCAGCTCCGGACGCTTATTGCCGGCTTTTACCTTAACCAGAATCATGCTGCGGGTAGCGCTGGATTTAGGAGGCAGTACCTTGACACGCTCTACCTCAACCAGCTTCGCCAACTGTTTGGTAACCTGGATAATAGTCGGCTCGTCAGCCTCCATCGTTACCGTCATACGCGAAAACTCCGGGTTTTGCGTCGTGCCTACAGCCAGACTGTCAATATTGAAGCCACGGCGTGAAAACATGCCTGCTACACGCATCAGCACACCCGGCTGATTACGTACAACAATCGATAAAATCTGCTCCATATCTTTCCCTCCTGCAATAACATATCTACAGCTCTGATACTCTTGCAAATCTGTCCGGTTTGCCGGCATCATATAATCAGTGTTTTTTTATTATTTCAGCAACTAAAGTTTTTGTCAACAAAAAGTGTAACATTCTTGAATCGTTCTCCTTTTTCATTCTGTTAATGTAAACACTATTACAGATTTCAGTGTACAAAAAAAGTCCACGCAGCTATTGCCACGTGAGCAGTAAAGCAATCAATGATATTCTTTTATTATATGGTTCAAGCATATAATAAAAAAGCTCACGCGACTATTCCACGTGAGCCTGATTTATAAAGTTGGTGCGAGTGACAGGAATCGAACCTGCACGCCGAAAGGCGCTAGATCCTAAGTCTAGTGCGTCTGCCAGTTCCGCCACACTCGCATATAAAATATTATATCATAACAAGAACAGCTATGGCAACTGTCCATGTAAACAAAAAGCCGTCCTTCTTTCGAAGAACGGCCTTAAATTCGTGGTGATCCACCCGAGACTCGAACTCGGGACACCCTGATTAAAAGTCAGGTGCTCTACCAACTGAGCTAGTGGATCATTGGCTGGGGCGGCTGGACTCGAACCAACGCATGCGGGAGTCAAAGTCCCGTGCCTTACCGACTTGGCTACGCCCCAAGCTTATTAGTGGTTACTCAGATTTACTTAAATCTGAAAAGGTGGGGTGACTGGTGGGAGTCGAACCCACGCGTAACGGAGCCACAATCCGCCGTGTTAACCACTTCACCACAGCCACCATCTTGTTTCCAAGCTGAATAGCTTGGCGACGAATAGTATTATACTATATTCCCGGCACTGCGTCAATAGGAAAATTTAATTTTTATAAAAATTTTTACGGCAATCACCGGACATAGTCAAAAATTGCTTCGCATCAGTTAATCAGCGGCGGGCAATAACTTCAATTTCTACATGAGCGCCTTTAGGCAGAGCTGCTACCTGTACAAAGGAGCGTGCCGGCGGCTCAATCTTAAAGGTTTTTGCATAAACAGCATTAATAGCATCAAAATTCTTGATGTCATCTACAAAAATAGTAGTTTTTACAACATCCATGAATCTGAAGCGTGCTTCCGTCAGGATAGCCTCAATATTGTCTAAAACCTGCTGAGTTTCAGCTTCGATAGAGCTTTGAACCATTTCACCTGTTTCCGGATTGATAGCAATCTGACCGGATACAAACAGAATAGAACCTGCTAATACAGCTTGAGAATAAGGACCTAAAGCTTTGGGTGCATTTGTTGTTGCAATAACTTCCATGATTAAAGTCTCCTTTGCTATTTTTTATTTACGGGCAAAGTATTTTGCTGCCCACTCTATAGCCGAAGGCGTTGCGGCCATACCGCCGCCTGCGGTTTCCTTCAAAGCACAGGGAAGTGCATCCCCCACGCTCTTCATGGCATCAATTGCTTCATCAGCATTAATAAAGCTGCTGATTCCGGCCAACGCCAGTTCAGCTGCCAACAGTGCCTGCAAAGCACAGGCTCCATTACGTTTAATGCAGGGTACCTCTACAAGGCCTGCTACTGGATCGCAGACAAGACCCAACACGTTTTTAAAAACGACCGCTACTGCCGTACCTACCTGCTGCGGTGTGCCACCGAGCATAGAAACCGCAGCACCTGCTGCCATCGCCGCAGCACTGCCACATTCTGCCTGACAGCCACCCATAGCACCTGCCAGAGAAGCGCGCTCGTTGATTACCATACCAATACTGCCGGCAACCACCATACCACGCTGCAAGGTTGCATCGTCCAGTCCACAGTGCTTTTTCAGGGTGAAGAACACTCCCGGAAGCACGCCGCTGGCACCTGCTGTAGGAGCAGCAACTATACGTCCCATAGCCGCGTTGCATTCACCAACTGCTGTAGCATATATAACTGCATCCAAAGCCTTCTCGCCCAAAAGATTGACAAAGCCTTCGGCGCCTGCAGCTGCAGCCAGCTTTTTGGCATCGCCGCCTGTCAGACCGCTGTGGGAGCGGATGCCTGTTAGCCCATGCTCTACTGATTTCTCCATGACGTCCAGCATTTCCTGCATCTTCGCCAGCAAATCTTCCTGACTGCATTCCAGCTCGCGCATATTGTAGTCTATGAGAAATTCATCTAACGGCTGCTGCCATTCAGCAGCCTCTTTAATCCAGCTGTTCAAAGACAGCATTTCTTTCTTCATGCTGCACCCCTTACAAAACACTGGCGATAAAACGCACCGATTCTATCTGCTGCAGCGCGCTGATAAGATTGATAATCTCCTGCGGCACCGCCTCGTCACATTCAATAACCATAGATGCCATGCCGCCCTTGTCGCTGCGGAACAAGCGCATCGTAGCGATATTCACACCGGCATTGGCCAAGGTACTGGTAACCAATGCAATAACACCTCTGGTATCGATATGCACTGTCAAAATAGCAGGCAAGCGTCCCGTGAGCTCCACAGGAAAGCCGTCAATTTCCGTAACCTGTACCTGACCGCCGCCAACAGAAGAACCGACGATATCACAACGGGCACCATTTTCTGCAGTCAGCTTAAAAAGCACAGTGTTTGGATGAGCCTTATTGCCCAAATCAATTTTATGATAAGAATATTCTAAGCCGTTTTTCTCCGCATAGCTGTCAGCCTGCGGAATGCGTTCATCATCCGGCAGCCAGCCCATCAGTCCGGCAAGCAGCGCCATATCCGTGCCGTGTCCCTTATAGGTTTCGGCAAAGGAGCCATGCAGATAAATTTCTGCCTTTACCGGCTTAGCGCCAAGAATACTGGCGGCCAAAAGTCCCAGACGAACAGCACCGGCAGTATGCGAGCTGGAGGGACCAATCATCACCGGTCCGATAATATCCAAAATACTCATAAAGCACCTCTATTCATCACTGGCCAGCGAACGATGTGCCAATCCGACACACAGCTCATTGAGATTCAGCACGCCAACGCCCATATAAATAGCAACACAAAGATGCTCTCCGGCGCGGGCAATACCGATTTTGCCGCCGACGTTAAAGCCAAAGGCCTTAACCTTTACCTGTTCCAGTGCTTCGTGCGCCGCTCCGGCCACAGCACCGGCACCTACATGAGATTCGGTTACCAGTCCCTGACGCTGCGCAGCAACTACAGCGCGCTCGACAATTTTTACAATAGAAGGAATAAATTCACCGCCGAAATCAACAGCTGTCGAACGGATACCATGCTCCGCTAAGCGTTCCTTTACCCTCGTTTCCTCCACGCGACTGGAGGTAAGTGCAATACGCAAGGCAGCACGACCGATTTCGATGCTGTTGATGCAGCTTTTACCACATTCATGCATGTTAGTCCCACCCCTCACAAAACATTTTTCTATCAGCAGGCGCAGAGATTACTCGTCCTCTTCAGGAACCTCTACAACCTCTTTGATTTTATTTTTATCCAGCATTGCTACCAGCAGGAAGGTAATAATGCAGATAGGCCATTCAAAGTAAATTACTTCGTTGGCAAAAAGCGGTTTGATGCCTGCCAGCGGGCTGCCGGGAACAAACCAGAGAGCAATGCCGAGAAGGCTCACCAATGTAGTCCAGAAAGCAGAGCTGCGACGGCACAGGCCGGGAGCGAACATCGTAAAGAAGAATACACAGGTCAGGCCGCAGGTCATAGACAAACCGGCAATCATCGTCTTAACAATGCCTGCTGCATTGAAGGCAAACCACAGAGTAATCAGGCCGACAGCAAAAACAGACAGACGATTGATGATGACAAATTTATTTTCCGCAACAGCAGGATTAATAAAACGTTTGTAAATATCATTACTGAAAAGCGTAGCCGCACCCAGCAGAATAGTGCAGGCAGTAGATACATCCGCAGCCCACAAAGCAGCCAGAGTTACACCGCCGGCAAGAGGATCCAGAGTCATAACAACCTTAGGCATAGCAAGTGCAGCCTGCGCCACCGGCATTTCCGGATACATAGCCTTGCAGACAACGCCCAACACAGCGCAGATGAAGCCAACCGGGAAAATCATCAGGCCAGCCAGCACATAACCGTTGCGGGCAGCTTTAGCATTTTTAGCACCGCAGGCAATCTGTACAGGTCCCTGCGCAGTAATAGTCTGAGTAATCATAACGATAATCCAGCCAAGAATAGTAGCAAAAGCCAGGCCTGCTACCGGACTGCCCATAACCTCGGGGTTAGGCAGCTTACTGAGCACTGCGTCCCAACCGCCTACGTTGGATACAGATTGGATTGCAGAGTAGATAATACCGATATAAATCAAGGTAACGCTGACGATATTTGCCAGACCGCTGGACCAAAGACCGCCAATCAAAGTGATACCGATAAATACCACGGCGCTCATAATCATACCGCCATGGAAGGAGAAAATCTCCGGCAACAGCGAGGATAAAATCGCACCGCCTGCCATGTACTGCAAAGCAGTAATAACGCACATAATGATAACCAGACCAATCGCAGCGATTGCACGTCCTTTGGTATCATAATAGAACTCAAAGAATTCCGGAATAGTGGAAACCTTCATAGAACGCAGCTTGCCTGCTGCCAAAAGGCCCATAACAATAGCACCGATAGACCAGGCACCGTTATACCAGCCTGCTGCCAGACCAACACTGAAAGCACGCTGTGCTACGCCGACTGTAGAAGCAGCACCGACTGCCAGACCGGTAACATTTACAGCTACCAGAATCGTGTTCAGCTTACGTCCGGCCAGCAAAAACGCTGTTGAACCCGAATCAGCCTTGTGCTTAACCCACAAGCTGATGCCAAAAAGCAACGCGATGTACACTACGACAATTACCAACTGAATAGACATAAAAACTACACTACCTTTCTTCCATGCTACAAAAGCATAATACTTGTGCTGTAAGAATATAAACCATGCTACCATCCTACAACGTACAATAATTTGTCTTATATTATACCAACTTTTTTTAGTAAATTAAAGCTCCCGCCAAAACTTTTCTGCAACGGGAAAATTTTTGAAATAAAATTTACGTAAAATCTTTCTTGCGCAAGCATAAGAAAAAGGATTTTATTTATTTTTGTCGAATTGTCTAATGTATGTTGTAATACAATGGAGGAAAGAAATATGTTTACTTATAAAACCAGCGGAGTCTGCTCCCGCGAGATTCATTTTGATATAGTTGACGGCAAGCTGCACAATGTAAGCTTTGACGGCGGCTGCCCCGGAAATCTGGCTGCTATCGGCAAGCTGGTAGAAGGCCAGGATGCCAAAGCAGTTGCCGATTTGCTCAAGGGCAATGACTGCCGCGGCCGCGGCACCAGCTGCGCCGACCAATTGGCTAAAGCCATCGCCGAGCATCTGTAATATAATATATAAAGATCGTTGTGACGCAGACGGTGCTTTATATCACGCCTGCCAGGAAAGAGGAAAGGAGGAACCCTACTATGTACAAAATTTTAAAAAGTACCGACCAAGGACTGGACGAGCTGGAGCTGGAACATCTGGAAAAGGGCTACTGGCTTGACATAGTGGCTCCTTCTGTAGAAGAGCTGCAGGAAATAGCAGCAGCGACAAAAATCCAGATGGATTTTTTGAGTGCCGCACTGGACGAAGAAGAAAAATCTCGTATCGAAGTGGAAGATGACCAGATTCTGATTTTGGTCGATATTCCTTTTTTACGCAGCAATAAAGATTACGACACCCTGCCTTTAGGCATCGTAGTAACCGAAGAAGGCATTGCTACTATCTGTTTGGAACCTAACGCCGTAACTGCAGACTTTGGCACGCACAACAGCAAAATGTTCAGCACCTTCAAAAAAACGCGCTTTTTGTTCCAGATTCTTTATAAATCCGCTACTCTCTATCTGAAATATATCCGTATCATCATCCGCCGTACGGATGAACTGGAAATTCACCTGCGCCAGTCCATGGAAAACAGCGAGCTCTTCAACCTGCTGGATCTGCAGAAATCCTTAACCTACTTTTCCACCTCTCTGCGCAGCAATTCCATTGTACTGGAAAGACTGCTGCGTCTGCGCAATGCGACGCAATCCCAGCATCTTATAAAGGTATACGAAGAAGACGAGGATTTGCTGGACGATGTTATTATCGAATATAAGCAGGCTGTAGAGATGGTTGAGATGTACAGCCACATTCTTAACAGCATGATGGAAGTTTTTGCCAGTATCATCAGCAACAACCTGAACCTGGTCATGAAATTTTTGGCATCCGTCACCATTATTTTGGCGATTCCTACACTTATCAGCGGTTTATGGGGCATGAACGTACCTGTTCCCTTTGCAGAAAACCCCTTCGGGTTCCTTATCGTCATCAGTCTGGCGGCATGTATTGCCATCGGCACTGCCTTCCTGCTGTGGAAGAAGAGAATGTTCTGAGGTTAGAAAATGTCTAAAGTTACGCAAGAAAAACTGCTCGCCGGAATTATTTTCGGCGACAATGATAACGAAGAATATATTTACCTGCCCGGCGGAGAGGTTGGCAGCGAAGCACCTCTTTGCGTGCTGGAACGCGGCGGCAGCCGTGAGGACCTGCCTCTTGAAGAAGCGGCACAGCAGGTTCATCGTCTTGCGCTGCGCCCTTGCGCTCATCCTCTGTGGGGCAAGCGTTCATACTAAATCTTAATGCCGCGAGGAGGAATGCAAGATGTATATCCCTAAACTGCATAAAATCTGGCTTTGTCAAAACGACAAGGGCGGTATCTATATGTATCCCAAAATGGCAAATCGTCACGGCCTGATTGCCGGTGCTACCGGTACAGGCAAAACCGTTACGCTCAAGGTGCTGGCAGAAAGCTTCAGTGAAATGGGCGTACCTGTTTTTCTGGCTGATATCAAGGGCGACGTTTCCGGTATGTGCCTGCCCGGTGAGGACAGCGAAGGCTTCCGCAAGCGCTTAAGAAACAAGCTGGGTCTGGAAACGGAATGGAAATTTGCCGGTTACCCGGTACGCTTCTGGGACGTTTACGGCAAGGGCGGCATTCCCGTACGCGCTACCGTTTCGGAAATGGGCCCTGATCTGCTCAGCCGTCTGCTGGAGCTGAACGAAACTCAAAGCGGTGTAATGAATATTGTTTTCCGCGTAGCAGATGACCAAGGCCTGCTGCTGTTGGATTTCAAGGACTTGCGCAGCATGGTACAATACGTCGGTGATAATGCTGCCCAGTTCAAAACAAGCTACGGCAACATCACTCCCGCCAGCATCGGTGCTATCCAAAGAGCTTTGCTGCGTCTGGAGGACCAGGGCGCGGATATCTTCTTCGGCGAGCCGGCACTCGATATCAAGGACTGGTTTGCTACGGCAGAAGACGGCCGCGGTGTTATCAACCTGCTGCACGCTACCGAACTATTCCAACGCCCGCTGCTCTACTCCACCTTCTTGCTGTGGATGCTTTCCGAGCTCTATGAAATGATGCCGGAAGCAGGCGATTTGGATAAACCCAAGATGGTCTTCTTCTTCGACGAAGCACATCTGATTTTTAAGGATGCACCGCAATCCCTTTTGGATAAGATTGAACAGATTGTCCGCCTCATCCGTTCCAAGGGCATCGGTATTTACTTTATCACCCAACAGCCTACAGACGTACCCGAAAGCGTACTGGCACAGTTGGGCAACAAGCTGCAGCATGCACTGCGCGCCTACACTCCTAAAGAACGCAAGAGCCTTAAAGCTACCGCGCAATCCTTCCGCGAAAACCCGGCATTAGATGCCGAAGCTGCCTTAGGCGAGCTTGGTACAGGCGAGGTGCTTGTTTCTATGCTGGACCCCGAAGGTATTCCTTCTATCGTACAGCGTGCTTATGTTATGCCGCCGCGCAGCTATCTTGGCGTGTGTGATGATGCTAAACGCCAACAGCTGATCAAGGACTGCCCGCTATACAGCAAATATGCCGAAGCTGTTGACCGTGAATCCGCCTACGAGCTGCTGACACAAAAGGCAGAGGAGGCACATGCGGCAGCCGAAGCGGCAGCGAAGGCTGAAGCTGAAGCGAAGGAAGCAGCGCTGAGAGAAAAAGAAGAAGCCAAGCAGGCCAAGGAAGCGGAGCGTGCCGCCAAAGCTGCGGAACGTGAGCGCATTGCAGCAGAACGTGCTGCACAAAGAAGCAGCGGCCGCCAAACCAAGAGCGTGCTGGACAAGGTATTTGACAGCGCTGTCAATTCCGCAACCCGCACAGTCGGCAGCCAAATCGGCAGCAGGCTGGTACGCGGTATTTTAGGAAGTCTTTTCAAAGGTAAATAAAAAAATTCAGGACTGACGCACAGCAACAGCGTCAGTCCTTTTAGTTTAGAACAGAAAATATTATTTTTTGATGACCAAAGCCTGCAGCAGCAAATCCTCGGCAGCATCTGCCGGATTACCGATAGCATGGCCTTCACCGCTGGGACAGTGCACCTTGTCACCTGCGTGCAGCGTCATTGCCTTACCGTTATCATTGTACTCGGCAGTTCCCTGCAGCACTACGATAGTTTCACTGTTGCCGTCATGGATATGATAGCCAAGGCTGCAGCCCGGTTTAAGAGTTACCTTAGCGTACATTACTACGCTGTCATTAAGCATGCTTTCGTCAAGATAATGTTCAATAATTACGTCACCATTGCCACCGAAGCGGTTGGCGCAGATATCTGTTTTGCTGTTTGTTATTTTCATAACCAAAGCCCCCTCTTTTTTTACTGCTTCCATTATATGCCTATTTCGTGCTGCAGGCAAATATTTCTCTGCCAGCATATATAAGTTATCTCCTTGACACTTACTGACAAAAACATTATACTTATGCTAACAACTTCATAAACAAAGCTTAGAGTGAGTCTGAAATTTAGCTCATGAAGGGGTACACCACCACGGGTGTAGCTTTTTCATGAGCTTTTTTATTACTCGAAAGGAGAAAATCATGCTTATCAACGGAGAAGAAAAGGCCTTAGGCTGCCCCACCGCTCTCAGCGAGCTGCTTACGCAGCTCGGCTATCGCACTGCGTTTGTTGCCGTAGAACTTAACGGCAATATCATCAAGCAGGCAGACTTTGGCAGTACAACAATTACCGACGCCGATAAATTGGAAATCGTCAGCTTTGTAGGAGGTGGCTGAATGATTAGCAAGGAGGAAATCAATGCCGCACTTGGCAAAGGACTGACACAGGCGCAGCTTGACGCTCTGCATAACGCACGCGTTGCTGTCGTCGGCCTCGGCGGACTCGGCAGCAATATCGCCGTCGCCTTAACCCGTCTTGGCATAGCTCATCTTTATCTTTATGATTTTGACCAGATAGAGCTTTCCAATCTAAACCGCCAATATTATTTCCTTGACGATATAGGACAATACAAGGCTGACGCCCTTGTGAAGCATCTGCGCCAGATTAACCCCTACGCAGCTTTGCATTCGCAGGTAATCAAGGTAACAGAGGATAACATCCCCACGCTTTTAGGTGACTGTGACATCATCTGCGAAGCGCTTGATGATGCTGCCAGCAAGGCTATGCTCGTGAGCACTGTTTTGAGCACCTGGAATGATAAAAAGGTTATCGCAGGCAGCGGCATTGCCGGCTTCGGCAAAGCTGAAGAAATCACCAGTAAAAGAATCACGAAAAACCTTTATCTTTGCGGCGACAGCAGCAGCGATTTTCACGATTTACCGCTCTGCGGTGCGCGCGTCGCACTCTGCGCCATGCAGCAGGCACTGCTTGCCGCACGCATTATTTTAGACTTGGAGGAGAATTAAAATGACAAACGATACATGGACTTTAGGCGGACACGAATTTCATTCCCGTTTTATTTTAGGCAGCGGCAAATATTCGCTGGACTTAATCAAAGCAGCCGTAGAGCAGGCCGGTGCGGAAATCCTTACGCTCGCTCTGCGCCGCGCCAACAGCGGCGCTCTTGCCAACATTCTTGATTACGTGCCGGAAAACGTCACCTTGCTGCCCAACACCAGCGGTGCACGCAACGCCGAAGAAGCAGTGCGCATTGCCCGCCTCGCACGCGAGCTTTGCCACACCGACTTTGTAAAAATCGAAGTAATCAAGGACAGCAAATACCTGCTTCCCGACAACCATGAAACCCTCAAGGCAACAGAAATTCTTGCCAAAGAAGGCTTTATCGTTATGCCCTATATGTACCCCGACCTGCAGAGTGCACGTGACATGCGTGACGCCGGTGCTGCCTGCATCATGCCGCTGGGTGCACCGATTGGCAGCAACAAGGGCCTTTGCACCAAGGATTTTATCCAAATCTTAATCAACGAAATCGACCTGCCGATTATTGTCGACGCAGGCATCGGCAAACCGTCACAGGCCTGCGAGGCTATGGAAATGGGCGCAGCGGCAATCATGGCGAACACCGCGATTGCCAGCGCCGGCAACCTGCCGCTCATGGCCAGTGCCTTCCGCGATGCTATCAACGCTGGCCGCAAGGCTTATCTTGCAGGCTGCGGCAGCGTCCGTGATGCAGCCTGCGCCAGCTCCCCGCTGACAGGTTTTTTGCATGATTGAGGTGGCAGCATGAAGAACGAAGATAAATTTTTCAACAACAGTATTTATGATGAGCAGGCAGCAGCCTTCAGCGAAAAACAGTTAACCGATCCGATGCAATATCAGGAGGGCATGGAAATTATCGACTCCGATATTTTCGATAAAGTACAGACTGCCCGTGCCGCTTACGATTACACAAAATATACGGAAGCAGACGTACGCGCGGCACTCGCTCACAGCGAGCGTACGCCCGAGGACTTCGCCGCCCTGCTTTCGCCTGCCGCATTGCCGCTTCTGGAGGAGATTGCCCGTGCCGCACAGGTTGAACGCCAGCGTTATTTTGGCAATAACGTCACCTTTTTTACGCCGCTGTATATCGCCAACTACTGCGAAAATTACTGCATTTACTGCGGCTTCAACAGTCACAATAAAATTCAGCGCGCCTGCCTGAGCAGCGAGCAGATTGCTGCCGAAATGCAGGCCATCGCCGCCACCGGCCAGCAGGAAATCCTTATTCTTACCGGCGAAAGCCGCAAGATGAGCGACGTGCATTACATCGGTGAAGCCTGCAAGCAAGCACGCCAATACTTCAAGGTAGTCGGCGTAGAGATTTATCCGCTCAACAGCAATGAATATGCTTACCTGCATGAATGCGGCGTAGATTACGTAACTGTTTTCCAGGAAACATATAACAAGGATAAATACGCTCAGCTGCATTTGGCAGGTCATAAGCGCGTATTTCCCTACCGCTTTTACGCACAGGAACGCGCCCTGCGCGGCAAAATGCGCGGCGTCGGCTTCGCCGCTCTGCTCGGCCTAGACGACTTCCGTCGCGACGCCCTTGCTACCGGCCTGCATGCCTACCTGCTGCAAAAGAAATATCCGCATGCAGAAATTGCCTTCTCCTGCCCCCGCCTGCGTCCCATCATCAACAACGACAAAATTAAGCCGATGGACGTGCACGAGCGCCAGCTGCTGCAGGTTGTCTGCGCCTACCGCCTGTTCATGCCCTTCGCCTCGATTACCGTTTCCAGCCGCGAATGCGCACGCGTGCGTGATAACCTGATGCTCATTGCCGCCAACAAGATTTCCGCCGGCGTCAACACAGGCATCGGTGCGCACAGCAAAAAACAGGAGCTGGGCGATGAGCAGTTTGAGATTGACGACAGCAGAAGCCTGCAGGAAATCTATGACGCTCTGCTGAAAATCGGTCTGCAGCCTGTAATGTCGGAGTACGTTTATGTCTGAGCTGCCGCTGATTGCCGTTACGGACAGCGCCAGCTGTCCCCGTCCGCTAGCTGAGCAAATAGAGCGTCTGACAAAGCTGACGGAGCTGCGTCCGCAGGCTGTTATCCTGCGTGCGAAATCTTTAGACAAAGCAGCCTATCGCACGCTTGCGCTAGAGGTACAGCAAAGCTGCGAAGCTGCAGGTATACCGCTTATTTTGCACAGCGATTGGCAGCTGGCACGCGAGCTTGGTGTAAAAAGACTGCATCTACCGCTGGCGCTTTTACGCCAACTGCCAACTTGCGAGCGTGCGCATTTCACCTGGCTTTCTACCTCAGTTCATAGCGTTGAAGAGGCAATCGAAGCACAAGCGCTTGGTGCTACCGTGCTCATCGCCGGGCACATCTACACTACACAGTGCAAGGCCGGCCTTGCGCCACGCGGCCTCGGCTTTCTGCAAAGCGTCTGCAGCGCTGTAAGCTTACCGGTTTACGCTATCGGCGGCATCAGTTTCGATGCTACGCAGCACGCCGAACTCAAAGCGAATGGAGCACGCGGAGCGTGCGTAATAAGCGCATATATGAGGCTGTAATAACGTTTGGTAAAAGTTGTGCAAAATCGCCCTGCAAAATTTGACATCGGCCTCCAGAACATCTATGATTAAGAGAGGAATTTGTGAGCAACATATTTATCTCTGTCCCAAAGCACAAGAGGAGGCAAACACGAAATGACTATGAATATCTGGCATGACATTGATCCCAAACGTATCTCTCCTGACGATTTTATTGCAGTTATCGAAATCCCCAAAGGCTGCAAGGTTAAGTACGAGCTGGACAAGGAAACCGGCCTGCTCAAAATGGACCGCATCCTGTACACCGCAACCCACTATCCTGCAAACTACGGCTTTATTCCCCGTACCTATGCAGCAGATAACGACCCATTGGACGTATTGGTTTTATGTTCCGAAAACGTTGTACCGATGACCTTGATGCGCTGCTACCCCATCGGCGTTATCATCATGGAAGACAGCGGTGATATGGACGAAAAAATCATTGCGATTCCCTTCGGCGACCCGATGTATAATTCCTACAAATCCATCAGCGAGCTGCCGCAGCATATCAGCGATGAAATGATTCACTTCTTCAGCGTGTATAAATCACTTGAAGGCAAAAGCACCGCTCTTGAAGAGGCGCATGACGTAGATAAAGCAAAGGAAATCATCAAGCAGTGCCAACAGCGCTATAAAGATACCTTTTGCTGAAAATTAAAAGCATAAAAATGGCTGTTGCGTAAGTTTTCTTACGCAGCAGCCTTTTTAGGTTGCTACATCTCCTCCGTCCACAAAAAAAGGACTGCCTTTCGCAAATGCGTCCAGCAGCCATAAAATAAGGGAAAGCGTATTTAGTTAAGAAGCAGCGGCTCACGCCAATGCTTCTTTTTAGTTGCCGCGTACATACTCGCGCGGCACACGCGGGCTCACGTCGCAGATAATTTCATAGCAGATAGTATCCGCCCATTCTGCAACCAGCTCCATTGGCAGCTCACGACCGCCAAACACGATGACCTCACTGCCCAGCTTAACGTCTGGAATATCCGTCACGTCCAGCATCGTCTGATCCATGCACACACGCCCGATAATCGGCGCCTTTTTGCCGTTGACCAGCATATACCCGCGGTTAGACAAGCGGCGGCTCACGCCGTCGGCATAACCGATAGGCACAGTAGCAATAACACTGGGTCTCGTCAATGTATAGGTTCTGCCATAGCCGATGGTTTCACCGGGCGGCAGTGTTTTCACAAAAGCAACCTGCGTCTTCACAGTCATAACAGGCTCAAAATCCTTGTAGCAGTCAATCATATGCGCCGGATGCAAGCCATACAGGGTAATTCCCTGACGCACCATATCCAGCTGATATTCCTGCAGCTCCGTCAGTGCAGCACTGTTGGCGATATGACGGATAGGAATATGCACTCCCTCCGCTTCAATCAGGCGCAGCGCCTCCTGAAAGCGTTCAAACTGATAGGCAGCATACTGCTTATCATCGGCGTCGGCAGTCGCAAAGTGACTGAACACGCCCTCAATATAGATACCAGGCAAGGACGCTGCCAGCTTGGCAAACCTGCCGGCATCACGCACATGCACACCGATACGGTGCATACCTGTATCAATCTTAATATGTATTTTAGCCTTCGTATGCAGCTTCAAAGCCGCCGCATTCAAAGCATATAAGCGTTCTTCATCAAATACTGCATGGCTGATATCATAGCGCACGCAAATTTCCGCAACCTCCGGCAGCATTGAGCCAAGCACCAGAATCGGTGTTTCAATACCGGCCTCGCGCAGCTTCACGCCCTCCTGCAGGAGAGCTACCGCAAAAAAGTCTGCACCGTTACGCGCTGCTTCCTGCGCTACGCGCACAGCGCCATGACCATAGGCATCTGCCTTGACGACAGCACATAATTTGGTTGTCGGCTTCAGATTGGCCTTAGCCATCTGCACGTTATGTGCAATTGCATCTAAATTTATTTCTGCCCACGCACCACGTTGAATATGCACAATGGCATCCTCCTAAGCTTATCGTCCATAAAATAAGCCGCAGGCAAAGCATCGTTGCTGCGGCATCAAACTTACCCTGGAATTTTGTTTAGCGTACATTATATTTTACAAAACTCTAGTATTAGCATATAACCAACAGGGGATTTTGTCAATATTTTATTTTTTTATCGAGTTGCAATTTTTAGCATGCGGACAGCCAGAACAGCCGTTGCACCCGCCACGATACTTTTTACCGAAATAACTGCGCACTGCCAAAATCACCAGTACCGCTAACAAACCCGCAATAATATATGTTGCCATCAGTCTGCCTCACTTTATAATTATCAATATTTACTATATTAGACAGGAATTCTAGCTATAGTGTAAACCAAAATTATGCTTTTGACAAATGAATTCTTTGTGAAAGAGCGGTAGAAAGGATGATGCGGGAAGAAAACAAAAAAGCAAGCAATCAATATAATAAAAAATAAACAATACAATGCCACCGATAATCGCACTTGCCCATTGATGCTTATCTGGTTCGCCTTCAAATTGCTCAGTCAACTTCTTTTGCACCATTTCATTAACAGCGAACGCGCTTGCCCCTGCTAGGAAACCATTACCCGTAAGTTCGCTCATGATACCGCCTACAAGCGCATGTAGAGCATCCTTTTTCAGGAACGCCATATTCCAAGCCATTTTTATTCAATAGAACAAAAACCATAAATCCTCCCCAGTCATAACTTGTATGATTTTTAAAAACATCATCCCTAGAAACATTATCCCTATAGATTTAATTAGACTTTTTTTTACATTATCAATTAATCCAAACGACCATAATCCTAAATATATCGAGCTAAAAATATTTTCCATTACTAAAGCCATAACTTTTATAGGAAAATATCGCTGCCACAATGGAATATTAATCATATCATTGTATAAAACCCAA
>NZ_CABQHJ010000028.1:0-42276 GCF_902463975.1 uncultured Phascolarctobacterium sp.
ATAAGTGCGAGAGTAAAGCAACATACTTTTTCTCTTACACTTATATGGTACTAAATAACCGCCCAGTCCTAGGAAAACGAGCGGTTATTTTTAACTAATATTTTCTAAAGGCAACCGTCTATCGGTAGCACTTTTTCTATGTTTATTATACTATATCCAACAGCTAAAGACCAATAGTTTATAGCTTTGAAATTCGTTACATAACAAGCATACTATTTCTCCGGAACCGTGTGCGGAGGTTCGATTCATCTCAGACGCTCCAAAGAGAAATGCTTTTTAAAAATTATAACCGCCCGCATCTCCACTTCACCTGAGATACGGGCGGTCAATGTTATTTTTGAAGATTAATTACAGCAGCTCTGCCTTTTTATCCAGAATTGCTTTGCAGGCAGCGCAGGCCGGGCAATCGCAATATGCAGCACCGGCAGCCTTGATTTCCTTAGCATGTGCCAGAATACTTTTAGCCAGTTCAGCGCCAAAAACGCCAACGCCTGCTTCGGAACCGGCAAAAGCAATCAGCCCGTCTATCGGCATGATATCTGCTTCCAGCTCTGCAATATAAGCCTTGGTTACTTCTGCTTCTTCCGCAGTACCAACAGCTGCCAGCCATTTTTCAGCAGCAGCCTTTGCTTCAGCGCTGCAGCTATGAGCAGCAATTAAAGCTGCAGTTTTTTCTTTAACAAAATCTAACATTTCTTGTTTCATAATCTGTTAACCTCCTCGTGATGCGTTGCGCATCATCTGTACATATCATAGTACCAAATTGCAGTCCTGTAAAGTACGCACTTTCACGTGCGCTAGTTACCACAAGGTTACTATTGTAGTATCATGTGTCTGGTCAGTCTTTGGAAAACAACTAAAAAATTACTTTAACACTGCATACAGCCGAGAATATTCTACTAATACACCAAACTTATAAAATTACCAGGCAGCCACAGTTCCGTCAGCACGCGGCTCCGTTGCTCCCGCCAGTACGCCGTCAGGGCAGCGCCAAATAATTTCGCCCCTGCCAAAGCTGGTGTAATCGCTCATTACACGCACCTCATGCCCCAACTTGCGCAGCTCTTCCACTACCTCCGGCGCAAAGCGGTCCTCCAGCCACACCTCGCGCCCATCAATCCACTGCCAGCGCGGTGCGTCCAGCGCAGCCTGCGGATTCAGCAGGAAATCAATCGTGTTCATCAGCACCTGAACATGACCTTGCGGCTGCATATAGGCACCCATAACACCAAACGGACCGACTGCTTCGCCGTCCTTAGTTAAAAAGCCGGGGATAATTGTATGATACGGCTTTTTGCGCGGCAGCAGAAAATCATCCGAAGATTCGTCTAAGCTAAAGCCTGCGCCTCTGTCATTAAAGTTGATGCCATAACCCGGTAGCACAACGCCACTTCCAAAGTCTTTGTAGTTGCTCTGGATAAATGAAACCATATTGCCCTCGCCGTCAGCAGTACACAGATACACAGTACCGCCGCAGAAAGGTTTGCCTGCTTCCGGCAGCAAGGCCTGCTCGCCAATCAGCGCACGGCGTTTGGCTGCATATTCCTCGCTCAGCATCGCCTCTACCTTAGTGCGCATATAGCGCGGGTCGGCAATATACTGCATGCCATCGGCAAAAGCCAGCTTCATAGCTTCTATCTGCTTATGCAGTGTTGCTACGCTGTCACGTCCGTCGAATTCAAAGCCCTTCAATATATTCAAAGCCATCAGCGCTGTAATACCATGACCGTTTGGCGGCATTTCCCACACATCATAACCACGATAATTAATATGCACAGGTTCAACAAATTCCGCACGATAATCAGCCAAATCCGCCAAAGTCAGGCAACCGCCGGTCTTTTCGCTGAAGTCGACAATTTTTTCGGCAAGCTCACCGCGATAATAGCTTTCACAGTAGCTTTCCGCCAACAGGCGCAGTGTTTTGGCATGGTCAGCCAAACGCACTAATTCACCTGTACGAGGTGCCACACCTTTAGGTGCAAAGGTTGCAAACCATGGCGCAATCGCAGGATTATCCTTATACGGCGCCAGCGCCTCGATGCCCTCCTGCCAAAAGCGTGCTACTATCGGTGAAACAGGATAGCCGTTTTCCGCATAATCAATAGCAGGGGCAAATAATTGCGCAAAGGGCAGACGGCCGAAACGCTTGTGCAGCTCAGCCCAGGCTGAAGGTGCTCCCGGAACAGTCACAGCCTGCCAGCCTCTGAACGGCATTTTCTCTGTATGTCCTGCAGCGCGCACTGCCTCCGCCGTCAGGTTCTGCGGTGCATAACCGCTGCCGTTAATACCATAAAGCTTATCCTTTACCCAAACAATCGCAAAGCAGTCACTGCCAAGACCGTTATTCGTAGGCTCCACTACGGTCTGACAAATTGCTGTCGCGATGGCTGCATCAATAGCGTTACCACCCTGCTGCAAAATCTGCAGGCCCGCCTGCGAGGCCAATGGCTGCGAGGTGCAGACCATACCGCGTCTGCCATAAACTACGCGACGGCGTGAGGCATAGGGATATTGTTGTCCGTCGAATTGCATTTGCATAATTATCACTCCATAAATGATGATTAGTTGAAAAAAGCACACCTTTACAGATGTGCTTTTAATAAAAATCAAGTAATTATAAAATCTTGGACAGGAAGTTTTTGGTGCGTTCTTCTTTCGGATTGCCAAAAATCTCCTCAGGAGTTCCCTCTTCCAAAATCTTGCCACCGTCTACGAAGCATACACGGTCGCCAACCTCACGGGCAAAGCCCATTTCGTGAGTAACAACAGCCATGGTCATGCCTTCGTTAGCCAGCTGCTTCATAACATCCAGAACCTCGTTAACCATTTCCGGGTCAAGAGCACTGGTAGGCTCGTCAAACAGCAAAGCCTTCGGCTTCATGCACAGGGCACGCGCAATTGCAACACGCTGCTGTTGACCACCACTGAGCTGATCAGGATAATTGTTGGCTTTGTCTTCCATGCCAACCTTTTTCAGGTACATATGCGCAGTCTTTTCTGCTTCATCCTTAGAAACGCCGCGTACCTTCATCGGTGCCAGCATCAGATTCTGCATAACAGTCATATGCGGGAACAGATTAAAGCGTTGGAATACCATGCCGACTTCCTTACGGATTTCGTTGATATTAGCCTCACCGTTCAGAGGAATACCGTCGATAACAATGCTGCCGCCAGTAGGCTCCTCCAAAAAGTTGATGCAGCGCAGCAGAGTACTCTTACCGCTGCCGCTGGGGCCGATGATAACAACAACCTCTTTTTCCGCAATAGTCAGGTTTACACCCTTGAGTACGTGCAGATCACCAAAGCTTTTCTTCAGATCTTTGATTACAATCATTTCCTTGCTCATTTCGTGTCAAACCTCCGCTCCAGATAACCGGTAAACCTTGCAACAGCAAAGGTCATAATCAGATAGATAATAGCTACAGCCATCCAGATTTCAAAGGAAGCGTAGGTACGGGCAATAATCAGCTGGCCGCGACGAGTCAGCTCTTCGAAACCGATAACGGAAACCAGAGAGGAATCCTTCAGCATCGCAATAAATTCATTGCCCAAAGGCGGAATGATGCGCTTGAAGGCCTGCGGCATGATGATATAGCGCATAGTCTGCGCCCAGGTCATACCGAGGCTGCGGCCTGCTTCCATCTGGCCCTTGTCGATAGACTGAATGCCTGCACGGAAGATTTCGGCAACATACGCACCGCTGTTGATGGAGCAGGCGGAAATTGCTGCCACAAACGGATCAACACGGCTGCCGATAATATTAGGCAACGCAAAATACACGAGGAAGATTTGTACCAACAGCGGGGTGCCGCGGATAAAATCGACATAAACATTGGCAAAATAACGCAACGGCTTAATGCTGCACAAGCGCGCAATACCGATCATGCAGCCAATCAGCAGACCGAAGGTAACGCTCATCGCCGTAATCTCTACGGTAATAGCGGCACCGGCCAGCAAAAGCGGAAACGAATTTGCCATAAGCTCAAAATTCATATTCTCCCAATCCCTTCTAAATTCTTAGTTGCAGGCTGGAGAGAACCACTGCTTATTTTTTCTCTCCAAACCATTTAGTATAAAGCTTATCATATTCGCCGCTCTTTTTCAATTCAGCTAAAGCTTTATTTAAATCGCCGGCCAGCTTGCTGCCTTTTTTAACAGCAATGCCGTAAGGCTCAGCTTCCATTCTTTCACCAACAGTTTTAGCAAAGTCCTTGCCTGCTTTGGTCATATAGTATTCAATAACCGGTGCATCACCGATTACAGCATCAGCGCCGCCGTTTTTCAGCTCCAGAGAAGCCTCGTCCTGAGTATTGAATGCCTTTACTTTAGCGCCTTCAACAGTTCTGGATTTGTTTTCACCGGTAGTACCGATTTGGCAGGCAATAGTTTTGCCCTTCAAATCATCGATGGATTTTACATTGCTGTCTTTACGTACCATAATCATCAGACCGGAGGTGTAATAGGATTCGGTAAAATCAACAACCTTTTTACGTTCGTCGGTAATGGTCATACCGGCAATAGCAACATCAATATTGTTGGAATTCAGCGCCGGAATCAGAGCATCAAAGCCCATGCTTACCATTTCAACCTTGTAGCCCATTTGCTTGCCAAGAGCTTCAATCAGTTCAATATCAAAGCCGGTCAGATCCTTGCTGCCTTCTTTAGGAAATTCAAACGGTGCGAATACAGGCTCAGTGCCGACACGCAAAACCTTAGCGCTGTCAGACGCCTTTTTTTCCTCCCCGCCGCAGCCGGTCAGCAGCATGCTACAGGCCATAATAGCCATCATTAAAAATACTAATACCTTTTTCATTTGTTGGTCCCCCTCATTTTTTCTTTTCTAATTTTTTAATATCAAACGGAGCACGTCCGGCAATTAAACCCTGTCGTGCTCCGTAGTGAACAAAATATTATTTCTTTACTTCACCAAACCAGGTTTTGTAAATCTTGTCATATTCACCATTTTTCTTCAACTCAGCCAAAGCCTTGTTGATTTCGCCCGCAAGCTTATCATTACCTTTTTTAACAGCCAGACCGTATTGCTCTGCTTCCATAATATCGCCAACAGTCTTCATGCTGGTGTTACCACCCTGTGCCAGGTAATAACCAACTACAGGACTATCATTGATAATCGCATCAACGCCTTTGTTTTTCAGTTCCATAACAGCTTCATCATTAGTGTTGAAAGCAGTTACTTTAGCGTTAGCAACGTTTCTGGCATTCTTTTCACCGGTAGTACCGATTTGGCAGGCAATACGTTTGCCTTCCAGATCTTTAACGCTCTTAACTTCGTTGTTGTCCTTATTTACCATAACGATCAGGCCGGAAGTATAATAAGGTTCAGAGAAAGTAACAGCCTTTTGACGTTCTTCATTAATGCTCATGCCTGCAGCAACAACATCAATGTTACCGGAGTTCAGTGCCGGAATCAAAGCATCAAAGCCCATGCTGACAATTTCAACCTTGTAGCCCATTTGCTTGCCGATAGCACGTGCCAGATCCATATCAAAGCCATCATAGCTTTTGCTACCCTCTTTTTGAAATTCAAAAGGTGCAAAGGTAGGCTCTGTGCCTACACGCAGTACCTTTTCCGGTTCAGCAGCTTTTTTATCGCCACCGCCGCAGCCGGCAATCATCATAGAAGCAGCAGCCAAAACTGCCATAACTAAAAACAAAATCTTCTTCATCATCAATTTCCCCTTTCGATATTGTAAGCCATTTTTGAGATACGTACATTATATACCTAAATTCCCGCAAGGTAAAGTATTTTTATGAAAAAAACAGTATAAAAATAAAAATTTGCCGCATTTTTTTTCATTTTGCGGCAAACTGTAATTTAGGTAACAAAAAAAAGACATTACTATCACCATTACGTAGAGTGAATCATGGTCAATAAAGAAATGCTATTGGGGCAAATCATTCTCATACCATCTGACTTCTTAATTTAGCAAATCTAATAAATTCTCGACGTTATTTACATTAACAACACTTTTTAAAAATAGTTCTGCAGAAAAAAACTTAATTTCTCCCAAAGCTGATTCAACACTGTCTTTCTCGCCAGTATAAATAACGTAACGTCCTTTTATTTTACCAAAGCTCTCCTCAATATAATTATTGAAATCTTCGTTTACTAAATTTTTAACCTGATTATCAGCTTTATTTTGTGAATACCCTACTTCAAACAAATATGTATCCTTGGACTGCTTATCAACTATAGCCAGGTTAACCTCTTTACCATCAGAATTCCTACTAATTTTCGTCACATAATAATTTTCATGAAGCGCCTTATAGGTATCATAGATAAGATGGTTTGCTAAAATAGCACCTTTAATTTCACGCTCTGCTTTTTCTATGAATTTTTCCTTATTCTCTAAGCCGCACACTTCTAAATTTTTCCAATGCTCATCACTAATAAGTAATTTAAGTAAATCTGTAGCATGACAATAAACTATACCAGCCTGACTTATAATCTGCATATTCCTTTCCCGAACAGGATTCTCCCCTTTTACCGAAAGATATGTTGGAATAGTCAATACCAAATCCAAATCCTCAAGAAATTTTTTTATAACATCTTCGTCTTCTTGCATCATATTGACTTTTATTTTGTTTTTATTCAAGACAGCTAAAGATTTTTCTATCTGCTCGTCAAGCATATGCCTGCTATAAAGGAAACTACGAGTATTATTAATGCCAAGATGTAAAGGCTGTGATTCAAAAGCGCCGTTATTTCTAGTAATTGCAGAAACAAGAAAATCCTGATGCATCTGCTTAACACATCTATGAATAGTCGAGACAAGCTCTTCTTCTGAATATAACAAAGTAAGTGCTTGAGGATCCATATGTTCGTTTCCACAAACCGAACGAATTATATTTTTCACTATAGCCTTACCAGTATATTCTCTTGTAGCATCTCTGTCCTTATAAGGTGATTCATCTTTTAATGTTCCACCAAATTGAATATAATCATCAAGACCTTTGCCTAATAATCTATTATACTCCGCAAAAGAAACATAAGAAGTGTGAATTAATTTCATCCTGTCCATCAAACAATCTTGCGTAGCCAATATAAAACTAAGAGAATCCGTACCCGTAACAATAATATTCAAGCCCTGATTAGCATAATAATTAGACAAAACATTACCCTGACCAACAAAATCTTTAATAAAAGTTATCTCATCTATAAAAATATACTTATAATTTTCTTTAATCGCCTGATCTAATAATCCATACAATTCCTTGATTTCTGGTCTATGAACGACATTATTATCACGATCTTGAATAATATTTGCATATTCATCAGAACAACTAAGATATAAACACTTATGACCTTTTGCGTGCAGTTCCTTCGCTATCTGATTAAGAAGTACCGTTTTCCCGGTAGAAAGCAAACCACCTATAGTACAAATCTGTCCCTTAGTGCCCTTATGGCTATTCACGAAATTCTCTATTTCAGAATAGCAATTACGTTTATCTTGATAAACATCAAGCTTATCGATATCTACAATTCTAATCTGCTTAAATTTTTCATCCATAAAAATCACCTCGTATAGACTACAAATTTAACACACTAACAATAACAATCTACCTATTACCATGCTAACTAATTACAGTATAAAGCATTACTTTAATATCAGACAAGGAGTAAATAGCCATATTAAGATCAACAGGAGAGAATTTTCTTCAAAATCCTCTCCTGCTTCATAATCCCCATATGTAAAACAATTCCCAATTTACTTCATCTTGTTTTCTTGCACAA
Organism: uncultured Phascolarctobacterium sp.; assembly: GCF_902463975.1. Lineage (GTDB taxonomy): Bacteria > Bacillota > Negativicutes > Acidaminococcales > Acidaminococcaceae > Phascolarctobacterium_A. The sequence goes on from NZ_CABQHJ010000028.1 coordinate 7,757, forward strand.
AAAACAACTCAGCTGACCTGGTTTTCGCCCCCACACTCGCCTGCTGGAAGGTTCGCTCCTAAGCATTCCGCTCCCCACTACTACCTCTCTCGCCCATAATTTTTTTGCGGCAGGACTTACTTCTAAGCTGCACCGTGCTCACAGCAAAATTTTGCTGCTTACGTGGATCGTTTCGCCTGCAACTGGCATCGACTTGCAACCACAGACCTGAGTTGTCCTATCTATTATAATGGGAAAAAATTTTTTTTGCAAGTCAATAGCTCTGCATACTTTTATCTTTTGTCAAAAAGTGCTATACTATTTGTACTCGATATTGAACGGATAAAAAGGAAATACGCTTTATGATTGCTATACCACAATGTCTGGACTTTGCAGATGCTCGCCTGACGAAGGATATCTGCGAGTTCTATTTAAGAATGCTGGAAATTAAAAATAGTGAAATTTATCTGCACAGCCAGCAGGTTGCCAATTATTCTGCCAGCACTGCCGCTAAGCTTGGTCTGCCTGCCAGCGAGGTTTCGCAGATAAAAACAGCAGCACTGCTGCACGATATCGGTCAGCTTTCCGTACCCAATATTATTTTGGCTAAGCTGCCGTTTCTTTCTACGCGCGAACAGTCTATTTATAAACGTCACTGCATCGCAGGCGCCAGCATGTTGGAGAACATTCCCGGCTTTGATACCATCAGCGATATCATTCGCGCCCACCACGAAAAATGGGATGGCACCGGTTATCCCAAACGCCTTAAGGGCCAAAATATTCCTATCGGTGCACGCATAGTTGCTGTTGCCAACTATTATGACCGCAACCTTAACCCCTGCACCCAGCATTGGCAAAAAACTCACGCCGACGCTATCATCGAGCTACAGAACAAGGCAGGCCTCGATTTTGATCCGGCAATAGTTAAAGCCTTTATTGAATCAGTTATCCCACAATCATTACGCACACAACTAAAATAGCATTGTCAGTCCTGCAAAGACCGACAATGCTATTTTCTTTTACAAAGCTTCCCTGCATCTTTATGCCGGGAAGCTTTGCTGTTTATTGTTTTGTATATTACTAAATGCTTAAGCCTTCGCCATCATCCCATTGTACAATCCCATCTGCCTGCAGCGATTCCTGCACCAGGATTACACGTTGGTTTTCGCTGCCGCGAAAACGCAGATTAGGATTTTTCAGCTCCAGCTTAAATTCTCCGTCTACCAGTACGTCAATGTAGGACAACATTTCCTCAGTGATTTCCCAAGGACCGAGATTACCGGTCAGCATATCCTTTTCGAAATTATAACCGCTGTAGCACCAGATATCCTTCTTGGGAAAGCGTTCCCTTACCTTACGTAAAAACGGCAAAAGTGCTGCCTGATTAGCAGGCTCAAAGGGTTCGCCGCCCAAAAGCGACAGGCCACGGATGTGCTCGTTCTCCAACAGCTCCAGCAAACGCTCTTGCGTTGCTTCCGTAAAAGGCTGGCCGTAATTAAAATTCCAGGATTCCGGGTTAAAGCAGCCCTTGCAATGATGCGTACAGCCGCTGACAAACAGCGATACACGCAAGCCCGGTCCGTTAGCAATATCCAGATTTTTTATTTCTGCGTAATTCATACGCCCTCACCTCGCAAATTACAGATGCATTACTCTGGCTTTGATTTCCTTGGTCTTGCCTACATTCCAGAAGTTCTCTCCCAGATAACCACAGGTACGGCGGATAACCGTCATCTTGGAGTGATCCTTGTTGTGGCATGCGGGGCATTCCCACTCATTATCATCATTAATGGTAATTTCACCATCAAAGCCGCAAACATGGCAGTAATCGGATTTGGTATTAAACTCCGCATACTGGATGTTATCATAAATGAATTTGACAACCTCTTCCAATGCTTCGGTGTTGTGACGCATATTAGGAATTTCTACATAAGAAATCGCACCGCCGGAGGAAATATTCTGGAACTGGCTTTCAAATTTAAATTTGCTAAAAGCATCAATCTTCTCGCGTACATCAACATGATAGGAGTTAGTATAGTAGCCCTTATCGGTAACATCCTCAATCGTGCCGAAACGTTCCTTGTCGATACGTGCGAAGCGGTAGCAAAGGCTTTCTGCCGGTGTACCGTACAGACCGAAGCCCAGACCTGTCTGTGCCTTCCATTTATCGCAGGCACCGCGCAGACGGTTCATAACGCGCAGGGCAAAATCCTCGCCTGCAGGATCGGTATGGCTTACGCCCTTCATCAGCTTGGTCAGCTCATAAAGGCCGATATAGCCGAGAGAAATGGTAGAATAACCGTTTTCCAGATACTTGTCTATAGTTTCGCCCTTACCCAGACGGGCAATAGCACCGTACTGCCAATGTACAGGGCTGACATCGCTCTTAATGCCCTTCAGCGCATTGTGACGGCACATTAGCGCTTCAAAGCACAGCTCCAGACGCTCATCCAGCAGTTTCCAGAACTTCTGCTCATCGCCTTTGGCAACAATGCCAATCTGCGGCAGGTTCAGAGAAACTACGCCCTGATTGAAGCGACCTTCGAATTTATAGTTACCGTTTTCATCCTTCCAGGGAGACAGGAAGCTGCGGCAGCCCATCGGGGAGAATACATTGCCTTCGTAGTTTTCACGCATCTTCTTGGCGCTGATGTAATCGGGATACATACGCTTAGCGCTACATTTTACTGCCAGACGTGTAATGTAATCGTACTTGCCGCCCTTCAGGCAGTTATGCTCATCCAGAACATAAACCAGCTTCGGGAAGGCCGGGGTTACATAAACGCCCTTGTCATTTTTAATGCCCTGCAGACGCTGACGCAGAATTTCTTCCACAATCATAGCGTTTTCCTTCAGATACGGATCATCCTTCTGCAGATTCAAAAACAGGGTAACAAACGGAGATTGACCATTAGTGGTCATCAAGGTATTGATCTGATACTGAATGGTCTGTACGCCGCCCTTCAGCTCGTAGCGCAGGCGCTCATTTGTCAGACGCTCCAGAGTTTCGTCATCAATGTTGCCTCCGGAGGTTTCCTTGATGCTCTTTTTAAACTTTTCGTAGCTCTTACGCAGATATTTGCCAAGATGACGGATATCAACAGACTGACCGCCGTACTGGCTGGAAGCAACAGAAGCAATAATCTGTGTCATAACAGTGCAGGCAACCTGGAAGCTTTTGGGGCTTTCGATCATTTTGCCGTTCATAACAGTGCCGTTATCCAGCATATCGCCGATATTAATCAGGCAGCAGTTGAAAATAGGCTGAATAAAATAATCAGCATCATGGAAATGCAGCACGCCTTCTTCATGCGCTTTGGAAATCTTGGCCGGCAGCATGATACGCTTCGTCAGGTCCTTGGAAACCTCACCTGCAATCAGGTCACGCTGAGTAGCAGCCATCGTTGCATTTTTATTACTGTTCTCTTCCATTACGTCCTTATTGCTGTTGCGGATTAAGGACAGAATAGAATCATCGGTAGTGTTAGCCTTACGCACCAAAGCACGTTTATAACGGTAAATAATATACTGCTTTGCCAATTCAAACTTACCGGCATCCATCAGGCTATGCTCTACCATATCCTGAATGTCTTCTACAAGCAGGCGCATACGGTTACGAGATTGTACGCTATCCGCAATTTCCTGGATTTTATCCTCCTCAATACGAAATTCCGGTTCCACGGCAGCATTAGCTTTTTGAATAGCAACAACAATTTTAGCGGCATCAAAGTCTACTGTCTTACCATCGCGCTTAATTACTTTCATAACCTTTCAGCATCCTTTCTTGTAAAAATCAAAGCTATAAATTCAATTCTTCGTATAAGAACAAAATCCCATAAGTTATTCTTAAAATACTCCTATACGTTATTCAAGGCTCTGACCGTAACGGTCAAAGCCTTGTCCTCTTCATAAAAAACAGCTACGGTTAAGCGTAGCATTTTCGGTAGCTTTATTCTACCACAATATATCGTGGGTGTCAAAGATAAATTCATCAATATGTTGATATTTTTTTGCTTGTAGACGATTTTTTTGCCAACTTTGCACTTAGCTTTATTTTTGTCTTTTTCCGCCAATTGCTTTACAAAAAAGTCCCGCGCGAGAGAATGTTCTGCAAAAAAATAGTCCAAATTATTACGCTCAACAGCGATTTTTCAAGCTGTTACCTTTGTACACGCATCACAAAATATGGTATAATATTTTTTATCTTATTGTTTTGTTATAGGGGTGTTGTTTATGCAAAAATCAACAGAAAATAATCACAGTACACGCGGCGTTTTTATGCTCACCTTGTGTGCCTTCATTTGGGGCACTGCCTTCATTGCACAAAGCGTTGGTGGCGATTACGCTGAGCCTTTGACCTTTAACTGTGCACGCAGTATTCTGGCTACTGTCTTTTTATTTGGCTGCTGCCTATTGTTCGACAAAAAAGCTGGTAAACGCTTTACTATTTTAGGCAGTGATGATCCTATCTATAAAGACCGTTTAATCAAAGGCGGTATTACCTGCGGCTTTTTCCTCTCACTCGCCTGTTTTTTTCAGCAGCTTGGCATTATGTACACTACTGTCGGTAAAAGCGGCTTTATTACAGCACTCTACATTATCCTTGTGCCAGTATTGAGCTATATCTTCTACCGTCGCTCTGTTTCCCTGCTGCAAGGCATCAGTGTTGCTGTAGCTGCCGTAGGTATGTACTTCATCTGCATCAACGAAGGCTTTTCTATCAACAAAGGGGACTTATATACCCTTATCTGCGCCTTCTGCTTCGCTGCGCAGATTATTGCTATAGAAAATATCATCAAAAACCTTGATGGTGTACGCCTGTCGCTTATCCAATTCATGACCTGCTCTGTAATCAATGGTGTGCTGATGTTTATTTTTGAAACCCCTTCTCTGAGTAATATCGTTGCAGGCTGGGCACCTATCGCCTATGCTGGTATTATGTCCAGCGGCGTAGCCTACACACTGCAGATTGTAGGTCAGAAGCATGTCAGCTCCCTGGTTGCCTGCATGCTGATGAGTCTGGAATCAGCCTTCGCACTGGTAAGCGGCTGGCTTATTTTGGGGCAAGCTATGAGCAGCCGTGAAATCTTTGGCTGTGCTCTGGTATTTGCAGCTATTACCCTGGCGCAGCTGCCGGAGGAAATACTGGGATTAAAGAAGCGCTAAGCCTTACACTTAAAATAAATTGACAAAGAAAATATTATTTCCTATAATAAGCAAAGAACGAGAGATTTCTGATAGCCGTATTTCAGTCCTCTCCAGATTTGTTTTGAGAGAGACTGCCTACGACACTAGGCAGTCTTTTTTGTTATTATTCTATCGCATTTAGTCAATGCTAATTTATTACTCGCAAGGAGCTGATATTATGGATCATTTTCAGATTCACGCACCTACACAGATAATCTTCGGTAAAAATACCGAAAATGAAGCAGGTAAATGGTGTAAATATTACGGTGCCCACAAGGTACTCGTACACTTCGGCGGTCACAGCGCCAAGAAAAGCGGACTGCTGGACCGCGTCTGCGCCAGCCTGCAGGACGCAGGGCTGGAATACGTACTGTTGGGAGGTGTTGTGCCTAATCCGCAGCTTTCCATGGTTAAGAAGGGCGTAGAGCTTTGCCGTGAGGAAAACGTTGATTTTATTCTCGCAGTCGGCGGCGGCAGTGTTATCGACAGCGCCAAGGGCATTGGCTACGGCCTGGCTAACCCCGGAGATGTGTGGGATTATTATGCTAAGAAAAAAGAGATTACCGCCTGCGCTCCGCTCGGCGCTGTGCTGACTATTGCGGCAGCAGGCAGCGAAATGAGCAACTGCAGCGTTATCACCAACGAAGACGGTATGCTCAAGCGTGGCCTTTCTACCGATTACGGCTACTGTAAATTCGCTATTATGAACCCTGAGCTTACCTATACGCTGCCTGCCTACCAGACAGCCAGCGGCTGCACTGATATCATGGTGCACACCCTGGAGCGTTATTTTACCGCTCCTGCCACACATCAGCTGGCACTAATCGACGGCATCGCCGAAACATTGCTGCGCAATGTTATGCGCTATGCTAAAATTTCACTCAAGGAGCCGGATAATTACGACGCCCGCGCCGAAATCATGTGGAGCGGTACCCTATCACACAACGAAACCACCGGTGACCGCACCTTCGGCGACTGGTCCTGCCACCAGCTGGAGCACGAGCTGAGCAGCATGTTCGGCGTTGCTCACGGTGCAGGCCTGGCAGCAGTATGGGGCAGTTGGGCACGCTACGTTTATAAAGAAAACATCGGCCGCTTTGCCCAGCTGGCAGCTAACGTTTTCCATATTCCCTACAACTTCCGCAATCCCGAAGCTACAGCTTTGGAAGGTATCGCTGCAATGGAAAGCTTCTTCCGTCATATCGGTATGCCTACCAGCATTCACGAACTGACAGGCAAGGACCTTACAGAAGAGGAAATCAAAGAGCTGGCATATAAATGTAGCTTCATGAATACGCGCACCATCGGCCAGTTTAAGGTGCTGACTATTGAAGATATGGAAAATATCTACCGCGCGGCAAAATAATCTGTTACTAAAACCAAAATGCTTCCCTTTGCGGGGAAGCATTTTTTCATCTAGTGCCGGAAATACAAAAAACTCCGTAACTCAAGGGTTACGGAGTAATTTTTATGAAGATTACATTGCTGCTTCTTCAACAGGATATACACTGATTTGGCGTTTGTCGCGGCCTTTGCGTTCAAATTTAACGCGACCTTCAACCTTAGCATAAATAGTGTAGTCCTTGCCCATGCCAACATTGTTGCCCGGATGGAATTTAGTACCACGTTGACGAACGATGATGCTGCCAGCGGTTACCAGCTGGGTGTCATGAGCTTTGGTACCCAGACGTTGTGCGTTAGAGTCACGACCGTTGTGGGAGCTACCAGTACCTTTTTTATGTGCATGTAATTGCAGAATAATTTCAAACATTACTTTCACCTCCTATGTTCTTGAATGCGAACATATTGCGGACACTGACGCGCTATTGATTCCACTCCATAAATCATGGTTTGCAATATAGCCTCTGTCAGGTCGGTAGGAGCACTGTTCAATGCTACCTCGAAGATTCCGTCCTTCTGATTAACGACATAGGACGGATTGAGTTTCAAATGTTTTTCCAAGCCAAGCAAGGGAGCCTGCGTCAGAGCGGAAACCGCGCTGCAGACAATGTCTGAGCCTTCTTCGCTGTAACCTGCATGACCACTGACCTTATAGCCGGTAATCATACCCTGCTTGTTCCTGAATAAATCAACACTTACCATAAAAATTATGCGTTAATAGCGGTGATTTCAACAGTAGTGAACGGTTGACGATGACCTTGACGTTTACGGTAGTTGGATTTAGCTTTGTATTTGAAAACGAAAATCTTGTCTGCTTTGCCGTGTTCAACAACTTTAGCAACAACTTTTGCACCTTCAACTACGGGCTTGCCAATCTTAACATCAGCATCATTTACAACGGTCAGAACTTCTTCAAAAACTACTTCAGCGCCAACTTCTGCGTTCAGTTTTTCAACTTGCAGAGTTTCGCCTTCGCTTACGCGGTATTGTTTGCCACCAGTTTTGATAATTGCGTACATCTATTGCACCTCCCTTAATGATAGACTCGCCAAATACGGTACCCTGACGCCAGGGATTTTCAGAACCTCTCTGCGCGGTTGGGGACGGACCAAATCAGTCCATACTGGAATATTTTACCTTAATGTCTGCTATTTGTCAACACCACTGTTGTCTAAAATCATAAAACTTTCTACATGCAGGGAAGCATCTGCCTCAACCTTTAGGGAGCAGGCCAGTTCCCGTTCCCAGGCACGCAAATCCTTGCTTACAAGCCACTCTGCCAGCCAGGGATTAGCGGTAATCAAAAGATTCTTTGAGCTGCTGCGACGCTTCAGCAAAGTACGCAGACGACGCTTGATTTCCAAAGAAAGATTTTCTCTGCTTTGCACACGTCCGCTGCCGTTGCATACCGGGCAGGGAGTATATAATACACTTGATAAATTCTGACGCGATTTTTTTCTGGTAATCTCCACCAAATTCAGCACCGTGATATCCTGCACCTTAGGATGCATTTTGTCTCCCTTCAGCGCCTGCTGCAGAGAGTTCATAATCTCTCTTTTGTGATTATCGGTATGCATATCAATAAAATCTACTACTATAATGCCACCTATATCACGCAAACGCAGCTGACGTGCAATCTCCAGCGCCGCCTCACGGTTAATCTGCATAATCGTTTCTTCCAGATTTTCGCGTCCGCTGAACTTGCCGCTGTTAACATCAATAACAGTCATCGCCTCAGTATGGTCAATAACCAGATAACCGCCGCTAGGCAGCGTCACCTGTCTGTCACTGATGCCGGCAACTGCTTCTCCCTGCTTGTGATATTCAAAGATATCCTCCAGCCCCTGATACAGCGTTACCCTGATATCCTGTGCCTGCGGCATCTCGGCCAGCAGCTCTTCTACACGTTTATAAATCGGCAGATTATCAATCACGATTTCCGTCAGCTCCGGACGCAGATAGTCGCGCACAATACGAATCGGCAGATCAAGCTCACGCCTCAGCAGGCAGGGAGCCTTCGCCACACGCTCACGAGCCGCCAGCACCTTCCAGTCAGCCGCCAGCTCCTGCACGTCACGCTCCAGAAGCTCACGCGCAACACCGGTTGCCGCCGTGCGCACCACAATACCCATGCCGGCAGGACGCACACCCTCGCAAATCATATTAAGGCGCTCGCGTTCCTCCTTGTCGGTAATCTTGCGCGAAATGCCCACATAATCTGCCTGCGGTAAAAGCACAACATAGCGTCCCGGCAAGGTAATTTCGCGGTTAGCGGTAGGACCTTTGGTACCGCGTGCATCCTTAGATATCTGCACTATCAGACTTTGGCCTTCTGTAACATTCTTTTTATTGCCCAGATACAGAAATGCATTTTGCTCCAGGCCGATATCAACAAAGGCAGCCTGAATGCCACGGACTACATTGCAGACCTTACCTTTAAATATGCTGCCTACAAGATGCTGCTCTTCCTTGCGCTCTACCAGATATTCCATCAATATTCCGTTTTCCAGCAACCCCATACGGGTTTCGTCTTCATTGGCGCTTATAATTATTTTAGCTATCATCGCTACTCTCCGCTCTTAAATAATCATGATATTATATTGTAGCATAAATTGCGCCTGCTGGCAAAAGCAACGGCATTTCTGTATGTTAAAAAGCCGTTAGAGCGCATATAAGCAAAAGCTCTTAGAAAAACACCTCATTCTTGTTTCTGACATCCTTGAATGCAGCAAGCATGTTATCTGTTTTTTGCTGCAATGGTGGCGGAAGAATTCTTGCCTGCTTAGGACATACATGAATGCAGGCCATGCAAAGAATACATTTTGCTGCATCCGTAACCATCTTGCCATCCTCATTTGCTATAGCATCCATCGGACAGATTTTAGCGCATGCTCCGCACGCAGTGCAGGATGGCAGCGAAAGCGGCGCTGCCGGCACCTTCATCTCCGGCTTATACGGGCGATTGCCTGGTACATGAATATTTTCTGCAGAAGTACTGTTCTTAACCTCCTCTGCAAATATGCGGATTTCCTTTTCATCCTCAGCATCCGGTCTGCCGGCGCCAACCTCCGGCACAATAGAATGCTGCGCCACAAAGGCAGCGGAAGCTATTACCGTAAAGCCGCCTTGAATCAGAATGTCATTCATCTCCAGCAGCGCATCTTCATAGGCCCTGTTACCATAAACAGCGATAGTTACAGCCTGCTTTCCCTCACCGGCAAGCATTTTTATTTTTTCACTTACAACAGAAGGAATCCGTCCGGCAAAAACAGGAGCCGCAACTGCAATCAGTTCGCCTTGCGGCTGTTCTATTGCCGTTTGCTTATCTCCCAAATCATGCCATACTGCCTCTTTGCCTACGGCAGCGGCAAAAATATCGCTCACCTTTTTCGTTCCTCCCGTGGGACTGAAATAATAAACCTCCATTTTATCTGACATTTTTCGTCCTCCTTTGCTTTGTGCATACATATAATAATTTTAAATGCAGCCTCTTCAAAAAGTTTTTCCTCTTAAGCAATAATTATGCATCACCTGATATTATTGTAAAACAAAAAGCAGAATATGGCCAGCGCATAAATATGTACAGACACAAAAATCCCTTAGCTATGAGTTTTATACCCACAGCTAAGGGATTATTTTTTACTATAATATTGTGTCAGAAATTATTCGAACTCGCTCCCATCAAACCTATTCTAAACAGGTTTGCTTATGAGATTTAGCACAGATTATTTATATTGCTTTCATTATTCAGGTAGCATGGGCTATCTGATTTTTTGTTGCCAAAACGTTGCCACGAGTGGTGGAACTTTAACGCCAAGAAGTATAGATAAGTTGTCTCTTATCAAATGCTTCTTTGCCGCCCTCCATAATGTCAACAATTTGTTTGTGTGTAGAATCCAGGTCGATATTACCTTGGGTAACATCAATTTTGGTTTCTTGAAACTCGACAACTAACACTCTTTCGGAATCACCAAGCACAGGGATATTTGCATTATGCGTAGAAAATATAAACTGCATATAAGGCTTTTTCTGCGCAATAGCGGTGATGACTTCGTCATAGATTACCTTATTATCAAGATCATCTTCCGGTTGATCAATGAAGATAATATCATTATCATCCTGTGTCACTATGAACAGTATAAGTGCTGACGCTCGTTGACCAATCGAGTGTTGTCGCAACAGTTTTCCATGATAATAAATATCTACTTTGTTTTCAACTTGTCTGCCCAACAATTCCTCATATTGATTTCGAAGCTTATCTTCCATTTTTACATATTCGCCGGAGGTAACGATGCTTTTCAGTTTACCACCATTAGAAATAATCCAATCTTCTATGATCGCCGCATAATCAGTAAAGGCATCACAAATTGCTTGATATTTAATATCTGAGACACCAGTACCCTTGAAATCATTTTTCAGTTGAGATTTAAAACCTTCTCGATCTCCTTTGAATGTGATTTTAATTCGTAGTTCGGTTTGATTCTTGTTAATACGTTCGGTTTCAGCTTTATAAGCGTTATAGGTTGCTAACAGAGCATCATTGCGCTCTCGTATTGCCTTGGTAAATGATGCTTCTATTTTTGATTTAGAGGAAGCTTCTTCGCTTAATTGCTTTAGCTTTTCTTTGATTTTTTGTAGATCAGCGGTCATCTTGACAAAACTATCAACATCCAAAGTCTCGTCCTTGATCTCCCTCTTAATTTCAGCGAATTTATCTGCTAAACTATCAGTTCGCTCCTTCAGACGGGATATGATGTTTTCCATACCACTACGTTGTTTATCAATTTCAGCAATGCAAGAACCGATTTGTGTGAGCTGAACATCTATTAGCGATAATACTCTGGAAACATCTTCAAATATGTCTTTATTAAAGTCACTGCTGTAGCCATCCAAAGCATTTGATGCAACAGCGTTCTTTGAAAACGCATTACGAATATCACGTGAAATAGCGTCTATTTTAATTTTTACCGCATCAAGTTTTGTGGTGTCAGTAGCATAACCGCTTTGCTTTTTTAGTTTGTCCGCCACACCTTTTTCTTCGAAAATAGAAAGTTTATGCTCAAGTTCGGTTTGTAATGTCGTAACTTCGGTCATTTGCTGTGGAATTTTGCTCACATCCAGCAAACGTTCTACTGTTCTGATCAATTCATTTACACAGCTATCCAAATTAGAGGGTTGACCAATTCTGCCACTAATCAATTTTTCCAACAGACCGTTTTCGTGATCTGCACTGCTGGATAGATCTTTTTGACCAAAATATTGAACCCCATCGAACAAGCTGATCGGATTTATATTTAAGTCATTGCCATTCTCATCAAGAACATTTATCCGCTCTCCAAATATTCGGCTGACAGCATATCGTTTGCCATGTTTATCTATTACATTTAACGTTGCTTTGCCGCCGGAACCAAAGACATTTTTAACGAGAGAATCTTTGTATTCTTTGTCCATTTGCGCTGTAAGACCCAAAACATATCGAACAGCTTCTAAAACAGATGATTTTCCGCTACCTCTTATGCCAATAAGTGTATTCAGCTCACGGGAAAACATTATTGTTTGCCCGTCAAATTTTCCACCTTGGAACGATATTGACTCTATAAATCCGTGTTTGCTATCAGGGATATTTTCGCTGACTCTATCTCTGTGATCTTGTAAAGCAAATTTAATTGCAGCATACGAATATTCACCAATTTTCAAATATGTGCATTTATCGCCCTTTCCTATATCTGTGATAGACTTGGGATCAGAACCTTCAACAAGAGCAGGCAAATAACCACAGCACCGTTCAAATTGGGTGAGATTATCACGTGTTCTGGATTTTTGCAAGCCAAGAACACGATTTCTAAAAGGCGTAAATCCTGCCAAAGATTCAAGCAATCCGCCTTTACATTCACTAAACAGACCGCTATTCTGATCTACATGAGCGAATAGCATAAAATAATCTCGTCCATAAGCGTTTAACTGCTCAAATACATTTTTAAGGTCATATATGCTTTTGGTATTACGGTTTTCAGGATTAGTGATTGTGGCGAATGCTGCTGTTAAAAAAGTTTGAATATGATTATTACCATTTTCAAACCATTCATCCGGATCAAACACAATTAGCGTGTGAATTCCGTTTGCCCCTTCTTTGACAGTTAATTCCACTCCCGGAAGAATAAATATATCTTGCTTTTTTGCAGCCTTACGAATAGCCTTATATTCTTCTCTGTCAAACTTGTTATGGTTTGTAATTACTCCAATATTTATATTAGCTTCTTTTAGTGCAGAAACATAATCGTTTATAAAAGAGTTTTGTTCGCCAGAATAAATAAATTCTTTGTCTTTACACGTATGCAAATGAAAATCAGCACGAACATATTGCAATCCTGTCTCGAACATACCATCACCCCTCTTCCAATACCTCTTTTTATTTTGAATATTACTTTCTAAACACAAACAGATACTCGTGAGCAATTAATAAAAAGTTATACTTCACGCTGTTTGTTTTCCAATACCCCGTAGCTTTGCAGTTGTGTTGTTCCTTGATTATAAGCTCTTTTAGCTTAAATCCTGCATCTTCAAAAACACGCATAACCTCAAAAGACATAGGGATCATATGGCCTTTTTGACGGGTATCGCCCATCAGAACAGCACAAAACTTATCTTTTTTCAGCACACGGTAGCTCTCTTTGGCTACCATTTTCATTTCTTCAATGAAATCCTTTACTTTCAACAGTGACAAGTCTTCCGGAATATCCTCGCTGTACTGAATAATATCAGCATACGGCGGGTGAGTACAAATAAGATCAATGCTACTGTCGGGAACAAAATCTAAATGCCGAGCATCGCCCTTGTGGATATAAACCTTGCCGTTAGCCCCTTCGTATTCAAAATCAATCTTTTCTCTGCATCGTGCGAGAGCAACGTCATTGACATCGACACCGATAATATTACGGTTGAGCAACTTTGCCTCAACAAGTGTTGTACCTCCACCGGCAAACTGATCAAGCACTAAATCTCCCTCTTGAGAATACCTCAATAGAATGTTTCTCGGAATGTACGGGGACCAATTTCCACGCCATTTTGCATCGTGGGTAGCCCAATCGCCACGCTTTGGAAAAGACCAATGCGTAGTCATTTCAAGCTCAAAGTCCTCCGGTTCCCATTTTGTAATTTTCTTTGCCATTATTTGAAAACCTCTGTGATAATGCCATCCTCAAGGTCTTTGATGCTGTAAATGTTCTCCATTACATCAAAGGTTTCCTCAAGGTTATTACGAGCGCTTGTCCATCCCTTGCCGTCTGTAAACCACACAAAGGCGAATCCATCAATAGTATCTGTTTCAAGAGCCAGCGTTTTATAGCTGCGCGCTGTTTCATTGAGCTTGCTGCCGCCGCTACCATAGAAATTGGTTTCAATGCCATAAATCATAGTAGGCGTTTTGACAACGAAATCAAAACGCTTTTCCATTTTGCCTTGATTGGAAATGGCAGAAAGGTCGACACCCCATTTATCGGTAATCTGATGTATGTACATTTCCTTGAAGTAAGTTTTGCCCTTGATAAATCCAGCTTTTTTGATAAAGCTTTCTACCAAGTCCTCCATCAAATGACCGCCTCTGTTTTTACGACCGTTGGAATCAAGCCCTGTTTCAACACCAGTGGCGTAATCGACGAGGTTGTTTATGATGTGGTTTGACAGCAAATCAAATAGACCAGTATGGTCCATAAAGTAGGAATAGCGTTCATAGTGAGCATAGCTATTCGGAGGATATTTGCCAAAATCAAACTGATATAGGTATCCTCCGTTCTCGTCCTGGCAGTAAATTTCATTCGCTCTGACAGCCAAGAGCAGAGGAATACATTTTAATACTTCGGGGTATTTTTTAATCAGAGCCTTAAAATCCTCTTTTATGTTTTTGGAGCCAATAAGGGAATTGAGAATATTCAACTCCACCTTGATACCATCGACATTGCGGTGGACTTTTTCGAAATCAATGTAATATCCATAATCCGCAATGCTGTCACGGAAACTGGCTAACCAAGCATTAAAATTACGCATTATTTTAACCCCTTCCAGTATTAAGAACTTCTTTTTCGACCTTCGGCATAACCCGCATCATACGCAGCTTTAGCATCCTTATGGCGAACTGTGCCTGCTTGGCTAAATGGTAAATGAGAAAGATCTCTTTGAGGTGTATTCCCAGCTAAACCATCACGCAAGCCTTCTTCGTATGCACATCCAGCACAAATGTGTCTATCACCATACTGATTATCCTGTGCGTCTGGAAGTTTATCATATTCTTTCAAATAACGATGTTTTTTGTTGCAAATCATAATTATCCTCCTTAGAAATTAGATATCAAAAGTTCCTTAATTTTTCCCCTTGCCCCGCTGTTGCAGTTGATCATGCGGGTCGCTTCAACACGCTTAATCCTATGGGACGAATAAATGTTATCAAAGAAATCATCCTCTGTGTTGGAGTTCTTAGGGTCGGAATTGCTGATTACAATTTTTGCGCCTTTTCTATTCATATCATCAACAAATTTTGCAAGTTCAATCTGTTCTTCGTCATTAAACAGGTTTTCTGTATATGCCGTAAAACTTGCTGTGTTGGTGATAGGACGATACGGAGGGTCGAAATAAACAAAGGTGTTTTCATCAATAAACTCTGCAGATTCTCTGTAATCGCCGCAAATGATTTGTACTCTTTGGAGCTTTTCAGATACAGCTCTAAGGTTGTCCTCATCACAAATCATCGGATTTTTGTAGGAGCCCATAGGCACATTAAACAATCCTTTTTTATTGACACGGAACAAGCCGTTAAAACAGGTCTTGTTAAGGAAAATCATCAAGGCTGCTTTCTCAATATTTACGGCTTCGTTGCCGTTGACTTTCAAATCATTAAAGCGTTCACGCCTTGCCATATAGTAGATCTTGCGATGCTCTGTATCCATCGGGACAAACTCGCTCTGCATAACCATCAGCATATCTACAAGCTCGTCTATATCGTCTCGAATGATACGATAGGTATTAATAAGCTCGGCGTTAATATCGCTGATGTACACTTCTTCTAAGTCGTATTTACTCAGAATATCAAAAAGCACAGCACCGCCGCCTACAAACGGCTCTGCATACTTGATGATTGTTCCATCCCCGAAAGGATAATACTTTTCAAGCTCAGCAAGAAGTTGCCCTTTGCCACCAGCCCATTTCAAAAACGGTTTAACTTTTTTGCCATCGCTCTGCGAATAGCGAGTAATTCTTGCATCAATCGGCTTTTCTGCCGTAGTAGGTATAATCCACATATTCCCAATCATAGTAGCGTTATCAATTCGGTTTTCAGAACATAAGACAGCAACTCGTCTTTGGGAAATCCCCCATTTATCAGCAGCTTCTCTTGCGGACATAAATTCCATAGCCATACCTCCTATTTTAATAGTAATATTATATTCTAATGCTCGAATAATTGCAATACCGTTTCGAAAATTAGTATGTAACTTTTTTGTGACTATGCAGAAAACTGCCCGTAGGATTGCTCCCACGGGCGGCGGTATGGTGAGTGGACAAAATGTCCACTCACCATAATCAGTTTTCAAAAGGCTTATACACGGTCACGGTTTTCAGATACTTCGCAGGATCGCCATTGAGTATCAAGTCCGCATATTCAAGCGGAGCGTTGTAAGTGAAATAGTCCAGCTCAGACCGCTCGTAAATATTGTCGGCTACCTCGTTTTCCACAGCGGTGCAATCAATGGCAATCAGCGTTCCGCCCTCCAGCCAAAGCTCCACGCAAGCGGTGTCGATGTTGAACTCACAAGATATAACTTTCATTTTCCGTTCCTCCTTAGATTTTGATTATCGGGCATCGTCCCTTGTGTGTGTTTTGCCACGCACTTTGCCAAACAGATGCCACAGTTTGTTTTCGGATATTACTTCCTCGTAGGTGCGAACTTTTTTCTTCAGGCGTTCGTGCTCCTTTTCTAAATTGGCTGAATTGAGCCTGTTACGGACAGACTTGTACTTGGATAGCTCAGCGGTCAGAGAAGCAACCTGCTCTCTCCGAGAACTAATGACGGCTTTCAATTCGTCTATCTTTTTGTTTGCCGCATCCAACAATTTTTGGATCTTGGATTCTTTCTTTTCCTGTGCATAGTATTTCTTGGCGGCGGCGGACAGCGTTTCGTAGTCCGTCTTTTCAAGGGATACTCTCGACGGAGAAAGCATAACGGGCTTGACCTCGATTTTGTCAATGCTCTCGATATTGACTTTTTTCTGCTTGGTCTTTTCGATCTGCTTATCCAATGCCGCTGCTTCTGCAGTCTTTTTCTGTGTCTGCTCGGTCAGCTCGGCAAGCTCTTGGGTGCGTTGCTCTCGCTTATATTCAAGCACACTCAAATGCTCCCTGTGTTCGCCTTTTTGCTCCCACTCGATTTTATGCTCCATCATGATTTCTGTAAGGTCTTCTTTTTCTCTCTGTACCCATAAATTACGCTCGGTCAGAGAACGCCCCTCGCCAGTAATGCCTTGATCGGCAAGAGCTGAAATGGTAAACTTATTTTAGACACAGAGGGGGTATTTCTTGTACAGATGATATATAATAGAATACACTAATATATGCATCAATAAACAAGCAATACTTCGGTCTAAACAGGAGGTTTACCATGAAATACACTAAACAAGAAAAATTAGACATTGGTCGCCGAATATATGACAGCGAGATTACTCGCTATCAAGCAGCAGAGTTATACAATATTTGCGAAGGTACAGCACGCACCTATATGCGTATGTACAGAGATGCGAATAACCTGCCTGCAAAAAATTGTAAACAACAAAAATGTAATATAATACATCCCAATGCACCTGCACTTTCTGCGAACACGGATGATTATCAATCTATGACCAAGGAAGAATTAATTCGTGAGTTGCTTAAAGCAAGAATTGCAGAAGCTAGATTAAAAAAAGGCTATGCGGTGAAAGGGGATGGTAGAGTAATTCTATACGGCAACAAGAATACCAAATAATATTAGAACTCTCTGGTGAATTTCCGGTAAAACTTATATGCGAAACAATGAATGTACAGCGTAGCAGCTTCTATGCATGGAAGAAGAAGCTCTCTCATCCTTCTACAAGAATGCGGAATCTGCTTAGTAATATTTTGCTTTTTAATGAGTACCATGCTAAATATCCTTCTCACGGATATCGCTGGCTCAACGCTAAGATTCGTCTGGATACCGGTCTTATCCTTTCGGATGCATATGCACATAAGTGTTGCAAAATGACTGGTATTAAAAGTCAGACTAAGCATTACAAATACAAGAAACCAAGGGATTCATACCGGATTTTCCCGAATCTGCTTATGAAAGAAATGCAGATTGATGGACCGCTGCAATGTATTGTAAGCGATATGACTGCTTTTCATGTTAAAGGGATTTATTATGAGCTGACATTGTATATGGACCTTTGGAATAATGAAATTGTAAGCCATTCTCTTTCTTCTAAACGCGGTGACCGCATGACATATATTAGCGGTTTGGAGGATTTAATTGCTTTAAAGAAGCAGTATCCAGAATATGAAATGATCCTACATTCAGACCAAGGTTCCGTTTACACGTCTAAGGCATTTAATGACTTGTTGCCAATGTATAGCATTACCCATTCTATGTCTCGTGCAGGAACACCTACCGATAATGCAGCAATGGAAGCAATTAATGGTTGGATAAAAGCAGAAATGTTTACTGATTTTCATGTAACAGGAGAAAAGTCTGTTATAGATGAAGTAACAGAATACATTCATTTCTTTAATGAACAGCGTCCTGCTTATTCTTTAAACTATCTGACGCCTATTCAATATCGCGAGTTGCATTATAGAAGTGTAGCTGAATAACAGAGAGATTTTTGTTGTATATTTTTTTGTGATTTGTGTCTAAAATTTGTTGACTAGTACAAGTATTGACCTAATCTAGGTCAATACCCCAACACTTATTATAGAACCGAAAAATGAACGACAAAAAGCCCGTACTGACATCCGATCAGTACGGGCTAAAATGTTATATGGATATTTTTGCGAGCCTTTGATAATTACTCTTTACTCGCAAACCACTTGTCACGCAGAATAATGGCGTTCAAGCGGATTCTTATCAAAACCTTCTCAGAGACGATGGGCGAAGTCCGAAAAGTCTTGATATTACTGGTTTTTTTTCGGCTTTTCTTTATTATTCGAACTCAATAGTAGCAGGCGGTTTGGTGGTATAGTCAAAGAGTACGCGGTTGATGTGCTTAACCTCATTAACAATACGATTAGCCGCAGTAGTAATAGTTGCCGGCGGCAACATAGTTACTTCTGCAGTCATGAAGTCGGTGGTAGTTACCGCACGCAGAGCGATAGCATAATCATAGGTACGCTCGTCGCCCATAACGCCAACGCTGCGCATATTGGTCAGAGCTGCAAAATACTGGCTTGGACGCTCGCTCATCGGCAGCTTGTCTACCTCTTCGCGATAAATTGCATCTGCATCCTGTACGATAGCAACCTTTTCCGGAGTTACATCGCCGATGATGCGGATTGCCAGACCGGGTCCCGGGAACGGCTGACGTGCTACCAGGTTTTCAGGCAGGCCAAGCTCACGGCCGGATTGACGAACCTCGTCCTTGAACAGGTCACGCAGAGGCTCAACGATTTCCTTGAAATCAACAAAGTCAGGCAGACCGCCAACATTGTGATGGCTTTTAATAGTTGCAGATTCGCCGCCGAGGCCGCTTTCTACAACGTCAGGATAAATGGTGCCCTGTGCCAGATAGTCAACAGCACCAATTTTCTTAGCTTCTTCTTCAAATACGCGAATGAATTCTTCGCCGATAATTTTACGTTTACCTTCCGGAGCAGTTACGCCTGCCAGCTTACTATAGAAGCGCTCGCGTGCGTCAACGCAGATGAAGTTGATATCGAACTGACCACCTTCACCGAAAACAGCGCAAACCTCTTCACGCTCGTTTTTGCGCAGCAGACCGTGGTCTACAAATACGCATGTAAGCTGCTTGCCGATAGCCTTAGCCAGCATAGCGGCACAAACGCTGGAATCAACACCGCCGGAAAGCGCGCACAGCACCTTGCCGTCGCCGATTCTTTCTTTCAGTTCGGCAACAGTCTGCTCTACGAAGGAATCCATTTTCCAGGTGCCTGCACAGCCGCAAACATTGTAAACAAAGTTGCTCAGCATCTTGGTGCCGTTTTCGGTATGCAGAACCTCGGGATGGAATTGTACGCAATACAATTTACGTGCTTCATCCTCAGCAGCAGCAACCGGGCAGTTCGGAGTGCTGGCAACAATCTTGAAGCCGGGAGCTGCGGTTTCGATATAATCGTTATGGCTCATCCAGCAAACATTTTTCTCGGGCAGGCCGACGAACATCGGGCTAGTAGTGTCGAGGTCAACAACGGTTTTGCCGTATTCGCGCTCGGGAGCTACGCATACATGACCGCCGAGCATATGCATCATCAGCTGGCTGCCGTAGCAAATGCCCAGAACAGGTACGCCCCAGGTATATATTTCCGGATCAATAGTAGGAGAATCCTCCAGATAAGCGCTGTTAGGACCACCGGTAAAAATAATACCCTTCGGATTTTTAGCCTTAATTGCTTCCAGGCTATGCTTATAGGATACGATTTCGCAGTACACACCGCTTTCACGTACGCGTCTGGCGATTAACTGGTTATACTGCCCGCCGAAGTCAATTACGAGCACCATTTCTTGTGCATTGTTTTGCATCAATCCTTCACTCTCCTTCAAAAATAAACATGCTGCTTATATAGCAGTTATGTAAAAAATTATACGTTTTTAATATATTATAGATTACCATAAACGGCATGAAAATGCAATGAAAATGCTATTTCAGCGTCATAACGTCTTGTTCTGACCTAAGTATACATCCTACTGCTCTTAAAACGTGCTTTGCTGCAAGAAATAACTGTAAGCCTAAACACAAACATCCCATATTCAAATATCATTAATGACTGCTAAATTGAAATTTACAAATCTTTCAGAAAATGCTATAATATTTTTTAGGTATGTTGCAAGGCTACCTAGGGAGTATTAGCTGCCAGAAATTCTAAAAAATCTGACAGCACCTATTTTAGGAGGGATATAATGCAGCAAAATGCAGATGTGAAGGATTTAGCACAAAAAGTGATAAATCAAAACAAATCACAAAACAACAAAAGTCAATTTATTCTATGGATGGGCGCACTGGTAGTCGGTGCTGTTCTCGGTTATATGGGAATCAAACCCCTGAACGAATTATTCAATTTCATCGCTACCGTTTATACACGCCTCTTCCAATTTATCGCCGTACCTACCATTGCTTTAGCCGTAATTACCACATTGGCTGCTTTGGGAAGCAAAAAAGAAACCGGCCAGATTTTTGCTCACGCCGTAGTTTACACCTTTTTGACTACTGTTTGTGCAGCAGGCATCGGTCTTGCTATCTATCTTTGGGTAGCTCCCGGCAACCTGCCGGCAGAAATTGTCGGCAGCGGCATGTCCAATGTACCGCAAAATCTTGGCAAGTTAAGCTACTATGACCACATTTTAAATGTTATTCCTAACAACATGCTGCAGCCGTTCCTCGCAGGCAACGTGCTTTCCGTAATGCTGATTGCTGCTGCTATGGGTTTAGGTCTGGCATTTATGCCTAAAACCGAAAACAGAGAAGCTCTGCTGAAAGCAGTATTAGGCTTCCAGGAGCTGCTGTTCACTCTTATTAAAGCGCTACTGTTCGTACTGCCTCTCGGTATTCTGGCATTCGCAGGTCAGCTTTCCGCACAGATTGAAGCCGGCGTAATCGTTGGCGCTCTGGGCAAATACACTCTGGTTATCATGGCCAGCAACTGTGTACAGTTCTTCATCGTTCTGCCTATCTTCCTGCTGGCAAGAGGCCTGAACCCGATTGATGTATTCAAGAAAATGTCTCCGGCAGTCGCTGTTGCACTGTTCACCAAGAGCTCCGCAGGCACCCTGCCTGTAACCATGGCGTCCGCTGAACAAAACATGAAGGTTAACAAAGCTGTTTCCCGCTTTGTACTGCCTATCTGCACCACCATCAACATGAACGGCTGCGCTGCCTTCATTTTGATCACTTCCATTTTCGTTATGCAGAATGCAGGCTTTGAGCTGTCCATGACCACCATGCTTACCTGGCTGCTGGTATCCGTACTGGCTGCTGTTGGTAACGCAGGCGTACCGATGGGCTGCTACTTCCTCACCCTGTCTCTGATGAGCGGCATTGGCGCTCCTATCGGTATCATGGGTATCATCCTGCCGATTTACACAATCATCGATATGGTTGAAACCGCAGAAAACGTTTGGTCCGACTCCTGCGTTTGCGCAATGACCGACCATGACCTCAAAGGCAAAATTGCTGAAGAAGAATAAGCCATAAAGCAAATAACTGCTAATTCGCTGTGAATTAGCAGTTATTTTTTTGCAGGAAAAATAAAAACGCCGTCAGATAAACATCTAACGGCGAAAAATACATATTACCTGACTTAGCAGTAAAACTTAATTTGTTCAACCTTAAAATGCTTTTTCCATGCTGCGCAAATCATAAAAAACTGCGCTTGAACTATTTCTAAAAGCTCAGACAGGTCTTTTCGGGGAATACGCTCAGGATTACTCTCTAAAATACAGCCACCATTTCTTGTTAACCATATTTTTGCAGCATTCTTACTGGGTATTCCTTTAGAAATATGCACATGTATCGGCTCATCATTTTCATTTGACCAAAAATAAACCTTATATCCTAAAATAGTAAATAAATTAGGCAATCTTTAGTCCTCCGTTCGCACCGTACTTATAGAATAGGTGCGCATTACTATGCATAAATTCATCAAACATCTTCATCTCTTCATCGGAGAAGCCTTCCCGTATAAGCCAAGTATATGACGGCAATTGACACCTGGCAGTATCAAACCCCTTTTCAGTAGGTCTTTCAAAATGAACCTCTACTTTTTTTATGCCATCCTCTTCGA
The DNA here is from genome assembly GCF_902463975.1 of uncultured Phascolarctobacterium sp. GTDB lineage: Bacteria > Bacillota > Negativicutes > Acidaminococcales > Acidaminococcaceae > Phascolarctobacterium_A. The sequence continues at coordinate 30,332 of NZ_CABQHJ010000028.1, forward strand.
ATACATTAGTATAAACAATTTCTGTTCCATCAGCAAGAGTCATATAAGGATATACCATATTACACACCTCCGTGAAATTATACTAAAAACGCCGTCAGATAAACATCTAACGGCGAAAAATTCATTGGAGCTGGCAATAGGAATCGAACCCACAACCTGCTGATTACAAATCAGCTGCTCTGCCAATTGAGCTATGCCAGCACAAAATTCTTTTATTATTATAAAGGATAAAGCCTGTTTTGTCAATACTTTCGCAAGCAAAGATTTCAGAGCAAGCTTACATGTAAAAATACCAGTAGGTTACACCGGCCAACAGTATTCTGTAAACAGCAAAGCTGGTCAGCTTGGAATTCTGCAAAAATTTTAGGAACCATAATACAGAAATATAAGCAACGATAAAGGATACCACAAAGCCTATTACCAATACCTGCAAATCACCTGCAGAAAGATACTGAAGGTTTTTAAGCAGATCATAAATACAGGCCACAAACATCAGCGGTACAGCAATCACAAAGGTATAATTTGCTGCGGCACTGCGAGTCAGCCCAACCAAAAGACCTCCGGCAATAGTACTGCCGCTACGGGAAAAGCCGGGCCACAGGGAAAGAAATTGATAAATGCCAACCCATACTGCCTGACGGATAGAAATTTTATCAACATCATCAACCAGTTCAGCCTCACGGCCTTTAGTTCTATATTCCGCAAACATCAGCAACAAACCGCCCAGGAAAAGGCCTATTGCTACCGTAAAAGGAGAAAACAGATACTCCTTAATATAGTGATACAGGAAGAAGGCTACCAGCATAACCGGTACGATACCGGCAGCAACATGCCAGACAGAAAGTCCTTTGTTGATGTCCCAACCATCCTTAGTAAAAAATCTGGCAAAGCGCTCTTTGTAAATAAAAACAACAGATAAAATGGCACCCAACTGTACAAACACATCAAAAACATCTGCCAGCTGGCCTTCAAAGCCCAACACGTGACCGACAATAATCATATGACCGGTAGAAGAAACCGGCAAAAATTCCGTCAGACCTTCGACAATACCCACAATAACAGCAATTAAATTTAAGTCCATGATTTACTCCCTTTCGCAAACACTAAGCCTTTTTATTATACTCTGAATCGTGCTTAACTGCAATTAAATCTCACTATTTTTTTAAATTTTTCACACTTCTTAAAGCTTCCTGATAAAAAAAAGAGGACGGTGTTGCCACCATCCTCTGTAATATATAATTCTTATCTTAATCTGGGGTTAAATCTATTAATCAAGTTTAAATTAATCGCCAAAGCACAATCCAAGCTGGCGTCCTGTGCGAATGATTTCGCTGTCTACAGGAACCTGACGCGGTTTGGATGCTGCCTTTTGAATAAAGACGGTAACAATCTGATCATGGTACAGTGAAACCATAACATTATATTCACGTCTCAGGCAAGCCTCTGCTGCTGCCACGCCGTAACGCGTCGACAGCACACGGTCAAACGCTGTAGGCGAACCGCCACGCTGCAGATAACCTAATACGGTACAGCGTGATTCGATGCCTGTCTGCTCTTCAATGGCCTGTGCCACCTTTTCGCCTGCACCGCCAAGGCGGATTGGCTCAAAGCTACCCTCAACCATACGTGCGATTGACATCTCGCCACCCTCAGGACGTGCTCCCTCAGCAACAACTACAATACTGAAATTCTTGCCGGCAGCTTTACGTGCCTGAATCTTAGCAATCACCGGTTCCAGCTTATAAGGAATTTCCGGTAGCAAAATAACGTCCGCACCGCCGGCAATACCACTGTGCAAAGCAATCCAGCCGGCATAACGGCCCATAACCTCCAACACCATAACACGGTGATGTGATTCGGCTGTAGTATGCAGTCTGTCAAGCGCTTCGGTAGCCATAGCCATAGCAGTATCAAAGCCGAATGTCCGCTCTGTGCAGGGCAAATCGTTATCAATAGTCTTAGGCACACCAACAACCTTAATATCGCATTCACGCGCCAGCTCAGCACCAATATTCAAGCTACCGTCGCCGCCGATAACAACCAAGGCCTCTATATCGTATTTGCGCAGGTTTTCAACTACCTTTTCGCGCATATCCTTATATACAAGCTCACCATTTTCTTCAACAGCAAAATGGAAGGGATTATCACGGTTCGTAGTGCCTAAAATGGTTCCGCCACGCGGCAAAATGCCGGATACTGCAGCATAATCCATTAATTTTAGATTATCGTTTATCAGACCGTTAAAGCCATTGAGTACGCCATAAACCTCACAATCGTTCTGCAGGAAGGTTTTTACGACTGCACGGATTACAGCGTTTAATCCCGGGCAGTCACCTCCGCCGGTCAAAACAGCAAAGCGACGTTTTTTCTGCTCCATATCAAGCCTCCGCTTATTAACTATTAACCTTCTACGTTCCAGATCTTAAAGCCATCGGGGCTGATACGGATAGCTTCGGTACCGTCAAATTTGTCATAGCACAGGTTACCGTTATCAATGTATCCGGGCCATGCGGTTACGATGGTAAACTTTTTGCTCAGCTTACGCATCAGGCTGTCGGTATTGATGTGGAATACAGGTACAAACAAGGTCTGCAGTCTGTCAAGAATGATAACATCTGCATTGTAGCTTGCCAGAATATCAGCAAACATATCAGGAGCATACAAGCCTCTGTCAGCAGCCGGAATTGCCAGGAATTCCTCACTGATCAGCATACGGCAGTCAACGTAGGTCCATTTTTGAGATTCTGCAGCTTCACGTAAAACTTTGCTCTTGCCACTGCCCGGTTTACCGGTAACAATAACAACATTTCCTTTGTCGGCCTGAGCCTCTGCTACAACCTTCACTAATTCTTCAACTTGATTCATTTGAAAAACCTCCTCTAACACCGAAGTGTCAATTTTTCTTTACTGACTTGTTAATATATTTATTCGCTATACTTGTCAAAAATCCTCTTAATAAAAAAACACCATTCTGAAAATTTCAAAATGATGTAGATTTTTGTTACAGTTTTATCAATTATCCGCTTTTTCAGGAATTTTTATTCTTGAAACGCTCATACGGATCAATAGCCAGCAGTCCGCTGTAAACTGTACGCAGATCAGTAATATCTCCTTTGCTGATGATATATTTTTCAAGTTTACGCTTTACACGCTGCAGCGCATTATCAATAGATTTGATATGACGCCCCAGCTCAGCAGCAATTTCCTGATAGGATTTGCCATCAAGATAGCTCATCAGAACCTTCCATTCCAGGTCACTGAGAATATCATTCATCTTGCTTTCAATATCGCTGAATTCCTCACGGCTGATAATCATATCCTCCGGATTAGCAACCTTCACACCGCTGATGACATCCAGCAGCGTGCGGTCACTGTCCTCCTCATAAATTGGCTTATTAAGCGATACATAGGAGTTGAGAGGGATATGCTTCTGTCTGGTAGCAGTTTTTATCGCCGTAATAATCTGCCTTGTTACACACAACTCAGCAAAAGCGCGAAACGAAGCCTGCTTGTCGGCACGGAAATCACGGATAGCCTTATAAAGACCGATCATGCCTTCCTGAATAATATCTTCACGCTCGGCACCTATTAAAAAATAGCTGCGAGCCTTGGCTCTGACGAAGTTTCTGTATTTATGCAGCAGATATTCCTGTGCTAAAACATTATCATGCTGTTGTGATTCTAAAACGATTTCCTCATCAGTCATCTTTGCAAAAGCGTCATTAGGATCGTTTTGCATTACAGTATCTGTAGCCATCAATAGCATATCCTCCGTCTGTTTATCTATCTGCCAATGTCTTGCAAAACAGTTATTGCAAATATCTTCATAATAAAAGCATCAGTGTTTTTATTATATCCTGCCTGGTGTTTTCCGTCAACTTTTCTCCCGACGCAATTTTTCCAGATGAGCCAGAACATGTCCGCTCACTCTGCCACCAAGCTCATTGCGGTTTAAAGCACGTCTGGGGACATGCAGACGCTCGGCAATTTCCTTTTTAGTCTTATAATACTGCTCGCGGAATTCCCTAGAAGAAATGCGGTACGCACCTGCTCCCAAAATGTTAATCTGCTCAGCATAGTCACTGGTTACAACAAAAACCTTGGCCTGTACGTGCCGCAGCTCATAGGTACGTCGTTCAATCCAGGAATCTGCTGTTTCACCTTCATTAGTAAACACAACATCAATGCCGTGAATCTTTTCTGAAGCAGCAGCGCCTGCCACCTCCTGAGCATCAAAAACTACGACAGCACGATATCCCTTAAAGGCAGCATATTCTGCCACACCCGCTACCAGCAGCTCGCGTGCATGCTCCAGATTTTCCTGGCGCAGCTGGGCAAAATCCTTCCAGGCGTTAATTACATTATACCCATCAATTATCAGATATTCGCCCATGCCTTCACCTCTTTAGAATTGATGTCGTTGACGTACTACCTCGTACATCAGGACAGCTCCCGCAGCCGATGCGTTCAAAGAATTAACGCCGCCGTTCATCGGAATGCTGACAACATCATCACATTTTTGTTTTGCCAGTCGGCCTAAGCCTCTGCCTTCAGCTCCGATTACCAGTACAATCGGACCGCTCATATTGGCAGCATAAAAATCAACGCCATCCATATCAGCGCCTACAACCCAGCAGCCGCGCTGCTTAAGCTCTTCAATAGTCTGGGCAATATTACCGATTTGCACAACAGGTACATATTCAACCGCACCTGCGGAAATCTTGGCAACAACAGCGTTCAGCGGACAGCTGCGACGGCGCGGCATCAGCACACCATGTACACCTGCAGCATCGGCACTGCGGATAAGCGCGCCCACGTTCTGCGGATCCTGCAGCTCATCCAAAAGCAAAATAAACGGCTCTTCATTTTTTTCTGCCGCACGGGCAAAAACATCATCCAGAGTACGGAATGCAATCGGTGCCGCCAAAGCAGCTACACCCTGATGACGCAAGCCCTTAGCCAGCTTATCCAGCTTTTCGGCCTTTACTGTTTCTACAGGCATGCCCTTTTGCTTTGCCAAGGCAATGATTTCGCCCAGACTGCCGCCATGAGCGCCTTCCTGCAAAAGTATTTTGTTTATTGAACGCTGGCTGCGCAAGGCTTCACTAACCGCATTACGTCCAGCTATTAAATCATTATTCTGCTCAGCCATAGTTTCTCCTTACTGCTTTTGCTCTGCCTTGGCTTTTGCCGCCAAAATTGCCTGCAGACGTCCGCAGGACATAGCGCCCTCGTGACAAACGCCCTCAGATACACAGGTCGGACCTGCATTTTCAAAAATAACTGGTGCTACAGCCTGACATTGGCGCAGCATCTCATTAGCCAGCGCACGGATTTCCCATTGTGCACGGGTGCAGCAGCGCAGGCTGAAGAAGTTCAGCAAGGAGCGTGCATTAAACGTGCAGACAATCTTCGTTTCTGTTGCGTTAGGCAGAATATAACGGGCATCCTCAGCCGGAATATCAAGTGCGATAAACTCATCATACATTGCCTGAATCTCAGTCATCAGCTTGTCGAATTTAGCCTTAGCCTCAGGCTTAGAAGCAATGGAAGCAGGCACGATTGTTTCAAAATCATGCTCCTTTACATAGCGCTGAGACTGCTGGGAATAAGAAGCAATGCGGTGGCGCACCAGCTGATGTGTCAAAACGCGGGATACACCTTCGATAGCAAAGGTAAAGGTAACATGCTCCAAGGTGGACAAGTGCCCCATGCTTACCAATTTGCGTACCAGATTTGCTGCCTGCTCATCACTGATTTTTTCTTCCAGCTGAGCAGCGCCGATCGGTGAATAGCACAGACGTGCGCTCATAGCCACAGTACGCTCCGGCTCCGGCGTATGACGTACTAATTTTACCATCATATTTATCATCTCCTCTCTTTTCAACGGACAAATAGAGGGGTATTATTTTTTGTGATTTTCCTGCATATATTTGCTGATAATATCAAAGGAAAGATCCATAACCTCTTGCAGGCGCTCCTCGCGTTCTTCAAGGAACAACCAGCCCAAAAGTGCTTCAAAAGCTGTTGCCATACGGTATTCATGCACTGAGGCGCTTTTCGGCACCATCGACTTGGCATTACGGCCGCGGCGGAAAATAACGCTTTCCTCCTCGCTCAGGCCAGCCTCCAGCTGCTGCATTGCCTGACATTGGCACACTGCAGAAACCATCTTGGAACCGATGTCATGTACAATGCGTACATGCTTGGAAGTCGGCAAAAGGCGCAGACGGACATACATAGAAAAAACTACGTCGCCGATATACGCCAACAGAATCGGATTTATTTCCTTAGTTGCAGGAAAAGGAGCACCGGCAGCCGCACAGGCTGCCAGGGCATGCTCCTTTAGCATTTTGTATTGTTCAAATTTCATTATTGCTTAGACCACTTTACGCCTTGCGGAGTATCCTGCAGCACAATGCCGATTTCATTCAGCTTGTTGCGCAGCTCATCTGCCAGTGCGTAATTTTTGTTTTTACGTGCATCCTGACGCATAGCGATAAGCATTTCCACCAGCTCAGCTTCCTTGCTGTCGCCTGCCTCTTCTGCAGCCGGAGCAGCAGTTTTTTCCAATACACCGATGATAGAGCAGGTTTCTGCAAAGACATCGTTGAACATAGCAACCAGCTTACCGTCCGGTTTAATGCCGGCATCAACAACTGCCTTATGGTAAATGTTGATTTCCTTAGCCAGAGCAAACATATGGCTGATAGCCAGCGCAGTATTGAAGTCATCGCGCATAGCTTCCATAAATGCTTCACGCAGCTCTTTAACCTTCTCGCGCAGTGCCAAGCTTTCGGCAGTCGGGCCGGCGCTCAGCATTTCGCTCAGCTCACCCAAAGTTTCCTGTGCCTGACGCAGACGTGCAAGGCTCTTTTGTGCTTCGGTAAGACGTGCATCGCTGAAGTCCAGCGGGCTGCGATAATGCGTGGAAACGATGAAGAAACGCAGAGTTTCCGGATCGTAATGCTCTAAGATATCGATAACCATGAAGAAGTTGCCCAGAGATTTGGACATTTTTTCTTCGTTAACGGTAATAAAGCCGTTATGCAGCCAGTAATGCACGAAAGGATGAATGCCAGTGCAGCCTTCGGATTGAGCAATCTCGTTTTCATGATGCGGGAAAATCAAATCGCTGCCGCCGCCATGGAAGTCAAAGGTTTCGCCCAGATACTTCATGCTCATGGTAGAGCATTCAATATGCCAGCCGGGACGACCGGGACCCCAAGGGCTCTCCCAAGCAGGCTCGCCCGGTTTAGCGGATTTCCACAGCGCAAAATCCATCGGATTATGCTTGCGGTCATCAACGTCTACACGCGCGCCGGCCATCATATCCTCAATGTTACGGCCGGAAAGCTGACCATAGTATTTAAACTTTTCTACACTGTAGAAAACATCGCCGTCAACAACATAGCCATAGCCATTGTCAATCAAGCATTGTACAGTTTTGATGATATCATCGATATGCTCGGATACACGCGGATAAACATGCGCACGGCGCACATTGAGTTTATCCATTACTTCAAAGTAGGAGTCAATATAGCGGTTGCAGATATCATACCATTGTACGCCTTCTTTATTGGCAGTGTTGATAATCTTGTCATCAACATCGGTAAAGTTTTGTACATGGGTTACGTCATAGCCTTCATGCTCCAAGAAGCGGCGGATAACGTCCCAGGTTACGAACGGACGCGCATTACCAACATGCGGATGGTTGTACGGAGTAACACCGCAAACATAAATGTTGGCTTTGCCCGGATGAATAGGTACGAATTCTTCTTTTTGTTTGGTTAAGGTGTTATATACTTTAATGCTCATAATAACTATTCCTTTGCAAAAATTCTCTGAGCGACGAGAAGGCCTTGGATGCAAGCAACGCCGTTACGAAGCAGTTGAAGCCTTATCGTCAGTCATCAATCAAAGAGTTACGCCTGCTTTTGCCAAGCTTGATTTAATACGTTTTGCAGTACGCTCAACGCCCAGCAGCGGAACCATTGCTGCCAGCTCAGGACCATGCTGATTACCGGTCAGAGCGACACGAATCGGCATGAATACATCCTTGCCCTTCAGCTTAGTTGCTTTCTGAATCTGCTTGAACAGAGCTTTAACTGCAGCATTGTCCAGGTTTTCTACCTTCGGCAGCTCTTCCAGCAGCATATTGATAACGGTCGGTACAGTTTCAGCCTTCAGAACTGCTTCTGCTTCCTCGTTTTCAAAATTGAATTCATCATTGAAGTACATTTCTACGCATTCAGGAATTTGGGCAGCATAGGAAATGTGCTCCTGTGCGGTTGCTACAACGCGTTTCAGCCAAGCCAGCTTCTCGCCTTCTTCTTCGCCGGTCATGTAGCCTGCAGCAATCATGTGCGGTTTAGCAGCTTCAAAGAATGCTTCCGCATCCAGCTGACGCATATAGTGCTGGTTAATCCAGTTCAGCTTGTCGATATCGAAAACAGCAGGGTTCTTGGCAACACGGTCCATGCTGAATTCGTGAATCAGCTCGTCCATGCTGAAGATTTCCTGCTCGCTGTTCGGAGCCCAACCCAAAAGTGCCAGGAAGTTGTTGATAGCTTCCGGCAGGTAACCCAGCTGACGATATTGGTCAACACTGGTAGCGCCGTGACGCTTGCTCATTTTGGTGTGGTCCTTGCCCAGAATCAGGGAAATGTGACCGAAGGTCGGTTGTTTGAAGCCCAGTGCATCATAAACGAGGCATTGACGCGGAGTGTTGGACAGATGCTCTTCAGCGCGGATTACATGAGTAATGTGCATCAGCGCATCATCGATAACTACAGCATAGTTATAGGTCGGAATACCGTCGGATTTAACAATAACGAAATCACCGATATTATTGGAATCAAAAACTACATCGCCACGAACCATGTCGCGAACGAGAATCTGCTGATCAGCAGGAACACGGAAGCGCACAGTCGGTTTGCGGCCTTCAGCCTTGAACTGAGCAATCTGCTCTTCGGTCAGATGACGGCATTTACCCATATAACGCGGCATTTTGCCTTCTTTAATCAGGCTCTGGCGTTCTTCCTCCAGCTCCTCATCGGTGCAGTAGCAATAGTAAGCCTTGCCTTCAGCCAGCAGCTTGTCAGTATATTTTTTGTAGATATCAAGACGTTCCATCTGATGATACGGTCCGTTCGGGCCGCCAACATCAACACCCTCATCCCAGTCCATACCCAGCCACTTCAAAGCAGCCTTGATATTTTCCTCGGATTCCGGGGTAGAACGCTCACGGTCAGTATCCTCGATACGCAGAATCAGCTTGCCGCCGGTTTTGCGGGCCAGCAGATAGTTGAACAGCGCACTGCGCGCACCACCGATATGGAACGGGCCAGTCGGGCTCGGCGCAAATCTTACTCTAACTTCATCATTACACATTGATATATCCCTCCAAATTTATCTATTAACATTAGATTTACCAAAAAAGCACAATCACTCCGGCTCCGGCTAAAATAAATTTCCTTCCGCCGGTATATCCAAACAGATTACACTTATCAGTCTAATTATTATATCACATCTTGACAATGCTCGCCACAGCTTCAGCGGCAATACCTTCGCCTCTTCCTGTAAAACCGAGCTTTTCTGTTGTTGTCGCCTTAATATTTACTACCGACTCAGCAACATCCAAAACCTTGGCAACATTAGTACGCATTGCGGCAATATAGCCTGCCAGCTTCGGGCGTTGGGCAATAATCGTCACATCCACGTTATTAACCTGCCAGCCTTCCTCCTGCAAGAGCTTTTTGACATGCAGCGTCAGCTGCATGCTGTCCGCTCCCTTAAAGCGTTCATCCGTATCAGGGAAGTGCTTGCCGATATCGCCCATGGCCGCAGCGCCCAAAAGCGCATCCATCAGCGCATGCAAAGCTACATCTGCATCACTGTGTCCCAAAAGACCTTTTTCATATGGAACCTCAACACCACAGATAATTAATTTGCGCTCTTCTGCCAGCTTATGTACATCATAGCCGCAGCCGATGCGAAATTGCGGCATTACAATTTTATTTTCCATCTTCCTGCTCCTGTTGTGCCAGCAGATTTTCTGCAAAAAGCAAATCCTCCGGCGTAGTAATTTTAATATTTTCGTAGCGTCCTAACGCTGTCGCTACCTTATGGCCCATCAGCTCTACTACCGAAGCATCGTCGGTAACAGCAGCGGGATGTGCCGCCAGCTGCGCGTAAGCCTGCTTCAGCAGTTCTGCGGTAAAAATCTGCGGTGTCTGTACTGCCATCAGCGTACTGCGCTCAGGCGTAGCAGTTACAATACCGTCGGTGCCGACAACCTTGATGGTATCCTTCACCGGAACGGCAGCAATTGCAGCGCCATGCACCTTGGCAGCAGCCAATGTGCGTTCAAAAACAGCGCGTCCCGCAAAGGGACGCGCGCCATCGTGTACAGCTATATAGCAATCTGTTTCCTCCACTGTCGCCAGCGCATTGGCAACGCTATCCTGACGCTCCTTGCCACCGGCTACCACGCAAAACGGCAGTGTCCGAAAATAATCTTTCTGATAGCCTGCCAAAAGCTCACGGCCTTCAACAACCTCCTGCGGCGCCAACACGACAACGGCACGCTTAACCAGACTTGTTGCCTCCAGCATATGCAGACAGTGCACCAGAAGCGGTGCACCGTTCAGCATAGCAAAGGCCTTATTAATCCCCAGCCCCAAACGCTTACCGGCGCCTGCAGCCGGAACAATTACAATAAGTTCATCCTTGCCCATCTCAAAGCTCCTATTTTGTTTTGGCGAAAATCATTCTTCCGGCAGATGTCTGCAGTACACTGGTTACCACAACAATCGCACTGTGACCAATAGAGTGACGTCCGTTTTCTACGACAATCATAGTGCCATCATCAAGATAAGCAACAGCTTGTCCCTGCTCCTTGCCTTCCTTAACCAGAAAGACATTCATTTCCTCGCCTGCAACAACTACCGGTTTAATGGCATTCGCCAGCTCATTGATATTCAATACCTTAACGCCCTGGATACCGGCAACCTTATTCAGGTTATAATCATTAGTAATGATGTCAGCATTAGCCTGTCTTGCCAAACGTACCAGCTTAGCATCCACGCCATCCAGATCATCGTAATCATTATCTACAACCAGAATACGATTCTTGTAGCTTATTTGCAAATCATGCACCAAATCCAGACCACGACGCCCTTTGGCGCGCTTCATGTTGTCCGAAGAATCCGCCAGCTTCTGCAGCTCCTCCAACACAAAATTCGGCACCACCAGCTGTCCATCTAAAAAGCCTGCAGCCATAATATCCATAACACGTCCGTCAATAATGACGCTGGTATCAAGCAATTTATTGCTGCTGTAAAGACGGTCCCCCAAAGGGCCATCCAATACGCTCTTTGTTTCATCGACAGGCTTTACGGACTTACGCGTAGGAATGCGGTTAAAAAACTCCACAATATCATTATGCTTACGCAAAGCCAGCTTAGCACCGACAACCGAAAGTACAAGGCTTAGTACGATGGGAATAAACGGTCCGATAACCGGCAGTCTGGAAAAAGGACTGCCTATCAGATTTGCTAAAATCAGACCGATGCCGATACCGAAAATCATTACCAGAATATCACTGGTAGGTACGCCGGAGAGAGAAACCGTCAGACGTTCAGCGTAATTGAACAGCCATTTTGTAATAAACGGTGCCAATACTAAGCCAAGCCAGGAAGATATAAAAAGACCTGGTAAGGTCAGTATCATTGTAGCAAAGGTAATTCCCATTAAGCCATTGCCGTGTAAATCATAGCCCAAGTAATTTGATAAAAACGGTAAAGATAAATTTGTTAGTATGAGTCCGGTTACAATAATAATTAACGATATGCTCAAGCTAATAATTTTTCTCAGCATTGCATTTTCTCCTTTCTTTAAAATTTGCTTCATAGTAGTTCTTGTTACTACTATATCAATTATAT
>NZ_CABQHJ010000029.1:0-41327 GCF_902463975.1 uncultured Phascolarctobacterium sp.
CTCACGATGGACACCCTTGCCTTCGGCTAACGCTTCCTGCTACCGAGCGCGTAGTTGACTTTCACCACCTAGTTATCGCCCATGCTGGGCGCACCGCAAAAAGTCCCGAGATGTTAAAATCCCGGGACTTTTATTATGTCGCTGTATTCTATGCTCAGCTTTCGCGCTTCGTAAAGCCGACAAACTTGGTGAACTGCTTCTGGAAGAACAGATTAACGGTATCTACCGGACCGTTACGATGCTTAGCAATAATCAGCTCGGTATGCTTGTTTTCCGTTTCCGGATTGTAGTAATCCTCGCGGTACAGGAATGCTACGATATCCGCATCCTGCTCCAGAGAACCGGATTCACGCAGGTCACTGAGCATGGGGCGCTTAACCTGACGCGATTCAACGCTACGGCTCAGCTGTGACAGCGCCAGCACCGGCACATCCAGCTCACGCGCCAAAGCCTTCAGCGAGCGGGAGATTTCCGAAACCTCCTGCTGACGGTCGCCAGAATAATTGCGCTTGCCGCTGCCCTGCATCAGCTGCAGGTAATCGACTACAATCAAATCCAGCCCATGCTCTGCCTTCAGGCGGCGCGCACGGCTGCGCATATCCATTGCCGTAATGCCCGCCGTATCATCAATATAGATTTTCGCACGGCTCATCGTATCGCAGGCGTCCCACAGATGCGTCCAGTCCTCGTCATGCATCTCGCCTACGCGCAAGCGCTGGCTGTCGATGCCTGCTTCGGCGCACAGCATACGGTTAACCAGCTGCTCCTTGCTCATTTCCAGGCTGAAGAAGGCTACACTGCGCGGTTCACCGCCGATGACTTTATGCGCACGCAGCGCTACGTTCTGCACAATGTTCAGCGCCAGCGCAGTTTTACCCATAGAAGGACGCGCTGCCAGAATAATAAAATCGGAAGGATGCAGACCGCTTGTCAGCTTATCCAAATCCGCAAAGCCTGCCGGCAGACCTGTAAGACCGCCCTTGTTCTGCAGCAGACTTTCGATGCTCTGCACGCTGTCCATCAATACATCGTTAATCGCTGTAAAATCCGTCTTTTTCTTGCGGTTGGAAATTTCCAGAATGCGGCTTTCCGCTGTATCCAGCAGCGTACCGACATCATCGTTGGCCTCATAGCCCATGGCCGCAATTTCGGTAGAAACGCGCACAAGCTGACGCAGAACCGATTTTTCGGCAACAATATCCGCATGATATTTAACGTTGGCCGCCGTCAGCACCACATTCGCCAAACTGGTGATGTAGGCAATGCCGCCGATGTCCTCCAGCTTATTGTCACGCTTGAGGATTTCCGTAACAGTAACCATATCTACTGCTTCATTTTTATTATAAAGCTCCAACATCGCACTAAAGATAACGCGATGCGCTTCGCGGTAAAAATCATCCGCCGACAGCACTTCGGTCGCCTTGGCAATAGCTTCTTTATCAATCAGCATCGCGCCAAGCACAGCCTGCTCCGCTTCTATATTTTGCGGTGGCACTCTTTCTTCAATCACTCGCTTCTACCTCCTGTCAGTAATCTTTTCATTCATATTATTATACATTATTTGCTACAAAGCTGAAAGCTTTTTATTTGAACAGTATCAATGCTAAAACAAAAACAACCTCCCGCAAGCAATAGCCTAAGGGAGATTGTTCGTATAGTTTTTCCTATTAAAAGCTACAGCGCCACCTCAGCGAACTCTGTGCCCTCCTGCTCCAGCTCTATCTGCTGATTCAGGTTTTCCGTCAGCCAGGCCTCGGCTTCCGCCTTTTGTTCAGTGCGCATTTTAAGGATAACCTTGGCGCGCAGGTCATACTGCACATCGGCAATCTCAAACAGCTGCTGCTGATAAAGCACGTTCAGAATGCGTCCGACACTGTTCACATCATATAAAAAGCTGTAATAGCCCAGCAAAATTTTCTGCGCCAGGCCAGCTTCCTTCACTGCGCCTGCCACGCTGCCGCTGTAAGCGCGCACAAGTCCGCCTGCGCCTAGCTTAATGCCTCCGAAGTAACGTGTCACCACGGCTGCTGTTTCCGTCAGTCCGTTCTTACGCAGCACCTCCAGCATCGGAATGCCGGCAGTACCGCTCGGCTCGCCATCGTCACTGGAGCGCTGTGCCAGGTCATCCACGATATAGGCGGAGCAGTTATGCGTTGCATCCCAGAACTCTTTTTTCACGGCCTTAATGAACTCCTGGGCCTCTGCTTCGCTGTGCACCTTTTTCAGCGAGCAGATAAAACGTGATTTTTCAATCACAATTTCTTTGCGGTAATCTCTGCTTATAGTATACAAGTAGCGTACCTCCGTCCGTATTTTTCGCAATTTATATTAACATTATAACACAATTCCACCATTTTTAAAATTTTTTACAGTTTTTTACAGCGAACTCTTTATTTCCTCTTCTGTCTTTGTTATAATAATGGACATTACAGACAAAGGAGAGAGCATTGATGCTACTCTCTAAAATTATTATTTTTTTATTAAGGGAAAGAGGTAATTTCATAATGAAACAATTTTGTGCTTTAATCGGCAAATTCTTTGGCATCATCGCCATCGTTTTTCTGGTTCTCGGCCTCACAATGCCGCAGAACTTTTTGTGGGTATTAGGCAAGGTGCACGGCATCAGCGTCCTGAGCTGCATGCTCGGTATCGTAATGTTCGGTATGGGCACCACGCTAAACCTGAAGGACTTCGCGTTGGTTCTGAAACGCCCGCTTGATATTCTCATCGGCTGCTGCGCTCAGTATTTCGTAATGCCTTTTCTGGCATACCTGCTGTCCGTTGCCTTTAATCTGGACCCGGCACTGACCACCGGCGTTGTACTGGTAGGCACCTGCCCCGGCGGTACCTCCTCCAACGTAATCACCTTTATGTCCAAGGGCGACGTTGCACTTTCCGTAACCATGACCAGTGTTTCCACTGTACTTTCTCCGATTCTGACTCCGTTCATCACCTACATGATTATCGGTGAAAAGATTAACTTCGATCCGGTCGGTATGTTCTGGAGCATCGTTCAAATCGTTATTCTGCCTATCTGCTTAGGTCTGGCTGTTAAATCCTTCCTGCCCAAGCTTGCTGAAGCAGCAACCGACTATCTGCCGGCTGTATCCTCCATTGCAATTTCTCTGATTATCGCAGGTGTTATCGGCGCCAGCCGCGACCTGATTCTGAAGGCTCCCGGCCTGATTCTGCTGGTAGTTATTCTGCATAACTGCTGCGGTTACGCTCTTGGCTTCGCCATCGCCCGCTTCACCGGCCTCAGCTGGAAAAAGGCTGTTGCTCTGTCCATCGAGGTTGGTATGCAGAACTCCGGTCTGGCAACCGGCCTGGCAAAAGCACATTTCGCTGCTCTGCCTGCCGCAACCGTTCCCGGCGCAGTCTTCTCCGCATGGCACAATATTTCCGGTGCTCTGCTGGCATGGGCTTACCAAAACTACCTGAATCCGAAATTTGACCCGGATTACGCTAAGGAAGAAGCTGTTGAAGCAGAGGCTGCAAAAGCTTAAAAATTAAATTTGGTTGAAAATACTAATCCCCTTGAGATTGAAACTCAAGGGGATTTTTGTATGCCAAAAACTTACATATTCACATACTGCTGAATATATTCAAAAAGCATGTCTGCGCCCCATTCGCCCATAAATGGCAAATGGTTAGCAATCGTCCTATGACTGAAGCAGGGATGGCTGACACAGATTTTAAAGTTTGTCGCATCAGCTTTTGCGATAGTATCCTCATCAGCCAAAACAAGGCAATGATGAATATCCTTCAGCAACTGCAGATATTCCTTCTCTTCCTTGAAGTACTCTATGTCTTCCGCAGCAGTACCGCTTATTTTATGTGCGCATACGCTGTGAGCTACATTAAATCTCAGCTCCTTGAAGAATGCACCCAGGCCTTTAACTGTATCATAATCTCCCTTTAAAAATACAGTACCGGGAGTTCTGCTCATCAGCGGAGAATTTAAAAGCATTTTCAGTCTGCGGTTCTTTTCCTCTAAACGCTGCAGCACAGCTTCCTTAACAGGCTTATTGATAACTGCGGCAACGCTCTTTAAAAATTCCGTTGTCTGACTGTAGCCATAGGGAGGCAGGTAAACAAAAGGAGTGCCGGTAACGCTTTGAAGATATTCGGCACAGGGAACAGCTTCGTTCGTCAGAACAATATTCAGCTCGGCACTGCCAAGCTCGGCAAGTGCCTCCGTAGTCGTATTCATGGCAAAACAATGCAGTAACTCGTAGTCAAAGCCCTCGCGCAGCAGCCTTGCTATTTCACAGATATCGGATTCTGCTCTGTAATGCAGCGGTGAGGCACCTAAAATATTATAGCGCTTGCTTTGCTTGGCTGCGTCAGGCTGCACAAACAGCTCTGCCAACTGCAGGTAGATTTTTCGCAACCCGGCGCTATAATCTGCGCCCAAACCGGAGGTATTTACAGGAATCAGCCTGCTCTGAACCTTGCTCTGCAGACTGTCGCAGATTCCCGCAATATCCGTACCGATGATAGAGGTTACCGAAGAAGTCAGCACAAAAATCGCCTTAGGCGAATATAAAGCATCCAGCTCCAAAATGCCTCTTTCCAGATGTTCGGTGCTGCCCATAATAATATCACTGTCATCTACACCGGTAGTAAAAAGTCTGTCAGGATATTCCTGCCCCAGCTTATTGAAAAAATTCATGCTGAAATGCGTAGTTCCTTCCGGTCCGTACTCCAACACAACAGCATCCTCAATATTCAGCAGCGTGCTGATTATTGCCATCCTGTCAGACGGCACCGGAAAATTTCTTATCAAAGCCATGATCACTTCTCCTCCATCTGAGTCTGTGCGAAATCCAGCAGGCGCTTCAGCAAGCTACGGCAGCCGGCAAAGCCCAGTACATCCTGACCGGGCATACTGTCTATACCGAAAATCCCTTTTCTTTCCAGGCTGTCGGTAAAGCTTCTGCCTATATACAGCTGAGGCTTTAATTTATCATAGACAAATTCCATCGCTGCCAGATTGGCACTCTTGCAGATATAAGGGTCCGCATATTGCAGCAGCTCTTTTTTTGCTTCCTTGTTTTTCAGAGTGCTCATCTGTATCATCAGCGGCTTCAATCCCAAAGCTGCCAGATAAGTGTTCAGCTCCCAGCAATTAAACGGACTGTTGCCGTAGATATAACCTGCACCCTGCAGCTTCTCTCGCACCTGCTGCTGTAAAGCAAGGCATTTCTCCCAAGCCTCCGTAACAGCAGGAGGCAATTCCACAGCCAAGGCCGCAGCAAGCTCCTTATAGGCCTGCAATATATTTTGCGGATTACACATCGGCGGAAAGTAAACATAAGGCACAGCCAGCCTTGCTTGCATCTGCTTTGCCAGCTCCAATCCCAGCTCATCAACAACGATATTCAGCTTAGCTCTGCCGGCAAGTGCCAAATCCTGCAGACTGCATTTGCCGGGAAGCTGCAGCCCCACCTGTACGCCGGCCTGTTCCAGCAGCTGCTGCAAAGCTGAGTTTTGCGGTAGCGGAGCGCCATTGCCAAGAATATTGACAACATTTTCCGTCGGCATTTTCCGCATCAGCTTTACAGTAGCAGTCAATGTTCTTTCAATACCGGGTAGATGATCCCGACACTGAAAATGCTCCGTACGCACAAGCAGAATCGGCACATGGTACTTTTCCTCCAGCTCATCAACGAGTGCATCATAATCATCACCGATGATTTCCAGAACGCAGGTTGTTACCAATACTATGCATTTAGGCGCTTCTGCCTCAAAAATTTCGGCAACAGCCTTTTTCGTTTTCTTAATCGTACCGAAGGTCACATCATAATCATCTATTACTACGGAAACACAGCTTTCCTTAAGACTGCCGAATATTTTCATATTCGCCAACAGCTTGGAATAATAGGTGCATTCATCTGTACCGATGATAACCGTAACAACCTCCGGCATCTGTCTTACGGTCATCAGAACACCCATCAGCGGGCAATGAGTTCCCGGGAAGGAGGTTGCCATCAGCGGTTTAATATCCCTTTGCTCATTTACTTCGCTCAAGCGTCTGATATTATGTAAAATATCGGCGCCATAGTTTTTCGTTTGCAGCATATTTCTTCTCCTCAAAAACCAAGGGGCAGCAGATAAAACCGCCACCCCCATAAAATGTTATTTAATATCACACAAAGACCTTTGTGTCTATTTGTCGTAAACAGCCTCATGCAGCAGCTCGACACTATCAGCAGCATGCTGCGACAGGCAGTTTACATAGCCTTGCGGAATTACAATCGCCTGCTTTTTCTTTACAGCAGTTACTGTAGCCAGAGCAGGATCGGAATACAATTCTTCTAGCTGTGCATTACCCGATTTATAAGCACCGCCCTGAGACCAGGTGCCGATAATTATGTAGTCGGGATTTGCCTGTACTACTTCTTCTTTACTCAAAATACGGCTCGTTCCCGGCTTATCCGCAATTGTATGACGTGCTGCTTCATAGCAATCCTCTACACCGGCAGCGGTCATAATATCATTAAAAATAATTCCCTTGCCGCCGATAGCACCAAAGCGCAGAAAGAGCAATCCTTTTTTCCTGTCCTCAGGTTGCATTTTCTTAACCTTAGCTTCAACCGCACTGATTTTTTTCTGCATCTCGGTAATCAGCTTTTCAGCCTGCTCCGGCTCGCCTACAGCACCGCCGATAGCCTTAATCGTCTTGGGAATATTGCTCAGTCTGGATGCGGCGGGATAAACAAAAACCTTAATTCCCACATTCTCCAAGCTGGAAATCTGCTCCGGCTTACTGCTGTCCGGCAGCAGCACCAGATCAGGCTTCAAGGCTAGAATCGCCTCCGGATTGCTTTCCGCAATTTGCGGAACATCCTTAGCTTCCTTTGCACCCATGGCCAAATCCTCATCATGCACCCATTTGGACAGGCCTGCTATACGCTTATGGTCAACAAGGCCTAAAAGCACCTCATCACCATAAACATACAGGCTGATTATTTTTTGAGGCTTAGACTCAAAGGACAGCTTCTTGCCGCGTACATCCTGCACAACATAGCTTTGCTTTTTAGCAGCATCATTCTGCTTGTCAACAGTACCGGCACAGCCGGAGCAATAGACAACAGCCAGCACGGTAAGAACAAGGAAAAATAATCTACGCATAATCAGCCAAGCCTTTCATCAGAAGCTGTGCTCATAAGACAGCATCCAGTTGCGTTCCTCCAGCATAGCACCGGTGCCGCTGGAAGAACCGGTTCTGATATCATCACGGTCCAGCAGATTATACACAGCAAATCTTAAAGCATCATTTTTGGTAATCTGCTGTTTTACATTCAAAGTAAGGTCTAACATCGGTTTAACGCCGTTAATTCTTTCTGCCATATAGTTAGCATAAATGTTGGCATTGGTCTTGCCTAAGTTATAACCTACTCCTGCATGCAGACCTAATTTAAAGTCAACTCTCTGCCAATCTCCCTTAGCAAGCTTTTGCTCGGGATTACCATAGGAAACGCCTACATTGTAGCTGAACTTTTCCGAAGCAGCTTTTTCGTAGCTTACCTCAACGCCGGTATTTCTGTACTTGTTGGCATTCAGGAACATGCTCTTGCCGCTGCCGTTATAATTGCGTTGGCTGTAGATACGGTCATTAATATCCATATGGTACAGGTTTACCTTGAAGAGTTCATCGGCAGCCAGTTTCTTTTTCCAGCCGAATTCATAGTTCCAGCCATTTTCTGCCTTCAAATCAGGGTTCATCAGCTGAGTAGAAGTACCCCATTGCTCGTTGACATGCGGTGCGCGCATAGAGCGGTTCACATTCAGGTAAATATTATCATCGGTACCTAAGGAATGCATTACCTGAAATTGCGGGCAGAACTTGCTACCGGATTTCTCAACATAGGCTTCACGAGCACCAAGGAAAATTTTGGTTTTATCGGATACCTCGGTTTCCGTCATAAAGAATACTGCGGCACTGTCGCGTTTTGCAGCCTCTATATTGTTACTGTTTTTGGTATTTTCATTTTCATAGTTGGCACCAACAGTCAGCATCGTATTGCCTAATTTGAATTTATCCTGCAAATCGGCACCATAGTTATGACCTTTTTGATGTGTAGATGTATTGAATTTCCAATCTCTGTTTCTGAAGAATACAGTAGCCTGTAAATCATCATTAACATATCTGAGCTGACCGAAGTTGTATTTAATATCACTGTGGAAGCCGGGCTTATAGGCGCCATCGACTAATCGGGAACAATCGGAAACCTTTTTGCTGTACATATATTGTAAAGACAGGTTATCGCTGATAGCATATTGCAGATTCAGGCTGTCCTTTTCCAGCTTGTCGCCGGTATAATAGTTGCTTGCACCGGAGTTTTTATAGACAAAGCCTCTGTCCTTAGACTGCTGTCTGGAATAGCTTAATTGCAGCTTATCGGTAGCTACATTAACAGCACCTTTAAATTTGTTTTTATCGCCAAAGCCAATCAATACTTTATTCTTGGCTGCCTTTTTATTAGTAATAATATTGATAACACCGGCACTTGCATTAGAACCGTAAAGAACAGTAGCGCCGCCCTTAACAACTTCAATGCGGTCGATAATATCGGCAGAAATGGATTCCAAGTCATAGTTTCCGTCTTGGTTCAAGGGAATTCCGTTTACTAAGATAGCAACATTATCCTTAGCAATGCCTCTGAAGCCGATGTAAGTATTACCGGTCGGAGAAGCGGTTAAGGTAAAGCCTGGAATATTTTTTACTACCTCCATAACGTTATTGGCACCCAGCTTTTCGATTTTCTGCTGATCATAAATTTCTGTTGCAGCAGGAATATCTACATCTCTTTTCTCATAACGGGCGGCAGTAACCATCATGGGATCCAGTACATACTCATTTAATGCTTCATGTGCCATTACCGGCGCAGCAAACAGCATGCAGCCCAAAGCTACAGCGCCGTTTACCATTTTCTTACTCATCAAACTCATCAGTCATACACTCCTTGAAAATTTTAATAATATGGCGTAAAATAATAATATTGGCTTTTGATAACTTATACCACGTTATCAATATTATCTTACAATATACAACGCTTATACAGTCAAGAGGTTTTTTATGAAGGATTCACGTTATTTCACTCCAGGTGAACTGGCGAAGCTGCTAGGCATATCCAAGCAGCTTCTGTTATATTATGATAAAAACGATATTTTTTCACCGGAATTCGTCGATGAAAACGGCTATAGATTTTACGTTCTGTCGCAGTATTTCACTCTGCAGATTATCATTTCTCTCAGGAAACTTGATGTTTCCTTAAAAGAAATTAAAGCTTACTTAAAGAGCAAAGACATAAACCTGCTAAAAAATATATATCGCAACAAGCAACAGGAATATAAAAAGCAGATTGAGGAATTGCTGTATTTAGAAAAAACTATGCAGCAGAAAATCGCCTTTTTAAACGATATTCAGAATCTGCCTCTTAACCAGATTCTGCTGGAACTTCAAGAGGAAGAACATCTTTATTTTAGTGAGGATATAAGTTTCCAAACACCTATTAAACATCGAATGAATATTTTGGCTAAGCATATGCTGCCAGTATTTTCTCATCCGTCCTTTCAGGAATATCTGATGGGCTTTCATTATGACAGCAATGAATTCTTCTACGAAGATCTTATAACGCAATACAACGTATTTATTAGCGCAAATAGCAAATTACATTATAATAATCCAATAAAGAAAACGAAAGAAAAAGGCTTATATCTGTGCGTTTACTGCAATGCTCATTATGGAGTAATTGATTCAAAAATAAAAGAACGCATATTAAAATTTGTCGAACAAAATAATTTGCATATGCATGGAGGCATATATCTTTTCCCGCTGCGCAACTTCTGGTCTACTTCTAAGCCTGAGGAAGAACTTGTTAAGCTCTGCTTAAGAGTAGAATATACTGATTAAGGTGTACAACTATTATACACCTTGTTTCCTAACCTAAAACACTGAAAAGAAGCTTGTAACAACTAGAAGCTGACGCATTTGCGCCGGCTTCTTTTTCTTCTGCGAAGTATATACATCTGTAAGGTTATTTTTGTGCTATAATATTAGTTACAAAAATTCGAAGAAAAGAGTTATATTTATGGACGATAAAGAACAAAAATTCAAAACCTACCGTTCGCTCAGCGACATGCACCGCTTCCGTCTGCGCCTGTTTGCGGAGGGTATCCTCACCGGTATCTTCGCCGGTATAGTCATCAGCTTCTTCCGCTTCGCCCTTTCGGAGATGGAATACCTGCGCGGAGCGCTCTACAACCGCCTATGGGTGAGCGACTGGAGCATCAACGCCTGCTGGTTCGCCGTGCTCATCGCCATCGCCTTTATCCTGCACAAGCTCAACTGCATCGAGCCTATGGCAGCAGGCAGCGGCATTCCGCAGGTTAAGGGAGCAATTTTAGGCCTAATGAAAATGCGTTGGCTGCACATTCTCTGGGTTAAGCTCACCGCCGGCATTATAGGCATCGGCGCCGGTCTTTCCCTGGGACGCGAAGGCCCCTCCATCCAGCTAGGCGCAGTAACTGCACAGGGCGTCAGCCGCCTCATGGGACGCACCCGCATGGAAGAACGCTATCTGCTGACCAGCGGTGCCAGTGCCGGTTTGGCAGCAGCCTTCAACGCTCCGCTCGCCGGTGTAATCTTTGCTTTGGAAGAGCTGCACCGCAACTTTTCCATCATGGTTCTGCTGCCCTCCATGGCAGCAGCCTTCACTGCGACGATTATTTCCCGCGCTATTTTCGGTCGAGCGACAATTTTTGATATCCCCGACTTACAACTGCTTCCTATAAGCTATTACGGCATCGTCATTCTGGTTGCTCTTGCCAGCGGTCTGGCAGGTGTCATTTTTAACTGGGGACTGCTGAACATCGGCCGCTTTTACAGCCTGCCCTGCTTCAAGCGTCCGGTAGAGAAAATTGCCTTTGCCCTTATCTGCGCCGGCATTTTAGGCTACTTTCTGCCCGAGGTTTTGGGCGGCGGCAACGATCTTATCAACCATCTGGCCAAAGCACCTGTATCCTTGCAGCTTTTGCTGCTTTTTCTTGCAGGCAAGCTGATTTTTACGCTCATCAGCTACGGTTGCGGCGTTCCCGGCGGTTTCTTTCTGCCGATGCTCGTTATCGGCGCTCTCTGCGGCAGCATTTGTGCTCAGATTCTGATTATGCTTGGCTGGATTGAGCCTGCTTACGCCACCAACATAATGGTTGTTGCTATGGCGGCGCTTTTTGCTTCCTCCGTCCGCGCGCCTATCACAGGCACCGTGCTGATAATGGAAATGACCGCCAGTTACCAGCAGCTGCTTTCGCTGGCAATTGCTGCCATGGTAGCCTTCGTCATTGCGGAGCTGTGCCACAGCAAGCCCATCTACGAGGAGCTGATGCAGCGCATGCTGCACAAAAAAGCGCCAGAACCGGCTGTACTGGAGCAGCGCAATGTTATCGAGCTGGCAGTTTGCAGCAGCAGCAGTGTCAGCGGCAAGCTTATCAAGGATATTCCCTGGCCTCCCAATACCCTATTAGTAGATGTCAAGCGCGGTGAATCTCAGCTCATCCCGGCAGGTGATACACGCCTGCTCAGCGGCGATTTCATTTATGTTCTCACAGCTACAGAGCATGTAGAAGAGCTGACGAAAATGGTAGAAGAATAATTATATACTGTACATAAAAACAGAGAGCCTGCGCTCAGCGCAGACTCTCTTATTTTTTGGCTTATTACAGGCCAAGCATTACATCAATAATTTCTTTATCGGTTTCTACCATGCCCTGGCTGGCAATTTTGCCAACTGCAGCAATGGTTTCATCGGCAGTATTTTGGACAATACCGTCACCGCCGGCAAAGTTTCGCTCTGCCACGGACATATCAACGCCCATCAGACCGCCTTCAACAGCCATAGCAATTTTAGCTGCGCAGGAGGATTTAGCACCGTCACAGATAATACCGCTGTTGATAGCCAAAGCATTTTCTACAGCATGCTCAATCTGGTCATCAGTGCAATCATACAGGAAAGCGATTGCCGCACCGGCACCGCAGCCTGCGCTGATAGCACCGCAGTAAGCAGACAGCTTGCCGATGCCCTGTTTCAGGTAGATGGTAACCAGGTCACTCAGCAGTACTGCACGCAGCATTTTTTCTTCGCCTGCAGCCAATGCATGAGCATAAACAACAACAGGAACGGAAGCAGTAATACCCTGGTTGCCACTGCCGGAAGTAATTACTACCGGAAGCTCGCAGCCGTTCATACGCGCGTCACTGCCTGCAGCAGCGCTGGCACGTGCGCGGATACGCAGGCTGTCGGGATCACGGCGCAGCAAAATCTTGCCGATGCTGGCACCGTAATCATTAGTCAGGCCTTCTTTGGAAATGGCCATATTGAAATCAATCTGGCGTTGCAGCAGATGCTTAACATTATCTAACGGCATATTGCGGGCCGCATCCAGAACGTCTTCGATTCTCCACAGGCTCTTTGCCTCTTCTTCGGCAGGCACAATCGGTTTTTCCAAAATAGTAACGCCGTTTTTCTTGATGCAAGTAACATTAGTGTGGTCTGTGCGGATAGTTACCTCGGCATTATTGCCGCCTGCTGCCAGGAAAATGCGGATATAGAAAATATCCGGTTCCTCGGAAACGTGAATATTAATCTTGCCGGATTCAGCCAAAGCCTTAATTTCAGCCTTTTCCTCTTGGTTAATATAAGCCAGAACCTCCAGCTGACGCTCGGAATGAGCGGCAACAACACCGGCAGCGCAGGCAACCTCGATGCCCTTCATCTTGTTGGTGTTCGGTACAACAACGCTTTTAACGTTTTTGATAATATTACGGCTAACCCAGATTTCAATTTGCTCCGGGAAAGCTCCTAATTGCTCGCGGCATACAGCAGCACAGTAAGCAATGGCGATAGGCTCGGTACAGCCCATGGCGGGAATAAGCTCCTCCGCCAACGCCTCCTCATAAACAGCATATTTATTTTGCATAAGCACATCCTCCAAAATTCAGCTGCATTCCCTCACAGCCTGATAATTTTTTCGGAAGCATTATTGCCTAAAGCTTCCGACAATTCACTATATATTTTAAATCAAAAGCAGCTTTCAGGCAAGTGCTTATATCACACAATAACAAAGGACTGAAGCGCTCAGGCCTCAGTCCTCGTGAAACAACGTCACTAAGCGTTGTTTTTTACATTTTAATTTTTGCTTCTTCTGCCAGCTTCGGTCCGTACTCGCCGAAATCGAAGGTAGCAAAATAATCTGCCGGGGTTTCCGCACGACGAATCATTTTAACACTGCCGTCCTCCTGCAGCAGCAGCTCAGCACTGCGCAGCTTGCCGTTATAGTTATAGCCCATGGAGAAGCCATGTGCGCCGGCATCATGAATAAAGAGCAAGTCACCGATATTAATTTCCGGCAGCATTCTGTCTACGGCAAATTTATCGTTGTTCTCGCACAGGCCGCCGGTTACATCATACTTATGGTCGCAGGGAGCGTTTTCCTTGCCCATAACGGTAATATGATGATAGGAACCATAAATAGCGGGACGCATCAGGTTAGCAGCGCAGGCATCACAACCGATATATTCTTTGTAGATATGCTTTTGGTGGATAGCGGTAGTTACCAGAGCGCCATTCGGTGCCAGCATGTAACGGCCAAGCTCGGTGAACAGCTTAACATCGCCCATGCCTGCAGGTACAAGCACCTCTTCAAACACCTTGCGCACGCCTTCGCCGATTGCCAGTACATCGTTATCCTGCTGCTCAGGCTTATAGGCAATGCCGATACCACCGCTGAGGTTGATAAAGGAGATATGCGCGCCGGTTTTTTCCTTCAGCTCAACTGCCAGCTCAAACAGAATACGTGCCAGCTCCGGATAGTATTCGTTGGTAACGGTATTAGAAGCCAGGAAGGCATGAATACCGAAATTCTTTACGCCCTTGCTCTTGAGGATTTTATAAGCCTCAATAATCTGCTCATGAGTCATACCGTATTTTGCATCGCCGGGGTTATCCATAATGTTGTTGGCAATGGCAAAATGTCCGCCGGGATTGTAACGGCAGCAGACGGTTTCTGGAATATCGGCAACCTTCTCCAAAAAGTCAATATGAGTAATATCATCCAGATTGATGGTTACATTCAATTTACGAGCCAGCTTAAAATCCTCTGCCGGAGTTGCATTGGAGGAGAACATAATCTCGCTCTCCTTAAAGCCTACGGCATCGCTCATCTGCAGCTCGGTATAGGAGGAACAGTCGGCACCGCAGCCCTCTTCGCGCAAAATCTGCAGCAGATAGGGGTTAGGAGTAGCCTTTACTGCGAAATATTCTTTAAAACCCTTATTCCAGGAAAAGGCCTTGTTCACCAGACGCGCGGTGCGACGGATGCCGGCCTCATCATACAGATGGAACGGAGTAGGATATTGGGAAACGATTTTTTCTAATTGTTCTTTAGTAACAAACGGAATTTTCTTAGACATTTATATCACCTTTCTGTAATTTAATCAGCGCAATTTCATTCTGCAGCGCTTCCTTAAATAAATCAACTAAATTGCGTTTGCAGGAATACAAACAGGTTGAATCCTCATCATCCTGTAAATCTCCTGTCAAAACGGTGTGTGAATCGGCAATCAGACGAATCTGCTCGCTTTGCTTATTTGTTCCGTAGCAGATTGCTCCCGGCAAAGAAAAGCTTTTATCGCCGATAACTACTACCTTCAAGCCTCGCTGTAAAGCAACCTGCAGCTCCGGCAGCAGCAACTCCAGCATTCTGCTGTTAGCCGACAGATAAATTCTTGCCTGTGCCTGACGCACGGTATTGCGCAGTTTATTTATAATCTCTTGCGCACCCTTAATGGTGATATACCCCTCAGGATCATTATTCAGCACCGGCAGCTGCTGGAGTATATCTTTTTTTATCTCCTCCAGGCAACTGATTTTGTTGCTGCAAAACTCGGCAGCAGGCACCGGAGTATAGCGCGTTACCTTGCCCTCCTCCAGCACATACGCTGCTCCCTTATCCACCAGTCCTGCCAGCGCAGTGTAGGTGTTAGAGCGCGAAATGCCGGTCTGCTTAGCTGCTTCGTAGCCGGTCATCTGACCGGACTTCAGCAGCAGCACATACAGCGTTGCTTCCTGCTTTGTTAAGTTAAAATTAGTAAGACCTTCAATTAAATTCATAAAACCCTCATTTAGCTCTTCGGCTTTTGCGACGGAACTTTTTGCGTTTTGGACGCATATTTATATTATTGTTCCTGTTTAAGACCACTATACTACGATTCAGGCGAGTTGTCAATAGCTAACTGCCGTTTTTTTATGTTTTTTACACAAAAAAAGACGGAGATAACAGTAATTTAATCCGTTATCTCCGTCTTGTATTTTCAGCTTAGTTTCTGTCAAAAACCATTACTCTGTCAAAGTCCAGGTATACCTTGGAACCGTCAGGAATCGCATCAATGTCTGCGCCCTTAACGATAACGCGGATGTCATGGCCGTGAACATTTACACGATAGTCAACTGCATCGCCCAGGTAGAAGCGGTGAGTTACCTGACCTTCAACCAAGCCGCCGCTGAGGGACATGGTAATATTCTCAGGACGTACGGCAATTGTTGCATCGCCGCTAACCTTAGCGGTATTCGGGAAGGAAACGCTGCTGCCCTTAATGAATACTCTGTCACCCTTAACCTCGCCATCAATAAAGTTAACCAGACCGATGAAGTCCGCAACCATTTTGTTGGCAGGCTTGGTATAAATTTCGTGCGGTGCGCCGATTTGCTGTACAACGCCGGCACTCATAACAACTACGCGGTCGCTCATTGCCATTGCTTCGCCCTGATCATGAGTTACGTATACAACAGTAATGCCCAGTTCTTTTTGAATAGCAAGGATTTCAAAGCGCATGGATTCACGCAGCTTAGCATCCAGGTTAGACAAAGGCTCGTCCAAAAGCAGCAGGCCTGGCTGTGCTACTAGGGCACGCGCCAAGGCTACACGCTGTTGCTGACCGCCGGACAGCTGATGCGGATAACGCTTGCTGTATTCACCCAGATGAACCAGCTCCAGCATCTTCTGTACGCGTTCTTCGCGTTCCTTTTTATCTACCTTTTGAATTTTCAGCGGATAGCCTACGTTTTCGGCAACAGTCATATGCGGCCAAACTGCATAGGACTGGAATACCATGCCGATATCACGTTTTTCCGGCGGAGCGAAGCTGCCCTTAACAGAAGAGCTTACGCAGTGGTCGCCGATATAAATTTCACCTTCAGTAGCACGCTCAAAGCCTGCAATCATGCGCAGGGTAGTGGTTTTACCGCAACCGGAAGGACCGAGGATGGAAACAAATTCGCCATCCTTTACAACTAAATCGAAATCGTTTACGGCAGTTACAGCGCCGAAACGTTTAAATACATGCTCAATTCTTACCTCAGCCATTTATTACACTCCTTTAATTAAATACCTACGTTACCCTTGGAAACCTTATTCAGAATCAGGTTACCAATCAAAACAATCAGCAGAATGATTACAGAAAGCACAGAAGCGTTCTGCGTATCTGCATAGGTCTGCAGTTCATACAGCAATACGCCGATGGTCTTAGTATCACTGCCGTACAGGAGCAAGGACATAGTCAGCTCGTAGAAGGACGGCATGAAAATCAGGAACCAGCCGGCAACTATAGACGGTGCAATAAGCGGCATGATGATATCCTTGCAGCAGCGCAGCCAGCTGGCGCCGGAATTCAGTGCAGCCTCCTCCAGAGAGATGTGCACCTGGCTCAGCGAAGCGGCGATGGTACGCACAGACATCGTCATGTATTTTACCAGATAAGCAACTACCATAATCCACATCGTGGAATACAGGTTCAAGCCAAAATTACCGCTGAAGGTAATAATCAAAGCCAGCGCAATAACGATGGACGGGGTACTGCCACCGATAACTACCAGCAGATCCGGCAGGCTGCGGCCTTTGATTCTGGTTTTAACTGCAAGATATGCAATAAAGATGGAAATAAGTGTGCCGATGCAGGCAGCAATAACAGCGTAAACAACAGAATTCCAAACGCTTTCCATGTACTGGGAGCTGGTGATAACAGGAATCCAGGCATCAAAGCCCAGGTTGTCCAGACCAATCGGCTTAGACAGGGTGATAATCAAGCTGGTAAGCACGATAGATCCCAGCGGAATGATAATGGAAATCATGCTGTAAGCGCCAACCAGGCAGAAGCAGGGCCATTTCCATTTGCCCAGCTCAACAATGTTCGGACGGGTGCTCTTACCGCTGATAGTGGTGTAATCCTTTTTGCCAACCATCCAGGTCATACCGAACAGCAGGATGTTAGCAAGGAACATCAGGGAAGCAGCCAAAGCAGTAGCATCACGTACGCCCGCAGTATCGCCCATGTAAATATAGGTTACGATACGCGTGGTCATTACTTCAATGTTGCCCGGCATACCTACGATAGCAGGAATACCGAAGCAGCTGCCGGCAGCAATAAATACCAGCAGGCCGCCTGCCAGAATGGACGGAGCCATCAGCGGCAGGGTTACATCAAAAACGGTACGCATTGGAGAAGCGCCGCTGACACGCGCAGCCTCCTCCAGAGTCGGATCCATTTTCTCCATAGCACGGGAAATGGTGATGAAAGCAAAGGGAGAGTAGAACAGAGTCAGTACCCAGCCTAAGCCGGCCATAGTATAAATGTCAAAGGGTGCTGTTTCCAGACCAAAGACAAATTTAAGAATCTCGTTCAGATAACCTACACTGGGGTTCAGCAGCTGTACCCAGGCAATAGCGCCTACATACGGCGGAATCATGTAGCTGGATACCAGCAGAGTACGGTAGATTTTTTTGCCGGGCATATCAGTACGGCCAACCAGCCAAGCCAGCGGGAAGGTAATCAGCACACTGACAATCATAACGCCCAAAGACAGCTCGATTGTATTCGTCAACGCACGCCAGTTGACATCCTGACTATATACATTGCGATAGTTTTCCAAGTTAATTGCGCCATCCAGCATGATGCTGTCATACAGCAGAATTCCCATCGGGAAGATAACAAAGTATAAAAGCAACAGCACGGAGATAGCGATAACAATAAATTTACTGTTTATTCTTGACATAGAACGCTTCTTTCTCCTTTTTTGATACCTCAGAGTAATACCAAAAGCAGTCTTTCGGCCCCTCTTTATTGAGCAGAAAACAGGGATGGCCTGAAAGGTCTCCCTGTTTCCGCTATAATTTAACTTAGCAACGCATTATTTATCCATAACTCTCTTACGGAATTCTTCTTTGATTTGAGCATTGTTGTTAGCCAGCTTCTGCCAATCAACTTTAATTCTGCCTTCAACCAGTTTCTTAGTATCTTCAGCACCGGTAGGAGCTTTTACGTCGCCACGAACGGAGTGCATCCAGCCCTTAACAACTGCCTGCTGACCTTCTTTGGACAGCCACCAGTCAACCAAAGCCTTTGCACCATCAGGATTCTTGGTATCCTTGAAGATTGCAATCGGGGAAGGAATGTTGATAACGCCATCAGTCGGATAAATAACTTTCAGCGGCTCTTTCTTGGTGTTAGCCAGTTTCAGGATGTTTTCTTCCAGAATCATAGCTGCAGCATATTCGCCGGTCAGCAGCTTGTTCTGAATAGCGGAGTTGCCTTCTTCAACGCGCAGGCCGTTAGCTTTCAGCTTGTCGAAGTATTCCCAGCCATATTTGTCAGCCAGAGCGCCAACTGCTACATAAGCAGTACCGGACAGCATCGGGTTAGGCATAGCGATTTTGCCTTTCCATTTCGGATCTGTCAGATCAGTCCAGTTTTTCGGAGCTTCTTCCGGTTTCAGCTTGTTGCCATTGTAAGCAATAATCATGTTGCAAACACGAACTGCATACCAAGAGCCGTCAGCAGCTTTATCGCTGATAACATTAGCATCTTCTTTGGATTTATAAGGTAACAGCAAGCCTTGCTCATTGAGCTTCAGATAGTAGGACGGATCCGCAACCATCAGAACGTCTGCAGCAATTTTTTTAGCTTTGATTTCGCCGGTAATCTTGGTGATAACTTTTTCGGTACCGCCCTGGAACCAGTTAACCTTCATATCCGGAAAAGCCTTTGCAACGCTAGGTTTGCACATATTGTCGATAATATCAGGATAAATAGATGTATAAACCATCAGACTGCCTTTTACGCCTGCAGCCTTGTCGTCTGCTTTTTTGTCACCGCCGCAGCCTGCCAGAGCTACAGATAAAGCCAACATTGCTGCTGCACCAAGCATCCATTTAGATTTTTTCATTCACATACACTCCTTTTTTGCATCGTCGTTGAAAATTATATTTTAGCGTGTTCCATTCTACACCCATATTTGATAAATTCGCTGCAGGCCGTTTTTTACCTGCTTACACTTTACACTAATTTTATAAATATTTGACTTTTTGTGTCACTTTGACATTTATAAAGTGGACATTCCACCACCATATTACATTTGACGTTTTTTGTCCTATATGGACTTTTATTGTCCCGCTATTTCCCGATACAAATAAAATTCAATTCCCATGCAGGGACATAAGGATGCTTACGCAAATAAATCTTATACTCCGACACCAGCTCCCACAAAAGCAGCGGCAGACGGAATAAATCAACATCATAATGATAGGCCGCGACAAACAGCTTCGGCTTACATTCGCCGATGGTCTGCCTGCCGCCGGCAATAGCCTGCACCTCAGCCCCCTCGACATCCATTTTGATCATTGTCATCAGGCGTCCCGCCGCTACATCATCAATCGTCGTCACCGGCACTGTTTTCTTCTCCGCACCGATAAACGTTGACTGCCTGCCGCCGCTGTCGCTGAAGCCCAGCTCTCCCTGCTCGCTCCAGATGCCTGCCTCGTGTACCTCGACAGTAAGCCCCTTCTCCGCCAGCTCGTCAGCCAGCAGACGCAGCTTTCGGCAGTTACGGCGGTCCGGCTCTACCGCCAGCACCTCGCGCCATTGCCAGTCAGTCAGGCGTCCCAGCTCCTGGATGGTGTCACCGTTATAGGCACCAAGATCCATATATACTTCTTCGGCTGTCGGCGCAAGCAACGTTCTGATATCCTCCTCCCGCTGCGTTTCGCAGTCAAAAAGATAACTTATCTTACCGCTGAGCTTATAGTTAAGCGTATCTGCAAAAACTCTGCGCGACTGTTCATCCGCAAGTCTGTCGTAAACATACGCCAACTGCTCTTCGTAACGCTGTAGCCAGGCTGCGCTTACAGTTTCTTCCTCGTCAAAAAGCGGCAGATGCGGTGCCACAACCTCCTGCTCGGCAGCCAACTGCGCAAAGCGCTCCAGCACCTCCGGTCTTTCGCTGGCAAAGGCGATAACAACCAAAAGGTCATTGCCCAGACGTGCGCGCAGCGCATCATAGCGTTCCACCGTAAAGCCGCGGAACTGCTGTCTGCGAACGAACTCGTCACTGGCAAACACGCCCTGCACCTGCACTCCGTTTGCTTCGCACCAGTCAATAATTTTATCGGCTCCGTTGCCCATTCCGTAAAGCACTATCGGTTTTTTTGTCCGTCGCAGAAGCTCCCATACACTAAGTGTTTCCTGCATAAATTTTAACATATCACTACCTCTTTCCGTTTCTGATTATCTATTTAAGATAGCCACAGCTTACTCATCTGACTATTTTGTTTGTTTTTTATTATACACTATCTCTGCTAGTGACGTTAAGAATTAAATGTGTTAAAATAGTAGTAATCGAAATATTACATCTGATACTGATGGAGGTTATAAAAATGTCACTGCTGGAATCCGGAGAAAATTACTTGGAAACTATCTTAGTTCTGACCAAACGCAATGGCAGCGTACGTTCTATCGACATTGCGGAAGAAATGAATTTTACAAAAGCCAGCGTCAGCCGCGCTATGAGCATTCTTAAACGTGATAACTATATTATCATGGAGCCGGACGGACGCATCCTGCTTACCAAAGACGGTCAGAAAAAAGCTGCTGCCGTCTACGACCGTCACGTAACCCTCACCCGTTTCATCAACGAGATTTTAGGCGTGGACGAGGAAATTGCGGAAAAGGATGCCTGCCGCATCGAGCATATTATCAGCCCGGAAACCTTTGCAGGCATTAAGGGCATGCTGAAGGATTAATTGACTGTAAACTTTCGAGAGGTCTGCTATGAAAAAAACAGTTTTGTTTCTGCTTACATTCATTATGCTGCTCTGCGTCAGCGTTTCCTGCTTCGCAAATCAGCCATATAAGCATCCTGATTACAATCTGCGTACAGTCAAAGAAATTCATATTACCAGAATTGATAATCTTGAAGGCGAACCCTCACGCAGCTTCAAATCTGACGAAAACGTCGAAACCAAAGTACTTGCCGCTGTTTTACAGGCTGTAGGCAAACAAAAGCTGATTGCTACAGATGAAACGCAAAATCCGCTGCCTGAGTATCACAATGATAATAATACCGGCCGTAAAGCCTTTGCGCCCCGAGATTTAGAAATGCGCATTACTGTTAATCATTGCGGCTACAGTGTAGTTGCCGTTCCCGGTCATTTTGAAGATTACACTACTCAGGAAACACATTACTATTATGACAAAGACGGCAAGCGCCACTACTGGACGGAGGATGTTATCCGGCAGCGCTGGGTACCGGAAAGCTTTCATCCGTATGCGCAGCTAAGCCTGATTTATAACTTCTATGATATGGAAGACGGCACGCTTGTGGCCTCCTTCAGCGACAGCCGCAACCGCGAATACGAAAACGACCCGGCGAACGGTATGCTCAATCGTTCCCTAAAGGACTGCTTTAAAAAAATCTTCAGGAAATAATCCTGCAACAGACTGCTGATAACAGCAGTCTGTTTTTTTATTATAACTTCATAATAGCAATTCTTATTATTTTTGTTGACATCTCAACTATAAGTGATATAATACAGAGAAGTAAGGTTTATAAAATAACCTTCTACTATTTTTGATGATTATGAATTTCAAAGGAGTGCTTTCAAAATGAAAAGTCTGAAAAAATTTGCTGTTGCATCTATGACTTGCGCTGCCCTCTTAGGCTTTGCTGCTACCAGCCATGCCGCATACCAACTGAACGACGAAGTTAAAGACGCTACCCCGGCTCTGCTTATGGCATCCCAAATCGGCGTTAAAACCAATGTAAATCCTGCTCTGGCAAACCTGCCTGACAAAGACGCTATCGTTGTTATGAGCTTCGGTACCACCTTTAAAGACAGCCGTGCTAAAACTATTGAAGCAACTGTAGACGCTATTAAAGCTGCTCATCCCGGTGTAAAAGTAGTTACCGCTTTCACCTCTCATATTATTATTGACCGTATCAAAGCTCATGAAGGTCTCACCATCCCGACACCTGAACAAGCTCTGGCTCAACTGAAAGCTGAAGGTTACACCCGTGTTGCTCTGACCTCTCTGGATATTATTCCGGGCATGGAATATGCATACAAAGATGCAGTTTATAACCTGCACAAAAACGACTTCAAGAAAATGACCTTCGGTACTCCGCTGATGTACTGGCAAGGTCAGGAAGGCCAAGCTGACGATATTACCGAAACCATGAAAGCAGTTTCTACTCAATTCCCGAAACTCGGCAAAAAAGATGCTGTTCTGATCATGGCTCATGGTACTCCGCATCCGTCCAATGCTTACTATGCAGTAATGCAAGACCGTCTGAATGAGCTTGGCTACACCAACGCTTACATCTTCTCCGTAGAAGGCTGGCCGCATCTGGACACCGTTACTCCGCAACTGAAAGCTAAAGGCATTAAGAACGTAACTCTGATGCCGCTGATGATGGTTGCAGGCGACCATGCTAATAACGATATGGCCGGTGACGAGCCCGATTCCTTTAAATCTCAACTTGAAGCTGAAGGCTTCAAGGTTTCCACCTACATCCATGGTTTGGGCGAAAACGCAGCAGTACAAAAACTGTTCGTTGAAAGAGCAAACGATTCTTGGGATGCTCTGGAAGCTAAATAATTTACTGACCAAGTAATTCATTTCTTTCACACCTTTTTACTCTCCGTCCGCTTGTCTGGGCGGAGAGTATTTTTATAATATAAATTAATTCAGGAAGAAGAGGTGCTATAAATGGATAGCAAAAAAGCTCTGGTGGTTATCAGCTTCGGCTCCACCTTCGACGAAACCAGAACCCACGATATCGGCGGCATTGAGCAGGCACTCGCCGCAGCCTTCCCTGCCTATGACCAGTACCGTGCCTTTACCTCCGTAATTATCCGCAAACGTCTGGCTGAACGCGGTATTAAAATCGACGATACGGAAACAGTGCTGCAAAAGTTGGCAGACGCAGGCTACGAAGAGGTAGTATTGCAGCCGACACATCTGCTGCACGGCGAAGAATTCGAACAGAAGATTCTCAGCCTCAAGGATAAATTTACCGCTAAATTTCAAAAGATTATTATCAGCCAGCCTCTCATTGTTAACGAGGAGGACTATAAGCTGGCAGCGGCAGCTATTGCCGTTCAGGTTCCTCCCTTAGCGCCGGGCGAAGGCGTAGTCCTGATGGGCCACGGTACTCCGCGCAACAATAACAAAGCACATGGCTATACCTATGTTAAGCTGCAGGAAATCTTTGATTCTATGAAATTCCCTGTTATTGTAGGAACCGTAGAAGAAGAGGATACTCCTAATTTTGAAGCGGTTCTCGAAAAGCTGCAGGAGCGCAAATACAAGCATGTACATATGTATCCCCTGATGGTTGTTGCCGGTGATCACGCCAACAACGATATGTACAGCGATGAGGAAGACAGCTGGAAGACTCAGATTGAAGCTTTAGGCATCAAAACAACCGGTCATCTGTGCGGTCTTGGCCGTTCCAAAGCTATTCAGGCTATTTATATCCAACATGTTTTACGCGTTTTGTCTTTAGAAGATTGACATTTATTAATAATTAACTAAAAAAACCTGCATTCTGTCCCCTTCGCGGGGAATATTGCAGGTTTTTTTATTGCTTAATGCAACAAAGTTATGCTATAATGGAATTGCCTAAATTTTTGTAAAATAAATTTATAAGAGAAAGGGATGATGAAAATTGGGTATTGTTATTTCTGCAATTATAACGTTTTGGGTTGGCTATTTGATTTACAAAAAGTACAAACCACAGCCTGTGCTCTTCATGGGCGGTATTATCATGATGTATATCGCTGCTATGCTGGGTTACAGCCAGATTTTAGGAGCTAAGGCTACAACAGGCTCCGTAATTTTCGATGCCTTTGAATTTATCCGCGCAACCTTCAGCTCTAATGTCGGCAAGCTCGGTCTGAACATTATGTCTGTAGGCGCTTTTGCTAAATATATGGATAAAATCGGCGCTTCCCGCTCTTTAGTACGTTTAACCATCAAACCGTTGATAGCTTTAAAATCCCCCTATCTGGTTATGAGCGGCACCTGGATTATCGGTATGCTCATTGGACTGTGCATCAACAGTGCCTCCGGTCTGGCAATGCTGCTGATGGTAACTATGTTCCCCATTCTGTTAGGCTTGGGCGTAAGCCGTCTGTCCGCAACCGCTGCTGTAGCAACCACTCTCTGCTTCGACTGGAGCCCCAGTGATACCGGTACCATCCTCTCCGCCGAAACCGCAGGCGTTGACCCTGTAGTTTACTGGAGCCATTATCAGGTTCCTATCGTTGCTGTAGCCTTTGTAGTTGTAGGCGTTCTGCATTACCTGACTCAAAAATATATGGATAAACGCGACGGCCATATCGTGCAGCCGATGCAGGTTGAAAAAATTGAAGAAGAAGCAGATAATGCACCGATGTGGTACGCTATCCTGCCGGTAATTCCTCTGGCATTGATTCTTTCCTTCAGCTCTCTCTGGATTACCACTATTAAGATGAATATCGTTATGGCTATGTTTATCGGCCTGACTATCGGTGTTATTTGCGAATACGCCCGTTGGCGTGACGGCCATAAGGTTCTGGGCGATATTCAGACCTTCTTCGATGGCTTAGGCATGCAGATGGCTAACGTTATTACCCTGGTTGTTGCAGGTCAGACCTTTGCTAAGGGCCTCGTATCCATGGGTGCTATCACCACTCTTATCGACGGCAGTAAAAACTTAGGCTTCGGCCCGATGGCTATGATGCTGGTTATGGTAGCAATTATCGCTGTATCCGCAATTGTTATGGGCAGCGGCAATGCTCCCTTCTTCGCATTCGCCGCACTTACTCCGGCAGTTGCAGCGCACAGCGGCCTACACCCGGTACTGATGCTGCTGCCGATGCACTTTGCAGCTTCTATCATGCGTAACTGCTCCCCGATTACCGCAGTTATCGTAGTATCCTCCGGTATGGGTGGCGTTTCCTCCTTTGATCTGGTAAAACGTACTGCAATCCCCATGGCCGGCGCTATGATCGTTACCATCGGTATGACCTTCTTCTACTACTACACCGGTTGGTAAGAAGCAAGTACCTTTAACTGTTAAGTAAAAATTTACAGTATTATAACCCCCGCTGTTCCACGTTCGGGAAACGCGGGGGTTTAATAAATTCTGAAAGGAGTTTTCTCTATGTTTATCTGTGATTGTCACTGCGATACCCTTACCGAATTATATAAGAAAGGCACCAGCCTTTATGCAAATGACCAGCATTTTGACATTCAGCGTCAAATCGCTCTCGGCGGCGGTCTGCAATTCTGTGCTATCTTCGTACCCACACACGAATTCCGTTATTACGGCGGCCTGCGCTACACCCTGCAGCTGCTTGACAAATACCTGCAGGAAGTAAAGAAGCTTCACGCAGACGGTATCGACGTGCTGCAGGTGCTCACGAAAGAGGATGCTGCCGATGTGCTCAACCACAAGGCTGCAACTCTGCTCGCCATTGAAGAGGGCGGCGCTATCGACGGCAGTCTGGAAGCACTGCGTTGCCTCTACGCCTTAGGCGTGCGCGCTATGACACTCACCTGGAGCAACCGCAACGATATAGCTGACGGTGTCAACGAAGAAAGCAGCGGCGGCGGTCTCACCGTCTTCGGCCGCCAAGTAGTTGCCGAAATGAACAAGCTCGGTATGCTGGTTGACGTTTCCCACATCGCACCCGCAGGCTTCTGGGATGTTATCGAGACCAGCAGCAAGCCCATTATTGCAACTCATTCCAATGCCAAGGCTCTTTGCCCGCATCCGCGTAACCTGGATGACAAGCAGATTCTGGCAATTAAAGAAAATGACGGCCTGATTGGTGTTACCTTTGCCGGCCAGTTCCTGGAACATGATTACAACGATGCCTGCATCGAAAGTATTTACCGCCATATCGATTACATGCTGAACCTCATGGGTAATGATGACCATATCGGCTTCGGCAGTGACTTTGACGGCATCAGCCATCCGCCCTACAACCTCCACGGCGTGCAGGATTACAGTGCAGTTTATGAATATCTTTCTAAAAAATACAGCGCCAGCACCGTTGAAAAAATTACCCATAAAAACGTGCTGAATCTGCTGCAAAAGGTACTGTAAAAAACACCTCCCATGCATTAACGCACACTAAAAAGCCATACCTCGCTAAGCAAATTGCTTAGCAGGGTATGGCTTTATTTGTTGCCCGAATCTGCTTATTTCTTTTTGGTGCTGCTCTTAGCTTTAGCATCATTAGCATTAGCTATCTGTGCCCAATCACGCAGCATATCAGCACAGGCTGCTGCATAAGCGCCGGCACTGCCAAAAGCACCTGCATCCTGAGTATACAGACGGAAAACCTGGATATCGTCATAATAGATATCTGCCGTACTGCCGTTGTCATAAACCACAAAATGGTTGGAGTTTACAGGTCCGCGCTGACGCACGTTCCACAAGCCGCCTGCGAGCATATAGGCACGATATTTACCCTTGGTATTACCAATACTCTGACTTACGTTAAAGCTCCAGTTACCCTCGGTAACAGTCGCATGGTCATCGTCTTTAACAACAACATCGGGATGAATGTTATATTCCTTAAGCTGCTTCATAACGCGTTTTACACGCTCCTCCGGCTCGGGATGGCTGCTGAACAGACCGTAATTGGCGCCGCCGCCCTGCTTGGACAAATCATCCAGCTTCCACACGGTAATCAGCATGCTGTAAGGATTATAGCCTGCTGCAATGCTGTTCTTTACGCCTTCCTTATCGGCACCGCGTTCGTCTGTACGGCTGTAACCGGCAAACAACGCCTGCTGTGCTGCCTGCACAAGGCCCATGCCCTGTCCGCGGGTGGCAGCTAGCAGAATCAGCGAGGTCCACATCTGCTTTTCAATCGCATTTACCGTATGCTTTTTGGCTACGTGTCCCACCTCATGGCCAAGAACACCGGCCAACTCCATGTCTGTCGGCATGTAGTCAATCAGTCCCTTATACACATAAACAAAGCCGCCGGGGCAGGCTAAGGCATTGACCTCATTGTTATTGAGCACCTTAAAGGAAAAGGTGATGTCATCACGTCCGCAAACCTTAGCCAGCCTTTGCCCGATGCGGTTAACTCTTTCCTGCAGCGCATAATCCTGCGAAACACCATATTGAGCCTCCAGCTGTTGCGCTGTCTGCTGTCCCATTTCAATTTCCTGCTCTCTGCTGATTAAGCCCGCCTCTGCAGGGTTAACGCCTACAAACAGGCAGCAGGCAAAAACAAATGTCATAAAAAGCTTTACTATCTTCCTCATATTGGCCTCCTGCTTCATAAACACACTACAATCAAAAAATTCTAGATTGCGCCCTCTTCATGCAAAGCGCTGATTTCATTATCATTATATCCCAGTTTCTGCAAAATATCCAGCGTATGTTCGCCGAGCTTAGGTGCTCTCATGCGGATGCTGCTTGCAGCCTCACTGAACTTCACCGGACCGCCGATATACTGCAAATTCCCCAAGTCACTGTCTGCTTCCTGCAGGATATGCTCCTGCGCCGTCAGCTCACTGTCCAACGCTTCCTCCAGACTGCATACGGGCGTTACGCAAAATTCTGCGCCACCGATTAAATTCAACCATTGCTGTTGGGTTTTAGCAGCAATTTTAGCAGCCACCAGCTGCTGCAGCTCCTCCTCATGAGCAAAATCATATTGGCGTT
The DNA here is from genome assembly GCF_902463975.1 of uncultured Phascolarctobacterium sp. GTDB lineage: Bacteria > Bacillota > Negativicutes > Acidaminococcales > Acidaminococcaceae > Phascolarctobacterium_A. The sequence continues at coordinate 28,068 of NZ_CABQHJ010000029.1, forward strand.
TTTCCAGCTCCGGACATTCAATTAAATCGCAAAAGCGTTGCCAAAACTTAGGCTCGATAGTACCGACTGTCAGATATCTGCCATCTGCGGTACGATAAATATTATAGTAATGCGCTATACGACCAAAGGGCTTTTCACCTGTTTCCCTGCAGCCCCACAAAGCACTGAGGCCCGTCACCTGCATTGACAGTGCCGTAGCATACAAATTGACATCAAGCCACTGTCCTTTGCCGGTACGTTCGCGTGCCAGCAACGCCATCGAAATCGCACTTAAAGCATTTAAACCACTGCCAATCGCGCTCACCTGCACCTCAGATACGCAGGCTCTGCCAATATCATCAAGATTATTGAGGCCAGCCAGACCGACAACGTTCAGGTCGTGTGCCGGCTTATGCGATTCTTGGCCGAAGCCGGTAATTGAGCAGTACACCAGACGCGGATTAATTTTATGCACACTGTCATAATCAAGGCCATAGCGCGCCAGATATCCCGGACGGAAGCCTTCCAGAAAAACATCGGCCTCCTGCAGCAGCTTCAGCAGCAAATCACGTCCGCCGTCCTTTTTAAGATTCAGGGCAACGCCTCGCTTATTGCGGTTCAGCATCAGATGCCAGTAGCTCATGCCTTTAGTTTTTTCAGGCCAAAAGCGACGTGTCGCATCACCCTGCAAATCCTCAATCTTGATAACATCCGCACCGTAATCACCCAACAACATACCACAATATTGTCCCGGCAGCCACTTGGAAAAATCAATAACCTTAATACCTTCTAACAAAGCCAACTTTATCACTCCTGTTCTGCTTTATAGCTTTTATATTCCACAAAAATTTTCTTATGAATTTATTCAGATATGTTCACAAAGCACCTATTTAAATGCTATAATATAGTTATATCATTGTTAGCCATACACAACTTTCATATGGAGGTTTTTATATGCAAACTCGTAAGCTGACATCCGCAGCGCTTTTAATTGCCATCGGCACACTGAGCGCACATTTAATATATATCCCGGCAGGTGTCTCCAAATGCTTCCCTGTGCAACACGCCATCAATGTTATGGGTGCAGTCCTTTTAGGACCAGATTACGCCGTTGCAATCGGCTTTATCATTGCCTGTCTGCGCAACATGCTGGGCACAGGCTCACTTTTAGCCTTTCCCGGTAGTATGATTGGTGCAGCCCTCGCCGGACTGGCCTACAGCCGTTACAAAACACTGACAGCGGCTATGGCTGGCGAAATATTCGGTACCGGCATCATCGGTGGTTTCGTCGCCTGGATTATGACCACACTGCTTTTAGGCAGCAATGCTGTAGCCTGGTTCTTCATCCCGCCGTTTTTAGTAAGCACCATCGGCGGCAGTATTATTGCCTGTCTGTTGCTCAAGACCGGTTTTTTCAAACAACTCAGTAGTAAAGAGGATAAGTAACATGAACTTCGGTGAAATTGTCAACTTCCTTCTCTATGCCTTCAGCGGCATCTGCTTCGGCGTTTTTGCCTCACGCTACAGCGTCTTCAGTGCGTTGCACATCAAAAGCAAATGGCAGGAGGAGGGTATCAGCTGTCTTTTCAGCTGCTTACCGCAGCTGCTTTTCCTCAGCGTAAGCTTTTTCCTTTTCCCGACCTGGTTTATCAGCAAGACTCCAACCGGAGGCTTCTTTTATTACGCAGTACTCGCATTCTTTTTCAACAAAGGACTGCGTCTAAACAATAAAAAGTAAAGTAGGTGATAAAATGACACACGTCCACACTCATAACTTGCCGCTTCCTGGCAATGATGACGAAAAATATATCCAGCCCATGGCTGATATTTTTAAAGTCCTCAGCGACCCCACTCGTATCCGCATTCTCTCCCTGTTAGCACACCAGGAGATGTGCGTTACCTGCATTGCCGATGCACTTGGCATGACACATTCCGCTATTTCGCATCAGCTGCGTCTGTTGCGTGCCACCAACCTGGTAAAATTTACCAAGGACGGTAAAGAGGTTATTTATTCTCTGGATGACAGCCACGTGCTCAGTCTTTTCGACCAGGCACTGGACCATGTAAAACATAAGGTTTTATAAAATTTATTGGCGCTGTAAGAGCGCCAATTTTTTTATGCCGTTAAAGAGCACTGCGCCACTGACGGATAATCTCACTCTTATAAACCGAGGTCCAGCTTAAATCATCTACTGGGACACGGACATTACCTATAAGCTCCTTACGTCCGTCATTATAGGGATATTTTTTTACATGCCAGATATAATGATAACCGTTTGCAGGTAACAGCTCTACACCTGCATCACTCATCAGATAATCCAAAAAAGCGCGTGCCTGCTCTGGATGCTCTGCGCTGCGCATAATCGCTGCACCGGTAAGCATTGTACGGTTGGCATCCTTCACCACTGTTGCAAACAGGTGACGATGACGTGCTTCCATCTGCAAAGCATAATCCAGCGGCACTATGGCAACCGTCTTTTTGCCTATATAGACAAGGTCCACAGCCTCACCGAACCCCTTAGTATAAACAGGCTGCTGTGCATTGAACTTGGCTGCATAAGCCATAGCCTGCTCCTTGCCGCGCAGCTGCACGATACTTGTAATCATACCGTAGCTGGCTCCACCCAATTCAAAATCGGCAATCGCCAGCTCATCCTTAAGCTGCGGTACTAAAAGCTCATCCCATGTTTCCGGTGCATATAAGCCGTAAGCATGAAGATTATTTTTGTTGCTCAGCAAAGCAATGTAGCTCAGATAAAGACTCGTCCATTGTCCTGTACGATTGCGCAGCTCTGCCGGTACCTTATAAGCTTCCTTGGCAATATACGGCTGCAGGATGTGCTGCTCATCTGCCATGAAATACTCTTCGCTTGTGCCGCCCAGCCAGACATCGAATTTGTGCTTGCGCAGGTAATCCAAGCGTTCCTGCTGCGTACCTCCGGGCAGATAGCTTATATTTACTTTTACACCTGCAGCCTTGCTGTAGCTGTCGGCAATAACCTCCGTCAGCTTGGTGCCCATACTGCTGCAGAGCTGCAGCTCCTTAGGCTGCGGCTGCTCACTGCCACAGCCCGCTGCCAGCAAAGCCAGCAGCGTCAAAATATATATTATAACTTTTCGCATCATCTTTTCCGCCTTTCGCTTTGCTATTATTATAGCATGAACGCCAAGCTTTCTCCATATTTTAGGCAGCCTGCAACTTGCCGTAAATCCTTAGTTGACTTATAATAAAATGCATCGATACAAAACATTATTGCAAGGAGATTCTCTATGAGTTTCGCCAAGAATGACATCTATGATTTGCTAAACGCTAAAAACATACAGTTTACCTGTACGGAACACCGGCCTGTTTATTCTATGGAAGAACTTGATGCACTGGAGATGCCTGCTGATGCCGTTATCTGCAAAAATTTATTTTTACGCAACAGCAACGGTAAGCAGCACTTTCTTCTGACCGTTCCCGCAGCTACGCCTGTTGACTTAAAACAGCTTGCTGCTTCATTAGGCAGCTCCCGCCTCAGCTTCGCTTCGGCAGAGCGTCTGGAAAAATATCTCAAACTGCAGTCAGGCTTAGTTTCACCCTTCGGCCTATTGAACGATACAAGCAAAAGCGTTATCTTCGTCAGCAGCAAAAACTTACCGCCATCCGCCATCATCGGTATTCATCCGAACGATAATACCGCCACCGTCTGGCTCACTTTCGGCGATTTACTGGCATTGTTGTCTGAACTGCAGGTAGAAGTGAAGTTGGGAGAAATGTAAGAAAAAGCATACTTGCGTAAAATGAGCGTTAAGACTGCCCTCGCTGTGTCTAAAAAATCCTGATCTTGTCACGTTTTTCCGTATTTTATCATTGCTTTCTGTAACGTTTTTCCACATTTTTTATACCTCATCTGTCACGTTTTTCCTAAAATATAAAAACCGCACCAACGCTAAACGCTGATGCGGTAACAACTATATTTTCATTTTACAGCCTGCGCCACAGACTGATTCATCTCAACACGTCCGACAGCGACAACAGGCTCAACCTCAGCCTTTACGCGCTCCCAGATAACGAACTTAGCCTTGCTAAAGCCGTTAAAGGTAGTTGCGCTGGCAGAGGTATAGGCACCGCAGCTGGGAACCAGCAGTAAATCGCCAACCTGCAGCGGCACCGTCATGCGGCCGCGGAACATAATATCCAGGGAATCACAGCTCGGTCCGGCGAACGTTGCTGCCACCTTTTCATCACCCTCACGGAAACTGATGAGCTTGAAATCCCACTGGTCAAAGAGTACGCCAGAGAATGTTCCGTACAGGCCTTCATCGAGGAAGTACCATGGCTGACCGCCGCGCTCGGTAACACCGATGACGCTGGTAATCAGATTTACCGCCGTACCGCAGATATAACGGCCCGGTTCGGCCCAGATTTCAGCGTCGGCGAAATCCTCATCCAGACGCGCATTAATCTGGCGCAGCATTTCCGGCAGATTGAATTTAACCTTCGGCTCAGGAATAGGGAAGCCGCCGCCGATATCCAACACACGCAGCTTCAGACCGGCTGCCTCAGCCTCCTCAAACAGTTCACGCGCAATATCCAGCGCATGCAGATAGGGGTCAGCGCTGACAGTCTGGCTGCCTACATGAAAGGCAATGCCGGCCATATCCAAACCTGCTTCCTTAGCCTGCTGCATCAAAGCCAACGCATTTTCACGTGCAGCACCGAATTTTTTATTCAAATCAACATGTGCCGAGGAATTGTCGATACGCAGTCTGAGCAGTACAGTCGCATCCGGGCACTGGTTTTTTATTTTATCTATTTCACTGGCGCTGTCAAAGGTCATATTGCGTACACCACAGCTGCGGCAGGCCTCCAGCCCTACGCTTGTCTTTACAGGATTAGCGTAAATCAGACGACCGCCATCCACACCCATATCATGCAGGGTGCGGATTTCTCCGTCGCTTGCTACGTCAAAGCAGGAGCCCATATCTGCCATCACCCGCAAAATTTCCGGATGCGGATTAGCCTTAATCGCGTAATGAATTTTGACACGCGGCATATATTTTTTCAAAACCTTGTAGTTCTTTTTGATTTCATCAAGAGAAAGTACTAACAGCGGCGTACCGAAACGTACCGCTAATTTTTCTACAGCCTGTTGGCTTATTTGGAAATGTTTTTTATTACTCATAACACTCTCCCCTTGCTATTGCATTTATTTTTTCTTCTATGATTGTACCACAATAATTTGAAAGTACAATAGGAAAACGGCAAAAAATTGAATTTTTTCGAGGAGAACAGGAAAATTTTCCAATAATCACGGATTGGCACATTTTTAACTGTAAAATACAGAGAATTTCGCCATAAAATATTTTAAACTAGCAAAAAGTTACTGAAAGTTACTGAATACAGCAGACAAAACAAAAAGCGTTGAAATGCCAATAAAGTAGCATTTCAACGCTTAATTTTTATTCAGCTGAATCTGCGCAGCTTATTTTTTCGGAGCGGTAATTACATCGCAGCCCATGTAAGGACGCAGAGCCTCAGGAACAACTACGCTGCCATCAGCCTGCTGATAGTTTTCCAGAATAGCGGCAACGGTACGGCCAACAGCTACACCACTGCCGTTAAGGGTATGTACAAATTCCGGTTTGGATTTTGCATCACGACGGAAGCGGATGTTAGCACGGCGTGCCTGGAAGTCCAGGAAGTTGGAGCAGGAAGAAATTTCACGGTAGCAGTTTGCTGCCGGCAGCCATACTTCGAGGTCATAGGTGGTAGCAGAGCTGAAGCCCAGGTCACCGGTGCACAAACGTACAACATGGTACGGCAGGCCCAATAATTGCAGAACTTCTTCAGCATCATTAGTCAGCTTATCCAGCTCAGCCCAGGATTCTTCCGGTTTGGTGAATTTAACCAGCTCAACCTTGTTGAACTGATGCATACGGATCAGGCCACGGGTATCACGGCCTGCAGCACCGGCTTCTGCACGGAAGCAAGCGCTGTATGCGGTATATTTCAGCGGCAGTTCATCGCCGGTCAGAATATCATCACGATGATAGTTGGTTACAGGAACCTCTGCGGTCGGAATCAGGTACATATCGCCGTTTTCCAGCTTGTACATATCCTCGGCAAATTTCGGCAATTGGCCGGTGCCCTGCATGCTTGCACCGTTAACGATGAACGGCGGGAAGAATTCGGTATAACCATGCTTTCTGGTGTGTACATCCAGGAAGAAGTTAATAACGGCACGCTCCAGACGGGAGCCCATGCCACGATAGAATACATAACGTGCACCGCTGACCTTAACGCCACGTTCGAAATCCAGAATGCCCAGGTTTTCACCGATATCCCAGTGAGCCTTAGGTTCAAAATCAAATTTGGTCGGTTCGCCCCAGGTGCGGATAACCGGATTGCAGCTATCATCCTTGCCTACGGGAACATCTTCAGCAGGAACGTTAGGAATAGTCAGCAGAATGCTTTTGATTTTTTCTTCAATCTCTTTCAGTTCCTTGTCATCTGCAGCAATTTTATCGCCGAGAGCACGAACCGCAGCCATCTGCTCAGTAGCATCCTGACCAGCCTTTTTCAGCTTGCCAATCTCTTGAGATGCAGTGTTGCGTTCTTTCTTCAGTGCTTCTACCTGTTGGGTAATTTCACGACGTTGTTTATCCAATTCCAGGAATTCAGTCAAATCAAGGCTGCCATTACGGCTTTTTACAGCCTCTTCGACCAGCTTCGGATTTTCGCGGACGAATTTTAAATCTAACATAATATAGCCTCCAAATAATTTATCATAACTTATATTGTAGCATAAATCCCGTCGGGATAAAAGATTTTACTGCAATTTTTAATAGTCAATTCCCTCATCACGGCGAGCAAGATAACGGATTGCCGAAAGCGCAGCCTTCTGTCCCTGACCTGCAGCACGATTTACCTGCCACGGCTGGCCTGTGCAGTCACCACCGGCAAATACACCTTCAATATTGGTTTGCGCCTGATCATCAACATAAATACTGCGGCCACGGATTTCAAGGCCAGGCAAAAAGCTGTTGAGCGGATCGCTGGCACGGAAGACAAAGGCAGCCTTAACGCTGTAAAAATCATCGCCTGCACGCAGACCGGTAACCTTATCAGTGCCGGTAATTTCTGTCGGCTTATCCAGCACTACAGTAATATTCTTCTTTTTCGGCGGAATGAAGCCGGAATACAGCGGGAAGAAGAAGACATGCTCGCATTGCTCTGCCAGATATTCCACTTCTTCCAAAGCATCAGGAACAGTAGCAATAGCGGCCACAGACTTGCCCTTATATTTATCAGCATCAACAATAGCGCAGTAGCTTACGCCCTTGCCCAAAAATTCCTTTTCTCCCGGGAAAAGCGTAGAACGGGAAATCCCAGTCGCCAATACTACGGAATCCGCAGAATATTCGCCGTGCGGTGTACCCAGCATAAAGCCTTCGCCTACCTCACGCAAAGAAATAATTTTAGATTCAATAATATCTACTTCCATCTGCTTGAGATGATTTACAAAAATATCCATAAGCGCAGTACCGGAAATATCGGGTATACCCATATAATCTGTTATCTGCGCTACACTACGCAGACGGGGGCTGAAGCCATGGGCTTCAAACAGAACAACCTTACGTCCCTTGCTGGCAGCAGTAATCGCTGCAGATACACCAGCAGGACCACCACCAATAACGGCAATATCGTAATCCATAAGTCTATCCTCCGTACAAAAAAATTTAGAACCTACTATAACACTTTAATTGTATGCTTTTCTCCATGCATAGTCAATTGTTTTTATGTCCCCAAAGATTTTTTAAGTTTTTTCGAAAAAAGTGCTTGACATTTTCTAGCAGATAGGGTATTATAATCAAGTAACGTGACCACGGCCCATTAGCTCAGTTGGTAGAGCACCTGACTCTTAATCAGGGTGTCGTAGGTTCGAGGCCTACATGGGTCACCACATTTGGCCGGTTGGTCAAGCGGTTAAGACACCGCCCTTTCACGGCGGTATCGGGGGTTCGATTCCCCCACCGGTCACCAAATACGGGCGCTTAGCTCAGCTGGGAGAGCGTCTGCCTTACAAGCAGAATGTCAGCGGTTCGATCCCGTTAGCGCCCACCATTTTTTTGCCCATTTGCCTCAATATTGTAATGGCCCGGTGGTTCAGTTGGTTAGAATGCCGCCCTGTCACGGCGGAGGTCGTGGGTTCGAGTCCCATCCGGGTCGCCAATCATGCCTCGGTAGCTCAGTTGGTAGAGCAAAGGACTGAAAATCCTTGTGTCCACAGTTCGATTCTGTGCTGAGGCACCAATCCAAAAACAGCACCTGCTATTGCGGGTGTTTTTTTATTATCTGTATATCTATATCTGCTTAAACACATTTTTCAGCCAGCAAGGAGTGTTATCATGTTTGAAAAATTTTTCCATGAAGTAACCGGTCCCTATATCTGGGGTCTGATTCTGCTTTTATCCCTGCGTGCCATCTTTTCTTCCGTACGTAAAAAGGATTATCCGCACGCTGCTGCCTTTATCGTTGTAGCCATTGCTGCCGCATTTATGACAGCAAGCGCACTTGATATGCTTCCGCCTGCTATAGCAGAAATATTTGCATAAGAAAAAGGCCGCTGCACAGCGACCTTTTTACAAGCAAAAACGCCGCTTTACGCGGCGTTTTTTTGCTTATTATCAGTTGATGCCAGTTACGTCAAAGCCGGTATCCTCAACAGCAGCCTTCAAAACTGCGTCATCCAGGCCTGCGCCCTCAACAACGGCATTATTGTTTTCAAGAGAAACGGCAACACTTGTTACACCTGCTACAGCAGCGAGTGCTTCTTTAACGGCGCCAACACAATGTTGGCAATGCATACCTTCAATAGCAATAGTTTTAGTCATAATAAAATCTCCTTTGCAATTACAATTTTATAAAACGCAGTCTTAATGCGTTAGTAACAACAGAAACGCTGCTGCAGCTCATCGCCGCTGCAGCAATCAGCGGATTCAGCAGCCAGCCGAAGGTTGTATAGAACACGCCTGCAGCAAACGGAATACCGACGGCATTATAAATAAAGGCCCAGAAAAGATTTTCCTTGATATTGGTCATCACACTGCGGCTTAAGCAAATCGCTTTCGCCACATCCAACAAGTCGCTTTTAATCAAAACCATATCAGCAGCTTCAATCGCAATATCCGTGCCGGCACCGATAGCGATACCTACATCGGCACGCGCCAACGCCGGCGCATCGTTGATGCCGTCGCCTACCATAGCGACAATATGGCCTTCCTGCTGCAGCTTGCGTACCACCGCTTCCTTATCCTGCGGCAGCACCTGAGCAACAGCCTCATCAACGCCTACCTGTGTGCGAATCGCCTCCGCCGTCGACCGGTTATCACCGGTCACCATCAGCACATGCAAGCCCATCGCCTGCAGCTTGCCGATTGCCTCCTTACTCGTAGCCTTTACGGTATCGGCAACAGCAATGCAGCCTAAAAGCTCGCCTGCACGCACAAAATATAACGGTGTTTTTCCCTGAGCCGCCAGCTTGTCATACTGGTCCATCAAAGTACTGACATCAACATTCAACGCCTCCAGCAGCTTGAAATTACCTGCTGCACATTCAGATCCTGCAATCTCTGCCTTAACGCCCTGACCGGGAATTTGCTTATAATTGCCGGCTGAAGGCAAAGCAAGCTGCTTTGCTTCGGCAGCAGCAACAATCGCTTCACCTAACGGATGCTCTGAAAGCTTTTCCAAGCCTGCGGCAAAGGCCAGCAATTCATTTTCCGTAACCTTTACAGGCAAAATATCCGTCACCACCGGCTTGCCCGCTGTAATCGTACCTGTTTTGTCTAAGATAACGGTATCAACCTTATGCGCTGTTTCCAACGCTGTTGCCGATTTAATCAAAATGCCGCTCTTAGCGCCGCGCCCCGTTCCTACCATAATTGCTGTCGGCGTTGCCAGTCCCAAAGCACAGGGACAGGAAATGACGAGCACAGAAATGGCAATCGTCAGCGCAAAATGCCAGCTTGCGCCCAGCGCCAGCCAGACAACCGCCGCAAGCACGGCAATGCCTATAACTGCAGGCACAAAATACCCGCTCACCTTATCAGCCAGTTTAGCAATCGGCGCTTTAGACGAAGTTGCTTCGTCCACCAGTGCAATAATCTTCGCCAAAGCTGTATCTGCACCAATCGCAGTTGCTTCCATCTTAAAGTAACCGCTTCTGTTAATAGTGCCGCCGATAACCTTGTCACCGATTGTTTTATCTACCGGCAGGCTTTCACCTGTCAGCGCGCTTTCGTCCAAGGCAGCGCTGCCCTCAATAATTTTACCGTCCACAGGCACGGAGGCACCGCTTTTTACAATCAGCACATCGCCTGTTACAACCTCCTCTACAGGTATTTCTCCCTGCAGACCGTGACGCTCGACAAGCGCCGTCTTCGGCGTAAGGTTCATCAGCGCCTTGATTGCATCAGAGGTGTGGCTCTTCGCCCGCGCCTCCATAAACTTACCGACGGTTACAAGTGCCAAAATTACGGCACTAGCTTCAAAATATAAGGCATCAGCAAAGCCTGGCAACAAATCAAGACGATTGTGTCCAAAGGCATACGCCATGCCAAATACGGAATACAAACCATAAATAAACGATGCACCGCTGCCTACGGCAATCAGGGAATCCATATTAGGCGCACCGCTTAAAAGATTACGCACGCCGTGGATAAAATACTTGCGGTCGATAAAAAGCACCGGAATGCACCACAGCATCTGCAGCAAAGCGTTAATCAGCTCGTTTTCCTGCCCCAGAATAAAGCTTGGCAACGGCCAGCCCCACATGCGCCCCATGTGCTGATAAAAAACAAGACCGGCAAAAATCAGCGAGCCGATAAGGCGCTGCTTCATCTCCGCCATCTCCTGCGCCGCCGTATCCTGCTGCGGCACAGGCGCAGCGGCAGCTCCTGCGGCATGCACACTTGCACCGAAGCCCAGCTTTTCAATGCGGGCAATAATCTCCTTTTCATCTACAACGTTTTCATCAAAGGTAACGTGCGCATTATTTTTCAGCAGATTAACACTCATCTGCTCCACGCCCTGCATCCTGTTGACAACCTTTTCTATGCGTGACGAGCAGGCACTGCAGCTCATGCCCGTTATATCAAGTAACTGTTTTTTCATCGTGACTCCTTTCGCTTGCTATCTGTTTGACATAAAATTTTTTGTCTGCTATTATTATAGCAAACGCTACCTTTATTTCAAGAATGCACTATTTAGGTAGATAGTATGCAAAAAGATACTGTAAGGATATATAATTTTTGATACACAAGGCAGGCATATGATTTTTTCCTAGCATAATAATATCTTAATCGCCTTGCTCTTTGCAGAAAGGAAACTCCAAATGAAAGATACTATTAACGTCAACTGTCCCGTTGCTGCCACGCTGCAGCTTATCGGCGGCAAATATAAAGCACTGCTCCTATGGCACCTGTCCGGAAAAATTTTACGCTTCAACGAGCTGCGCCGCCTCGTCCCCGAGGCAACACCAAAAATGCTCACCCAGCAATTACGCGAGCTGGAAGGTGACGGCTTAATTGCGCGCAAGGTGTACGCCGTCGTGCCGCCTAAGGTTGAGTACAGCCTGACGCCGCGGGGTGAAAGCCTCTTCCCCATCCTGCAGGCCATGTATGCCTGGGGCAGCAAGCTTTTAGAGGGTGAAGGCATCTGCCCGGAATGCTCCATGAAGCCTGTGGAAGCAGAGCATTGCTGCTGCCACGATAAAAACAAATAGAAACGAAAAACTTCGGTAGAACGATTATATTTAGCGTTCTACCGAAGTTTTTTATTTGCTATTCTTTTCGAAAAATATGCAACTTCTTATTACTATCCGGAATCGCTTGATACTTCATAAATTCAGCAAACCGCCAACACAAAAAGCACGCTGCAGCCTGCGCCAAGCGCAACCCACAGCGTGCTCTTATAATGCTTAAAATCAGCCGATTTCTGCTTCCTTTTCAGTACCGCGAACGTTAATCGGATGGTTGTTTTCGTCAACCATTACAACCTTCGGTACATAAGTTTTAGCTTCTTCCTCGGTCATAAGGCTGTAAGCGATGATGATAACAGTATCACCAACCAGAACCTTACGTGCAGCAGCACCGTTCAGGCAGATAACACCGCTACCACGCTCACCGGCGATAACATAGGTTTCCAGACGGTTACCGTTGTTGTTGTCAACGATTTGTACACGCTCGCCCGGAAGAATACCGGACAGCTCCAGCAGCTCGCTGTCGATAGTAATGCTGCCCATATATTCCAGGTTAGCCTGGGTTACGGTAGCGCGATGAATTTTGCCATGGTGCATAGTATAAAGCATATTATTTCTCCTCCAAAACTACATTATCAATCAGACGGGTGGTGCCGAATTTAACAGCTACAGCCAGCAGGTTGCTGCCTGCCATCGGAGCTGCTACAGGTTTCAATTCCGGCAGTGCATAAATTTCAACATAATCAATATCAGACATAGGCTCTTCTTTAATGGAAGCGGTAACAGCCGCAGTAATCTTAGCAGCGTCACGCTCACCTGCTTCGTACTGCTCCTTAGCAGCCTTCAGGCTACGGCTCAGTACCAGCGCTGCCTTGCGCTCTGCTTCATTCAGATAGGTATTGCGGGAGCTCTTTGCCAAACCGTCAGCTTCGCGGACAATCGGCATAATGCGCAGCTGGATATTGAAGAACAGGTCTTTTACCATGCGTTTCAGAACCTCAACCTGTTGTGCGTCCTTCTGGCCGAAGTAAGCACGGTCCGGTTGTGCCAGGTTGAACAGCTTGGTAACAACGGTAGTTACACCGCGGAAGTGAATCGGACGGGTACGGCCGCACAGAACCTTAGTAATATCACCGGTTACTTCAACCCAGGTTGCATCCTCGCTCGGATACATTTCCTTCGGAGCCGGAGCGAAAACTACGTTAGCGCCCATGCTTTCTGCCAGCTTGCAGTCTGCCTCCAAAGTACGCGGATAAGCGTCCAGATCTTCGTTAGGACCGAATTGAGTCGGATTTACGAAAACGCTGACTACAACAAAGTCATTTTCCATGTTAGCTGCTTTAATCAGGGATGCATGGCCTTCATGCAATGCGCCCATAGTAGGCACCAGACCGATGGTCAAACCCTGAGCTTTAGCTGCTGCAACCTCTTCGCGCAGCTCTGCAACTGTATGTACTAATTTCATTTTGAATTACCTCACTCGTATAATATAGTCATAGCTTAGGTTGCTTTTAATAAAAATTTAAGCTATGCT
>NZ_CABQHJ010000030.1:0-40150 GCF_902463975.1 uncultured Phascolarctobacterium sp.
CTTACAGTATTACCAAATGATTTAGTTTTCTTATCTCTTTCAGGCATTCTTATTCTATATAACAATTTTTCATCATCATATGTTATTCCAATAACATAATGTGCACTAAAGAACTTATTCCAAGTTTTATATTTTGTAAGTTTAAAAAAATTGCACTTTTCTATATCTCTCTTATACTCTGATAAGCTTAAAGCAATTGCGTCTTCAACCGACTTTTTCAAATGTGACATGTTCTTTACGTTTATCAACTCTTTCATAGCTTCACCAAAGCCTATATGGTTAATATGATATACTAATACAGAGATTTGAAAAGTATCACGCTCAATATATATATCTAATAATCCTAACATGATTTCACCTACTTTAGCATTCAAGTCCACATCATTTTTCGCACTCAAAATACCACCAGCAATGCTGACGTCCTTTTTAGCATTCAGGCGGATGTTCTCGCCGCTCAGCATTTATTATAGTCAACTACATATGTTTATATAATATCTCATAATAATCTTCATTGATAGAAGTCACTTCAACATATGATTGTTTTTTAGAAAAAATCATTCTATTATTTTCTTTTTTCCATCCATCTTTTTTAAAAAGATCTGATATTTCATTCTCTTTTAATTTTTTATCATTTTTATGCCTTACTTTAATGATAGTTTTATCTTTTATAAAATGCATACCCTTCTTTTCTTCAAAGCGAATTACTTCTCCAGGTAACTGCAGTTCTCTTGCACATGACCAAAAAAATCGCTCTGTTTCATTTATTTCCATGGAATTATATAAGACCATATTCCCCACTATCTTAATCAAGCAAAAAAGCAAAAATGATATAATCGCTACTAGTAATATATTTTTAATAAGTTTATTATTCATATATTAATCCATCACCCCATCTCCCATTATCATATATTCGTAAAGTATATAAAAAGCCATTTTTTCTAAACACATAATAGTAAACTTCATTATCTCTATATTTTTCGTGCTCAACCCATCCTTGTCTACGTAATATAGATAAAAATTCTTCCAAATCAAAGTTTTTATCAGCATATAACGAATAATACCGCGGAACTTTATTCCCTTGCGGTATCAAAGTTTCGCTATCATCTGGTAACGGCAATTTGATATATTCATTAACGTATTTCAATTCTTGTTTTTGCAACGAATCTGAAGGAACAAACACATTATATCCACATAATAATATTATAATTAAATATACTATTTTATTTTTCATTTGTATTCCCCATGTATTCTAATTTCACATAAGCCACATTAGCATCTAAAATTGCTGCTGTTGTTCTAATAAAAGGTCATTATTATCTTCTGCCATCTTTGCCTGCGTAAATACCGCTTTGGTCTGTAACGCTTTCATATTTGCTATCAACATTATCCTTGCTAACATTGCCACTAATTCCAACAAATTTAGCTTTGATATTCCTCAAGATTATCCATTATTTTTTTAATTATACTATCAAATTGAGAATCAAAGTCTTCCCTCTTTATTTTAAATTCAAAACCACTTACAGTATTACCGAATGATTTAGTTATTCTGTCACGTTCAGGCATTGCAATTTCATATTCTTTCAATTCTTCTCTATAAATGACCTCAATAAGATAGTGCATATTAAAAAAATGATTCCATATTTTATATTTTGTTTTTTTAAATGGATCAACAAATTCTTCTTTATCATATTTGTAATTTTCTAAGCTAAGCATTAGGCATCTAAATACTCTTTCTTTCAATGATTTAATATCAACATTTTCAATAATACTACCCATGCTCCTACTAAATCCAATACTTGTAACATGCAATGTCAAAATAGATATTTCACCTGTGTTTTTTTCTATATATATGTTTAATAATCCTTTCATTTTGCCACCTACTATACAATAGCGATATTTGTATTATTTTCGGCAATCAGGTCTGCTTTTTCTGCTTCACTAGCTTTATAACCTTACCTACTTAAAGGTAAACCATATAAAAAAGATACTATCTGATCACGACAATCAACAAACAATAAAGAATATACATCTCTACTATCATCAAAAATCAATAAAACCTTACCTTTTTTATATATTGTTTTCTTTGCATTTGACTCTATTATTATCCAACCATTTTTATTGATACTTTCCTTTAACTGTTCAGATATATCTATATTTTTGCAACTCAAAACACAGTTTAAAGTACAATCTCCTAAAATATATCTTTGCGTTTCGAGCTTAACTACCTTTGCTTCAGTCGGTACCCTCAAATGAATCAATTGCAAATACATGGCTCTTTCTTTGTTTATTACATCATTGCTGTATTTTAACAAAGCATTTGAATATACCAATACTGCAGCACAAAACAAACTTAAAACTGCTGTTACAATAAACTGTTTCTTCATATTATCCCCCATGTTTACAGAAGCGTTACCATTATATTGTACTTATGAATATCTTTAATGTATTGTATTCTATACTCTAATCTGTTATCTATATATACTCTTGAGGTATCTCCATTTCGCTTGCTCAATTTATATCCGTCGTGCTTATTAAAAATTGCTTCCGAAAGCTCCTCAAATCCCATATTAGAATTAAAGCTCATATTAATCACTGCCACTCTACAACTACTCTTACCAGGATTAAAAGAAATGTAGAAATTACTTATATCACTTTTAGGTAAGTCTAACCTTAAAACCTTTTCAAGAGCAATATCCATATGTGAAATAGCGTAATCCTCCTCTACCAAATTTCTAGTATTGGGGGGAAAAATGCATAAACAAAATACAATTACCTCTGTTAGCAAAATATATACTATCGACTTATGTATTACCATAACCGAACTCCTTTACATCACCATGTAATCGAATAATCAACACTTGCACCTACTGAAAATCCAACCCCAATCATTAATATTTTATAATTATCAGGTGTAATACCATAATAAACACCGTCAAATGCTTCTAACTTTCCGCCAACAGAAACTCCCCTCAATATGTAAAGCCTTTGCTACTGACTAGCGACCTTGTTTCGAAACTATACTATGCTTACATTCAAACCACAGGAAGTTGTACGTTCACCAAGCACAAGCTCTCACCTGCGACAGAACTATTTCTGAAATTTTTTTAAGAATGATTGAGTAAGCAAAAATGCCAACAACAGCTTTTGACAAAGACAAAGACAAATTATAGCCGCTTTTGCAGTCTTCATATCAACATTAATGATACCCTATTTGGAGCGGAATAGTACTTTTAGTTTATAACCAAAAAACTTAAGTTTACTCCATATACATCACGTATTAAGAGTAATATATATGGTGCTATAAATACAAAAAAAACTGCAATCAACATAAAAATCAAGGTGTTTTGATAAACAAACTTTTTTCCTAAATGCTCAAACTTGATTTTATCTTTATCTCTATAATACATCATTTTTTTAGCATCATTAAAAATTTTAGTCCATAAAAATGCCATAAATATAAGCAATAACTTTATTGGAAAATATGCTTTTCACGCCTCTTCATTTATACCACACTCTTTATTCGGTAAGATTATATATATAAGATAGAATATAGAATAGAATATCATGTAGTTCTTTATGTAGCGACTAGTTATCTGTTTCATGATTTTGTTTTAACTCCTCTATGGTTTTTACATCCATTAAAATTCCTATATCATTTAACATCTCTTTTACTCTTATTCTTTCAAAATCATCTGTAATTACTTTATCCCAATTTATATTATCAACTCTCCCTTTCTTAATTGCAATAGCGAAGGAACTAGCATCGCCATATATACTAATTACTTTAGCTGTTATATCTAATTTATTATAAAAATTATTTCCTAAATTATCTTTAATAACATTATATTTTTGGCTATCGTTATCAATCAGATCATGTTAGCTATAGGAAAATATCGCTGCCACAATGGAATATTAATCATATCATTGTAATAAAACCCAAGAATCATTATAAACAGAAAATATATTATTACTCTTCTCATTTGTTTAAGATACCACCTGCTGTTTTTATATAAAATAATAGACCTGTATAATTTAATGTATCTTATAATTTTTCTTGTTCAAAGTTGATTGTTACTTATATTTGTAGTATTGCCCAAGACATCTTCTCTCTTTGAAGTAACAGTATTATTTTCAAGAGATATTTCTTTGATAAGGCATTAATGTACCTATACTATTTTCTTCATGTTGTGCTGAAAATTATCACGCCTTTTAAATCAGTATTTTTTCCAATGCCAAAGACATCTTTGCCTGCGTAAATACCGCTTTAATCTGTAACGCTTTCATATTTACTATCAACATTATCCTTGCTAACATTGACACTAATTCCAACAAAATCAGCTTTGATATTCCTCAAGATTATCCATTATTTTTTTAATTATACCATCAAATTGAGAATCAAATTCTTCCTTCTTTATTTTAAACTCAAAACCACTTACAGTATTACCGAATGATTTAGTTTTCTTATCTCTTTCAGGTACTGTAATTGTATATAAATTCTTCTCTTTTTCATACATTATTCCAATAACATAATGTGCATTAAAGAACTTATTCCAAGTTTTATATTTCGTAAGTTTAAAAAAATTGCATTTTTCTACATCTCTCTTATACTCTGATAAGCTTAAAGCAATTGCGTCTTCAACCGCCTTTTTCAAATGTGACATGTTCTTTACGTTTATCAACTCTTTCATAGCTTCACCAAAGCCTATATGGTTAATATGATATACTAATACAGAGATTTGAAAAGTATCACGCTCAATATATATATCTAATAATCCTAACATGATTTCACCTACTCTACAATAGCGATATTTGTATTATTTTCGGCAGCAAGGTCGGCTTTTCCTGCTTCACTGGCTACGTTGCCACCTTTTATATTAATATCGTTACCACTTGCAATACTGATAGCAAAAGCATTTTCCCTATTGCTAAAATCACGGCGGTATACTACAATAAGTCTAAATTAAAACAGAAAGCAGGGTTCACTATGCAATTACCGGAAAAAAAATACATTGCCTCCTTTGATATTGACGCACAAAACACCTTCACCCCGGTCTGCCCCGACGAGCTGCCGGTTGCCGAAGGCGACACCATCGCTCCCGAGCTGAACGCCCAGGCACAGTTCGCCAGCCTGCGCCTCGCTTCCCGCGACGCGCACAGCCGTTGCGCGCTCTGGATCAGCGACGCTGAGCATGCTCCGCTCACTCCCATCAGCGGCTATCCGGATCTTGATATCCGTTGGCCGGCACACGCTATCATCGGCACCAAAGGCTTTGACTTTATCGACGGCCTCGATGAAGCTGCCTATGATTATCAGGTGTTCAAGGGCATTGAAGCAGACAAGCACCCCTACGGTGCATGCTACCATGACCTGAAGGACACTCTTTCCACCGGTGCCATCGAATATCTGCGTTGCCACGGTATCACCACCGTTATCTGCGGCGGTCTGGCAACCGATTACTGTGTAAAAAACACTGTACTGCAGCTGAAGGCCGCTGGCTTCGATGTTATCCTGAACAAAGCTGCCTGCCGCGGCATTGCTCCCGAAACCATCGCAAGCGCTATGCAGGAAATGGCTGCTGCCGGAGTAAAATTCGTAGAGTGCGCCAAGGAATTATCTGAATAAGACACAACTGCAAAAAAATGCTGCAGGCTTTGCGCCCGCAGCATTTTTGTTGTACTGTACTACTATTCAATTTCACGCAATGCGTGTGAGCGTCCTGTCAGTGAACGTGCGCCCTTTTCCGTAACCACATAGGTATTTTCCGTACCTACCAAGCCTAAACCCGGCAAAGCAATTTTAGGCTCTACAGCAAAAGTCATGCCAAGCTCCAGCGGCTGCTTAAAGCCCTTGGCTATAGCCGGCGCTTCATCCATCACCAGACCAATGCTGTGACCCAGGAATTTGCCGCCGTTCATAAACGCATCACCATAAACATTCTCGAACTTTTCCATAGTGCGCAGATACAGGTTTTCAATCGGCTCACCCGGAACCATCATGGACACTACCTCTTGCTCCAGCTCCAGGCAACGCTGCTGCGCCGTCAAAAGCCTTGCGCATTGCTCATCCTTTTGCAGGCTGCCGAAATAATATACGACAGTCTTATCGGTATGATAACCGTCAAAGCCGCAGGGAACATCAAGATAAACCAGTCGACCGGACTTCAGCTTGCGGAAGGCATTGCCTATGGACTGTACCGCTATACAGGTGCCGCCGGTACCGCCGGGGCCGTCAAAGCCGGTGCGTACTAAACCGCTCTTGCCAAAGGAAGCCAGACCGACAACCTCCTCGCCCAAGGACTGGTTAAAGCGCGCTGTTCCGTGTGAGCCGCGCTGCACCATCTCGCTGTAAAGCTCGATAGCCAGCTGAGCCTCGCTGATACCTGCATGAATCAGCTTCGGTGCAATAACATCCAGCACGGTTTCGTGAATAGCACCGGAGTGTTCCATCTGCTGCAGCTCGTAAGCACTCTTGCGCAGACGCAACTCCTGCAGTACCGCATCAAAGGAGCCAACCTCTTCGAAGGCAAAATACTTATGCAGCATACGCTCCCAATCCAGAGTAGCCTTCTTCGTTTCTACATACATAATGCGCGGCGCACTGCCATAATAGGCAGCAGCCTCACGAAAGCTGTGCATCGGACGGATATCGCTGAAATGCGATTCGTTTACTGCGCGCTCATAGTTGCGGCGCACCCAGAAAATTGCATCCTGCGGACGAATCAGCAGTACACCTTCCTGCATCGTACCCGTGAAATAATACATTGCAACCTTATGATTGACTGCAGCCATCTCCCAACCGGGATGCATTTCATCCATCAGTCGGCGAAACTTCTCCAGACGCGCCTCCAGCTCACTCGCAGGCACCGGGCGAATAGCATCAGTCAATACAGCAGTCTGCTCCAAAACAGCCATAGCAATACTCCTTTCATTATCAAGACAAAATATTTATCCGTTATTAACCAAGATATTGCAAAATTTCCTTAGCATGCGGTAAAATAATATCCGGCTTAATCGAACCGTTTTCTACATCTTCCATGGTTGCTTCACCTGTCAGCACCATTACCGAAAGAATGTCATTGTTCAGGCCAAAGGCAATATCAGTTGCCAGGCGGTCACCCACCATAGCAATTTCCTCTTTTTTATAACCGGTTTTGTCCAAAACCACATCCACCATATACTTATAAGGCTTGCCGAAAATAAGCTGCGGCTTTTTGCCGGTAGCAGTTTTAATCAGCTCCAGCATCGCACCGGTATCAGGAATGAATTCACCACCTTCAATCGGGCAGCGTACATCAGGATGTGTAGCAACGTACGGCACACCCTTGTCAATCAGGCGGCAGGCGGTAGTAAGGCGGTCATAGGTAAGTGTCTGGTCAAAGCCGACAACTACATAATCAGCGCCCTCCTCTAATGTATTTGTCAGCGTAAAGCCTGCTTCCTCAATTGTTGCCAACAGCTGCGGCGTTCCCAGCACAAACAGCTTCGCGCCCGGCTTGTTCTTCTGCATCCAGTTGGTCAACGCATCTGATGAAATCAAGATATTCTCACGTGTAACAGGTACGCCCAGTCCGTTCATCTTCTGCACATAATGCTCGTGGCTACGGGAAGAATTATTCGTCAGCAGATAATAATCCTTGCCTGCTGCCTTCAATTTATCAAAAAAGCCCTCCATACCCGGAATCAGTTCGTTACCCAGGTTAATGGTTCCGTCCATATCAAAAAGAAAACACTTAATTTTCGCTAAGCGAGCGTAATCATAAGTCATGCTCTATCCTCCATACTTAAAATATAACAATATTATAAAGCATTTGCCTTATTTGTGCTACAATAGACGAGGAAGAAAATCTGAAGTTCAAAAGGAGATTAATCATGAAATATACAACCATTATTTTTGATCTTGACGGTACCTTACTCAACACATTGGCAGATTTAGCTGCCGCTACCAACCATGCTTTAGCAGAACACAAGCTGCCTCAGCGCACCACAGACGAAGTGCGCCGGTTTGTCGGCAATGGCATCCGCAAGCTGATTGAGCGTGCGGTACCGGCTGACACCCCTGCAGAGCTGCAGGAGGAGGTCTTTGCCAGCTTCAACAAATACTACAAGCAGCACTGCGCTGACAGCACTCGCCCCTACGACGGCGTGCCGCAGCTTTTGCAGCAGCTGCGCACTGCAGGCTGCCGCACCGCCATTGTTTCCAACAAAGCGGATTACGGCGTACAGGCGTTGGCTAAGCAATATTTTGACGGCCAGCTCGACGCTGCCTGCGGCGAGCGCGCCGGCATCGCCAAAAAGCCTGCGCCGGATATGCTGCTGGCAATCATGCAGCAATTAAAGGCTGAGCCTGCAAGCACTATTTACATCGGTGATTCGGATACCGACCTCGACACCGCCCGCAATGCAGGAGTTGCCTGCATCGGCGCCTGCTGGGGCTTCAGAGGCCGCGCCTTTTTAGAAGCACACGGCGCTAAGCTGTTGGCTGAAAACGTTGGCGATATTTGGGAGCTTATAAAGTAAAAGAGGCTGCCGTAAGGCAGCCCATTTTTTATAACTATTTTACGCTAAGCAATTATCCATAAATTTAATCAAGCCTGCTTCTACTTCGTCACGCAAGCACAGCTCATTGTGAATTTCATGACGGAAGCCAGGATACGGCTTTACGGAGACCTTATGTCCTGTTTTTGCCAGCAGGTTCGCTACATGATACAAGCCCTCGCCGTAATTACCGCAGGGATCCTGATCACCGGCAATCAGATAGCTGGGAATATTTTGCGGCACCTTGGCAGCCCACTCATCATTTTCAATATAATGATACAGCTGCACGAAATCATAGCACAGCTCCAGCGTAGTATCGAAGGTATTGAACATATCGCCTGCATGGTCCTCAACAATGCGCGGATCTGTTGCAATCCAGTCTGCCGGACTGTTGGGATTTTCCACTCTGTCCGTCATGCCGCAGAAGACACGCTCAAACCAAACGCCGCATGGCTGATACGGATTTTCCTCATAAGCAGCCTTAAATTCTTCATTAACATAGGCATCCTCACAGCCCTGCCACTGCGAGCAGACACCGCACAGCATCATACCTTTGATATCCTCACCGTAGATTGACGCATAAGCACGCGCCAGCATAGAACCCCAACTGTGGCCGAAAACGAAATACGGCAGCTCGGGATAAGCCTCTTTAGCAATATCATGCAAGGCTTTTTCATCCTTCAGGTAAGTCATATAACCGCCGGAATGTGGATCACCCAGGGTGCCTCCGTCATAGCCGGTTTTACCGTGACCGAGATGGTCATCAGCAAACACTACAAAGCCTGCTTCATTGAACTTGCTGATCATATGCAGATAGCGGCGTGAATGCTCACCGTAGCCGTGAATCAGCTGTACAATAGCTTTCGGTTTGCCTAAAGGACTGTAAGACCAGGCCTTGATGGTATCTCTGCCGTTAGCAGAAGGGAAGGAAATTTCTCTGATGGACATAATGCGGACCTCCTCGCCTGTAATTATTTATAATATTAAGATAATGATAACACTGGCGCTTTCTGCTGTAAAGCAGGAAACATGATTAAGCAAAATGTTTTACGTATTTTTTACAGTAAGAGATAACTTGCAGCCTTAAATCGCTAATCCCAACCTGAACTGCTCATACAAAAAACCACTACAACTATTCCGTTATAGTGGTTCAGAAAAAGTCTATTTAAAATTTTCCACAAAGACTGACGGCTATTAGTCTTTACCTGTTTTTCAGCACATAGAACGGATCAATATTCTGACCGTCTGCCAGCACCTCATAATGTACATGGGGACCGGTGCTGTAGCCTGTACTGCCGACAAAGCCGATGATTTCGCCTTTAATAACCTTCTGTCCTGCAGCAACAGCAATACCGCTCATATGTCCATAGGCTGTTTCATAGCCATTGCCATGATTGATACGTACATAGCGCCCGTAGCCGCCGTTCCAGCCTGCCTGTTCAATCGTACCGGCAGCCGTAGCATAAACCGGTGCGCCGAAATCGACTGCTATATCAAGACCGGGATGCCAATCATAGCCGCCCTCAATCGGACCGGTGCGCACACCGTAATTACTGCTGATAGTACCGCCGTCGGTAGGCCATTTATCCGGGAAGGATGCCATCCCGCCACCGGAGCCTTCAACCTCACTCAAAAGCTCACTGACAGATTTCTTGGTACCGTCCAGCATCTTTTTGATATTGGCATTTTGCGCAGTCAGCACCGCCATGGTGCCGTTGATATCCATTTTAGCAGGCCCGCCCTTGCCTGTATAAGACGTATTGGCAGACGTTTCCTTTGCCGCTGTCGAATCAACCATACTGGTGCCCTCGCCCAGCTTGCTGCTGTCTAGATCACGGATAACGGCACGGCGCAGCTTTTTCTCCAAATTGGAAATTTCCGCCATGTCACGCAGCATTCTTTCGTTATCCTGCAACAGCTTCTGCAGCTTTGTCTGCTGCTCAGCCTTGTTTTGCTTATATGCAGCATAATCAGTTGCTTCGCTGCGATAATCCGCCAGCTGATGATATAAATAGCCGGCACCGCCGACTGCTCCTACAAGCACCAGGGCAGTAACAGCAATGCCTGCCTTGAGCTTAGCATACGAAAACTTTACTACCTTGCCATTAGGCAAGCGCAGCTCACATTTCCTTTCCTCCATTATTTTAATTACCTCACTTGAAAAGACCAAAGCGTTGGCCTACTGCCAACAATCTGCGTCCCACAAAGGGCACGTTGTCCAAATCCTCTTTATTCAGACCACCACAGGCCAGCAGCGCCAATGCATAGACAGGAACAGCTGCCGCCATTGCAAACAGTACACACCACATACCCATGCTTTCTGTAAGCATCAGCACGCCGTAAATCGCCGCGCCCATAACACCGGAAGCAAAGCAGGGACGGATAATGCTGCCAACAGAGAAGCTATAGCCTGTCAGCTTGTAAATAAAGCCCATATTGATAATCGCTGCCACGGCGAAATCTGCCACCGTCGCCATCGAAGCACCACGGATGCCCAGCTCCGGCACAGCAGTAAGATACCAGCTCATAGCAATTTTTACAATGCAGGCAATAATCATATTGATTACAGGAATTGCTGTGCGGCCAAGGCCTTGCAGAATACCTGTACTGATCTGATGCATACCTAAGAACAGAATACCGATACTCATCGTCTGAATCGCAGGTGCCGCACCGGGAGCGTTGTACACAAGCGCCGCAACCTTTTCTGCCAGACAATACAAGCCCATAAAGCAAGGGAAGGTAATAATCATCGCTACGCGGAAAGCAATGCGGATTTTATCACGGATAGCATCAAAGCTGCTCAGCGCACGAGATTCGGAAATTGACGGCACCAGACTGATGGTCATCGCAGCAGTAAAAATCGTCGCCAGATTAACCAGCGGCACTGCCATACCTGTCAGATAACCGAACAGCTCAGTCGCATGATGAATATCAAAGCCGGCTGCTTCCAGACGCTGCGGCACAATCAGAAGGTCAAGGTTAGCACCTATTGGCAGCATCAGGCTGGTCAGAGAAACAGGGAGAGCCAGCTTCAGCAGACGCTTGATGATATGTCCGGCACTTTCTACCGGCGCACTGTCATCCTGCTCTGCCATTTCCTTTTGCAGACGCTGCTT
This sequence comes from uncultured Phascolarctobacterium sp., assembly GCF_902463975.1. Lineage (GTDB taxonomy): Bacteria > Bacillota > Negativicutes > Acidaminococcales > Acidaminococcaceae > Phascolarctobacterium_A. The sequence goes on from NZ_CABQHJ010000030.1 coordinate 11,652, forward strand.
AAGACGACGATAGAACCACATCAGCACCAAAAGTGCACAGAACGCGCCTACGCCTGCACCCATGCTGGCACCGCCTGCAGCGAACGCCAGACCGTACGGCATGAAGAGGTCGGCAAAAAAGAGCATGGTAATAACACGCGTCAGCTGCTCAACAATCTCACTGACTGCCGTCGGCGTCATAATCTGCCAGCCCTGCAGGTAACCGCGGAAGCTTGCCAGAAAGGTTACGAAGCAAACCGCCGGAGCCAGAGCGATAATAGAATAATACGCACGGCTGTCGCGGATAATATGATTATTAATCAACCAATCCGCACCAAAAAACAGTGAGGACGAAAATAACACGCCTGTCAACAGCAGCACTCGCAGTGAAACATTAAATACTCGCTTCGCGCCGCGATAATCCTTGTTTGCCAGCTTTTCGGAGGTAATAATCGATATTGCCACCGGTACACCGGCACTAGATACAGTGATTGCCATCAGATAGATTGGAAAGCCCATCTGATACAGGCCGATACCTTCGCCACCCAATACACGTGATAAAATAATCCAGTTCAGAGAACCGATAACCTTGACCACAATACTGGAAGCTGTGAGAATTAAGGTTCCCTTTAAAAATTTACTATTAGAAGCTTTATTATCTGCGCTCATAAAATCCCCTTATTTTATCTATAGTCATACATTATAATTATCCTCTTTTCCGCGCAAATTTACAAGTACTTTTAACAGATTTGTCATAAACACATCACTGCTTTTTGCTTGCATAACTATCTTTATATGCTAAAATTAAGTTAAGAGCAAAATTATGTTGTAAAAGGAGTGATACCAAATGAAATCCACACATGCTTTATTAGCTTTCGGCGCCGCAATCTGCCTTGCTACTACCTGCAGCCTGAGCGCCGATGCTTCTCCGCTGAAGAATTATGACGCCGACAAGGTTGCTATTGATGCAGGCATTACTCTGCCATCCAGTCTTAAAGGTGACAACTATAAATTCAGCAAATCCAACAGCACCTATCTTGGCGCAACTGTTGGTCTCGGCCAAAAAACTGCTTTAAACTACAAATGGAATAATTACAAAGCAGACGAAGCAAAAACCCGCGCCCAACAATTTAATATTATGTATAAGGTTCTGCCGGGTATTTCCGCTTACGCAGGTTATCTGAACGCTGATACCTCCGGTGACTTTGGCGGTAAAACCAAAAACTCCGGTCAAATCGGTCTGCAGGCTGCCTATGACATTCCCGCACTCTTCACTGTTTGGGGAAATGTGGGCTACGGCAACAGAAACAGCGGCTATGAAATCGGCATCAGCAAGCCTATTCTGAACAACCTGGAAGTTAACGCTTCTTACTACAACCAGACATTCGATGATGCCTTCGGCGAAGACCTCGACATGAAGGCTAAAGGTGTTAACCTGGGCTTAACTCTCAAATTTTAATTCGTCAGCTACGGCTAACTAAATTAAAATAAAAATTAACGGATAATTATTATTGACAACTGTGCCAGCCTGTGTTATTATATAAGTGTCAAGGGCACACAAGCTGTGCAAGTCAAAAATAAAATTAAGCAATGCAATATAAAAACATGGAGGGAACTAATATGAAAAAATTTGTATGTCAAGTATGTGGTTATGTATATGAAGGCGAAGCTGCTCCGGCAAAATGCCCGCAATGCGGCGCTCCCGCTTCCAAATTCCAGGAAATGGCTGCTGAAATTGGTTGGGCTGCCGAACACGTTGTAGGCATCGCTTCCGACGTTCCTGAAGATATCAAAGCTGACCTGCGTGCTAACTTCAACGGCGAATGCTCCGAGGTTGGTATGTACCTGGCAATGAGCCGTGTAGCTTTCCGCGAAGGCTATCCGGAAATCGGCCTGTACTGGGAAAAAGCTGCTTTTGAAGAAGCTGAACATGCCGCTAAATTCGCAGAACTGCTGGGCGAAGTTGTAACCGACTCCACCAAAAAGAACCTGGAAATGCGTGTAGAAGCTGAAAACGGTGCAACCGCAGGCAAAACCGACCTGGCAAAACGTGCTAAAGCACTGAACCTGGATGCTATCCATGACACCGTTCATGAAATGGCTCGTGACGAAGCTCGCCACGGCAAAGCTTTCGCAGGCCTGCTGAAAAGATACTTCGGCAAATAATTAACCAATAAATTTTAATAAGACTTAATAAGGCTCCCGCCTGGCAATCCCTATAGATTGCGGCGGGAGTTTTTGTGCATTTAAGCACCTCTTTTTATCTTTTCCGGAATTTTTTCACTTTTCTTCTATTTCTATACATTTTCTTATGTTTTTCACACTTAAAAAGCCTTCAATATCTTTATAATTTGCTTCAGATATGATATTATATAAAGGTTAGGAAACATATTTAATGACACTCATTATCACGTTCCTAAAGGTGGTTAATTATATGCTTAATAAAACTAATTTTCATTATCCTGCAATGCTGCGTGTAGCAGGCAAAAACTGCGTAATCATCGGCGGCGGCACTGTTGCCGCCCGTAAGCTTGCCACGCTTTTGGACGCCGGTGCCAATGTAACCGTTGTCGCCCCGCTCTTCTGCGACGAAGTCCAAAAACTCGCCTCAGCTCAAGGCTGCACGCTCATCAAGGATTACTACAAGCCTGAATATCTGCAGAACGCCTTTGTGGTTATTGCCGCCACAGATAATAAGGTCGTCAACAGGCAGATTTCAGACGCTGCTCCCTGCCTTATCAACAATATTACTGAACCGGAGCTGAGTAATTTCACTGTCCCCTCAGCTATCAGCGAAGGTGATATTACCATAGCACTGGCAACAGGCGGTATGCCTGCTTTCACACGCTTGCTGAAAAAGCAGCTGGAGCATATCCTGACACCGGAGCTGGCCGACTTCAACAGCTTCCTGCTGCTGCAAAGGAAAGAAGTAAAGAATATCGACAGCACGCCAGAGGAACGGACACTATTTTGGCGCAGTGTTTTAAAACAGGATTTACTAAATTCAGTTATAGCAGGTAAGCCTGCTCAAGCAAAGGAGAAGGTATTAGATGCAGTTAACAGTTTTAGGACTCAATCACAGGACCGCCCCCGTTGAGATCCGTGAACGTTTCAATTTTTCCAATGACAGGGTGGCAAGTATTCTGCGCCGCCTGCGCAATTACGATAACATTCCCGAAGCCATGCTGCTTTCCACCTGCAACCGCACAGAGCTGTACATGGTTATCGAAAATCCGCATGAAGCAATTCCTTTTATCAAATCATTGCTCAAGCATTTAGCAGGTGAACATTACCAAAGCGATTATTTTTACAATCTGAACGGAACAAATTGCGTCAAGCATCTGTTCCGTGTAGCATCCAGTCTGGACTCCCTGATTGTCGGCGAAGGCCAGATTCTCAGCCAGATTAAAAATGCTTATCAGATTGCCCGCAATAACGGTATGACAGATACAATTCTCAATACCATCATGAATAAGGCAATTGCTGTCGGCAAACGTGTGCGTACCGAAACAAAAATTGCCTACAGCAGCGTATCTGTTTCCAGTGCAGCTGTTGACCTGGCCATCAAAATTTTAGGTGACCTGAGCAAGGCGCAGATTTTGGTAGTCGGTGCCGGTCATATGAGTGAGCTCACCGCACAGCATCTGTTGGACAAGGGTGCGCAAACTATTTGCGTCAGCAACCGTCACTACGAAAGAGCGCAGAATCTGGCAGGCAAGTTCCATGGTACGGCTATTCCCTACCGTGCCATGTTCGAGCATGCCGCTGATGCCGATATTATCATAACTTCTACCGGTGCGCCGCATTACGTGCTTACCGTAGAAAATTTGGGACCTCTGCTCCCCAAGCGCAACGGCAGGCCGCTGATTCTGATTGATATTGCCGTTCCGCGTGACGTCGATCCAAGACTTGCCGATGTTGACGGCGTAACCATTTATAACATTGACGATTTGGAAGGCGTTGTTGATACCAATAAAAACTTCCGTGAAAAGGAAGCTCACGTTGCCGAACAGATTATCAGCGAAGAGATTGGTGCCCTCAAGGAGCGTCTGCGTTATTACACAATGCGCCCTGTTATGGTACAGCTGCATGATAAAATGAATTTCCTGCGCCAGAAGGTTTTGAAGAAGGCCTTTATTAAAATGCCGGAGCTTACAGACCACGAAAAGCGCATTATTGACCTGATGACTCAACGTCTGGAGCATAAATTCCTGCGCGAGCCTATGAAGGCTATGAATGCTGTAGCAGGCACCGCAGAGGAAGAACGCTATAAAAAGATGATGTGTGATTTATTTTTATTAAACGAAACCGGAGAGGAGTTTGGTGATGAAAGCAAAATTGACGATTGGGACTAGACAAAGTCTTTTAGCGCTTTGGCAAAGCAATCATATTGCAGCCTTACTGCGCAAGCAATACCCTGAATGTGAGGTTGTACTGAAAAAAATTGTCACCAAAGGCGACCGTATTTTAGACGTACCCCTGGCGCAAATCGGCGGCAAGGGTTTATTTACCAAGGAAATTGAAGAGGATCTTTTAGACGGTACTATTGATTTGGCAGTACATAGTCTGAAGGATATGCCTACCGTTCTGCCGGAAGGCCTGTGCCTGACAGCAATTACCGAACGTGCCAACGTCGGCGATGCTTTTGTCAGCAACAAATATGGCAGCTTCGAAGAACTGCCGCTCGGCGCTGTAGTCGGCACCAGCAGCCTGCGCCGCAAGGCACAACTGTTAGCTAAACGTCCGGATCTGGAAATCCGCGACCTGCGCGGCAACGTTGATACCCGTCTGCGTAAGCTGGACGAGGGACTGTACGATGCTATTATTCTGGCAGCTGCAGGCTTAGAGCGTCTGGGTCACGGTGACCGCATCTCCAGCCTGATTCCTGCTGATGTCTGCCTGCCGGCTGTCGGCCAGGGAGCATTGGCAATCGAAGCACGTACCGAGGATAAAGAAGTACGCGATATGCTGAGCTTCTTAAACGACCTGACCACCAAGCAGGCTACCGATGCCGAGCGTGCCTTCTTGGGCTTACTGGAAGGCGGCTGTCAGGTTCCTATCGGCGTACATGCCGACGTTGAAGGTGAAAACATTCGCATTGAAGCAATCATTGCTGCCTTAGACGGCAGCACTATTCTGCGTGATACAATAAACGGCAAGGCTGATAACGCTGTCAGCCTCGGTCAACAGCTTGGCAAAAAAATGCTGGCTGCCGGCGGTCAGGAAATTCTGGCTGCAATTCTTTAAGGAGAGTGACATCATGACAAAACAAGGTAAAGTATATTTAATCGGTGCAGGCCCCGGCGACCCGGGCCTTCTGGGACTCAAGGCCAAGGAATGTCTGCAGACTGCAGACGCTGTTGTTTATGACCGCCTGGCAGATCCGCGTATCCTGGCCTTCGCCCGCAAGAATGCAGAAATGGTTTACGTTGGTAAGGCCAGCGCTAACCACACCATGCGCCAGCCTGATATCAACAAGCTGCTGGTAAAACTGGCTGCCGAAGGCAAGGTTGTAGCACGTTTGAAGGGAGGCGACCCCTTTGTATTCGGCCGCGGCGGCGAAGAAGCCATCGAACTGCGTGAAGCAGGCCTGCCGTTTGAATTCGTTCCCGGCGTAACCAGTGCTATTGCTGTTGCCGAATATGCCGGTATCCCTGTTACCCATCGTCATGTAGCAACCTCCTTTGCTGTTATCACCGGCCACGAGGATCCTACTAAAGGCGAATCCACCATCCATTGGAAGGGTCTGGCAACCTCCGTTGATACCCTCGTTTTCCTCATGGGTGTAGAAAACATCGAAAAAATCAGCCGTGAGCTCATCGCTAACGGCCGCAGCGCCGACTGCCCGGCTGCCGTTATCCGTTGGGGCACTCATCCCGAGCAGCGCACTCTGATTACCACCCTCGGCAAAGCTGCCGCTGACGTTAAGGCAACCGGCATGAAACCGCCTGCTATTTTCCTCGTAGGCGAGGTTGTACGCCTGCGTGAGCAGCTGCAATGGTTCGATAACAAGCCCCTCTTCGGCAAAACCGTTATCGTTACCCGTGCACGCGCACAGGCCAGTGCTCTCACCAAAAAACTGGAAGCACAGGGTGCCAAGGTTATCGAAGCTCCGGCAATCAAAATCGTTCCGGCAGCAGATTACGCTCCGCTGGACAACGCTATTGCCAATATCAATGACTACAAATGGCTTGTCTTCACCAGCGCTAACGGCGTAGATTACTTCTTCGAGCGTCTGGGCGCTGCTAAGAAGGACGCACGCGCCCTGGCTAACGTTAAACTCGCCGCTATCGGCAGCGCCACCGCCAAGGCTCTGGCAGAGCATGGCCTCACCGCCGACCTCATTCCTTCTGCTTATAAAGCAGAGGAGCTGGCAGAAGCTCTTGCTGGCGAAATCACCGCCGGTGACAAAATCCTGCTGGCACGTGCTAAGGTTGCACGCGAAGTATTGCCCGAATCCCTGCGCGAAATCGGCGCTATTGTTGACGTTGTAACTGCTTACGAAACCGTTGCTGACTGCGAAAACAAGGACGAGCTCATAGAAGCCCTTGAAAGCGGCGAAGCAAGCATCGTAACCTTCACCAGCAGCAGCACCGTAACCAACCTGCTCGAGGTTCTCGGTGACAAGAAGGAGCTGCTGAACAAGGCTGCTCTGGCTGCTATCGGCCCCGTAACTGCTGATACCCTGAAAAAGCATGGCTATACTCCGGCTATCAATGCCGCTGAATATACAATCGACGGCCTCATGACCGCTATCACAAATTTTTATAATAAATAAGGAAGTGTATCAAGATGAGTATTACCGGTTTTCCTGTATACCGTCCGCGCCGCACACGCGCTACTGAAAATCTGCGTGCAATGATCCGTGAAACCGAGGTTTCCGTAAAGGACTTAATCTATCCGCTTTTCGTCGTTCCCGGCGAAAACGTTAAACATGAAATCGAATCTCTGCCCGGCAACTACCACTGGTCCATCGACCGCGTTATGGAATGTGTTGACGAGGTTGTTGAGCTGGGTATTCCCGCTGTCCTGCTCTTCGGCGTACCATCCTACAAGGACGCTGTCGGCAGCAGCGGCTGGGATATGAACGAACCTGTACAGCAGTCCTGCAAGCTGATTAAAGCAAAATATCCTGAGCTGGTTATCATTACCGACGTCTGCCTGTGCGAATACACCGAGCATGGTCATTGCGGCGTGCTGCAAAACGGCTGCACCGTCAACAACGATGAAACTCTGCCGCTGCTGGCTAAGGTTGCTGTTTCCCACGCTCAGGCCGGTGCTGACATGATTGCTCCTTCCAACATGATGGACGGTTATGTTAAGGCTATCCGCGAAGCACTGGATGCAGCAGGCTTCAACCATATTCCTATCATGGCTTATTCCGCAAAATTTGCTTCCGCATACTACGGTCCCTTCCGCGCCGCAGCAGATTCTGCTCCGTCCGCCGGCGACCGCAAAGGCTACCAGATGGACCCCGCCAACAGTGACGAGGCTCTGCGCGAGGTTGCTCTGGATATTGAAGAAGGCGCTGACATCGTTATGGTTAAACCTGCGCTGGCCTTCCTCGACGTTGTACAACGTGTACACGAAACCTTTAACCGTCCGCTGTGCGTTTATAATGTCAGCGGTGAATATGCTATGGTTAAGGCTGCAGCCCAAAAAGGCTGGATTGACGAAAAACGTATCGTTATGGAAACCATGCTGGGCTTCAAGCGTGCCGGTGCCAAAATGATTATTACCTACCATGCGCTTGATGTAGCAAAATGGCTGCAAGGCAAATAAGGAGATATAACAATGGAACATACAAAATCTCAGGCTGCTTTTGAGGAAGCACGCCAATATATCCCCGGCGGCGTTAACAGCCCCGTGCGCTCCTTCCGCAGTGTCGGCGGTGTACCGCCGTTCATCTCCGGCGGCAAGGGCAGCAAAATCTATGACATCGACGGCAACGAATACATCGACTACGTTATGTCCTATGGTCCGCTGCTCATGGGCCATGTACCCGACTGTGTAACCGACGCTATCAAAGCTGCTGCTGAAAAGGGCACCTCCTACGGCGCTCCGACCGTTGCCGAAACCGAGCTGGCAAAATTAATCTGCCACCTTGTTCCGTCCATGGATATGGTCCGCATGGTCAACAGCGGTACCGAAGCAACCATGAGCGCTCTGCGCTTAGCACGCGCCTACACCGGCCGTGACTGCATCATTAAATTCATCGGCTGCTACCATGGTCATCATGACAGCCTGCTTGTAAAAGCAGGCAGCGGCGGCGCTACCTTCGGCGTACCCGACAGCCCGGGCGTGCCTAAGGCAGTAGCAGCAACAACTATTACCGTACCGTTCAACGACCTGCCCGCTCTGGAAAAGGTTTTTGCTGAGCGCGGCGAAGAAATCGCCTGCGTTATTATGGAACCGACTCCAGGCAACATGGGCCTTGTACTTCCGCATGAAGGCTTCCTGGAAGGCGTACGTGCCATCACTAAAAAGTATGGCGCTCTCCTCATCTGTGATGAGGTTATGAGCGGCTTCCGCAGCGCTCAGGGCGGCAGCCAATCCCTTTATGACATCGATCCCGATATTACCTGCCTCGGCAAGGTAATCGGCGGTGGTCTGCCTGTTGCTGCTTACGGCGGCAAACGCGAAATCATGCAGATGGTTTCACCTGCCGGCCCGATGTATCAGGCAGGTACCTTAAGCGGTAACCCGCTGGCTATGGCTGCAGGTATTGCCGCACTCACCTACATGGAGCAGAACGACGTCTGCAACCGCGCAGAAAGCCTTTGCGCTATTCTGACCGGCGGCTTGGAAAAGGCCGCAGCTAAGGCCGGTGTGCCTGTACAAATTCACCGTCTCGGCAGCATGTTTACCGTCTTCTTCAGCGATAAACCGGTAACTGATTTTGACAGCGCTGCAGGCAGCGATCTGGAAGCCTTCAAAATCTACTTCCACTCCATGCTGGAGCAGGGTATCTATCTGCCTCCTTCCCAATTCGAAACAAACTTCGTTTCCGTTGCTCACAGTCCCGAGGATTTACAAAAGACTATCGACGCAGCAGAAGTTGCCTTCGCTGAGGTTGCCAAAGCAAGAAAATAATAGCTAAAGCATAAAAATAAGCGTGCAGGCTTGCACATGCTGACATTCGTCAGCTGCAAGCCTGCACGCTTTTAGTTTTAATTTTAATATTGAGTATTACCCGCGAATCAGCTTAATCGAAGGCACTGCTGCTCTGACAAATTTCCACAGCAGCACGGAAATACTGCAATCCATAACAGAATGCAAAACTGTACCTGCGCCGACCAGCACAATAACGCTCATTACAAAGCCATTGGACAGCTGCTCCGGCGTAAACATATAGCCGCTGAAGAAGAAAGGCGCTACCACAAGCACCTCACCCAGAGCATGCAATACGGCAAGTCCCAGATTCAGACCGATACCGGCCACGAAGCTCTCCATAATATTCGGATAGCGCTTAATAATTAATGCACCAACCAGAGCGAAAATGATATGGGTTGCTGCACGCGCAGCGATAATCAGGGGTGTGGTTACAAAAAAGCCCATCGTTGTACCAAGGCAAACAGCAGCTGCCACCTTAGGCGAAATAAACATTGCCAAAAAAATTGCCACATGCGCACCCAAAGTAAAGGACATCGGTCCGATAATCACCTTCGGCATAACCATAGGTACAACCAAACCTATAGCGCACAGGACACCAGCGAGAACAAGTTGATAAATATTTTTATGTTCCAAGACTATTTCCTCCAAATCAAGTATTAGCTAGTGATTATAGCACTATTTGAGATAACCTGCAAGTACTATGTAAAAATGATTTTTTTAAATTAGGTTATTCACTTCTCCCGGTGGATTTATCCCGATAATTTCCCACTTATCCCCAGTTTTTCACAAAAGTTATCCACAATGTGCATAACTTTTGTGGATTGGTGGATAAAAGCTGTGCATTACCTTTATAAAAATCTCGCTATCCATAAATACTTCCGTCTGTTGCTTATTATTTCACCGGCTCTTCCTCCTAGATTTGACTTATTATCCATAATAGCATATAATTTAAGTAGGTTTATAGATAATTACCGAGTTTAACTCAAAGGTGGAGAAACAATGAAAATATCAACTAAAGGACGCTATGCCCTGCGTATGATGCTGGATCTGGCAGAGCATCAGCAGGATGGCTTTGTTGCCCTCAAGGACATTGCCGCAAGACAAAACATTTCCAAAAAATATCTGGAGCAGATTGTTCCTATTCTGAATAAATCAAATTTCCTACAGGCCAACCGTGGCTTTCAGGGTGGATACCGTCTGGTCAACGCACCGCGTGAGTATACTGTCGGCAGCATTCTGCGCCTTACAGAAGGTAACCTTACGCCGGTAGCCTGTCTGGACTTTAACCCTGTGGGCTGCGAACGCCGCAACGATTGCATTACCTTGCCGCTGTGGCAAGGACTGAACAAGGTTATTGCGGATTACCTGGATAACATCACTCTACAGGATATTCTTGACAATTACAAAGCGCGCAGCATTGATAATTATTCCATTTGATGCCAACCGCCGGTTTCATAAAGCCGGCGGTTTTTTCCTCTCCAAATAAAAGAAAGCAGTCTGCGCAGACTGCTTTCTTTTGGTTAGGAAATGGGATGTGATATGTATTTTATCTGCTTATTCAGCAAATAACGGAGTGGAGAGATAACGCTCGCCGGTATCAGGCAGCAACGCTACGATAACCTTGCCCTTGTTTTCCGGACGTTTTGCCAGCACAGTTGCCGCATAAACAGCAGCACCGGAGGAAATGCCTACGAGCACGCCCTCCTTATGGGCAATAGCACGACCGGTTTTGAAGGCATCCTCGTTTTCAACAGCAATGATTTCATCATAAACCTTAGTATCCAAAGTGTCAGGTACAAAGCCTGCACCAATGCCCTGAATTTTATGCGGACCGGCAACACCTTTGGAAAGTACCGGGGAACCTGCAGGCTCTACAGCAACAACCTTCACATTTGGATTTTGGGATTTCAGGTATTCGCCTACACCGGAAACAGTACCACCGGTACCTACACCGGCAACAAAGATATCAACCTTGCCTTCGGTATCCTGCCAGATTTCCGGACCGGTAGATGCTCTGTGGGTTGCAGGGTTAGCAGGATTGGTGAACTGACTGGGGATAAAGCTGTTCGGAGTGCTTTCTGCCAGCTCCTGAGCTTTGGCAATCGCACCCTTCATACCCTTAGCACCGTCAGTCAGTACCAGCTGTGCGCCATAAGCCTTCAGCAGGTTACGACGTTCAACACTCATGGTTTCAGGCATAGTCAAAATGATTTTGTAACCGCGGGCAGCAGCTACGGATGCCAGACCGATACCGGTGTTGCCGCTGGTGGGCTCAATAATAGTAGCCCCCGGCTTCAAAGCACCTTTAGCCTCTGCATCATCAATCATTGCTTTGGCAATTCTATCTTTGACGCTGCCGGCGGGATTGAAGTATTCCAGTTTGCCCAGAATCTTTGCTTCCAACTTGTTTTCAGCTTCGTAGTTTTTCAGCTCCAGCAGCGGAGTGCCGCCAATCAAATCAGTAATGCTAGTATAAATTGCCATAATAAATCGCTCCTTTGTCTTTCTATAATCAGTAATTTTCTTCGTTTAGTTTTTGCTCTATATTAACAGGTAACCAGAGTCAACATCGTGTATCAAAATGCAATCTTTTCATTAGTATAATCCCTCATTTTCTCTGTTTTGTAATCTCTAGTAATCATAGTCGATTTATAGGTATTATTATACTGATTTTTTTTGGTCTGTCAACAAAAAGAATTAAAATTTTCTTCGCTTGACAAAAAAGCAGTCGTACTGTACCATATGAAACATATTAAGACAGTAGGAATTGAATTTTACTCAAAATACGCCGCAAAAAGATGATGACTCTGTAAATCTCACGTCGGTAAGCGTATAATATAAAAGTAAAAGCAGGATTTCCGCTATTGAAGGAGAATGTTTTATTATTATGAAGCAATTTATCTATGCAGATAATGCAGCTACAACTAAAATGGGTGACGTTGCCGTCAAGGCAATGCTGCCCTATCTTCAGGAAATATATGCCAATGCATCCAGTGTGCACCTTTTAGGACAGCAAAGCGCCGCTGCGCTTTTCCGCGCGCGCCAGCAGGTAGCGCAGGTACTGAACTGTGCGCCGAAGGAGCTTTTCTTTACCTCCGGCGGCAGCGAAGCAGATAACCAGGCGCTTATCAGCGCTGCGGCTATTGGCAAAAAGCAGGGCAAATGCCACATCGTCAGCACTGCTATGGAGCATCACGCTATTTTGCATACGCTTGAAGCGTTGGAAGCACAAGGCTTTACAGTGACGCTGCTGCGTCCGCAGGCTGACGGCATCGTCACAGCCGCACAGGTCGCAGAAGCTATTAAAGATACCACCTGTCTTGTTTCCGTCATGTACGCCAACAACGAAACAGGTGCCATCCAGCCTATACGTGAAATCGGAGCGCTCTGCCGCAAGCGCGGTGTATTTTTTCATACCGACGCCGTGCAGGCCGCAGGCCATCTTGCTATCGACGTACAGCGCGATAACATAGATATGCTTTCGCTTTCCGCGCACAAATTCCATGGACCGAAGGGCATCGGCCTTTTATTCGCCAACAGCAATCTTCAGCTTACAAGTCTTATCCGCGGCGGCGGTCAGGAGCGCGGCAAGCGTGCCGGTACTGAAAACCTTCCCGGCATCATCGGACTTGCCGCAGCGCTTAAAGATGCACAGGAAAATATGCAGCAAAATACTGCTTATATCACAGGTCTGCGCGATGCTCTGCGCAACGGTTTAGATAAAATTGACGGCGCCGGTTTCAACGGCAGCCGTGAGCATTGCCTGCCCGGTACTGTCAACTACAGCTTTCAGGGAATAAACGGCGAAGCACTGCTTTCGCTGCTTTCTAACGAAGGTATCTGCTGCTCGTCCGGCTCTGCCTGCTCCGCAGGCTCGCTTGAGCCCAGCCATGTACTGCTGGCTCTCGGCCTGAGCAAGGAAACAGCTCAAAGCGCCCTGCGCTTTTCGCTGTGCGAATACAATACTATAGACGAAGTCCAAACAATTATAACTAAGGTTACAGAAGCGGTAAACCGCTTACGGAGGTAAAATTATGCTGTCAACAACTGCCAATTTAATAAAAAAGCTCGCCTGTGAGCATGACCTGAGCGACGCAGAGCTGTTGACGCTGATAACAAGCACTGAACCTGACATCAACAACCTGCTCGCCTGCGAAGCGGATAAACTCCGCCGTCAATATTACGGCGACAAGGTCTATATCCGTGGTCTGATTGAATTCACCAATTACTGCAAAAACAACTGCTACTACTGCGGTATCCGCGCCGGCAACAGCCTTGCGGAACGCTACCGTCTGACGCAGGAGGAAATCCTGGCCTGCTGCGCTGAAGGCTATAGGCTCGGCTTCCGTACCTTCGTGCTGCAGGGTGGCGAGGATGCGTATTATACGGATGACAAAATCTGCGCCATCGTCAGCGCCATTCGCAAGCAGCATCCGGACTGCGCCATTACACTTTCCATCGGCGAAAAGAGCCGTGCCGGCTATCAGGCATACTTCGATGCAGGCGCCAACCGTTATCTGCTGCGCCACGAAACTGCAGATGCAGAGCATTACGCCAAGCTACATCCTGCCAGCATGAGCCTGGAAAACCGCAAACGCTGTCTGTTTGACCTCAAGGAAATCGGTTATCAGGTAGGCTCCGGCTTCATGGTCGGTTCCCCCTACCAGACACCGCAAAACCTTGTCAGCGACCTGCGCTTTCTGCAAAAGCTGCAACCTGATATGATTGGCATAGGTCCTTATATTACGCATGAACACACACCGTTTAAGGATATGGCAAGCGGTACTTTAGAGCAGACGTTGCGCCTGCTGTCTATCCTGCGACTGCTCTTCCCTTACGCACTGCTGCCATCGACAACAGCGCTCGGCACTATCCATCCCAACGGACGCGAGCTGGGGCTGCAGGCCGGCGGCAACGTTGTGATGCCTAACCTTTCGCCTGTAGGAGTGCGCAAAAAATATGAGCTGTACGCCAACAAAATCTGCACCGGTGAGGAGGCAGCCCAATGCCGTGGCTGTCTGGAAACACGCATAAAAACGGCAGGCTATAACATAGTAACCGACAGAGGCGATGTACGCCGCACTTTAGATAAATCAGAAGGAGAAAAATTATGAACAAGAAAGCACTAATCGCCATGAGCGGCGGCGTTGATTCCAGCGTTTCCGCATTGATGATGCTGGAGCAGGGCTACGAATGCACCGGTGTAACCATGAAGCTTTTTGCCAACGAGGATATCGGCGTTTCCAAAGCCAACAGCTGCTGCTCCATTGATGATGTAGCAGATGCCCGCAGCGTAGCAACCGGCCTTGGCATGCCTTACTACGTTTTCAACTTTGCCGACCGCTTTGAACGCGACGTTATCGACCGTTTCGTAGACGCTTACGTTAACGGCAGAACACCTAACCCCTGCATTGACTGCAACCGTTATCTGAAATTCGACCAACTTTTCGTGCGCGCACAGGAGCTTGGCTGTGACTATGTTGTCACCGGCCACTATGCGCAAATCAGCTATGATGAAGCCAAAGGCCGTTACTTGTTGCGTAAGGCAGTTGATCCTTTGAAGGACCAAAGCTACGTGCTTTATTCCCTCACGCAGGAGCAGCTGGCACACGCTATGTTCCCACTCGGCGGCCTGCATAAGACACAGGTACGCGAAATTGCCGAAAAGCATGGCTTCGTCAACGCTCAAAAGCATGACAGTCAGGATATCTGCTTTATACAGACAGGCACCTACGCTGATTTTATCGAAGCACGCCTGGGAAGAAAATTTAAGCCCGGCAACTTCGTAGACGAGGCAGGCAACGTGCTTGGCAGACACAAGGGTATTATCCATTACACCGTAGGCCAGCGCAAGGGCCTGGGCTTGGCGCTGCCGCAGCCTATGTACGTTAAAGAGATTGACACCAAGAACAATGCAGTTATCCTCACAACAAACGAGGGACTGTTTACCAAAAACGTTACAGCCAAGAACATCAACCTTATCGACTGCGACGCTATCACCGAACCGCGTCGTGTGAAAGCACGCATCCGTTACCATCAGCAGGAGCAATGGGCAACTGTTACCCAGCCTGACGCAGATACGCTGCAGCTCGTTTTCGACGAGCCTCAGCGCGCTATCACCAAAGGCCAGTCCGTTGTTATGTATGACGGTGACGTAGTTGTCGGCGGCGGCACAATCGTATAATACCCTGCAAATTAAAAGCATCAGTTGCTACAATAATTGTAGCAACTGATGCTCTTTTATTATACTCGTTCTGAATGAGTAATAATTTTACCAGTTGTCAGCAAAACATTTTTAAGCATGATTAATATTTTCTTTATATATACATTGTTAACACTGACTCTATATGATAGAATATAAACAGGCAGATATAAAGCGAAACAATATTTTTATACCGCTCTAAAATAAGTTTGCCAGAAGTAAGGAGGAATAATATGAAATCATTAAAAGGCACCAAAACCGAAAAGAACCTGTTGGAGGCATTTGCTGGCGAATCCATGGCACGCAACAAATACACCTGGTTTGGTATTGTAGCTCGCAAAGCAGGCTATGATCAAATCGCTGAATTATTTGAGAAAACCGCTAATAATGAAAAAGCTCACGCTTATATGTGGTTCAAGGAATTAGACCAGTTAGGCGATACTGCAGCTAACCTTTTAGCAGCAGCTGAAGGCGAAAACCATGAATGGACCGATATGTATGTAAAAATGGCACAAGAAGCTGAGGAAGAAGGTTTCCCTGAAATCGCAGCAAAAATGCGCGGTGTTGCAGCTATCGAAAAACGTCATGAAGAACGCTATCGTAAACTCTTACAAAACATCGAAGAAATGAAGGTTTTCAGCAAAGACAGCGGCCTGACCATTTGGGAATGCCGCAACTGTGGTCATATTGTAGTCGGCCCCAGCGCTCCGGAAGTTTGCCCTGTCTGCGCTCATCCGCAAGGTTTCTTTGAAGTACATATGGATAACTTCTAAGCTTATACATCTCCCCAAATGCATAAGAGAAAGTAGAAAAGTGTAGCGTAAAATTTACGTTGCACTTTTTCTTTATTTCCGTTTCAAAACCAATACGCAAATGAAACGCAAATTTTCACGTTTCATTTCTAATGCAACGTGAAAGAGCCGTGCAAATTATGCATGGCTCTAATTTCTTATAATGAATTTTTAGGTTAAGGAATATTTTGTACCCCTACCCTTGCCACCTTTAACAAGCTTATTTTTCTCCACTAAGCTGTTCAACAATCTGATAGTCTTACCTCTACTAAAGCCTGTTATAGCTGAAACATCAGAGCTTGCCAAAACTAAATTAGCGGCAAAGACTTCTAAAACTGCTTGCTCATCCACAGCAAGCGGAAGTTGATACTCCACGCTAGGCAAAGTAACCATTACTGCATTGTCACTTATAGCAAAATTCGGTTTCACGTCAGCGTTCCTGTATGCTTCTAAAATTCTACGCACTCCTGTACCAAAGATTTCTACATATTTTAATCTGAAGAACACATTGCCTAAAGTAGGATTACGTAAAACAGATACATACCCCTTCAAATATTCTTCCTTGCTAACACCTAATGGTAAGCCACCAGGAGAAACTATTTCTATTTTATCAGTATACATCAATACTCTTATATTAGCATTGATATCCCAAGTGCGATGTACTAAAGCATTAGCTAATGCCTCACGAAATGCCTTTTCAGGAATCTGTTCCTTAGTAATTCGTTCAGCTCCCTTTATCAGTTCATATACATAATAACGCCTGAATAGCTTTATAGCCTTAGCAAATTGCTCAATAACTGATACATTCTTAATGAGCTCCCTATCTAAAATCACATCATTGCTGCTACCAAATTTAGCAATATCAATGCCCGGGAAGCTGTTAGTATCTGCCAAAAGTTCTCCGGCATTGTTGAATCTGTCCTTGCTGTAATATAAATTCAAGGTTCTGCATATATCTTTTGTCAGCTTCTTAATGCCAAGCTTAGCCTGCAATTCCTTTTCTAAAATAGTAAATTTTAATTCGCTATTTCCAGCAGGAAGTTCATCATAATATTTTCCCGTACCAAGTAAAGTCAAACGATTCAATTCCCCTCTATCAACCTCTATGGTAGAAGTATCATTACGTTTATAGGCCTTTCCCTTGTACAAATACGGTTTGTCCAAACCTTCAGAAACCTTTAAAGCTATAGTATTATTTTGAGAATTAATTCTCAGTGTAAAATCAGGCTTTGGTGAAATGCTGTCATTGATACGATTTTCTAAATCAAGGCATACCTTTTCAGGATTATTTATACCGCAAGGAGTTCCGTCATCCCTTACGCCAAATAAAATTTCTCCAGCGCCATAATTAGCATAAGCACTGACTGTTTTCAGAAATGTATTGGTGACCTCAGACTTAAATTCCAGGCTTTTAGTTTCTTTCATCTGTTACGCCTCCTATCACTACTAAACAAATTGTAGCAGAACTCAGCAGTAAGCGCAACGTATTTTTTTACGTTTTATTTTCGTTCCACTTTCATCTAATTATTAGTTTCAAAGCCAATACGCAAATGAAACGCAAATTTTTACGTTTCACTTCTGTTGCAACGAAAAAGAGCCGTGCCTGCGCACGACTCTTTTTATTGCTTATTCAGCTTAACTTACCAATGATACTTTTCGCCTCTGCTGATTTTAAAAGCACGGTAAATCTGTTCAATCAGCAATAAACGTATCATCTGATGCGTAAAAGTCATCTTAGAGAAGCTCAGCGCCAGATCAGCACGCTTACGCAACGCATCAGTATAGCCAAAGGCGCCGCCAATCACGAAGGTAATATGGCTGTTGCCGGAAAGCGCCAGCTCATCCAGCTTCGCTGCCAGCTCCGGGCTGCTCAGCTGCTTGCCGATAACATCCAGCAAAATCACATAGGAATTTGCCGGAATAATTGCCAGCAGGCGTTGCGTTTCACGCTCCAGCACCTGCTGCTTTTCCGCAGGGGAGGGATTATCGGGCATACGCTCTTCGTTAATTGCCAGCGTTTCCAGCTTGCAGAAGGGTGTCAGTCTTTTGCTGAATTCCTCTATCCCCGCAGTAAGATATTTTTCTTTAATTTTGCCTACACAGGCTATCGTTATCTTCAATTGCCATAATCCTTCGGAACCTCTTCCAATACCACAGTTCTGCTTTCTCTCTGACCGTTACGCATAATAGTTACTTCGGCTCTGTCGCCTACCTTGCATTTAGACAGAGCAGTACGCAGGTCAACAGCAGTCTTAACTTTGCTGCCATTAAAGCTCAGGAGAATATCGCCGGGGCGGATATCAGCCTTCGCTGCCGGACTGCCGGGAACAACCTTAACGAGGAAGATACCGCCGTGCAGGTTGATTTCAAAGCCATAGCGGTTAGCAATTTCCTGATCCATCAGTGAAGCACCCAGATACGGTCTTGCCACACGACCACGCTCTGCCAGCTCCTGCAGAATCGGTTTAGCTGTGTTGATAGGAATAGCAAAGCCAATGCCTTCAACACCGCTTACAGCAACCTTAGCACTGTTAATGCCGACTACCTCGCCGTCAGCATTTACCAAAGCACCGCCACTGTTACCGGGGTTGATTGCCGCATCAGTCTGAATCAGGTTGAACTTACGCTCGCCTACTTCAATGCTACGATTCAATGCACTGATAACGCCTGCGGTTACACTGCCGCGAAATTCCAGTCCCAGCGGGTTGCCGATAGCAATTGCCGGTTCGCCGACCTGCAGTGTATCGCTGTCACCAAAGGTGGCAACGGTAAGGTTATCCGCATCAATTTTTACTACAGCCAAATCGGTTACGGCATCGGCACCCAGAACCTTGCCTTTAACGGTACGTCCGTCAGGCAGGCTGACGATGATTTCCGATGCACCCTCAACTACGTGGTTGTTGGTTGCAATATAGCCGGCCTTGTCATAAATAACGCCGCTGCCTGTACCACGCTCCATCAGCTGTGTGCGGTTGAAGAAGTCACGCACATACGCCTTGTTGGTAATACCTACGACAGCAGGACCAACCTTCTTGGCGGCAGCTACAATCGGTGTATTGCGCGCTGCGCTCAGCTGCTGCTCAGTCTTGGCAGCAGGCTTATCATGCACTGCGGCAGATGTTTTATTGTCGCCGCAGCCAGCAACCAGAATTGCCGCACCTAAAAGGCCACAGACAAAAATATTGGCCGATTTTTTCCAGATACTCTTGTTCATCTGTATCCACTCCTTATTTTAAATCTAAGACTGCCGGCAGCGGACTGTCTGCCACTACCCTGTTCTGGGCAGCTACAAAAAGCTCTGTTTCCTGCAGGCGGTTATTATCTTGTAAAATATTCTGCACCGTATCCTGCGCCAGCTGCGGCAGGTTATTGTGCTCGCTCAGGTGCGCCAGCACGATATGCTCCGGCAGACGCTCGAGCTCCGTCAGAAAATGTCCGGCGGTATCATTGGATAAATGTCCCAGCGTACTCAAAATGCGCTGCTTCAGCTGACGCGGATAAGGACCGTTTTTCAGCATTTCCACATCATGATTGGCTTCGAGCACCAAGGCACTGCTGCCTGCAACTGCCTCACGGATGGTATCAGTCACAAAGCCTGCATCTGTAAGATAAGTGCACTTTGAACCATTGCTGCGGCTCGTAAAGGTATATCCGTGCGGGTCAGCAGCATCATGCGGTATGCTGAAGCTCTGCACCTCCAGATCACCGCAAAGCAGGCGGTTATTATCAATAAGACGGCAATTCTGGCGCACCAGACTGCTGTCCTTGGCTAATATTGCACGCCAGGTAAGCGCACTGCTATATACAGGCACCTGATAATTTTTTAAAAAGGTTGCCAGCCCGCGGACATGGTCGACATGCTCATGTGTAATAAACACGCCGTCCAGCTCGTTTACGCTGACGCCTATTTCCTTCATTCTCGTTGTCAACGCTCTGCAGCTGATACCTATATCAACCAAAAAGCGTTGCTTTGCTGTGCTTATCAAAGCGGCATTCCCCTTGCTGCCGCTGGCCAGCATCACAATCTGAAAGTCGTTTAGCACAACGCCTTCACTCCTATCAATATAACATCTTTATTATAGCAAATTCACTAACTGCTATTGTGGCATTTTGGTAAAAATAACGCTACAAAAATCTGACATAATTACCCAATATATAAAGAAAAGTGTACCAATCAGCTAGAGAATCGGTACACTTCTTTATAGTTTAATGCATCGTAGAACACTTCGGACACAGACCAAAGAAATAGAACTGACGGCGGCTGATAGTATAACCGCTCTGCTTTTCTACATCCTGTGTCAGCTGCAGCTTAACGCCGTCATCCATCAGCGCATCGTCTACCGCACCGCATTTCAAGCAGCGCAGATGATAATGCTCGCTGACATCGGCATCATAACGGAAGCTGTCCTCACCCGTATTCAGAATCTGAATAACGTTGATATCGTGCAGAATCTCTACAGTTTTATATACCGTAGCAAAGCTCATAGCAGGAAACTTCGGCTGCAGCTTATTGAACAGCATCTCTGCATTCGGATGCCATGTTTCATCAGCCAAGGCTTCATAAACAGCAAGTCTTTGAGGGGTGACCTTATAGCCACGCTCGCGCAACAGGTTGGTTAATTCCTGACTTGTAAGCATATTTCATCACTCCATTGCCAAAAGAATCGGATACAGCGGTTGTCCGCCGTAAAAGGTTTCAACCTCCCACTCATCATTCAGCTCTTCCACTTCAGCTGCCAGCTTTTCAGCCTGCTCTTCAGTTACATCGGCACCATAATATAAGCTGATCAGTTCATAATCCCCATCTGTCAGCATCTTCTGCAGCACTTCCTCCATGCTGCTGCCGTTGCAAACAATTTTATCGTTTAAGATACCAAGATAATCGCCCTCATGGATAGCAATACCGTTTACTACGCTGTCGCGTACAGCTACGGTAATGCTGCCACTGGCTGTTTCCTTGGCTTCCTTGGTCATAATAACAGTGTTTTCGTCCATACTGCGTGTTGCGTCGAAATGCAGCAGTGCAGACAATCCTTGCGCCATATTGGTAGTAGGAACATAGGCTACCTTGGAATTACCCAGCAGCTTACGCACCTGCTCAGCCGCCAAAACAATATTCTTATTGTTCGGCAGAATAATGTACTGCTCGCAGGTACCGTTTTCAATAGCATTGACAAACTCTTCTACCGGAGGATTCATACTCTGTCCGCCGCTGATAATCTCTGCAGCGCCCATTTCATGCATGATTTTTGCAATGCCGTCGCCGGCTGCAACAGTAAGCACACCAACGCCATGCTTTACCGGTTGAATATCCTCGGCAGTAAAGAGACGGTTTTCGTGCTGGTCACGCATATTTTCTATTTTGATATCATGCAGTGTTCCCCACGTCTGCGCCATGTTGAGCGCATCACCGGGATGCTTAGTATGGATATGCACTTTTACAATATCCTCTACCACTGCTACAATCATAGAATTGCCCATGCCCTCTAAGGCCTTGCTTACGGTCTGCTTATCAACATCAGCATCCTTGACGATAAATTCGGTGCAATAAGGATATTCCAAATCAAGCGGCTCGCCCTTTTGAATCTGTACCTTGGCACGCGGTGTAACATCCAGCACTTCGCAATCCTGACCGCGCAGGCCTGCCAGACAGCCCTCGAAAAAGACAATCAGGCCTTGGCCGCCGGCATCAACAACACCGGCTGCCTTCAATGCAGGCAACAGCTCCGGAGTTCTTGCAAGCTCTTCCTTGCCGCTGCGGATAGCCTCCAGCAGTACTTCCTCCAGGCTAACGTTGCCGCGGACAGCGTTATAAGCACCCTTGGCCATGCCGCGGGCTACTGTCAGAATAGTACCTTCTACCGGCTTGGATACACTGCGATAGGCATATAAAATACCAAACTGGAAGGCCTTACCGATTTCTGTATTGTTCAGCGTCTTTTTACCGGCAACACCCTTGCCGATACCGCGCAGCAGCTGCGATAAAATTACGCCGGAATTGCCACGTGCACCCATAATAGCGCTGCGGGCAGCTGCGGCACCGATTTCGCCGGCCTCGGCCTCATCGCTCATTGCGCTGATAGCCTTCGCCACGGATGCCATAGTATGCATCATATTAGTACCGGTATCGCCATCAGGTACCGGAAAAACATTTAAATCATTAATAGCTTCAAAATTCTTTTCAAAGCTATGGTAAGCACCCAGCAGCATATCCTTCAGCTGCTTGCCGGTAATTACCTTGCTATTATTCATCTAAACCCCACACCTTTCCTTTCAGGCTTTGCGACGGACAAATACGCCGATAGCACCAGGTCCGAGATGAGCAGCCAAAACGGTGCCGATACCTGTAAGCATAGTCGGTACATTCGGGAACAATTCCTGCATCTGCTGTTTTAAATCCTCTGCATCTGCCAAAGCCTCTGCATGAGCGACGAAAATTGCTTCAATGGGTGCTTTTTCCGCAGCCATCTCAACCATGCGCTTCATAACCTTTTTACGGGTACGGCATTTGTCTGCAACTTCCAGTCTGCCCTCTTTATCTAAGTGCACAATAGGGCGAATACCAAAAATACTTCCTATCAAAGCGCCAACTGCGCCAATGCGTCCACCCTTTTGCAAATAGTCTAATGTATTTACACTGAAAAATGTTTCTGTACGCGCAACCATCTCACGCGCCATTTTTTCGGCCTCGTCAATATCCATGCCTGCAGCTGTATGCTTCAGTACTTCCATCGCAATACCGCTGATAGGGCAGGCAGCAGTCTTGCTGTCGATTACACGGATATCCGCGCCCTTTATATCATCCATTACCTGACGTGCAGCAACGCAGGCGGTCTGATAGGTACCGCTGAGCACGCTGTCAACTGTCAGCATAATAACCTTTTTGCCTTCCTGAGCAAGCTTGGTGAAAAGCTCCACTACCACACCGATAGGCGGCTGAGAGGTAATCGGCAGCTTACCGGTTGCGTCTACCATACCGAACAATTCTGCCAGCGAACGTTCCCCGTCCTGCCATTCCAAATCTCCATGACGGATAATCAAACGCAGAATGTGGCAACGTGAATCATCCTTCAAAGCTGTTTCGTCTGCTGCCGAAATACTATCTACGACAACATGTATTTCATCGTGCATATAAGCCTCCTGTTAGTTATGAATATTCTCTATATAAGTTATATCCGTTCCTCTCCCATATTATATTATATTGTACCATATTCTGAAAACTATTGCTACATTGACTATGGCTAACTGACAATATTTCAAAAATTATATACTAAATTTCTAAAAATGGCAAAAAAAAAAGCCCTTACGAAGAAGGGCCAAATGAGGGGCTGTTTTGATGTTCTTAGTATACCATCTTTGTATACAAAATGCAAGAGTTTTTTGTAAATTTTTTTACGTTAAATAACGAAACTGTCCACGAGCTTCAGAAGCACCTTCTGATTCGTGGACAGCTCTTTTATTTATTATCAAGCTTATTTGAAGTCTGCGCCCAGCATAACAACACCATCGCAGTCAGCAGCACCGTCGCGGCTGATGCGCATCTGGTGCGCAAAGGGAACGTTGGAAAGACGATTGACAACAGCACCATTATTAGTCGTAGAAATAACAATTGTATTGGCAATTACATCACCACTGCCGCCGCTGATAACCTCAAAGCCGGCATTGCGCAAGCGCGCAGCAGCATCTGCGCCTGCTGTCTTACTGCCGCTGCAGTTAACAAGACGTACAACGCCGCGGCTGTCAGAGGAAGCTTCTTGGGAAGCAGTATTTTTACCTGCATCCTTATCTTTATCAGCCTGCTTCTTCTTTTCTTCCTTCGCTTTTTCTTCTTTCTTAGCCTTCAGTTCCTTTTCTTCCTTGACAGCTTCCTTGTTTTCCTCGCTGTCATCGCCCTTTTCTACCTTTTCCACAGCATTGTTGTATTCCTTCTCCATCAGCTCAGCTGCAGATTTGTAGTGCTCCGTCATGGTTGCCCCCTGCATCTTAACCATCAGCTCACGCAGGTCGGTGATATCCGGCAGCCAATAGCTGATGCCATCGATATACTTCGGAGTACCAGGAACCATCGCCATAGACAGGCCCTTTTCCTTAACCATAGAATGCAGTGCTCTGCCCAAATCCATCATATCACCAAGAGGCATATCAGTCTTCACCATAGAGGTCAGCTGCTTAGCCAGACCGGGGATATGCAGCAGCATATCGGCAGAGGTGATTTTATCATAAACTGCCATCAGGAAATGCTGTTGGCGGCGGATACGGCCGATATCGCCCTCTTCATCACGGAAGCGCACATATTGGATGGCCGTTTTGCCGTCCAGATGCTGACGGCCCTTTTTCAGGTCAACGGTAAAGCCGTCCCAGGAATCATGGTAGTACATGTCTTTTTCCACATCGATATCAATACCGCCGATAGCATCTACAAGACCGGTAAAGCCTTTAAAATCAACCATTACGTAATTATTGATTTTGATACCCAGCAGCTCTTCTACAGTTTTCTGTGTCAGCTCACGACCGCCGTAAGCGTAGGCATGGTTAATCTTATCCCAGCCGTGACCGTCAATGCGTACACGTGTATCACGCGGTACCGAAAGCAGGGAAGCGCTTTTGTTGCTGCTGTCGAACATTACGACAAAAAGCGTATCACTGCGGCCCACATCATCGGAGCGTTCGTCAACACCCATAACAACGATATTCTTTTTCAGATTCAGCCTGTCTGTCGGCGCAAGATTATCCAATCCCGTTTCCGGAAAGAAATAACCGAAGGCAATATAGCCTACTACACAGATAGCCGTTACAATCATTAAAATTTTTGTCTGGAGAATGCTTTTCATCCTTATATAACCTCTCAATCAATTTCTTCTGCCAGATATTCCGTCAGCTCCTTGCGGCTGCGGTACAGGAAAGCATACAGCATGCGTGCAGTCAGGCCCCAGATAACCTTATCCTCATACAGGTAAAAATACACATAATAGGACTTGTTCATGCGCCAGCCACGCTTTCGCTGCGGCACCAGGTCAAACGGGAAATCATCACCCGGATGGTCGGCCAGCTGTACAGAGCCACGCCGCGGCTTTTGCTCCAAAAGCACCTTAAGCGGCACAGTAAAGATGCGCTCCACCTCACTCTTGCTGTACGTAATCTTGCTGATATCATCAATCAGACCAACAAAGGGGTGGATAATCGGTCCGTTATGCGTTACCAGACAATCCAGTTCACCGCAGATGGTGATATTCTCCGGCTGCAGGCCAAGCTCCTCACAGGTTTCGCGCACTGCGGTATTGCGGAAGCTGTTATCCGCACATTCGTACTTACCGCCGGGAAAGCATATTTCACCCGGCTGACTGCGCAGCGTATGCGCCCGCTCTTCAAAAAGCACACTGATGCCTTCTGGAGTACGCACTAAGGGCAGCAGCACAGCAGCGTCCCACAAACGGTCCAGCTTATCAATGCCAGGAGCACGACGGTGGAGTCGCTCAAACAATACATACTGTAATTTTTCCATCTCATTCATAATAACACCTTATTTTAACACCTTTGCCTGCAAAATTAAATAGTATTTATAAATTTCTGCGCAGCAAAAGTTTTTTCCTGCCAACAAATGTAACTAAGCTGTAAAATCCAGGTAACAATCCTTGAAAACTGCACTTTAAACAATATGTTTCTGCATAAAAGGAAAGCGCCAGCCGCTAACGCAACTGACGCCAAGGGAAAGACAGATTTTAATTAGTACAGAGGAGCTTCAGCTTCTGCATGCTTTTTTTCGCTCTTGTCAACCAGCAGAGTTACAGCAGCATCGCCGGTGATGTTAACAGAGGTACGCGGCATATCCAGGATACGGTCGATACCTGCGATAAGAGCAGAGCCTTCCAGCGGCAGACCAAGGCTGGTCAGAATCATGGTCAACATGATGAAGCCGGCGCCCGGAACACCTGCAGTACCGATAGAAGCCAAAGTACCGGTAACGATAATGGTCATATATTGGGAAGCGGTGAGGTCAATGCCGTACAGCTGAGCAATGAACAGTGCGCATACACCCTGATAAGCAGCAGTACCATCCATGTTGATGGTTGCGCCCAACGGCAGAACGAAGCTGGAAACCTCTTTGGAAGCGCCCATTTTTTGAGCACAGCTCATGGTCAGCGGCAGAGTACCACCGGAGGAGCAGGAGCTGAAGGCCATCAGAGACGCCGGAGCGATACCCTTAATAAATTGGATAAAGCCCATGCCAGCCAGGAATTTAATCATAGAGCCATAAACGAGAACTGCATGCAGGAGGCAAGCCAGATATACAGCGATAACAACCTTCAGCAGCGGCAGCAGAACAGCAGGACCGTTAGATGCAACTACCGGAGTAATCAAACCGAAAACACCAATCGGAGCAACAGCCATGATCATGCCGACGATTTTGTAGGAAACCTCAGCCAGACCATCGATGGTGTGTTTCAGAGCGTTAGCTTTTTCACCGACAACAGTAATACCGGCACCAACGAAGAGCGAGAAAACGATGATTTGCAGCATGTTGGCTTTAACCATAGCTTCCAGCGGGTTAGTCGGGAAAATGTCAATGATAACCTTGGAAATAGGCGGTGCAGCCTTAGCAGCAACCTTAGCGGTATCAGCAGCCATATGCAGGCCAACACCCGGCTGCATGATGGTACCGATTGCCAGACCGATAACGATAGCAAAAGCAGTGGTTACCAGATAGTACGCTACAGTTTTTACACCGATACGGCCTACCTTTTTGATATCACCAAGGCTGGTGACACCAATTACCAGGCTGGAGAATACCAGCGGTACGATAACCATTTTGATCATGTTCATGAAAATTGTTCCCAGAGGACCAATCCAGGTCTTGGCGAAGCCGGCGCCTTCAGCACCCAGCTCCAGGCCTGCAATAATACCAAGCGCAAGGCCGATTAAAATTTTTGTAGATAAATTCATTTTTACAACCCCCAGATAATTAAGTAAAAAAACTGTTAAGCTAATTATAACAACTTATCAGAGAAAAGTCCGATTGTATACAGTATTATTGCCGTGTATACAATATTATTTACGATTATCCCGTCGAAGCGCATAAAAATACCCCTGCAGCAACGTGCAGAGGCAAAAGCAAATTATCTTATTTAACTAAAAGCTCATACAGCACTACGGCAAGAGCACCGGGAACACCAAAGAAGCCGGCAATCAAAGCCTTGATAATAGTAATCTTCATCGTAAAGCCCGCCAACGAGCCTACTACATTGATAAACCACAGCAGTAAAGCGCCGCAGAGACCATTCCACACCAGCTTGAAGGGCATCGACAGCAGCTTTACTATTACTAAAAGCAACAGTACTCCAGCAATCATCGGTCCAAAAGCACCAAGCGGTGACAAAATAGCATTAAGTTCCATAAATAAATATCGCCATTCCTTTCTACATCGTGCGCCTGTTTTCCAGCGCCTTAGACAAGGTTATTTCGTCAGCATATTCCAAATCGCCGCCCATCGGCAGGCCATGAGCAATACGGCTGACGGTTATTCCTACAGGCTTCAGCAGCTGCGCCAAATAGGTAGCAGTCGCCTCGCCCTCTACATCTGAGTTGGTTGCAATAATAATTTCACTGACTGATTCCTGCTGCAGGCGCAAGAGCAGCTCTCTGATGCGCAGCTTTTCCGGACCAATACCATCCAGCGGTGACAGCACACCATGCAGCACATGATACAATCCGTGATAGCCATGACTGCGCTCCATCGCCGCAATATCCTGCGGCTGCTCTACTACGCAGATAGTAAAGCTATCGCGCGAGCTGTCGCGGCAAATCTCGCATACATCGCTATCCGTAAGATTAAAGCAGCGGCTGCAATAGTGAATCTGCTCCTTGGCGCCGCTCAGAGCCGCCGCCAGCTGCTTCACATCCTCCGCAGGCATGTCAATCACATGATAGGCCAGTCGCATAGCTGTTTTCGAACCAATGCCCGGTAAACGCCTGAGCTGCTCGTATAAATTAGCCAGCGGCCTGATCATTCTTGCCATCAGCTTAGAACATGCCAGGCAGCTTCATACCGCCGGTAACCTTAGCCATTTCTTTTTCGGTCAGCTCGTCAATTTGCTTCATAGCGTCATTGACAGCTGTCAGGATCATATCCTCCAACATTTCTACATCCTCGGGATCTACAGCAGTCGGATTGATTTTAATGGATTTCAGTTCTTTTTTACCGCTGACAACAACGGTTACAGCACCGCCGCCAACAGAAGTTTCTACAGTACGGCTTTTCAGATCCTCCTGCATTTTCGCCATATCGGACTGCATTTTTTGTACCTTTTTCATCATTGCCTGCATATTACCCATGCCACCTGGAAACATAATTAAATTCCTCCTCGTATAATATAGTCATAGCTTAGGTTGCTTTTAATAAAAATTTAAGCTATGCT
>NZ_CABQHJ010000031.1:0-39539 GCF_902463975.1 uncultured Phascolarctobacterium sp.
TGGAGAAAGGAGTCCAACACAATGAAAGCAGAATACCGAAAGGGCTGCCTGCAAATAGATAGCGTGGAACGCGAATGGTATGCAGGAGTGCCGAGTGTTGGAACTCGGGATAACAGAGAAAGAGACAATGCAAATCAAGCATTATGGTATTTGAACCGCCGTGTACCGAACGGTACGCACGGTGGTGTGAGAGGACGACTGCTCAAATAATGAGCAGTCTCCTACTCGATTACAGACAAAATTTTCTGAAACAAGCTATATTTTAGGCTTTTTGTTACATCCTGTACACAAAAAGTATTGTATACATGCGCTTAAATACTTGATTTATGCATAAAAAGGGTATATAATACAAGAAGTTTGTAAGTTTATTCACTAATGCATAGCATTATACAGAAATGGGAGGCTATTATAATGAAAAAAGAAGATATTAAGAAAGTAGTTCTGGCTTACTCCGGTGGCCTTGATACATCCGTAATCATCCCCTGGCTGAAAGAGCATTACAACAACTGCGAAGTTATCGCTGCCTGCGCTGACCTTGGCCAAGGCGACGAACTGGAACCCGTTCATGACAAAGCACTGAAAACCGGTGCAAGCAAATGCTACATCATGGACCTGAAAGAAGAATTCATCAGCGACTATGTATGGCCCACCGTTAAAGCCGGCGCTGTATACGAAAAGAAATACCTGCTGGGTACTTCCTTCGCTCGTCCGCTGATTGCTAAAAAATTAGTTGAAATTGCTGAAAAAGAAGGTGCTGATGCTATTGCTCACGGTGCTACCGGCAAAGGCAACGACCAGGTTCGTTTCGAACTGTCCGTAAAGGCTCTGGCTCCGCAACTGGCAATCATTGCTCCGTGGCGTGAGTGGGAACTGCGCAGCCGTGACCAGGAAATCGACTATGCTGCAGCACATAACATTCCTATCCCTGTATCTCATGACCATGACTACTCCATGGACCGCAACATGTGGCATCTGTCCCATGAAGGCAGCGACCTGGAAGATCCGTGGAATGCACCGAAAGATGAGCTGTTCATCGTTACCAACATTCCTGAAAAAGCTCCTGATAAACCGGAATATGTTGAGCTGGAATACGTTGAAGGCGTGCCTGTAAGCGTTAACGGCGAAAAACTCAGCCCGGCTAAGCTCGTTGAAAAACTGAACGAAATCGGCATCCGCAATGCTGTTGGTATTACCGATATGGTTGAAGACCGTCTGGTTGGCATGAAATCTCGTGGCGTTTATGAAAACCCTGCCGGTGCTATCATCTACTACGGCCACAACGATCTGGAAAACCTTTGCCTAGACCGTGCAACCCAATCCTTCAAACAACAGGTTTCCATCCGTTATTCCGAGCTTGTTTACGATGGCATGTGGTTCAGCCCGCTGCGTGAGGCTCTGGATGCTTTCGTTAACGAAACTCAAAAAACCGTTACCGGTACTGTTCGCATGAAACTTTATAAAGGCAACATCTACAGTGCAGGCGTTAAATCCCCGTACTCCCTGTACAGCCAGGAATATGTAACCTTCGGCGAAGACGAAGTTTACAACCAGGCAGATGCTACTGGCTTCATCAACCTCTTCGGCCTGCCGCTGAAAGTTAGAGCACTGATGAAGAAAGGCAACCTGAAATAATGGCCAAGCTTTGGGGCGGTCGTTTCAGTAAGAATACGAACGAATTGGTGGACGCATTTAATGCGTCCATTGATTTTGATAAACGCTTATATCACGAGGATATCCGCGGCAGCATTGCTCATGCCGGTATGCTGGCTAAATGCGGTATCATTCCGGCAGAGGACGGGGAGAAGATCATTGCCGGTCTGAAAGACATCCTGGCTGATATTGAAGCAGGCAACTTCCATTTTGACGTTGCGCTGGAGGACATTCATATGAATGTGGAAGCGCGTCTGACCGAACGTATCGGCAGCGCCGGCGCTCGTCTGCATACCGCACGCAGCCGTAACGACCAGGTTGCGCTCGATATGCATATGTATATGAAGCGTGAGGTTGCCGAAATCGCTGAGCTTTTGCTTAAATTTGAGGAAGCTCTCTTAACAGTTGCCAAAAAGCACGAAAAAACTCTGATGCCGGGTTATACCCATCTGCAGCGTGCGCAGCCGATTACTTTTGCTCATCATATGCTGGCATATTTCAATATGCTGCAGCGTGACTTCCGCCGCCTGCTGGGCGTTTGGGAAGGCGCGGACATGATGCCGCTGGGTGCCGGTGCGATTGCAGGTACTACGTTCCCTATCGACCGCTTTATGGTTGCGGAGGAGCTGAACTTCGGCACAGTTTATCCGAACAGCATGGACGCAGTAAGCGATCGTGACTATATCATTGAATTCCTTTCCTTTGCTTCTACCCTCATGATGCACATGAGCCGTTTGAGCGAGGAAATCTGCCTCTGGAGCAGCACCGAATTCGGCTTTGTGGAGCTGGACGATGCTTTTGCCACCGGCTCTTCTATGATGCCGCAGAAGAAGAACCCTGATATTTCCGAGCTGGTACGCGGTAAAACCGGCCGTGTGTATGGTCATCTGATGGCTATGCTGACTACGGCGAAGGGCCTGCCGCTGACCTATAACAAGGACCTGCAGGAGGATAAGGAAGGCTTCTTCGACGCTATCGACACCGTTAAATTCACGCTGGCTGTTTATCGTGATATGATTCTGACGATGACGGTTAATGTGGATAAGATGGCGCAGGCTGTAAGCAAGGATTTCTCCAATGCCACCGACCTGGCAGACTATCTGGTACGCAAGGGCCTGCCCTTCCGTCAGGCACATGAGGTTGTCGGCAAATGCGTTGCTTATGCTATTCATCAGGGCAAATTCCTGCCGGAGATTTCTCTGGAGGAATACAAGCAGTTCTCCGACCTCTTCGAGAGCGATTTGCTGGTAGCTCTGAAGCCCGAGCATTGTGTAGAAGCACGTAAATCCTACGGCGGCCCTGCTTTCTCCGAAAACGAGAAGCAGTTCGCTATCGGTGACAAGGTGCTGGCAGTGCAGCAGGCTAAGCTGGAGGAGCTGCAAAGCAAGCTGTAATTAAAAATAACGCGCCAAGCGCATAAAAAATGAGCAAGACAGTAGCGAAAACTACTATCTTGCTCGTTTTGTTTTTGCTTATGTTATTTGAAGAACATAGCGTAATAGCCGTTGAAGAAGATGTACAGGACGATCAGCGGCAGAATGTAGGTTGCATAGAAGCGCATCCATTTCGGGAAGCCGATGCCCTTGCCGGTATCAACCTCTTCAATGAATTTGTTCCAGCCCCAGCCGTAGCGGGTAGTGCAGAAGGCCAGGAAGATGAGGCTGCCTAAAGGCAGGATATTGTTGCTGACGAGGAAGTCTTCCAGATCCAGCACGCAGGTGCCTTTGCCCAGAGGCTCAAAGCCGCTCCAGATATTGAAGCCGAAAACGCAGGGCAGGGACAGCAGAATCATGCCGATAACAGCAAAGGGGATGAGGCGACGGCGGTCACCGCCGGTCAGCTCGCAGATGCTGGAGATAATCATTTCGAATACGGCAATAACAGTGGACATTGCCGCAAAGAGCATGAAGAGGAAGAAGAGGGTGCCCCAGATACGTCCGCCGTTCATAGCGTTGAAAACGTTGGGCAGGGTGATGAAGAGCAGGTTCGGGCCTGCGTCCGGCTGGATACCGAAGCTGAAGCATGCCGGGAAGATAATCAGACCGGCAACGATTGCTACGAAGGTATCGAGGAACATAATCCACAGCGCTTCGTTGGTGAGCTTCTGCTCCTTGCCGATGTAGCTGCCGAAGATGGACAGAGAGCCCATGCCGATGCTCAGCGTGAAGAAGGCCTGGCCCATAGCAGCGAAGATTACCTCGCGTACACCATGCTCGGCAATTTTGTCGAAGTCGGGGTAGAGGTAATACTTGAGGCCGGCTTCACTGCCCGGAAGCAGCATGGAGTTGGCTGCAAGCACAACCATCAGCACGATGAGGAAGGCCATCATAATCTTGGTGATGCGTTCAACGCCGTTGCGAACGCCAAGGTAGCAAACGCTGAAGCAGAGCATGATGATGATTGCCATGTTACCGGCCATAGTTGCCGGGTCCTGCAGCAGAGCACCGAAAACGCCTTTGATGCCCTGCGCGTCAAGACCGGAAAGATCACCGATAGCCATTTTGTAGAGAAAATAAAGCATCCAGCCGCTGACAGTGGTGTAGAACATCATCAGGATGATGTTGCCGGCAATAGTTACATATTTGAACAGATGCCATTTAGTTCCCTTCGGCTCCAATGTGTCGAAGGATTTTGCCGGACTGCGTCTGCTGGCGCGGCCGACGGCGAATTCCGCTACCATGATGGGCAGGCCCAACAGCAGCAGGAAGCACAGGTAGATGAGCACAAAGGATGCGCCGCCATATTGACCTGTGACGAAAGGAAAGCGCCAGACGTTGCCTAAACCAATGGCACAGCCGGCAGAAATCAGGATAAATCCCAGGCGTGAAGAGAAGCTCTCACGTTCCATAATACATATCGACTCCCTTACTTATACAATAATAGTATATAGTATAAGGTATTATCCTGTTTTTAGCAAGCTAAAGAGAAATAAAAGCTGTTGCAGGCTTCGGTAACGGCGAATTTGATATAGGCCGGGCAGGAATATTAAATATAACAAATCGTTATAACATTTAACTTGACTATCGGCAGTACCTATTTTATAATAGCCTCACACACAGAGATGGGTTTTGTGTGTAGAGGAGAATTAAAATGCAGAAAAAGTATCTTATTATTTTGAGTACTGTCGTTTTATCTTTATGCGGTGCTGCCAGCCTGGTTTACTATGATGCTCTTTTGAGAGCTTAGCTAAATTTAAGCGGCGGCAATTTACATCCGGCAATCGCAGCTGCAGGACATTATCAGAAATATAAAATGTCTGCAGGATTACCCCACCCGGATGCCAAAAATAATTACAAGGCGTAAGCAACGGAGCTTACGTCTTTTTTTTGCGTGCATATGTCTGCTTTCTGAGCATGCTGCGAAAGCATATAATTATAGTAAGGAATTTTATTCGCACGGCAGGGGGCAACATGATATAATATAATTAATATAGAATGTCCGTAATAAGCAGGATAAAAGTAAATATAGCATAGATTTAAAGAATACGCATTGGCACTCTTGTTGGAATGAAGGAGGGATGAAGCAATGCTGTTAGGTATTGATGTAGGCGGAACCTTTACGGATGCGGTGGTGCTGCGGCAGGGCGATGTGGTGGCACAGGCCAAGCGCGCGACAACGCATGACGATGTGCTGCACTGCGTGCTGGCAGCGCTGGATGCGGTGCTGCAGCCGGGAATGGCGCAGGAGCTGGAGCGTGTGGTAATATCCAGCACTATCGTGACCAACGCTTTGACCGAGGGCAGTTTGCCGCCGGCATTTTTGGCAATTATCGCCGGACCGGGCATGAACGTCAAGGGACATCTGCCGGTGATGCCGTATTATCTGTCGGGTTATGTGGACCATCGCGGCAAGATTACTGCTAACATCGAATGGAGCAGGCATCAGGAGCTGCTGCGGCGCAAGGGCAGCGGTGTGTGCGCTGTGAGCGGCAAGTTTTCCGTGCGTAACCCGCAGCTGGAATATCAGGCGGAGCATGAGCTGAAAAAATGCGGCTACAGCAAGGTGTTCTTGGGCAGCGAGCTGAGCGGTGAGCTGAACTTTGTGCGACGCAGCAATTCGGCCTATTTTTCCGCGCAGGTTTATGAGCTTTTCACCCGCTTCTGTAGACGCATCGAGCGTGCTCTAGCAGAACGCGGTATCAGCGCTCCGGTGCATATTCTGAAGGCGGACGGCGGTACGCTGCCGCTGGCGGCAGCCTTGCAGCAGCCTGTGGAGGCTGTGTTTACCGGTCCTGCGGCTTCCGTACTGGGCATAGAGGCGCTGTGTGCTCCCCAAGTTAACAGCATCTCGCTGGATGTGGGCGGCACTACTACCGACATTGCCTTCTGGGAGAACGGCCTGCCGCTGATGGCCCGCAAGGGTGCGGCGGTTGCCGGCTATCCTACGGCAGTGCGCGCCTTTCATATGCGCAGCATCGGCATCGGCGGTGACAGCAGGCTGCATAAGACGGCAAACGGTTATGTTGTCGGCCCCGAGCGCGAAGGTCCCGCTGCCGCTGTCGGTGGCAGTACGGCAACGCTGAGCGATGCGCTGATTACGGCGGGTTATGTGCATTTTGGTGATGAGGAGCGGGCGCAGGCGGCGATTGCCGCTCTGGGCGGCGAGCCGCAGGCGGAAGCACGCAAGATTGTGGCTGCCGCCGTTGAGCAGATTAAAATAACGATTCGGGAAATGCTGGACGAATGGGCTAAGCAGCCCGTATATACGGTTAACGATGTTATCAAGGGCACGGAATTTATTCCGCAGCAGCTGATTGGCGTCGGCGGCGGCGCACCGGGCTTAATAAGGGCGCTGGGCGAATCTATGGCGCTGCCGGTGGATATTCCTGCCGGAGCGATGGTAGCGAATGCTATCGGCGCGGCGGTAGCAAGGCCGACGCTGAGCGCAGGACTCAGAGCGGATACTACCGACGGCTATTACATTATTCCTGAGGGCGGAAAACGCGAAAGCCTGCCGCGACGCTTCAACAAGCAGGCGGCAGAGGAGCTGCTCGCAAGCTGGCTGCGGGAGCAGACGGCGCAGTGGCAGCTGCCCGACCAGGAAACGGAGCTTATCAGCTACGAGCATTTTCATACAGTACACGGCTATTACGAAACCGGCGATATTTACAGCCTGCGTATGCAGCTGAAGCCGGGAATTCTCTATAAGGTTAGCGGCAGGGAGGAATATTAAGTTGCTCAATGCATAGATAAATATACGCATTAGTGACATAATATACTAACAAACAGAGAGTGCGATGAATAGGTCCATAAAAAACCAAATAGAGGGGATGAAAGCATTGCTAAAGGCGTTCAAGACAGAAATAGCCCCGACTAGAGAGCAGAAAGAAAAGATTATTAGCTCAATTGGTATTGCCAGATTTTTATATAATCAGTACATTGCCTATAATAAAAAACTGTATAGGATGTATCAGCGTGGCCTGTTAGACAACCATCAGAAGCATTTTGTGTCTGCCAATGATTTTGATAAATATGTAAATCATAAGCTGAAGTTAAATCTGCCATGGATTAATGATTGTGGTTCTAAGGCTCGCAAAAAAGCTTTGGTAAACGCTGAAACTGCTTTCAAGAAATTTTTTGATGGCCTGGCAGGTTTTCCTCGCTTCAAAAGGAAATCTAATCAAGATGTAAAGCTTTATTTTCCCAAAAATAATAAAGGCGACTGGACAATATGGCGACACAAATTGACAATACCTACACTTAAACAAGTCCGGCTCAAAGAATTTGGCTACTTACCCGTAGGTACAGTTGTTATCAGCGGAACGGTATCTTGCGTAGATGGCAGATTTTATGTGTCCGTAGTGGTAGATATTGACGAAAAATCCAAACACAACAAAGATTTAGAAACATCGTACCGTACAGTAACAGATGGCATCGGTATAGATTTAGGTATCAAAGATTTAGCTGTCGTAAGCGATGGCAGAAAGTTTAAAAACATTAATAAAAGTTCAAAGGTCAAAAAACTGGAGAAACGGCTTCGGAGAGGGCAGAGGCGACTTAGCCGTAAATATGAGTCTAAGAAGAAGAAAGGTGGTAAGACTGCTACTGCCTCTGCAAACATAGAAAAGCAAAAGCTAAAAGTACAAAAACTTCATCATCGCATTAAGCAGATCCGTGAGGATTATGAAAATAAAGTCATCCAAGAAATCGTAAAGCAAAAACCACGCTTTATTACGGTGGAAGATTTGAATGTCAAAGGCATGATGAAGAACAGGCATCTGGCAAAAGCTGTGGCTGCACAGCGATTTAATAATTTTTTGGTTAAGCTGAAGCGAAAAGCCGAAATTATTGGTATAGAATTTCGTGTTGTTGATATATTCTATCCAAGTTCCAAGACTTGCCATGCTTGCGGACATATTCATAAAGGTTTGAAACTCAAAGACCGTGTATATGTTTGTCCTGAATGTGGCTATACGAAAGACAGGGATTTCAATGCTTCGCTTAATTTGCGAGATGCAAAAAAATATCGGATAGCTTAACAACAAAAGTTCCGATATATGTACCGATGGCTAGTCGGGAACAGGCTTATCTTCTTGTTTAAGCAAGGAGCATATTTGCCAACGCCTTCGGAGTACTATACAAACGCCAGTAGCTTGTCTTTCAAGACAGCGAGAGCGAGTACGATGAACAAGGAATATTTCTAATACATAAACACTTTTGTCTATGTTTTTAGTAGCAGGTGAGCTTCTGATGGCAAAGAATACCTTGGGATTAGTATTTTTCCCTGCGTTTGACTGGATGATCAGCCCCGGTCACCCCGAACGGCAGGAGCGCTTATTATATACGCGCGACCAGCTGGAGGAGGAGGGCCTCTTTGACTGCGAGGAGATTAAGGAATATCGCCCGCGTCTTGCTGAAATCGAGGATTTGCAGCGTGCGCATGTCGGCGTGCCGGCGATTGCACGTTTGATTACGCCGGCACACCTGACCTCTGCGGGAGGCTGCCTGGTGGCGGCCGATGCCGTAATGCAGCGGGAGGTACAGCGTGCCTTTGCTCTCGTGCGTCCGCCGGGACATCATGCTATGCGTGTAGTACACGGAATCCGTGGTTTTTGTACTATTAATATTGAAGCAATAATGGTAGAATATTTACGTAGCAGGTATAATATCCGCAGGATTGCTGTTGTGGATACCGACGTGCATCACGGCGACGGCTCGCAGGATGTGTTCTACCACGATCCCGATACACTGTATATCTCCTTCCATCAGGACGGGCGCACCTTGTATCCGGGCACAGGCTTTCCTAATGAAGCAGGAAGCCCTGCGGCTTGGGGTACGAATATCAATCTGCCCTTGCTGCCGGGAACAGGCGACGAAGGACTGCACCGCCTGTATGACGGCTTAATCACGCATATTCTGGAGGACTTTCAGCCGGAGCTGATTATCAACAGCGCCGGCCAGGATAACCATTTCAGCGACCCGCTGGCTTCGATGCAGGTGACGGCACAGGGCTATGCGCGTCTGGCGGATAAGCTGCAGGCGGATATTGCGGTGCTGGAGGGCGGTTATTCAATTGAAAGCGCCCTGCCTTATGTCAACACCGGTATTATTCTGGCGATGGCAGGCATGGATTACAGCAAGGTGGTGGAGCCTGATCTGCGCGGACTGCGTCCGCAGGATGAGCGCTGCAACAAGCGCGTAGACCAGCTTATTGCCGAGGTAGGCGATTTGTACTTCAACCGTGAGCGCACGAGCAAGGAATTGCTGGCGAAATGCGGTAATATCTGGCAGCGCAGCAAGCATATCTACTACGATGAGGAGGGTATCCGCGAGGAGCAGGTGGAAAGCGTGCATTATTGCGAACGCAAGGCCTGCCGCGGTTATTTTACCCTGCAGACGGCGGCCGAAGGGACGCGCTTTGGCGACCAGAGCGCCTTCATTACCTGCCTGACGCGCGAAATCTGTCCGCATTGCCGGCAAAAGGCCTACGATGCAGCGCTGGCAGAAAAGAAGCGCGGCCGCTGGCAGTATGTGTTAGTGCAGGATATTGCCACAGGCACAGTAGAAAATCTATAAATAATAAGCATTAGGACGCTGCAAAATAAATACGCGTCTTAAGCTGAGAATCGAGGTTAAATAATGATTAATGAATTGGTTGTAGCTACCCATAATCAGGGCAAGGTGGAAGAGTTTAAAACTTTAATGAAGGATTTGCCGATTGATATCAAATATCTGGCAGATTTTGACGCAGTGGAAGCACCTGCGGAAACAGGCCGCACCTTTGCTGCCAATGCCCGCCAAAAGGCTACCTATTATGCAAAGAAGCTGGGCAAGCCCTGCATCGCCGATGATTCCGGCCTGGAGGTGCAGGCACTGGACGGTGCTCCCGGTGTGCGCAGTGCGCGCTATGCCGGCGAAAAGGCCAGCGACGAGGACAACAACAAACTGCTGCTGCACAACATGAAGTTTCAGGTTAAGCGTACCTGCCGCTTCCGCTGTGCGCTGTGCGTAGCACAGCCCGACGGCAAGGTGCTCAACGAGGTAGACGGCATCTGCGACGGTATGCTGCTGCATGAGCCCTTGGGTGAAAACGGCTTCGGCTACGACCCGCTGTTCTGGTCTACAGAGCTGCACAAGGGTATGGCAGAGGCTACCATGCAGGAGAAAAACAAAATCAGCCATCGCGGTAAGGCAATCCGTAAGCTGGTTGCTATCTGGAGCAAAAAGAAATGAGAATAGGCATTACGGGTGATACGCATGGCAGCGCGCAGGCGATTCGCCGCATTCTGCAGCAGACACCGCCTATCGAGCTGTGGCTGCATACAGGCGATTATGCGGCCGACGCCAACCGCCTGCATGATGCGACAGGCATCAAAACAGTGCGTGTGCGCGGCAACTGCGATTTATTGGATGATGGCAGTAAATATGATGAGTATCTGGAAATAGAAGGCTACAAAATCTGGCTGACGCACGGACACAGATATATAGAAAGAAATGTGCAGGCTGATTTGGGCTATTGGGCCAAGCAGCTGGGGCAGGATATCGTGGTGTTCGGTCATACGCATGTGCCGATGGCCGAGTATTATGCGGAAACGCTGCTGGTGAACCCCGGCAGTCCGTCCCGCCCCCGCGGCGGTTCGGAGCCTTGCTTTGCGGTGCTTACACTGCAGGCGGGGCAGACACCGCAGGTGGAATTCTTCAAGGTGTGAGTCTTTGGTTAAGAAAATTTTGCGCAGTAAGCAAAAATCTTTTGACAATTCCTTAAAATGATGTAGATTACACAGAAAACATCTTGCAAAACAGGGTAGTTTAATATACAATAAGTGTATACTATTTAACGGACGGAGCTAATGATTTTTTAGACAGCTTACGTCGGGAAATCTTGGGAGGAAAAAAGATGACAATGACTCTGCGTGAAGAAGCTCTTAAATTACATATGGACAATAACGGCAAAATTGCTGTAGTAAGCAAGGTGCCTATTGCAAACCGTCATGATCTGGCTATTGCCTATACCCCGGGTGTAGCTGAACCTTGTAAGGATATCAAAGAGGACAAAAACCTCTCCTTCGAATATACCTGCCGCGGCAACATGGTTGCTATTATTACCGACGGTACCCGTGTACTTGGCTTGGGCGATATCGGCCCCGAAGCTGCTATGCCGGTAATGGAAGGCAAGGCTGCACTGTTCAAAACCTTCGGTGATGTTGACGCTGTGCCTGTTTGCCTCGATACCAAGGATCCGGACGAATTCATACGCACCGTTAAGCTGCTGCAGCCTAACTATGCAGGCGTTAACCTGGAGGATATTTCCTCTCCCAAATGCTATGAAATCGAAGATAAGCTGAAGGAAATCTGCGACATTCCTGTATTCCACGATGACCAGCATGGTACCGCTATTGCCTGCCTGTCTGCTGTACTGGGCGCACTGCGCTTTGTTAAAAAAGACATTGCTACCGCTAAATTCGTTGTCAACGGCTGCGGTGCTGCCGGCAGTGCTATCGGCCGTCTGCTGGTAAACATGGGTGCACAAAATGTAATCATGGTTGACCGCTTCGGCGCTCTCTATGAAGGCATCGACGCTAAGCTGGACCGCATCCAGAGCTATCTGGCTACCGTAACCAATAAAGAGCATAAGCAGGGTACTCTTGCTGATGTTGCCAAGGGCGCGGACGTTATGATCGGTGCTTCCGCTCCGAACGTATTCACCAAAGAAATTATGCAGAGCATGGCTGACAAGGCTATTGTTTTTGCTCTGGCTAACCCTGTTC
This sequence comes from uncultured Phascolarctobacterium sp., assembly GCF_902463975.1. GTDB lineage: Bacteria > Bacillota > Negativicutes > Acidaminococcales > Acidaminococcaceae > Phascolarctobacterium_A. The sequence continues at coordinate 11,858 of NZ_CABQHJ010000031.1, forward strand.
CGGAAACCAGCTATGATGCTGCCAAGGAAGCAGGCGTTGCAGTTGCCGGCACCGGCCGCAGCGACAGACCGAACCAGGTTAACAACGTAACCGTATTCCCGGGCGTATTCCGCGGTGCTATTGATGTACGCGCACGCGCTATCACCGAGGATATGAAGGTTGCCGCTGTTTATGCTATTGCCGATCTGATTGACGAAAAAGACCTGCGTGAGGACTATGTAGTACCGGACGCTTTTGACCCGCGTGTTGCTCCGGCGGTTGCTGCCGCTGTAGCTAAGGTTGCTATCGAAAAGGGCCTGGCACGCAAAATTGTAGATCCTGAGGTTGTTAGAGCCAATACTGCTAAACGCATCGGCCGTTAAGACGCAATATACAAATATTATTCTCACAATGACAATGTGAGCTTAGGAGGATGAAAACATGAGAGAAATAAAGGTTAGTGAAGTCACTGATGTTATTGCCAAGCTGTGCATGGATTCCTGCTACTATCTCCCGCAGGAGATGATGGACAAGATCAGAAATGCCGCTGTTGAAGAAGAATCTCCTTTGGGCAGGGAAATCCTTGCTACCTTGATTGAGAACTTCGAGCTGGCTAAGAAAAAAGCTGTTCCTCTGTGTCAGGATACCGGTCTGACCGTTGTATTTCTGGAAATCGGCCAGGAAGTGCATTTTGTTGACGGCGATTTGTATACTGCCATTCATGCAGGCGTAGCAAAGGGCTACACTGAAGGCTATCTGCGTAAATCCTCTGTAGGCGACCCGGTATTTGATCGTAAAAATTCCGGTGATAATACTCCGGCAATCATCCACACCAAGATTGTTCCCGGTGAAAAGGTTAAAATTATCGTTTGCCCCAAAGGCTGCGGCAGCGAAAACATGGGCGCTTTGAAAATGCTGAAGCCGGCAGACGGTGTTGAAGGCATCAAAAAATTTGTTGTTGATACCGTGCGTGCCGCAGGCCCGAACCCCTGCCCGCCGATTACCGTCGGCGTAGGCATCGGCGGCAACATGGAGCGTGCCGCAATTCTGGCTAAATACGCGCTGACCCGTACCGTAGGCGAGCACAACAAGGATGAGCGCTATGCGGCACTGGAGGACGAGCTGCTGGAGCTGGTAAACAAGACCGGCGTCGGTCCTTCTGGCTTAGGCGGCAGCACTACCGCTCTGGCTGTAAATGTTGAATTTACCCATACCCATATCGGTGGTATGCCCTGCGCTGTAAACCTGAACTGCCATCAGGCACGCAAGGCTGAAGCAGAAATTTAAAGGAGGCGCCTGAAGATGAGTGAAGAAGCTGTAATCAAATATATCAATGCTCCGCTGACCGAAGAAACTGTCAAAGACCTGCATGCAGGCGACGTTGTACGCATCAGCGGTTATATCTACACTGCACGCGACGCTGCTCACAAGCGTTTGTATGAAGCGCTGGAGCGCGGCGAAAAGCTGCCTTTGGACCTCACCAATAATGTTATTTATTACGTTGGTCCTACTCCTGCCAAACCGGGCGAGGTTGTCGGCAGTGCCGGCCCCACCACCAGCGGCCGTATGGATAAATACACCCCGACCATGATTGAGCAGGGCATGCGCGGCATGATTGGCAAGGGCTTGCGCAGCCAGGAGGTTATTGATGCCTGCGTGAAGCATGGCGCTGTTTATTTCGTTGCTGTAGGCGGTGCTGCTGCTGTTATCACCCAATCCATCAAGAGCGAAACCATGATTGCTTATGAAGACCTGGGACCGGAGGCTATCCGCAGATACGAGGTTAAGGATTTCCCGGCTATCGTCTGCATCGACAGCGAGGGTAATGACTTCTATAAAGTTGGTATTGCCAAGTACAGAAAAGAGTAACATTGTTAACAGATTAAGGGCAGGATTTTCTGCCCTTAATTTTTTTTGCGATTAATGTTGACAAAGACACTAGGATAATATATTATTACTCACATCTTAATAACACGCTCTTATCAAGAGTGGCGGAGGGAACAGGCCCTATGATGCCCGGCAACCAGACAAATGTTATGGTGCTACATCCTGCAAGTGTAATCTTGAAAGATGAGAGGAAGACCAGCTCCTTCCTCTGAAGGAGTTTTTTTCTTAGGCGGATGTTTTGCAAGACGTGTTAAATAAAGAAAGGGAGTAAGAAAAGATGAAAAAATTATTAGTTGCATTACTGGCATTAGTAAGCCTGGCAGTTGTTGCTGCAGGCTGTGGCGGCGGAGACAAAAAGGCAGACAACGGTGCTGACAAAAAGGTTACTTTGAAGATTGGCGCTACCGCTGTACCGCACGCTGAAATCCTGAACCAGATCAAAGGCACCCTGGCTAAAGAGGGCGTAGACCTGCAGATTATCGAATTCAGCGATTATGTTAAACCGAACCTGGCTTTGAACGATAAGGAGCTGGATGCCAACTTCTTCCAGCATGAGCCTTATCTGGATACCTTCGTTTCCGAGCGCAAGATGAATCTTGTATCCGCAGGCAAGGTACATATCGAGCCGATGGGCATTTATTCCAAGAAAATCAAATCTCTGAATGATATCCCCGAAGGCGCTAAAATCGCTATTCCGAACGACCCGTCAAACGGCGGCCGTGCACTGGCTCTGCTGCAAAGCGCTAAGCTGCTGAAGCTGAAGGATGGTGTTGGCGTTAAGGCTACCGTAGGCGATATCGTTGGCAACGACAAGAAGCTGAAGATTGTAGAAATCGAAGCTGCTCTGCTGCCGCGTTCCATGGATGATACCGATTTGTCCGTTATCAACTCCAACTTCGCTATGGAAGCTAAGCTGAATCCGGTGAAGGATTCTCTGTTCACCGAGCCGAAGGAATCTCCGTATGCTAACATCGTTGCTGTCCGCAAGGGCGACGAAAACCGTCCGGAAATCCAGAAGCTGATGAATGCTCTGCGTTCTCCCGAAGTTAAGAAGTTCATCGAGGATAAATACAAAGGCGCTGTTGTTGCAGCGTTCTAAGCAAAGCAAAACTGCTGTCGCATGTCAAAGTGCGACAGCTTTTTTTATGTGTTGAAAAACTGTCAGACAGTCTGCTCCCTACAATATTAGATGAAGAGCTATTACGTCATGTGTATGTTGTTGTTTTCAGGATATGCTGTTCACAAAAGCGCAGGCAAAGAGCAGAGCTGTTTTCTGTGCATCCGCCTGCAAAATATGCTATACTTAAAGTATCTTATATGAGGAGATGGTACAATGTTTAAAAGAATTTTAGTTGCCGCTATGTTAGCCTTTATTCCAATTAATGTCTGCAATCCGACGGAAGCAGCGGTGCAGACGGAAATGTCAGTTGCCAATAATCAGGTATCCGTACAGCAATCCAAGCAGCTTTTTAACGATGAAAAAAATGCCATTTCTATGCTGATGCCTGCAGGCTTTTTGACTAAAGGTGAGTATACGCCCGATAATAAGAAAATTTTTCAAGTAAACTATTCTAATGTGCAAATGTTTATCTATGTAACTCCTATAGATAAATCTGGTCCTAATTCTGCTAAATTTATAGATGAAGTACTTGCTGGACTGAAGAAGAAAATAGCTACAGAAAAGGATGCTGAGCTTATAGAAAACAAAATCATTAAGCTGGATGGCAGAAAAACACTGCATGTTGTCAGAAAAATTAATGCCCAGCCTAAAACACCTGATTTTATAATGGATAACTATACACTTTTTACTGCTAATGATATGATTGATTTTCGTTTCAATATTGAGGCTGACTATTATGAAAAATTCAAGGCATCAACCATGAATGAGATGATTGCTTCTATCAAGATTGGTACTAAATGGAAACGTTTTGCTACTCCTGACAATAGGTATAGCTATGAACTGCCGGAAGATGTGTATAATGCAGGAGCTGCCTTTGACCATCAAATGTTAGGTAGTAATGATGATATGATGACGGGCATTATGGTGCAGAAAATAGCTGATAATCCTAAATATGCCTATTATCCGCAATCTCTTGCTAATCTTTCGGCTGCAGAGCAGGCTGACTTAGATAAAAAGATTATAAAGCAGTTAAAATCAGAGGTCAGAACAGCAAGAAATATCAAAAATGAATTTACTGTTGTAAATAATTTACCATGTATTAAAACCAGCTTTGATGATGTTACCAGTCACAGTATTGCCTATATTTTTATACAGGACGGAAATTACATTTCCTATGACTATATTTTCAATGACAAGTTGGCTTCCAAACTGGCTCCTGTACTGGAACGCTCGGTAAATTCTATTAAATTTTAATCCCTTGGCTAAAAGTGTAAGTCTTGGAGAAAGTGTATTTTTCTAATGAAAGAAATATGCTATACTTAAAGAAATACTAATATGAAAATCGTGAGGTAGAATATGCGTAAATATGCAAAATTTTTCGTAACCCCGAAGGGAGAGCGTGCTGCGCGCGGCGGTCATCCCTGGGTTTTCGGTGAAGAGGTAACTAAAATCGAAGGCGAGTATGCCAACGGCGATTTGGTGGATGTGGTAACGTCCAAGGGCAAATATTTGGGCACCGGTTTTGTGAACGACCATTCCAAAATCCGTGTGCGCATTATTTCCACCAATACTAATGATAAGTTTGACGAAGCCTTTTGGGAGCGCCGCCTGCGTTATGCGCTGGATTACCGCCTGACGGTTATGGGCGAGCGTGATTTTAACTGCTGCCGCCTGATTTTCGGCGAAGCAGATATGTTCCCCGGCCTGACCGTAGACCGCTACAATGATCTGCTGGTAACGCAAACACTGTCCTTGGGCATTGAAATGCGCAAGCAGATGCTGTTTGAGCTGCTGATTAAAATACTGCGCGAGATGGGACAGGAAATCCGTGGTCTGTACGAGCGCAACGACGTAAGAATCCGCCTGCTGGAGGGCATGGAGGAGGGCAAGCACTGGTTTGCTACCGATTTGTGTCCCGAACCCGGCGCTGTGACTACCGAGATTGTCGAAAACGGCATCGAATATACGGTTGATGTAGAAAACGGCCAGAAGACAGGCTTCTTCCTCGACCAGAAGTATAACCGTCAGGCGATTGCCAAGATTGCCAAGGGCAAGCATGTGCTGGACTGCTTTACCCACACCGGCTCATTTGCGCTGAACGCTGCTAAGGGCGGCGCTGCGAGCGTTACCGCGGTTGATATCAGTGCGGAGGCAGTGCAGATGGCAGAGCATAACGCTGCGATTAACAATTGCTCCGATGTTATGCATGGTCTGCAGGCGAATGTTTTTGATTTGCTGAGCGATTTGTTCAACAAGCATTCCCGTGAATATGACTTTATTATTCTGGACCCGCCGGCGTTTACCAAATCCGGCAGCACGGTGAAGAATGCGATTCGCGGTTACAAGGAAATCAACCTGAAGGCGATGAAACTGCTGCCGCGCGGCGGTTATCTGGCAACCTGCTCCTGCTCGCACTTTATGAAGGAAGAGCTGTTTGTGAAGATGCTGCAGGACGCTGCGCATGACGCCAATGTTTCCCTGCGTCAGATTGAAGCGCGCCAGCAATCTCCGGACCATCCGATTCTGTGGCAGGTGCCGGAAACAAATTATCTCAAATTCTATATCTTCCAGGTAGTATAAAAACTTAGTCTAAAAATATGCTGCTGTTAAGGGGGCGTTATTGTGCAGGCTTTAGAGGGTATTCGTGTGCTTGATTTGTCACGGCTGCTGCCGGGACCGTATTGTACAATGCTGCTGGCCGATTTCGGCGCGGAGGTTATCAAAATCGAAGAGCCGGGGCGGGGAGATTATGCCCGCAGCTTTCCGCCGTTTTTAAAGGATTTCGGTTACTGGCATCTGCAGCTGAACCGCAATAAAAAGAGCGTAGTGCTTAACTTGAAGTCGGATGCGGGACGCAAGGCGTTTCTGGAGCTGGTGAAAACCGCCGACGTGGTGGTGGAAAGCTATCGTCCGGGCGTGCTGACGAAGCTGGGCATTGACTATGCGGCGGCGAAGGCGGTGAATCCGCGAATTATCTACTGCTCGCTGACAGGCTACGGCAAAAAGGGACCGCTCGCCAAGCAGGCCGACCATGATATCGGTTATGTGAGCCTGGCAGGTATTACCGCTATGAGTGGCGAGGCGCAGGGCAAGCCGGCGATTCCGGGCGTGCTGATGGCGGATATGAATGCGTCGATGGCGGCGGGCATGAGCATTATGATTGCGCTGCGCCATGCACAGATGACGGGCGAGGGACAGGAAATAGATATTTCGCTGTATAACGTGGCGATGACGCTGATGCCCGGTGCTGCCAGCCTGTACTTTGGCAGCGGTTTTGTGGCGGAGCGTGGCAACAACTGGCTGACGGGTGCCAACGCCAACTACAATATTTATGCGACGAAGGAAGGTCGCTACCTTGCGGTGGGTTGCTTGGAAAAGAAGTTCTGGAGCAATCTGTGCGCGGTGCTGCAGCGCCCCGATATGACGGACCTGCTAGATGATGATGCTAACCATGACTACTTAAAGCAGCAGCTGACGCTGGAATTTGCCAAGCACACGCTGCCCGAATGGGAGCAACTGCTGGCGGGCAGGGACACCTGCGTAACACCGGTGTTGGATTTTGCCGAGGCGGTGGACGCGGAGCAGACCAAGGCCAACGAGATGGTGCTGAACGTAGAGGACGCAGAGCTTGGCAGCTACCGGCAGCTGGGCTTTGCCATGAAGCTGAGTGAAACGCCGGCTGCGCTGTGGAAGCGTGCGCCGCGCCTGGGCGAGGACACGCAGCAGGTGCTATCACAGGCGATTGCCGATGAAAAGCTGCTGGCGGAAGCATTGCAGAGCAAATAAAAAATGACCTCCTGAAATTAGACAGGCGTTCGTAAAACAGGTTTAGACAGAAATTACGAAATGAGCATCTGTCAGATAGGGTTGGCAATGAAAAGCCGCTGTATCCAGGTTTTGCACTGGATACAGCGGCTTTCCTTTATTTGCGTTTCTTTTGGCCTTTTCCGTGCGCCAACTGCGGTCTTGCTTTCCCGCGTTAGTTGATGGGACTTTTCAAGTACTTGGACAGCTTGAGTAGTTTAATCAGCGAGACGAATTGCTCTTTCGAGAGCTTGTCATAATCAATGCCAAATGTAGCAAGAAACGAACGGATTTGCTTTTCCTCAGAACTGCCCTCAAAATTCATCGCATCCTGCAACTTACCTTGTACGGTTGCTACGAGGGAACTTTCATCCAAAGACACATCAAACGGCAAAAGCTGAGGGTGTTGCCTGCAACCAACACATCATTGGCAGCATTTCCAGCAAAAAACCATGTATCAAAAATCAGCGCTCTATACGAACGGGCGTCACAATCTGACAAATCCATGTTATCATAGAGCGCACCGAAAAAACAGGAGAAAAGTTAGAATATGAGATAATCTGAAACCTATCACCACGAGATAAAGTCTTATATTGTCCGCACCGGCATGACCATGACCGAGGTGGTGGACTACCTCTCCGACGAATACGGATGGAGCTGCAGCGTCCCCAATCTCTCCGGCAAGCTCAAGAGCGGCTCGCTCCGCTATGGCTAGGCAGTGGAGCTGGCGGATGAGTTGGGATATGACATTGTGTGGCAGAAGCGGAAATAATGGAATTTGTACGTTGATTTTTGGAAAACTCAATCGTATAATAAAAAGATTAAGGGAGTGAGTCTATGTCGAATTTTACTCGCAAAATCGGTGATATGGAAGCACTGCAAAAGCAGCTTACCACAGATGACTTTTTGCAAGCAATCAATCGTGAATTGATTCAGACCGGTCGCGCTTTTCTTGCGTTTCGTAATGATGAAGCGACGATTTATTACAACGGAAATCAGCTTTGCAATTTGCCTGAATCCAATGGCTATGAAGCCATGGTCTATAATCACTATCTTCCAATCACTCGTTCACGCACACTTTCCAGTCAGCAGAAGAAAAAACCGTACACTATTGGACAGTGGCGGAAAGATATTGAAAGTGAGAAACTATCTTTTCAAAGTGTATTCAAAGAGATTCTTGATAATCTTGAAAAAGAAAGCTCGCCAGAAAGCTTGCAAGCTTCACGATTCTACCAATTATCTCCGCTGAATAAGCAGACCGCATATGAAATTGTGTTGCTGGATATTGAAGCAGCGTTTTCATCCACAGGTAAAAAAACAGATCGGATTGATTTGGTCTTTTACCATAGTATAGATAGGCGATTGATGTTCGTGGAAGTAAAACGTCTGTCAGATGATCGATTGTATTCCAAAGGAGCAAAATCAGCAGAGGTGATTAACCAGCTCAGGCGATACAAAGCGCGTTTAAAAACTGAGGTACAGCAAATAACCAATCAGTACAACAATACCATCGACTATTATAATACCTTATCCGGAGGGAAGCTCCCGCACGTTTCGCTAGAGTTTCCCCCACTGCTTGGTCTTTTGCTGGTTGAGTACAATCAGAGTGAAAAAAAGCAGATAAATGAAGTTAAAGAAATGATTACACGCAATGGTTTCAAGTCGTATGCCATCGGAGATACATCCCATGTTAAAGAAGACTCCACGATGCGAGCAATCTATAATGCATTGAAATAATTTTTTTGCACTACCACCCTGTTGTCGCGGCGGTTTGCTACACTGTCCTCAAAAACAGGAGGACGATTTTATGGCAGAAGAAACACGACAGTAAAACGCTGTGCGCTCCGGCGATGATGGGTTTGAAAAGGTGCAGGAGATCCGCCAGCAGCGTTAACGGATGACCAGCACGGTAAGAAGCAGCATTTTCTCTGGACAAATCCAGCGGCAAGCGGGTGCAGCACATCCACATAAAGTACGACGGGCTGGGCTTTATCACTCTGAATGAGCTGATGAAAAAGGAAACGGCGTGACTTTCGTCACGCCGCCTCTTGAAAACACAAGGTTTTCACCATTTTTTGATTTTACTGTTTTACGACCTCCTGAATTTTCAGGAGGTCTGATTTTTTGTAAGCGTTTAATTTTTGGCAGGCTTATTTTTCTACACGGCCGGGATATGCTTTGAGTGCTTCACCCAGAATGTAGATAGCGCGCTCCAAATCCTCGCTCTTTAATACATAAGCCAGGCGTGCTTCGTTGATGCCGCTGCCGGGGGTGTTGTAGAAGCCGTTGCCGGGAGCAAACATAACGGTTTCGCCGTCGATAGCGAAGTTTTCCAGAGTCCAGATAGCAAATTTTTCTGCATCGTCAACAGGCATGTTAACCATGATGTAGAAAGCGCCCTTCGGGTCGGAAGCCTTTACGCCGGGGAGCTTCTTCAAAGCTGCAACGATGGTGTCGCGGCGTTTTTTGTATTCCTTGTTAACCTCTTCCAGATAGCTTGCCGGAGTGGTGTACAGAGCTGCTGCACCGACCTGCTCCAGAATCGGGCTGCACAGACGAGCCTGGCAGCATTTGATAACCTGCTTGCTGAGCTCTTTGTTTTTGCTGATGATGCAGCCGATACGCGCACCGCAGGCGCTGTAGCGTTTGGAAACGGAATCGATGATGATCAGGTTGTTGTCCAGCTCGGGCATGGTGCCGAAGCTGCGATATGCACCGTCATAAACGAATTCACGGTATACTTCGTCAGCGATTAAAGCCAGGTTATGCTTGCGCACGATGCGGGAGATCATGTCCTGCTCTGCTTCGGTATAAACTACGCCGGTAGGATTGCCGGGGTTGGTGAGCAGAATTGCTTTGGTTTTCGGAGTGATGTGCTTTTCGATTTCTTCTTCGCTGGGCAGGTGGTAACCGTTTTCTACGCTGGTAGGAACAGCGTTGATTTTTGCGCCGAACTCCTTGCAGAAGGTGGTGTAGTTAGCGTAGAAGGGCTCGAAAACCATGATTTCGTCGCCGGGGTCGCACAGAGCCATAACTGCGAAAATCAGGGCCTCGCTGCCGCCGTTGGTAACGAAAATATCTTCAATTGCATAATCCATGCCTTTTTCTGCATAATATTTCTGTACAGCCTTTAAGAGGAACATTTCGCCCTTGGAATTGCTGTAGGCGATTACCGGTGCCTGGAATTCACGCACGCTGTCCATGAATTGTGCCGGAGTGGCAATGTCAGGCTGGCCGATGTTCAGATGATAAACCTTTTTGCCTGCAGCCTTGGCTGCGTCAGCATACGGAGACAGCTTTCTGATAGGAGATGCTGTCAGGCTTTGAATACGTTGAGAAAGTATCATGAAAAAAACTCCTTGCTGTTATAGTTTGTTTGGGGGCAGATGTAACTGCTTTATTTATTATAGCACAGATTTTGCCAAGATTGTATATAGTAAAATATTAATACTGTATACATTTGACTTTTTGACGCAAGCACTTTTTGAAGAAACAGTTTGGCAAATGGTTGTCGTTCGTAGAATGCTTTTGCATAAATATTAAAAAAATGTTATAATAAGGACGTTATTTTTAATTTTTTGAAGGAGTGATTGTCCCCTATGCAAACAACGCAAGCAAAAAATCAGACCGGCGGCATCCTCGGCCTGATTGAACGCGTCGGCAACAAAATCCCCGATATCACGATTTTGTTCATCGGTGCGTTTATCATCTGCTGCATTATGTCAGCAATTCTTTCGACGATGCACTTTGGTTATGTGCATCCCACTACCGGCAAGGAAATTGTGGTCAACAATATGTTGAGCGGCAAAAATCTTGTCGACCTGTTAAGCAAGATGGTTACCAACTATTCCGGCTTCCCTCCGCTGGGTATGGTAATCGTTGCTACCCTGGGTATCGGTATTGCTGACGGCTCCGGCTACATCAATACTGCGCTGAAAAAAATTCTGGCTGTTACGCCTAAGTTTTTGATTACCCCGATTATTATTCTTGTTGGTATGCTGAGCCATCTCGGCCCCGATACCGGCTATGTAATCATCATCCCGGTTGCGGCCTATATGTATTATGCGAGCGGCAAGCATCCGCTGGCAGGTATCGGTGCATCCTTCGCAGGTATTGCCGGTGCCTTCGCTGCCAACTATACTCCGTCCGCGATTGACCCGGTTATTCAGGGCTTCACCCAGAGCGCTGCGCAGATTATCGACCCATCCTATCAGGTTAACGTACTCTGCAACTATTTCTACGCCTTCGGTGCGACCTTCCTCGTAATCCCCAGCTGCTGGTGGGTGACGGAAAAGATTGTAGAGCCGTGGCTGTGGAAAAACTGCCCGCTCGATGATGATATCGAAGTAGGCGAGGACGGCAACACCGCCGTAACTCCCAAAGAAAACCGTGCTTTCTACGCTGCTACCGGCCTTTTGATTGTGATGGTTGCGTTGCTCGTGTACCTGCTGCTGCCTGCCGATTCCATCTTCCGCGATGACAAGGGCTTGCTGGCAAGCTTCAAGGCGCCGATTATGCAGTCCATCGTTTCCCTGCTGTTTGTTTTCACCGGCGCTGTCGGCCTGACCTACGGCGTAATGGTTGGAAAATTCAAATCCCCGAAGGATGTTACCACTGCGATGGAGGATATCACCAAAACTCTGGTGCAGCTGATTGTATTCTACTTCTTCGCTGCGCAGTTCCTTTATGCTTTCGGTGCTTCCAACATGGGTGCGCTGATTGCGATTGCCGGCGCAGAGTTCCTGAAGTCCCTGGCACTGCCGCCGCAGGTAACTATTTTCGGCATCATCATCTTCGTTGCGATGCTGAATCTTATTATCACCTCTGCTTCCGCCAAGTGGGCAATTCTGGCACCTATCTTCGTACCGATGCTGATGGCTGTAGGTATTGCGCCGGAGCTGACTCAGGTTGCCTTCCGCGTGAGTGACTCCGCGGTTAACGTTGTAACGCCGATGTTCGCGTTCTATCCGCTGATTATCCTCTATTGCCAGAAGTATGTGAAGAGCGCCGGTATCGGTACGCTGAGCTCCCTGATGCTGCCGTACACTATTACGTTACTGGTTACTTTGACTATTATGCTGTATGTTTTCTGGTTTATGGATATACCGTTGGGTTTACAAGCTGATTATGTTTACCCTAGACGTATAATGTAATATTATTTCAGAGATGATATAATGAAGAGAGCCTCTCCTCGGGGAGAGGTGCCGAGCTTGTCGAGGCGGAGAGGGGTGACATCATGCAAGCTCTTCCCTTGTCCTATAGTTAATTCACCTTGCCTCCCCTCTAAGGGGAGGTGGCTGCGAGCATAGCGAGCAGACGGAAGGGTGTTATATGTATTTATGAAAGAAGGTTTTTGAAAATGTCTTTGCAAGAACGTTTGACTGAACGCTTTTTACGTTACGCTGCCGTACCATCCCAAAGTAAGGAGGGCTGTGCTGTTGTCCCCAGTACTCCCGGCCAATGGGATATGGCAAAGCTGCTGAAGGAGGATTTGGCTGAGCTTGGTCTGGTAGACCTGGAAATCAGCGAATTCTGCGTGCTGACCGGTCGTCTGCCGGCTAATCTGCCTGCAGGCCACGCTCCCGTGCCGAATGTAGGCTGGGTTGCGCATATGGATACCGTTGACGTAAACCTTTCTCCCGAGGTACATCCGCAGATTGTAAAGAATTATCAGGGCGGCGATGTGCTGCTGAACGCTGAAAAGCAAATCTACATTAAGGTAAGCGAGCATCCCGAGCTGAACAAATATATCGGCAGCGACCTTATCACCAGCGACGGTACCTCTGTACTGGGCGCAGATAACAAGGCTGCCGTTGCCAACCTGATGGTAGCACTGGAAACCATCATTAAGGAAAACCGTCCGCACGGCGAAATTTATGTAGCCTTTGTTCCGGATGAAGAGGTTGGCCTTTGCGGTTCCAAGAAGATGGATTTCAGCAAGTTCCCGGTTGAATTTGCTTATACCATTGACTGCTGCGAGCTGGGCGAGGTTGTATACCAAACCTTTAACGCAGGCAGCGCACACATCAAAATCAAGGGTGTAACCGCCCATCCGATGTCCGCTAAGAACACTCTGGTTAACCCGGCACTGGTTGCCGTAGATATTATCAACTGCTTCGACAGAATGCAGACTCCAGAGCACACCGAGGGCACCGAAGGCTTTATCTGGGTACAGGCTATTAAATCCAACGCTTCGGAAGCGACTTTGGATATCAAAATCCGCGATCATAACAAAAAGATGTATGAAGCACGCAAGGAGTTCATCCGTCATGCTGTGGAATATGTACAGGCCAAGAATCCGAAGGCCGGCATTGAGCTGAACATCACCGACGTTTACGGCAATATTGCCGATGCGCTGAACGATGACAACAGAAAATGTGTTGAGTACATTTTCGAAGCAATGAAGGAGCTGGATATCGAGCCGAAGGATATCGCTATGCGCGGCGGCACCGACGGTTCCTTTATTTCCACCAAGGGCATCCCTACGCCGAACTATTTCACCGGCGCGCTAAACTTCCACTCCAACTGCGAGTTTATGCCGATGGCTGCCGTGGAAAAATCCTGCCTGATGACTTTGAAGCTGGTTGAGCTGATTACCAAATAAAAAATGCTTGACAAATGCGTCGCTTTCCTGTAAAATCTTACTTGTTTCCGACGCAAATGCGCGCGAAGCCTATTGGGGGCGTAGCTCAGCTGGGAGAGCACCTGCCTTGCAAGCAGGGGGTCAGGAGTTCGATTCTCCTCGTCTCCACCAATTGTTAATTAGCGGTCTTACTTTGGTAAGACCGCTTTTTTGTGCGCAAAAAAAGACGCCCATGCATATGAGCGTCTGCGTAATTTATTTAATGGCTCAGCAGCCTTCGTTTTCTTCCCATTCCTCGCTGTTTTCGTTGATGTACCATTTGCCGTTGATATAGATCTTTTCTTCGATAGTACGCGGTCCCCAGATAACGCTGCCTTCCGGGCCATAGTCCTCGCCGTCGTCGGGGCAGGTGTCATCATAGGTAACAAAGGGGACGGAATTATCGGTACCGGTTGTTCTTATATTATTTATATTATTGTACTGCTGCTGTTCGTTTTCCTGTGGATGCAGCATCCTATTGTATTTGTACAAAAGCTTTGCGGCATAGACAACGGCGGAAAGCAATACTCCCTCCTTCGGCAGTCCACAGAGAACTAAAATAAAAGCCAGAACGGCTAAAACTACGCTGTGGAAGAAGCTTTCTTGTTCATCCAGCTCTTTCATCCTATGTAAAAGGTAAATAATCAGCAGTGTTAAGGGCAGCAGCACAAGAAAATAGCCTAATGATGTATGCGTAAATATTAAAATAACGAGCGTTAAAAGGAGCATTAAAGCTATAAGGGCAATTACCTTTTTTATGTTACTGCAGAAGCTGTCGATAAAATTCATGGCGCACACCTCACTTTTATCTGTATTATAGCATGCCGGGGAATTTTCCACAAAAAATCTAAAAAAAACTGCAGAAATCGCTTGAATATGCTCTTTAAATGTGATATAGTATACACTATATTAAGGATTTCCCCAGAAAAAAGTATAGTATTTTAAAAGGAGCAAATTATTATGGAGAAAGAAAAAGCATTCCTGCTGTGGTTTGACCAGCTGGAGAGAAAAGACGTAGCAATCGCCGGTGGTAAGTCTTCTTCCTTGGGCGAGCTGACTTCTCATGTTGACGTACCTGTACCGTATGGCTTCGCAACTACTGCCTGCGCTTACAGATATTTCTTCGAAAAGACCGGTCTGTACGAGAAGATTAAAAATTTGATTGCCGGTTTGGACGTAGACAACAGCGCTCAGCTGCGTGAGGTTTGCGCTAAGGTCCGCCAGGCAATTATGGACGAAGAAATGCCTCAGGATCTGCAGGACCTGATTGCCCAAGCTTACAAAGAGTTGGGTGAAAAGGTTGGCCAGGCTGATCCGTTCGTTGCTGTTCGCAGCAGCGCTACCGCAGAGGATTTGCCGGATGCAAGCTTTGCAGGCCAGCAGGACACCTACCTGAACGTAAAGGGTGCAGAAACCATCGTTGCTAAGGTTAAGGAATGCTATGCTTCCTGCTTTACCGACCGTGCGGTTTACTACCGTGAAAAACAAGGCTTTGATCATCTGGATGTAGCACTGAGCGCTGCAGTACAGATGATGGTATTCTCCAAGGCTGCAGGCGTTATGTTCACTGTTAACGTTGCTACCGGCGACGACAAGAACATCCTCATCGAAGGCGCATGGGGCTTGGGCGAATATGTTGTTCAAGGCACCGTAACTCCGGATAACTATACTGTAAATAAAGCTACCTGCGAGATTGTTGAAAAGAACGTTAACGCGCAGGACATTAAGCTGATCCGCAAAGCTGACGGCGACTGCGAAGAAGTTGTTGTGCCGCTGGATGAGCAAAACGAGCAGAAGCTGACTGATGAGCAGATCAAACAATTGGCTGAATGCGCTAAGAAAATTGAAGCACATTATGGCTGCTACATGGACATGGAATGGGGCGTTGACGAGCGCGATAACAAGGTTTACATCCTGCAAGCCCGTCCTGAAACCGTATGGAGCCGTCGTAACAAAGAAAATGGTGCACCGAAAGAGGAGAAGAAAGTGACTACTGATCGCAAAGTTATCGTTAAAGGCTTGCCTGCCAGCCCTGGTAATGTAGCAGGCCGCGTACATGTAATTTTGGATCCGTCCCATATCGACGAATTCAAGGAAGGCGAAATCCTCGTAACCGAAATGACCGCTCCTGACTGGGTACCGGCTATGAAGAAAGCGAAAGCAATCGTAACCGATAGCGGCGGAATGACCTGCCATGCTTCTATCGTATCCCGCGAGCTGGGCATTCCCTGTATCGTAGGTACCAAGAGCCGTGGCGAAGCTGCTACCACCACCATTCCCGATGGCATTGACGTAACCATTGATGCTACTCATGGTGTTGTATACGAAGGCATCATCGAAGAGCCGAAGGCTGAACAACCGGCACAACAAGTAGTTGCTGCTGCTGAATACTTCCCGCCGACCGGCACCAAGATTTATATGAACCTGGGCGATCCTGAGCTGGCTGAAAAATATGCTACTCTGCCTTGCGACGGTATCGGCCTGATGCGTGAAGAGTTCATCTGGACTACCTATATCCATGAACATCCGCTGTATCTGATCAAAATCGGTCAACCGGAAAAGGTTGTCGACCAACTGGCTGAAGGCATCCGCCAAGTTTGCCAGGCTATGGCTCCGAGACCGGTAACCATGCGTTTCTCCGACTTCAAGTCCAGCGAATACCGCGACCTGAAGGGCGGCGACGAATTCGAGCCTAACGAGCCTTCCGCTCTGCTGGGCTGGCGCGGTGCTTCCCGTTACTATGATCCTAAATATATCGAAGCATTCAAGCTCGAATGTATGGCTGTTCGCAAGGTTCGCGAAGAGTTCGGCCTGAAGAACCTGAACGTTATGATTCCGTTCTGCCGTAACGTAGAGGAATGCGAAAAGGTTACCAAGATCATGGCTGACTGCGGTCTGTCCCGTGGTAAAGACTTCAAGGTTTGGCTGATGGCTGAGATTCCGTCCAACATCATCCTGGCTGACCAGTTCAACAAATTTGTTGACGGCTATTCCATCGGTTCCAACGACTTGACCATGCTGGTTCTGGGCTGCGACCGTGATAACGATACTGTTTCCCATATCTATGACGAACGTAACTTGGCTGTACGCCGTGCAATCCGTCACCTGATCGAGGTTGCTCATAAGGATGGCAAGACCGTTTCTATCTGCGGTCAGGCTCCGAGCGTATATCCTGAGTTCTGCGAGTTCCTCATTAAGAGCGGTATTGACAGCATGTCCGTTAACCCGGATACTGTTAAGTTCACCAAGAAGCTGGCTGCTCAAATCGAGCAACGCATCATGATGGATGCTCTGACCGGCAAAGGCCGTCAAGAGGTTGAGGACCTGAACTGGTAAGAGGCAATTAAAGACTTTCAGCTCTTTGGCTAAGCGCATTGGCTTTATCTGGAAGCAGAAAAAGTAAATATGTAGTAAAGAGTTTTAGGACTCCTGTATTGTAGTACAAATTGCAATATGGGAGTCCTATTTGTTTTTTGGGGGTAAAAGACGATTTTAAGGAGGTAAGTATGCTGTCGATTATTTTCATTTTTTGTTTGCTCTATCACACCTATACGGATATGAAGTCTATGCTGCTATATGACAAAGTGACATTGCTTTTAGCGGCAGCAGGTGTAGTGCGTGCCTTTTTTGAGCACCAGCTGTTAGAAGCTCTTTGTGGTGCAGGAGCAATGCTAGTAATTATGCTGCTTTTGTATTTTGTCAGTCGCGGCGGTATGGGAGAGGGAGATGTTAAGCTGTCACCGGCGCTGGGAATCTGGCTTGGTCTGGAGCAGGGGCTGTTATGTCTGCTGCTGGCTTTTGTCAGCGGTGGCATCGTGGGTGCGTTATTATTGTTGCGTAGACGAGGCGGACTAAAACAGGCAATTCCTTTTGGACCGTTTTTGTGCGCAGGGGCTGTTGTTGCATATTTTTGGGGAATAGAAATTGTTACATGGTATTGGAGGGTTATCTTATGATGAAGCTTGGAAAAAGTATGAATCTTGAGGAGCTGTTTGAGCCGCTATTATGTGCTTGTCGTCGCCGTTGGCGTCGTAGGCAACCGCTTTTGCTGCTGTCGCTGCAGACAGGGGAAATCGCATATTTTGAAAGCGAAGTGCTTAGCTGGCAGGAGCAGCTGGCTGAGACTCACCTTGCAGACATGCAAAGTCTTACAGATGCGTTACGCGAATTACTGTTACAGCATGAGGTTGAGGAGGAGGCTACGGTGCTTCTGTTGCCAGCGGCAGAAGCTCTATATTCTGAGCAGCTGCTGTTACCTGCAATGCAGCGGCGTGAGCTGCAGGCTGCCTTAATGTGGGAGCTGCAGCAGAGCGTTCCCAAGGCAGAAACAAGCTATAGTTACAGCTTTGAAACGAATGTCGTCGGTGAAGCAGATGAACAGCAATATCAGGTGACATATACGGCTTTGCCAGATACATATCAAGCTGAGCTTGAACAGCTGTGTAGCAGCTTGTTACTGAAGCTGCAGGGCATTTGGCTAGGAAAGGTAACTCTTGACGCAGCTGCAACAGCCTGGTTTGCCGGCAAGCCGTTGCCGCCGGTATATAGGCAGCAGCAAAAAAACTTGCAAAGTGTAGCGGCCGCTTTTGGCCGCTGGTTGCCTAAGGTTAGTTGTGCTGTATTTGCTTTGGCACTATTAGCTTATGGCAGTGCCTTGGGAGGCTGCTATTTGGCGCAGCATAATTTGCAGAAGGTAGAACAGAAGCTTAAGCAGTATGAAGTATGGGAGCAACGTATCCAGGAAAGCGAAGCTATGGAAAGCAGTTGTCAGCACTTGGAAAAGCTGTTGGCTGCAGCACCTAAGGCATATAAAGAGGCTAATGGTGAAGTGGAGCGTATCTGTCGCCAGATGCTGCCTGGTTGCTGGCTTACTGCTTTGGAATATGGCGGTACGAAGAAGCCTTTATTATTGCAGGGAAGGGCAGTTGATGCATTAGCTTTGGAAAGCTTAGTTGAGCAACTGCAAAAATGTGGCTATTATAGCAGAGTAGAGCTGCTGCAATCAGAGCAACAGGGAAATACTATTGCTCATAAGCTCAAGCTGGAGCTGAAGGAGGGCAAGAAATGAAGCTAGGAGAAAAGGCAATTAATATACTAGCTTGCGTAGCAACTTTAATCGCAATCGGCTTGCTGGCTAATGCGTGGTCGCTGTGGACTGAACGTCAACTGGCGGTAGCAAAGACAGATAAGCTGCAGGCAAAGCTGACGCGGCAGATGCGCTTTGCTAATGAGCATAGTGATTATGAAACATATAAAACAAGACTGCTGAGTAAGCAGAATGCTTTAGAGCAGAAGGTAGAGCAGCAGCTTAGTTTGAACAGCTGGCTCCAGCGTTTGCAAAAGCAGGCTCAGGCTCATGGGCTTCAGCTGAGCAAGCTTCAGGTAGAAGGGAAGCCTGTTGCTTTGCAGAATGGCTTACAAATGCAGACATTAAATGTTAGTACTGTTGGTGAGTTTTATTCATTGCTGCGTTGGCTGCGACAAGTGGAACGCTATGGCTGCAAGGTAAAGGAGCTGCGCTTGCAGAGTATAATGGAGACAAAAGATGTTTTGAAAATAGATATCTCTCTTGAATTTTACTTTGCAAACTAAAATTTTCGATTAGCCTACGCTAATTTTATCTTGACAAAACCCACATCTTATAAGATAATGTCATAGTAAAGTTAGACTAGGCTAATTTAATTTAAAAGATAGCACTAGCTAATATTGTAAAGGGAGTTGCGTATGAAAAAATATATCTTACTCGTATTTGTCGTAATCATAGCCCTGGCAGGCTATTTCCTTTTGGCAAGAGGCCAGCACAAGCTCGCAGCCAACGCCGCCGTCAGCGTAACCGACAGCACCGGCGCCAAGGTACACATCCCCGCGGAGCCCAAAAGAATCGTCTTTCTCAATGCCTCCAATCTGGAAATCTTCACCTCCATCGGTGGCAAGGCCGTCGGCAGACCTACCAGCACTTCATATCCCGACGACATCAAGGAAAGCATTAAGGACATCCCCGAAGTAGGCATGATCCACGCGCCGAATCTGGAAAAAATCATGAGCCTGAAGCCTGATCTGGTTGTAGGCACGAACGTACCCTTCCACGTAATGCTGCGCAAGCCCTTGGAAATGGCTGGCGTGCCGCTTTACCTGAACATGATAAACTCCTATGAGGACGTGCTGAAAAGCATAGACGACTTCGGCCGCTTTGCCGGCAGAGAAAAGGAAGCTGCCGCCAAGCGTGCGCAGATAGAAAAGGAATATGCCGCGCTGACGCAGGACGTACAGAAGGGCAGGGGACCGAAGGTGCTGATCATCTTCGGCTCGCCGGACAGCTTCAATATGTCCACCAAAAAGAGCTTTGGCGGTGATCTGGCAGAGCGTTTGGGTGCCGTAAACATTGCGGACAAGGCCGAGAATGTGAAGGACAGCAGCTACATTCCGCTGAGCATGGAATTCGTAGCCAAGGAAAACCCCGACGTCGTGATGCTGATTACCATGGGCGGCAGCAAGGAAATTTTGGAAAAGCTGCGCGCCAATATGCGTGATAACGCCATCTGGCATGACGTAAACGCCGTGAAGAATAACCGTGTGTACCAGCTGCCGCCGAGCCTGTTTACCGTTAACCCCGGCACGCACACCATCGACGCGATGAAGATTATGAAAGAATATATGTATGGAGAGGCCAAGTAATGAGTAATGATGCCAAAACAAAAGAAAAAATGCGTATAGCGGTCTTTTGCGGCCTGTGTATCCTGCTCGTCGCAGGCATTTTCGTGAGCATCGGCAGCGGTACGGTGAGCCTTTCCGTGAGCGAAACATGGGCGGCGCTGCTGGGCGAGGCAGATGCGGACACCGACCGCATTGTGAACCTCATCCGCCTGCCCCGCACGATTGTGACAGTGCTGGTGGGTGCTAACCTGGCTTTGGCAGGCTGTAACCTGCAGGGTGTGCTGCACAATCCGCTGGCAGACCCCGGTATCATCGGCGTGAGTGCCGGTGCGGGCCTGTTTGCGATGGTGATAATGCTGCTTTTCCCGGAACAGTCCGCTATGGTGCCGCTGGCAGCCTTTGTCGGCGCCGTGCTTTCCACAGGCATCGTCTTTTTCCTGGCGTGGGAAAAGGGTATCAACCCCTTGCGCATGATTCTGGCAGGCGTGGCGGTTGCCACCTTCTTCGGCGGCGGTATGGCGGCGCTGAACGTATTTTACAGCGACAGAATCCAGGGAACCGTGATGTGGATGGCCGGCGGCTTTCAGGGACGCAGCTGGGGGCATGTGGAGATGCTGCTGCCCTACAGCGCCATTGGCATTATCGGCACGATTTTGTGTGCACGTTCCCTGAATGCGTTGCAGTTGGGTGATGAGCTGGCCAAAAGTCTGGGCGTGCGCGTTATGCGTATGCGTACAATTTTGATCTTTCTTTCCGCGCTGCTGGCGGCGGTTTCCGTAAGCGTAGCAGGCATGCTGGGCTTTGTGGGCCTCATAGTGCCGCACATCATGCGCCTGTTAATCGGCAGCGACCACGAATACCTGCTGCCCTGTGCGGCGATTGCCGGCGGTGCGGTGGTAACACTGGCTGATACGGCGGCAAGAACGCTTTTCAGTCCGCTGGAAATCCCCGTGGGCATCTTCATGTCCTTCATCGGCGGTCCGTTCTTTTTGTATCTGCTGAAACGGAGGATGCGTTAAGCTATGAATATCCCGACATTACATACACAAAAAATTACTCTGCGCTACGGCGAGCACACGATAATCAGGGACCTGACGCTGGATATTTCCCAGCCGGAGATTGTGACGATTATCGGGCCGAACGGCAGCGGCAAATCAACGCTGCTGAAGGCGTTATGTCGTTTGCTGGAGCCTGCAACAGGCACAGTTTATCTCGACAGCAAGGACATTAACAAAATGTCCACGGAAGAGGTGGCGCGCACGCTGGCAGTGATGGCGCAGAGCGCGAACGCTCCCGGCGGCACGACGGTGGAGGAGCTAGTGTGCTACGGACGCATGCCGTATCGCAGGTTCTTTGACGGCCTCAATCAGGAGGACCGCCTGGCGATTGAAGAGGCGCTGGAGTTTACCGAGCTGGGACCGCTGCGTACGCGCCTTGTGCATACCCTGAGCGGCGGTGAACGTCAACGCGCGTGGCTGGCCATGGCGCTGGCGCAGAAGCCGAAGATTCTGCTGCTCGATGAGCCTACTACTTATCTGGACGTGCATCATCAGCTGGAGCTGATGGAGCTTGTTGTGCGATTGCATAACGAAATGGGCCTGACGGTTATCATGGTGCTGCACGATTTGAACCATGCGGCGCGCTACAGTGAGCGTCTGATTGCGCTGAAAAAGGGCACGATTATGGCAGACGGAGCTACGGACGAGGTATTTACGCAGTCTGTAATTGAAGAGCTTTATGATGTGAAGGCCGTGATTATGCGTGTCGAGGCCAACGGGACGCAGTACCCCGTGTGCTTTCCGTATAGTGTAGAGGAACATGATTAAGATGAATAAATTCATGAAAACAATCGCTTTTAGCATGGCAATGCTGTGCCTGGGCGCAGGTGCCGCAGGTGCGGCGCAATTCAGCGATGCGCAGAGCGGTAAAAATTTAACAGCAGCGCAGCTGGCAAGCAAGCTGCAGAAGTATGATGTAGTTTTCTTTGGTGAATATCATGACCAAAGCGAAATACACCAATATGAATTAGAGCTTTTGGAGGCAATGTATAAGGCAAAAGGCGCGAAACTGGCCTTATCCATGGAAATGTTTGAGGCAGATAATCAGGATAAGCTGGATAAATTTCTGGCAGGCGCTTTGAGCGAGGAGGATTTCCTGGCCACCGCCCGCCCATGGCCTAACTACCGCACGGATTATGCTCCGCTGGTAATTTTTGCCAAAGAAAAGAAAATGCCCGTTGTTGCTGCTAACGTACCGCGCTTTTTGGCGGCGCACGTAGCGAAAAACAACGCTTCAACAGAGGGGATAGCCGAGCAGTATCTGCAATGGCTGCCTAAGCATACCTATGCTCCCGAGGGCGCGTATAAGGATAAATTCTATGCGCAGATGAGCTCCCCGGCAGCGCCGATGAAGCTGCCGCCAGCGCGTTTAGCAGCAGTTTATGCGGCGCAATGCCTGAAGGATGATAAAATGGCCGAGAGCATTGCTGCGTTTGCCGACGCACATCAGAATATGCAGATTTTGCATATCAACGGCTGCTTCCATTCCGATGCTCATCTGGGAACAGCGCAAAAGCTGGAAGCTTTGCGCCCTGAGCTCAAGGTTGCCGTAATCACACCGCTTGAGCGCAAACAGAAGGGCGAAAAGCCTGCGGGTGATTTTGTCGTATGGTTCGACAGAAAATAAATTCTTCCGATATTTTTTTATCCACAAGTTAGCTATTGCTGACTTTACGGGTGTAAAATATACCATAAAAAAACAAGTAGAAAAAAGAGGTGCATTATGAGAAATTTAAACAAAAAGAAAATAGCTTTACTCACTGCCTGCGTTGTCAGTGCAGTTGGCCATATGGCATTTGCTGCTGAGGCAGATAATTACGATGAATACAGCGGTGCGGATTATGTTGTGACCGCTACCAAAACACAGCTGGAGAAAAAAGAGGTTCCTGTTGCAGTAGAAGTTATTACTGCGCAGAAAATCAAAGACCTTGGTGCTTATAGTGTACAAGATGCACTGCGTTTAGCTTCTAACGTAGATGTACAAGATAACGGCATGACTGGCAACCAAGTTATGCTTCGTGGTAATGATACCATGCATACCTTGATTTTAATTGATGGTAAACGCATGGCAGCAGAAAATACGCAAAGCTCTCAAAATGCTTACGAATTAAAACGTATTAACATTGCTGATGTTGAACGCATTGAAGTTATTCGCGGTAATGGTTCTGCACTGTATGGTTCTGATGCAATGGGCGGTGTTATCAACATCATTACTAAGAAAGCTACTACTCCTAGCATGTCTATAGCAATGCATACTGGTTCTAAAGATGAGGCAACTAGCTTTAGCTATGCTTCTGGTCGTCAAGGTAAAGTAGCTGTAAAAATTGGCGGCGGCATTGAAAAAGTTCGCAAAATTGATAGCGGCGTTTACAAGAGCTATTCTACTAGCGGTAAACAGGAAGATGCGATTGGTAAATATAACGATGCAAGCACAACCAATATGTATGGCACTCGTCGTTTCTTAAATACTGGCATTAACTATGCTTTTGATGATAACCATGATTTAGATTTCACTATGAATTTTATGCGTGAGCAACTCAAGAGCGATTCTTGGAATAGTTATGGTGCAGACTACACTAATTGTCAGATGACAACTTTGGGCGGATTTATTAATGATATGATGCACGTAGATTTGAAAAGTATGCCTTCAGAAGCAGCGAATGCTTGGTTGGCACGCATGAGTGGAATGCTTGGTGGTACATATACAGTTGATGATTTAGACATGAGTATGCCTAATCCGATGACCATTCAACATTATCCTATGCGTTCTTTGCATTTTTATGATAATAATCGTTCTGATTTTAGCTTGGGTTTCAATGGTAAAGATGGCAAGCATGATTATAATGTAAGAGCATATTTTAGCGAACTGCGTAAAGAAAATACTTCCCATTACATTAATTTAAATACCAATACTAAAAAAGACGTGGACTTTGACCAAAACAACTATAAACAATTAGTTATCGAAGGCAAAGACTCCTATAAAATGGATGATAACAACACGTTGACTTGGGGTGCTGAATACAAGAAAGATACTATGGATGGCACTCATTTGAGAGATTCTGGCAGCAACTTAAAATATTTAACCATTAACGGTATCACGAAACCTTCTTCTGAAGTATCTTCTGAAACGGTGGCGCTTTATCTGCAAGATGAACTGCGCGTAGGTAATAAATTGCTGTTAATTCCTGCTGTACGTGTTGATCATCACGATTCTTTCGGTACGCATACTTCTCCGAAGATCGGTGCTACCTACAGCATGAGCGATAATGCACGTATTAAAGCAAACTATGGTAAAGGCTATCGTGCGCCGACTCTGTATGAATTGTATTCCAAGATGGAAAAGAGCGGCATGGCACCTATGACAGTTCATGTATTAGGTAATCCTGATTTGAATCCTGAAACCAGCACGAATTTTGACTTTGGTTTTGAAACCGAGCTTGGTAAACTTAATTCCAAAATTACCTATTTTCATAATGACATCAAAAATATGATTGATGGCGATGATTATACTGGTCCGGAAACAATTACAAATCCTGGTATTTGGAGCAAGTATGTCAACTATGGTAAGGTAAAAATCAGTGGGCTTGAGACTGAGTTTGGTTATAACTTTGATGAACATTGGAGTCTCAGAACTGTTTATAACTATCTTGATGCAAAAGACCAACAAACCGGCAATCGTTTAGCTTATAGAGCACGTCATAATGGTTTGGTACAATTAACTTGGACTGATGCTAAAGAAAATCCGTTGACTGTAAATTTATATAACAGATATTATTTTGATTATCATCAATCTAATTCTGCAAACTATCAGCATGATTATTCCTTTAGCACCACCGGTCTGACTGTCAGCAAGCAGTTCAACAAAAATTACCGCGTTTATGCCGGTGTAGATAATATCTTTAATAAATCCTTCCTGTATGATACCTATCATACCTACAGCATCGACGGCCGTACCTGGCGTGTAGGCGCGGAAATGACCTTTTAATTAGAGTTTTGATTCCATAATATACAGCATACTGCTTCTTTCTGTACTTTGGGGAGCAGTATGCAACTCCTATAAAAGTACGACAGCATTTGTAGATTTGTGAGGAAAATATGCAGGCAATAACAGATTTGATAATGTACTTTCATAAGGGCGGACTGGTTATGTGGCCATTGCTCGCCTGTTCTATAACTGTGATAGCAATCGCCATTGAGCGGTTTATATATTATAAGAGCGTGGACAGCGGCGCTGTCTTTGCCTCCCGTTATTGCGCTGCCGTGCGCAGCGGTGATTTTGCTGTGGCGACGGAGCTGGCGCGCAAGGGCAGCGGTCAGTGCGCACAGATGCTTGCCGATGTGGCGGCAATTGCAGGCGGTAAGGAAGAAAAGAGCGCCTTCCTCGAAAGCCGTGCCGGTATTTTTATGGCGACGCTGCGCGATAAGCTGGATTACCTGGGCATTATCGTAACGATGTCCCCGCTTCTGGGACTGCTGGGCACTATCGTGGGCATGATCGGTGCCTTCAGCATTTTCAATGTAGAAGCGGGTGCGCCGATGGCGATTACCGGCGGCATCGGTGAAGCGCTGATTGCAACGGCGACGGGCTTGTGCGTGGCTATTCTTTCACTGTGCGCCCATTCCTATTTCGCTCACCGTATGGACAACATGATTACGGATATGGAGCAGTGCTTCAGCGCGCTGCTGGAGGCTGAAACAAGGAGAGCAAGATCATGAAGCTGCGAGATGTGCGTAACAGGAAAACGCCGCCGCTGATGATTATCCCGATGATTGATATTATGTTCTTCCTGCTGGTCTTTTTTATGCTGAGCACGATGTATATGATTGACCTGAAAACGATTCCGGTGAAGCTGCCGCAGGCTAAAAATGCGGCGACAGATACTACGACCACCTTCGCCGTGACGATGAAGGCCGACGGCAGCATTTATCTGGGCGATGCCCAAACGGATGCGGAGGCCTTGGCGCTGCAGGCAGGCCTGGAGCAGAAGAAGAACAAAAACTTCGCCGTTGTCATCCGTGCGGAAAAGGCGCTGGAGTACGGCGAGGTAATTAAGCTGGTAGATAAGCTGAAGGGCGCAGGCGTAGCACGCTTCGGCCTGGCAACGGATGGCGGTAAGTAACGATGAAGCAGATAGAAAAGCTGCAGGCGAAGGCACGTCAGCGCTTTGGCTTTTGCGGTTCACTGATAATACATTTTATATTGTTCGTCGCACTGGCGTTTTCCGGCGTCTTTGCCATACAGCCGCCGGTTGCGGATGCTGACACCGTAGTGTTCTTTGATGCCGGAGGCGGAGGCGGCGGTGGCGGCGATGAAGCTGTCGCTGATGCTGCCGACGATGGCGAGGAGCAGGTGGAGGAAGTCGTGGAAGAAGAAACGATTACTCTGCCTGACGGCAAGATAGAGCATAAGCAGGTTGTGAAGCATGTAGTGAAGCATGTGCCTGCAGGTGCAAAAAAAGGCAGCGGCAGTGGCAGCGGCGGCGGGCACGGAACCGGCCATGGCACAGGCACCGGCAGCGGTATTGGTGCAGGCAGCGGCAGTGGAAGCGGTGGCGGTCACGGTGCGGGACACGGTAGCGGCATCGGCGACGGCGCAGGCCCCGGCATTGCCCGCAATCCCAAGGTGCCTCCGCGCGTAGCCTCAACTGCGGCTCCGGTTTATCCGCAGGCATTGCGTGATGCGGGAATCGGCGGGCGCGTTGTCGTGCGTGGCGTTGTAGGAACCGATGGGCGCGTAGAAAGCGCCGTAGTAGTGCGCTCCAGCGGCAACAGCACTCTGGATAACAACGCCCTCAGCGCCTTTTACAAATGGCGCTTCAGTGCTGCCAAAAACGACGCCGGACAAAAAGTACGCTGCTACTTTGTCCAAGGCTTCCCGTTTGTAATTGAATATAAATAATAGGCTTTATAATAAGGAATTTTCACTTAAACTAAGCTCAAACTATCGTAAAGCATGATAGTCTTTGCTTCGCTCAAACAAACAGCACACCACCCTCGGCGCTGCGCAGAATACACTTCGCTCAAACTTTCATTGCGCTTGATAGTCAATCCTTCGCTCCGACAATCAGAATGTTATCCTCGGCGCTGCGCAGACCGGAACGGACGACGGGCATGCAAGCACATCGATGTCAAGCGAACTGCGCAAGCAACGGACAGGCACAGGAATTTTTCGCTGGAGTGTTGACGCATCCTGCGGATGAACGGCACGCAAAAATCAGCGACGTGAAAAATTCTGCGAATCTAGTCGCCGGAATCCGGCGAAGCAGCCATTAAGGGCGTTTTTTGGATACTTTTTGCCGCCCTGGGCAAAAAGTATCATAGCACGCAAGCGTAAGGGAAGCACACCAATTCATAAATAATAATAATACCCATAAGGAGAAAAACATGAGAAAAATAGCAATCTACGGTAAAGGCGGCATCGGCAAATCCACCACCACCTCCAATTTATCCGCAGCCCTCGCATTAAAAGGCTACAAAGTAATGCAAGTAGGCTGCGACCCCAAAAGCGACAGCACCAAAAACCTCATGGAAGGCAAACGCATCCCCACAGTACTGGAA
>NZ_CABQHJ010000032.1:0-36415 GCF_902463975.1 uncultured Phascolarctobacterium sp.
CCGAGCGCGTAGTGGACTTTCACCACCTAGTTATCGCCCATGCTGGGCGCACTACTACAAAAACCGGCGGCTAAGAAGCTCGCCGGTTTTCCTGACCGTTATTCACTAACCTTAGCTACAACCTGCTGTGCCTCAATCTTATCACCCGGTTTAACCAGTACCTGGCTAACCTTACCTGCAGTTGTAGCACGCGCAGCAGCAATACTGCCGCCAGCTATAGATTTTACTTTTACCAGAATGTCACCCTGCTTAACCTGAGTGCCCTCCTGTGCCAGTCCATCGGCAACTACAATACCGCTGACAGCGGCGCGCTGGTCAGTCACAGCAGCACAGCCAACGGCAGCAAGTGTAAAGATGCCTAAAGCGGCAATAGTCAAAATCACTATTAACTTTTTACCCATGTGACTCACCTCATTTCAGATACATTTCTCTAACATAAATTATACAGCCTCAGCAATATTTTGACAAGTGAACAGACTGTAAACAGCTCTTAAATAAAACATTATGAAAATCATCTGCAGTTAAAAAATTACCGGCACATAATTTTTTACGCTTTTTTTGCCTATCCTACCCGAAATCACCCTTTGGGGTAGGGTGCAAAAGCGTTTTTTTGGCTATAATATAAGCATCAAAGAATATAATTTCCACATCTGGAAAGGAGATGTTGTTATGAAAATCAAAAATTTTGCTATTGGAGCACTGGCAGCAGCAATGCTCTTCACCGGCACATCTGTTATGGAGGCAGCAGTCTATAATACATCCGCAAGCAGACTCCCTACTAATATTGACTCCCGCTGCGGCAGAACAGAAGCCTTTCTGCTGAAAAATACCCGCTTTGATGTAAAGCATACCATGACCGTAAAATATGCCGAGGAATATGTCGCTCCCTGCTTCAGCCGCAAGGGCATCTACATCAGTGATATGGAGGCCAAAGCTATTGCCTTTGCCGCCTTGCAGATGTATGATGTGCAGCAAAACAGCAACGGCTCCACGGTAAGCTTCAGCGCCAAGGGCGAAGCCGATTCCGGCGACGGTGATTACTGGCTGACTACTATTTATGACAACAAAAAATATATCAATGCCTTTATCAGTACCTACGATGAGCTCCGCACCCAAAATGCACACTCTATCCCTGCCAGCAAAAGCTATTTTCAATACGGGGACAGCCAGTCTGCCGAAGTTTTACAAGTCATCAATCAAAGAATCTACAACCTCTACAGCAAATTTGAAAACATGGACAGCTATTGGGCTCCCGGCGTAAAACTGGTTTTAACCGGTGACTATGTAAACTTCCGCACCGCCCCCTCCACAAGCAGCAATGTAATTGATTCGCTGATGTCCGGCGAAGAAATAGTACCGTTAGAAGGCGCATTCGAAGCCGAAGGCCGCCAATGGTGGAAGGCTATTAACGCTCAAGGCGAGGTTGGCTATGTAAGTGCAGATTTTGTACGCGTAGCCTGCTAAATAAGCTTTAAGGAAGTATCAGCAATGCTCAAAAAACTTTTAGGTTTAATATTTAGCGTCTGTCTGCTGCTAAGCTGCAGCTTAGCAGCTGCGGCGCCTGCGTCCGCGCTGTTCGGCAACGCCAGATATCTCATCTGCATCCACAAGCAAAGCTACCGCCTTGACGTCTATCAGCAGGGCGTAGAGCAAGCAGTCTGCAGCTATCCTATCGCTGTTGCCAAAAACCCCGGCGACAAGCAGTACACCGGCGACAACCGTACCCCCACCTCCTGGGGCAGTGCAGCAGCTATTCCCTCCTACTACACAGGTGCGGCATTAGGCGTGCCTTCGGCGCAGGTTCCCTTCCGCATCGAAGATGTTTGCCCGGCGCATTACTGGACGCACGATTTCGGTGACGGCAAGGGCGTAATCGAAGGTGCCTACGGCCCCTGGTTCCTTTCGCTGGACACCGGCTGGATAGGCATCGGCATTCACGGTACGCATGACCCCGCCTCTATCGGCACCATGGCCTCCGAAGGCTGCATCCGCCTGCGCAATGAGGATATCCAAAGCCTGAAGGAGCTTGTCTGCAGTGATAACGGCGGCATCGGCACCGGCGTAATCATCACCGAGGATTAAACTATAACCCGCAACAATAAAACAAGGAGCTGTCACAGCTAACGCGTGACCGCCCCTTGTTTTTTATTTTTCCTATAAACCAGCTTATTTGATGAACAATCCCAGACCGATGCTAACCAAGCGCTCGCGCCCGTCCGAAGGCTTGTTGACGATTTTGCCGTTGATGACCATTTCGCTGCTGCCACCGCCATCATAATTGACAGCACTCACCGCCCCCAGCTTCACAAAATACTGCGCCAGCTCCGCGAGCGTCATGCCTGCGGAAGCACTGCTTCTGCCGTCAACAACAAGCATTAAAAGCGTGCCGTCCTGCTTCAGGCCGATTGCAGTACGCGGTGCTCTGCCGCGTACGATATCGGGAGCCATCTGCTCCTCCGCAGTACGCACATTCACCCTGCCGTTTTCTACCAGCAGCGGACCGCCGCTGACAACAGTCGTTGCCGCATCCGCAATGCTGCTGCCCAGGCTTTGCGTAAGCGCTACATGGTCGCCCAGGCGCAGGCCTGCCAGCGCAGCCGCATTTGTGCCATGACCGGAAAGCACTACGCAGCCCGGCTCCAAAGACATATTGCCTGCTGTAGAAACAGCAACAACACGGCCATTTTTTATCTTTACCTCACGCCCATACTGATTTGTTTTGGTCGAGGTAGCGTAATAGGAATTAAATAGCACCAGGTCATTAGCTATACGCGCACGGTTCATGCCCTTCAGCTGCAGCGCTCTGCCGTCAGGAAGTGTTACGCTGCCGGTGTAGGCAATGTCGCGCACAATCTTCTGCTCGTTGCCCTGTACTACATAACCGCTGCGCGGCGTAGCATCCATAGCGACAAAATTGCCCTTATCCTTAACGTTGCCGATAACCCAGCCGTCGGTGTCAAAGTACGACGCGTTAACAGCAGCCAAAAGGCCTCTTTGCGCCGCCTGCTTAGCCAAACTGCCGCGTCCGTTATACATGCCTGCGGCCGAGAAAGGCCTCAGCTCCAGGCGTGCCGAAGGCGCAACACTCACCAGATAGCTTACCAACGGTCTGCCGTTCAGCTCCTCCTGCGCATAGGTATAGGTAACGCCGCCTGCCAGCTGCGTCGTGGTTTTGCTGATAGGAATGCGGTAAATATCCAGCACCAGACGGTCAGGATTTTTCAGGTTATACAGCTTGTACTGGCAATCTTTGGTTAAATCTATAACCACCTGAGCCTTTTTCTTCTTTTTGGCAGGCACCGTAATGCTTTTAATCACTACATCTTTTTTAATAACCGGACTTTGCGCCAGCGCCGTACCCTCAGGCAGATTGACCACAATTTGCAGGCCGTTTTTCTCGGCTGTATATTTAATTGGCTCCGTACTGTCGAACACCAGGCGCACACGCGCCGGACTCACGCTGCTGCGCACCGCTGTAACGGGAGCGGCGCTCGCCGCGAGCGGAGCAGCGCACAGCGCAGCCAGCATAAAAACAGAACATATCAGTTTTTTGCAATTCATATTTAGGACCTCTTAAAAGAAAAACAAGTAGAAGATTGAAGAATGCATTAGAGCGTCGTAATACCCCTCTCCGTCATCGCTTCGCGATGCCACCTCTCCCCTAGGAGAGGCTAGAAGGTTAGGCAGAACGCTCTAACGAGCAATTAATATATCGTGCAAGGAATAGCAATTTTAGCAAATGAGTGTCTGGAACCATAGAAGCAAGGGTACGTAACCTTCTGTTACCGTCTGTCAAATTTTACCGAAGCTTCGTCCTGGTTCCACACGAAATTTGCGTTGTGCCCTATGGCACGGGAAAATTGCTGCTGACTGGAACGATATTTAATTGCGACGCCATACGTCCCCTCTCCGTCATCGCTTCGCTCGGCACCTTCCCCAAGGGGCAGGCAAGAAGGTTAGCACACTGCCAAAGATTCTTCTTCACATCTACACAAAAGGAGCTGCCAAAGGCAGCTCCTCCCAAAATCAAAAATCAATAGCCAAGCATCAATCAACCAGATTAGACGCAGTATAAACAGTACCAGGATGCAGCTTATCCAGATTCTCCAGTGCCTTGCCGGTGCCAAGAGCAACACACTCCAACGGATCATCGGCAATATGCGTAGTAATACCGGTCTCACGCTGCATAATCTCAGCCAGACCGTCAAGCAACGCACCGCCGCCGGTCAGATAAATACCGTTATCAACAATATCCGAAGCCAGCTCCGGCGGGCATTTTTCCAAAACACCACGCACAGTAGCAATCAAGGAAGCAACAGCATCCTCCAGCGCCACACGGCAATCCTCAGAACTTACGCTGAAGGTAGTCGGCAAACCGGTAACCATATCACGGCCACGCACAGTAATAGACTCATGACGACCATCGGTAATAACAGTAGCAACATTCATCTTGATTTCCTCAGCCGTGCGCTCACCGATAAGCACATTATGCACCTTCTTCACATGACGCACAATAGCCTCATCAAAATGATCGCCGCCGATACGGATAGAAGAATCAACAACAATACCGCCAAGGCTCAGCACAGCGATATCGGTAGTGCCGCCGCCGATATCAACAACCATATTGCCACGCGGTACGGAAATATCAATACCGGCGCCAAGAGCCGCAGCCAGCGGTTCCTCAATCAGATAGGTCTTGGAAGCACCGCCCTGGGTAGTAGCCTCCATAACAGCACGCTTTTCTACAGAAGTAATGCCGATAGGCACACAAGTCATAACACGCGGTTTGAAAAACAGGCTCTTGCCGGCAACCTTCTCAATAACGTAAGCCAGCAGCTTCTGCGTTACCGTATAATTCGCAATAACGCCTTCCTTCAGCGGACGGATAGCAACGATACTGCCGGGAGCACGTCCCAGCATTTCTCTGGCATCATCGCCCACAGCCAGCACCTTGTTGCGCACCTTGTCAATCGCAACAACGGAAGGCTCCTTCAGAACAACGCCCTTACCCTTGACATAAACAAGAATGTTAGCGGTACCCAAATCAATACCGATATCCATACTCTTAAACATTAGTCATATCTCCTTAATCTACATCTACGCGTTCAATATCCGCACCCAGTTTTTTCAGCTTAGCAACAATGTTCTCATAGCCACGGTCGATATGGTGCAAATCACCGATACGGGTCGTACCCTCAGCCACAAGACCTGCCAGAATCATCGCTGCACCGGCACGCAAATCGGTTGCACGCACATCGCAGCCTGTCAGCTTGCTTGGACCGTCAATAACGGCACTGCGGCCTTCGGTAGAAATCTGCGCACCCATGCGGTTCAGCTCAACCACATGCATGAAACGATTTTCAAAAACAGTTTCCGTAACCTTGCTGCGGCCCTCGGCAATAACCATCATCGCCATCATCTGAGCCTGCATATCAGTCGGGAAGCCCGGATAAGGCAGAGTTTTGATAGATACGGCCTTCAGCGGATTCTTGCCGATAACGCGTACCTTATCAATATCCTCTTCAACCACGGCACCTGCCTCGCGCAGCTTGGCAATCAGCGGCTTCTGGTGCTCCGGCAGAACATTTTCCACAACAATATCACCGCCGGTCATAGCAGCAGCAATCATATAAGTGCCTGCCTCAATACGGTCCGGAATAATGGTATAATCTGCGCCATGCAGCTTCTCTACACCCTCAATGCGGATAGTATCGGTACCGGCACCGCGGATTTTGGCACCCATCTTATTCAGATAGTTGGCCAGATCGACAATCTCCGGTTCTTCGGCAGCATTTTCCAAAATAGTAGTACCCTCAGCCAAAGATGCTGCCATCATAATATTTTCGGTAGCACCAACGCTCGGGAAATCAAAATAAATGCTGGTACCCTTCAATCCTTCAGGAGCACTTGCTTCAATATAGCCATGTCCCTGCTCGATCTTAACACCCAGAGCCTCAAAGCCCTTCAGATGAATATCAATCGGACGGGCGCCGATAGCGCAGCCGCCAGGCATAGAAATACGCGCTTTACCAATGCGTGCCAGCAAGGGTCCCATTACCAGGAAAGACGCACGCATAGTGCGCACCAGCTCATACGGTGCTTCGTAAGAGGTAATGCTGGTGCTGTCGATATCCAGCACATTCTTTTCCGGACTGCATTCCACGGACAGTCCCAAACATTTTAAAACTTCACTTATAGTATGCACATCTTCCAGCATCGGAACCTCGTCAAGATGACTAGGGGTAGTTCCCAGGATAGAAGCTGCAATAATCGGCAGTACAGCGTTTTTCGCACCGCTGGTTTTAACTGCACCAACGAGGCGGTTCCCGCCCTTCACAATTAGTTTTTCCAAAATAGCCCTCCTGCATATGCGAAGTCGGAAAAATTTTTCCGTAACAAATATTTTATCATCAAACACGGGCACTTTTCAAGACTTAATAAAAATCCGGAAAATTTTGCCACAGGCGCCTCTCGCCCGGCCTTATAAGAAAAAGCCGGTACTGCTTCCGGCTCAGAAATTCACCCGCTGGCGGTCTGCTAAAATATTATAATAGGTTTCCTTCTCCATTAATTCCCTGCGGATAGCCTTTTTAGCATCCTCATCAGCACATTCCGCCAGACGCTTGCGCAAAAAAGCTATATCCTGCTTCAGCATCAGCATTTTGTTTCCTGCCAGACTTTCTACGATATCAGCCATCTTACAGTCACCGTCCTTACTTATATATCAAATTCTTCTCATCTGGAAGTTTGCGGCCTTGCCTAGTTCTACATATTATAGTCTACTATAAGCAAGTTTAATATGCAAGGAAAAATCTGTGACAAAACGCAAAAACCGCCCGATGACGTTTGTTTGCGTTTTTCCTAGGAAATTTGCAGCTGAAATTGCATTTTTCATATGAATTTTGTACTTGCGAGTACATTTTTCATAGGGAAAATGCAAAATGCTTGCGTATTTTTATTTTTAGCCATATAATATTCTCAACAAACCAATGAACAGGAGGTAGGCATTTTGTATAGACAAGCCATAGAAAACTTAAAGCAATGGAAAGATTCTCCACATCGTAAGCCATTACTTGTTACAGGTATCAGACAATGCGGCAAAACTTATCTGCTAAAAAAATTTGGTGAAGAATATTTTGACGATGTTGCCTATTTCTATTTTGAAGGCAACAGCCGTCTGGCTTCAATTTTCGCAACTGATTTTGATACAACAAGAATTTTAGATGAACTGAGTATTATAAATCACAAAAAAATTATTCCCGGCAAAACACTCATGATTTTTGACGAAATTCAGGCTTGCCCGGAAGCTCTGATTTCATTAAAATACTTTTTTGAGACTTTGCCTAAGCAACATATCGTCTGCGCAGGCTCATTGTTAGGCGTCGCTTTAAAACGCAACAGCATATCTTTTCCTGTCGGTAAAGTTGATCGTTTAAAAATGTACCCCATGAGCTTCAACGAGTTTGTAATCGCCAATGGTCACAAAGCACTTCTTGACGGTTTACTGAAATATAAGCCAGATGAGCCATTACCTGAACTATATACTACAACTCTCACCAAAGAACTCAAACATTATTATCTGATTGGTGGTCTTCCTGAAGTTGTTGCAAGATGGATAGAAACGCACGATTTCTCGGCAGTCGCAGCCTTACAAGACAACCTGCTTGAAGACTACGCCAGTGATTTTTCTAAATACGCACCCAATGTTGATGTCCCAAAAATTAACTGGATTTGGGATTCCGTACCTATTCAATTAGCTCGTGAAAATAACAAATTTTTCTTTTCCCATGTCAAACAAGGTAAGCGTTCCAAGGATTTAGAAGATGCGTTGGAATGGTTGGTAAATGCAGGACTGGTGAATAAGCTTGATTTAGTCAGTGTTCCTGAACTTCCCTTGGCCTTTAATGCTGATGCCAGCTACTTTAAAGTTTATATGGCAGATATTGGTCTGTTATGCAGAAGGTGCGGATTAACAGCGGATACTGTTCTATACGACAGTCCTTACTATAAAAATTTTAAAGGTGCGCTCACTGAGAACTTCGTATTTAACGAGCTCATTTACACCAATTTACACCCATACTTTTGGCGTTCAGGCAATACGGCAGAACTTGATTTTATTTTTGAATACCAAAGCCAGCTCGTACCTGTTGAAGCAAAAGCAGAAATACATACAAGAGCAAAAAGCTATGGTTTATTCTGCAAAAAATATAAACCACAAACAGGATTCAAGCTATCACTCAAAAACATCGGCATTAACGATTCTGATAATACGAAAACCGTCAGCTTGCCTCTTTATCTGCTTTGGAATATCAAAAGTTATTTATAAATATGCGCAAACACCCGAAGCCATTACGACTTCGGGTGTTGTTTTTATTGCGACATGACTTGCTATATTTTTTACGGCAATCCTTCCTGCACTTACAAACGCTCTACTCTTGCCTCACCGTGCCACATGAATTTGGTTGCCAAAGCCAAAAGCTCTGCATCCTCCAGGCCCTCGCTAACCACAACCACATCTGTCTGCAGCAGGCTCACGCTCAAATCGCAGAACATTTTGCGCAGCTCGTTAATCATCTTGGCATCACCTTCATTCACCTGTCCAGGTGTGCGCTCCGCCAGATGCCAGTAGAGCTGCTTTAAAATATAGCTTTCGTTTTTATTGTACTCTTTGATATTGTCAATGATATTATAAGGATAAACTTCTGCGTCACGCCACGTAGCCTTATACGCGTCGAGCACTTTATTTTCATACTCCTGCTTATAAGCTGCCCAGCCTGCGCGGTCGTCAAATTTCAGCATATCCTCCAGCTTATCACGGCAGCTGATAACCTTGCGGCAGCGCACCAGCATAGCATAAATCAACGCCCGCTCCGCTTCCGTCGCCTGCACCGGCTCCGGCGTAATCGTAAAAACCTGTAAGCCTTCATGCAATTTATGGCGGCGCTCTGCCTCCAGGCGTGCCATTTTCAGGTGCTGCATTGAAAGCAGGCTGTCCTCGCAGCTCACAGGCAGTCCCTGTGCCTGCAGCCCGGCAATTTCGTCCTCATTGCATAAAACTAAAACACGCTGCTTTTTCTCTGCCTGCCAAAGCTCGTTAAGGGCATTCATTTGCTGCTCTCCAGGAAAGTAGCGAATGCTTTATAGGTGTAATAAACATCCAGCTTAGAGCTCAGCTCAAACGGAGAATGCATGCACAGAATAGGCACACCAAGATCGACTACATCCATATCCATAGAAGCAACATACAATGCAACGGTACCGCCGCCGCCTTCGTCTACAGCGCCCAACTCGCCGATTTGCCAGAAAACATCAGCCTCATCCATAATGCTGATAACCTTGGCCATTGTTTCGGCACTGGCATCGTTGGAGCCGGATTTACCGCGCGCACCGGTATATTTGGTCAGTACAGGGCCTTTGTTGACAAAGCAGCTGTTGCGCTCTTCATATACGGAAGCAAAGCTCGGATCGTAGGCGCCGTTAACATCGGAGGAAAGTGCGGTAGTATTGCGCAGCAGCTTGCGGATGTTGGCACCCTGAGTTGCTGCCAGATCCTCCAGATAGTGCAGCACGAAATCGGAATTCAGGCCGGTATTGCCGTAGGAACCGATTTCTTCCTTGTCTGCCAGTATGGTAACAGTGGTATAGTACGGCGCTTTAGTATCAATTTCCGCAGTCAGTGCGGTATAAGCGCAAACCTTATCATCCTGGCCGTAGGCACCGATCAGGCTGCGGTCCAGGCCTACATCCTGCGCCTTGGTTGCGGGAACAAATTCAATTTCCGCACGCATAAAATCATGCTCGGTAATACCGTACATTTCGTTGAGCAGAGCAAGGGCGTTCAGCTTCACAGCATCCTTAACGCCTTCTTCTTCGCTTTCGTCAACAAAAGGCAGGCTGCCGATAACAATGTTCAGCTCCTCGCCCTTAATGCCTTCGCTCAGCTTGCGCTCGTTCTGTTTAGCGCCAAGATGCGGCAGCAAATCGGTTACGCAGAAAACAGGATCGCCGGCATTTTCGCCCACGCATACCTTCACCATCTCACCGTTCTTTTTGATGATAACGCCATGCATAGCCAGAGGCACGGTCACCCATTGATATTTGCGGATACCGCCGTAATAATGCGTTTTGAAATATGCCATTTCATGATTTTCGTATACCGGATTCGGTTTTAAATCAAGGCGCGGAGAATCGATATGCGCAGCGTTCAGGCGCACGCCTGCCTCCAGCGGTGCGGTGCCGAAGGTGGACATAGCCAGAGATTTACCGCGGTTTACAAAGTAAACCTTGTCGCCGGGTTTGTATTCCTTGCCCTCTTCAAAGGGAACATAACCTGCAGCAGCCAGCTTTTCTACAGCCTTCGCAGTAAATTCGCGCTCCGTCTTGGCTGTATCCAAAAATTCCTTGTAGCCTTCGCAGTATGCAAACGCTGCTTCCTTCGCCGCAGTATTCTTTTTAGCGATATGGGGGAATTCCCAAGTTAAATTCTTTTGCAATTCCTTTGCAGTTGTCAAAATCTATCACTCCTTGTACAAGCTTTAGTAAGCAGTGCCAAACAGCACTATGTAAATCATACCACAAATAGCAGCTTTTGGGGAGAGTTAGGGAAATGTATACAATACAAAAAACCCCCGCCCTGACGGACGGGGGTAATTTTTTTGGCATTGTCGCAATGCTTATTACAGCTTGTGAGTAGTACGCAAGCGGGCAACAGCTCTCTTCAGCGCGTTTTCAGCACGAACAGTGTCAATGTCTTCGCTCTTGGAAGCAAGACGTTGCTCTGCACGTTCTTTAGCTGCAGTTGCACGGGCGGTATCAATATCTGCATCAGCTTCGGCAATAGTTGCCAGAACGGTGCATTTATTGTCTTTCATTTCCAGAAAGCCGCCGCAAACAGCAAATTCTTTAACGCTGCCGTCGGTGAACTCCAGCTTCATCGGCGCAATATCCATGGTCGCAATGATAGGCATATGTCTAGCTTTGAGGCCCAGATTACCGGACAAAGCACGGAAACCCACATAAGTTACTTCTTCAGAAGTGAACAGCATCTTATCCGGCGTGACAATTTCAAAAGAAAACGGAGTAGCCATCTGTTAATCCTTCATAGTTGCAGCCTTGGCAACAGCGTCATCAATGGTACCAACCATGTAGAAAGCACCTTCCGGCAGGTCATCATGCTTGCCTTCGAGGATTTCTTTGAAGCCGCGGATGGTTTCCTTCAGAGGAACATATTGACCGGGGGTACCGGTGAACTGTTCAGCAACGAAGAATGCCTGGCTGAGGAACTTCTGAATCTTACGAGCACGAGCAACAGTTACTTTGTCTTCCTCGCTCAATTCTTCCATACCCAGAATTGCGATGATATCTTGCAATTCTTTGTAACGTTGCAGGATAGCCTGTACGCCACGAGCAACATGATAATGCTCTTCGCCGATTACCAGCGGATCGAGGATACGGCTGGTGGAGTCGAGCGGGTCAACTGCCGGATAAATACCAAGCTCTGCGATTTGACGAGACAATACGGTGGTTGCATCCAAGTGAGCGAAGGTGCCTGCCGGAGCCGGGTCAGTCAAGTCATCCGCAGGTACATATACAGCCTGTACGGATGTGATAGAACCGGTCTTGGTGGAGGTAATACGCTCTTGCAGTGCGCCGATATCGTTTGCCAGGGTAGGTTGGTAACCTACTGCGGAAGGCATACGGCCGAGCAATGCGGATACTTCGGAACCAGCCTGAATGAAACGGAAAATGTTATCGATAAAGAGCAGTACGTCCTGGCCGCCAACATCACGGAAGTATTCTGCCATGGTCAGGCCGGTCAGACCAACACGCATACGTGCTCCAGGAGGCTCGTTCATCTGGCCGTATACAAGAGCAGTCTTGTTGATAACGCCAGACTCTTTCATTTCGCCCCACAGATCGTTGCCTTCACGAGTACGTTCGCCAACGCCTGCGAATACGGAATAGCCGCCGTGTGCAGTAGCAATGTTATGGATAAGCTCCATAATAATAACGGTTTTACCTACGCCAGCACCGCCGAACAGACCGATTTTACCGCCCATTGCATACGGAGCGATAAGGTCAACGACTTTAATGCCGGTTTCCAAAATTTTAGTAGCTGTAGCCTGTTGGTCAAAGCTCGGAGCCGGTCTATGAATAGGCCAGTGATCAGCTGCTTCAACCGGAGTGTCATCATGGTCTACAGTTTCACCTAAAACGTTGAAGATACGGCCCAGTACACCAGGACCAACCGGAACGCTGATAGGAGCGCCGGTATCTACAACTTCCATGCCACGAACCAGACCGTCGGTGGAGCTCATAGCAACAGCGCGGACAATGTTATTGCCGATGTGTTGCATAACTTCTGCGGTCAGGTGGATTTTTACTTTACCCTCATCGGTGGTGCCGTCAATGTGCAGTGCGTTGAGGATAGCAGGCATGCTTTTAGGAGGAAACTCTACGTCGATAACAGGGCCTACAACTTGTACGATTCTACCTGTATTCAAGGTTTTAGCCTCCCTACGAAATATCTAATTAGTTTTGTGCCTGTTTCAGAGCTTCTACGCCGCCAACGATTTCGTTCAGCTCGCGGGTAATGGATGCCTGACGTGCCTTGTTATAGGACAGCTCCAGGTTTTGTACCAGCTTGCCTGCGTTATCGGTAGCAGAGCTCATAGCAGTCATACGAGAACCCAACTCACTGGCAGCAGATTGTACCAGTGCGGCGTAAACTACGGTTTCCAGATACTTAGGTGCAAGTACCTGCAGAGTTTCGTCTTCATCAGGCTCGAAAATAAAGCTTGCGCTAGCTTTGCCTTTCTCCTTTACAGGAGGCTCTACCGGCAGAATCTTCTCGCTGGTAGGAATTTGGGACAAAGCGGTTTTGAAGAGTGTAAACACAATATGCAGCTCGTCGAAATGCTCGTCAGCAAATTGTTTGATTGCATCCTGAGCAATTTCTACTGCATTTGCGTAAGACGGTCTGTCGGAGTAGCCGAAGTGGCTGCTCAGCACTTTATAGCCGCGACGTTGGAAGAAATCTCTAGCCTTACGGCCGCTGGTGATAATGACTACGTCATGCTCACATTCGGAAATCTCCGCAACTGCTTTTTTCAAAGCGTTGGAACTATATGCGCCTGCCAGACCTTTATCAGAGGCGAGCACCAGATAACCAACTTTTTTAACATCACGATGTTGAAGCAGCGGGTGTTTTTTGGCACTTAAGCCTGCAAGGATGCTCGGATCGCTCACAACGCTGGATAACACTTCTTTGATCTTGATGGCATACGGACGGCTTGCAGCAGCTCTTTCCTGCGCTCTTCTGAGGCGGGCAGCAGCAACCATTTTCATAGCCTTCGTGATCTTGCCAATGTTACCTACGCTTTTCATGTGGCGATGAATCTCGCGTGCAGTAGCCATTAGTTAATCACCTACCTTCACTAACAAAGGTATCCTTGAACTCGGCGATAGCTTTCTTCAGAGCTTCTTCGTTCTCATCAGTGATTTTCTTGGTTTTGATGATGTCTCCGCCAACTTCCGGATGGTTAGCTTCCATGAAGTCCAGGAATTCTTTTTCGCAGCGGGTTACATCTTTAACTGCTACGTCATCCAGATAGCCTTTGGTGCCAAGGTAAATAGCCATAACCTGTTTTTCAACAGACAACGGGCTGTATTGGCCTTGTTTCAGAACCTCGGTCAGACGTTGACCACGGTCCAGCTGTGCTTTGGTAGCTTTATCGAGGTCAGAAGCAAACTGAGCAAATGCTGCCAGCTCGCGGAACTGAGCCAGATCCAGACGTAAGGTACCTGCAACCTGCTTCATAGCTTTGATCTGAGCAGCACCACCTACACGGGATACAGACAGACCGGAGTTGATAGCCGGACGGATACCGGAGTAGAACAGCTCGGATTCAAGGAAGATCTGACCGTCGGTAATAGAAATTACGTTGGTCGGAATGAAGCCGCCTACGTCACCTGCCAGGGTTTCGATGATCGGCAGTGCGGTGATGGAACCGCCCTTCAGTTCATCGTTCAGCTTAGCAGCGCGTTCCAGCAGACGGGAATGCAAATAGAATACGTCGCCAGGGTATGCTTCACGTCCTGGAGGACGACGGAGCAGCAGGGACATTGCACGGTATGCAACAGCGTGTTTAGACAGGTCGTCGTATACGCACAGAACGTCTTTGCCCTGATCCATGAAGTATTCAGCCATGGTTACGCCAGCGTACGGAGCCAGGTATTGCAGCGGAGCGGAGTCAGCAGCAGTAGCAGCAACGATGATGGTGTATTCCATAGCGCCGTGTTGTTCCAGAGTACGAACAATACGAGCGATGTTAGAAGCCTTTTGGCCGATAGCTACATAAATGCAGATAACGCCCAGACCTTTTTGGTTGATAATGGTGTCGATTGCAACTGCAGTCTTACCGGTACCACGGTCGCCGATGATAAGTTCGCGCTGACCACGTCCGATAGGAACAAGTGCGTCGATACATTTAATACCGGTTTGCAGCGGGGTATCAACGGATTTACGATCTGCGATACCATGTGCAGGAGATTCAACCGGACGACGAGCTGCAGCAGCGATTTCGCCTTTGCCGTCGATCGGGTCACCGATAGCGCTAACTACACGGCCCAGCAGGTTTTCACCAACAGGAACCTCCATGATGCGGCCGGTACGGCGAACAACGTCGCCTTCTTTGATTTTGGTCTCGCCGCCCATCAGTACGATACCAACGCTGTCCGGGTTCAGGTTCAGAACCATGCCGGATACGTTGTGGGGCAGTTCAACTAATTCGCCAGCCATAGCGTTTTTCATACCGATAACGGTTGCGATGCCGTCACCGATTTTTTCTACGATACCAACTTCTTCCAGATCAGCATCCACATTGTAATTCTCCAGCTTGTTGCTGAGAGCATCACCCAGGGCTTCCGGTTTGGTGTACTCGTGAACGTCGATGCCGTTCAGAGCAACTTCCATTTTCTTCAGCTTGCGCAGTGCGGAAGCGTCGAATACCTTATCGCCAACTTGTACGATGATGCCGCCGAGGATAGACGGGTCAACTTTCTTGTTCAGGAAAATCTCACGGCCCAGTTTCTCGGTCAGGATTACAGAAATGGATTGATACTCGTCAGCCGACAATTTCTTGGCGGTAGTAACGTTTACATCTAACAGCTCTTTAATGGAGCCCAGATCGATTTTGAAGTCGGACAATTGTTGCTTAATTAAAGCAATATTTTCTTCTGTCTTCATATTGTACCAATCACCTCCGAATACCGGGGTTTTGCCTGCTGTTTCGCATTTCAGCGGCATACTTCCGGCTTAATAGGGAAAGCAGCAAAATTATTTCATGATAGAATCAACGATTTTGCTAGCCATTTTTTTGTCTTCTTCAGAACCTAACTTTTGTTCTACGATCTTGCTAGCAGCAATCATGGACAGGTTGATAACTTGTGCACGAACTTCGTCCATAGCTTTCTTCTGTTCCAGTGCGATTGCTTCTTTAGCAGTTGCAATAACCTGATCTTGTTCAGCTTTGGTGTCTGCCATGATTTTGTCATGAGCAGCTTGAGCAGTTTTGCGGGCAGCATCAACAATAGCTTGAGCTTCTTGTT
The DNA here is from genome assembly GCF_902463975.1 of uncultured Phascolarctobacterium sp. Lineage (GTDB taxonomy): Bacteria > Bacillota > Negativicutes > Acidaminococcales > Acidaminococcaceae > Phascolarctobacterium_A. The sequence goes on from NZ_CABQHJ010000032.1 coordinate 15,610, forward strand.
TAGCTTCAGCCAGCTTTGCAGCGTATTCAGCTTTAACTGCTTCTGCGTCAGTCTTAGCCTTTTCTGCAGCTTCCAGATCGCTTGCAATTTTGTTCTTACGCTCTTCCATAATGTTGCATACGGGTTTGTAAGCGAATTTTGCAAGAACGAAAACTAAAACCAAAAAGTTCAGGATCTGCGCGATAAGTGTTGCATTGAAGTTAACCAATTATAGCACGCTCCTTTTTGTAATATCTTGCAAAATTAAATTATTTAATGAACGGGTTAGCGAATACCAGAACGATAGCGATTACATAGCACAGAATAGGCATGGATTCGATCAAGCCTACGCAAACCAGCATGTTGGTAAAGATTTTACCAGCTTCTTCCGGTTGACGAGCCATGGATTCAATAGATTTGCCGCACATGTTGCCGTTACCGATACCAGCGCCAGCAGCAGCACCCAAGCAAACAAGGCCTGCACCGATTACAGATGCAGCAGTAATGATTGCATTTTCAGACATTTGTTTCATCCTTTCGAAATTGTGATTTTAAATTTTTTTTGCTTAAAAAGCTTAGTGTTCGTCGTGGCTAGCAAATGCCAGTGCATAGCTGCCCAAAGACAAAATGGTAAAGATAAAAGCCTGAACGAAGCCAATGAACAGGGAGAACATTACCCACAGTTCAGGAACTACCCACGGAGCCAGCTGATACAGTACGATCAACAGGATTTCGCCTGCCAGGATGTTACCAAAGAGACGAAGAGCCATGGTCAGCGGTTTAGTCACTGCATCCAAAAGATGCAACGGCAGGAATGCCGGACTCGGGCTGATGAAATGTTTAAAGTGGCCGATACCTTGTTTCGCCACACCAACGCAGTACGCGCTAAACGCAATTAGCAAAGAAAGCGCAAAGCAGGTATTAATGTCATTGGTAGGTGAAGTCCAGTGAACGCCAATCTGCGGAAGCAAAATGCCCAGTTCGTTTGCTACCAGGATAAACATAAACAAGGTAACGATGAACGGTGCCATAAATTTACGGCCTTTGGATCCCAGGTTGTCTTCCATCAGACCATTTAAGAAATCAAGAATGATTTCCATTGCATTCTGCAGTCCGGAAGGAACCATTTTCGGGTTCTTACAAACCAGAAGGAACAGTACGAAGACGATTGCCATGGTTACCCAGGTCATGTACATGGTTTGCATGTTGACTTCACCTAAAAAGGTAGATTGGGTAAGGTAATGGATAATCTCTCCGGATTTTTCTGCACCTTCAGCTGCTGCATTTCCCATTTTTACACACTCCTTTCTTCACGCCCTCTCATTTTGATGTTGGTACGCGATAAATAATAGATTTAAAATAAAGAATATATGTATCAGAAGAAACCCGCCGAATGCGCCATGCACAGCAAGCTTCATCCTTAACATCGTAATAATAAACGCAGCCGCAGCGGCCAGACGGGCCCAGCGGAAACGCTTCATGATTTTCAGTCCCTGCTTTGGCACCTCTACGTAAGGCAGAGATTTTTTGATGCCTAAAAACATAATGGACAGATCTATCGTGCCGGCCAGCACACCGCAAAGCACGCCGTGGGCAAAGGCACTGCGCTGCCATAACCAGAGCGGCACCGCTATCAGCAGCGCACACATACAGATGCGCGCTACGAAGGCGTTCGCGCCGTTTCTCGCTATGGGCGTCAAATCAAAATTACTTTTCATCCTTCTTATGTTCGGTGTCCCATGAAAGGACGCTCCTCTGAATCAGATTATAGTAGGTCATAACAAGTGAAACTATTGCCAGACCGATGCAGATACCCCGCATCGTATGGTCGCCGGTTTCCAGATGACGGTCGAGCCAGTCGCCGCCGAAGTACGCCAGCAGGAAATCAATCACGGCCATAAACGCCAGAGAGGACACAGTAGCCAAAGCTTCAAGCATCCGCATATGCTCCTTATCGGGTGTTTTGTTAGTCATGATTTTTCACCACAGCACGAATTCACAAATTAATCATATTTACTCTTATAATTTTAATATTTTTCACAGTTTCTGTCTACGCCTTAGACGCAAATTCCGGCAAATTTTCCACATCAAAGCCATTTTTTCTTAAAATAGCATGGATAATACGCTCGCAGGCCTTGCCGTCACCGTAAGGATTGGCAGCCTCCGCCATGGAGCGATAATGCTCGGCATCGTCTAAAAGCAGATTGGTTTCGCGCAGCACATCATCATAAGCGGTGCCTACGAGCTTAACCGTACCGGCTTCAACAGCCTCCGGACGCTCGGTGGTATCACGCAGAACCAGAACCGGCTTGCCTAAGGCTGGAGCCTCCTCCTGAATTCCGCCGCTGTCTGTGAGCACGATATCAACCTTAGCCATCAGATTAGCAAACGGTTCATATTCCATAGGCTCAATCAGATGCACTCTGTCTAAATGTCCCAGCTCCTCGCGAACGATTTCACGCACCTTGGGGTTTTTGTGTACCGGGAAGATTGCTTCCACATCGGGATGCGCTTCCAGCACACTCTTCAAAGCGCGGTAAACATGACGCATAGGCTCGCCCAGGTTTTCACGGCGGTGGGTAGTCATCAGAATAAGGCGATGACCGCTGGCAAACACCTTGTTGAACTCCTCGTCCTCAAAGCGGTAGCCTTCCTTCACCGTAGTCTGCAGAGCATCAATAACAGTGTTGCCTGTTACCAGAATCTGCTCGGGGCAGATGTTTTCCTTCAGCAGGTTCGCCTTGCTGGTAGAGGTCGGTGCAAAATGCATATCGGCAATCGCACCGGTCAGCTTGCGGTTCATTTCCTCCGGGTAAGGAGAATATTTATTACCGGTACGCAGGCCTGCTTCCACATGGCCTACAGGAATCTGCGCATAAAAGGCAGCCAGAGCACCGGCAAAGGTAGTCGAGGTGTCACCATGCACCAGCACCATATCGGGCTTTGCTTCCTCCATAACGGATTTCAGGCCCATCAGCGCGCGGGTAGTAACATCATACAGGGTTTGACCTGCCGACATAATGTTCAAATCATAATCAGGCGTAATGCCAAACAAATCCAGTACCTGATCAAGCATCTCTCGATGCTGTGCGGTAACTGCCACAATCGGCTGGATATATTCAGGATATTTACGCATTGCCAGCACCAGCGGGCACATTTTGATAGCCTCCGGACGAGTGCCGAAAACTGTCATTAACTTTATCTTCTCCACGGTTCTTCCTCCCCCTTATCTGTCGTTCAGAATACCGATTTTTTTAGCACCAACGGCAACTGCCGTAATAATAACCGCTATAATAAGTGCGGCGTAAAAGCCGTCAAACTCTGCCCACAGCACAGCTGCGATACCGAGCACGGCTGTAATAGCATACATCAGCAGGACTGCCTGCTTCTGGTTCATGCCCATCGCCAGCAGGCGGTGATGCAAATGGCCCTTATCGGGCTGGAAAATTGGGCGGCCGTTGCTGTAGCGGCGCATAATCGCAAAGGCTGTATCCATAATCGGCAGGCCCAGTGCAATAGCCGGTACAATCAGCGCTACGGTAGCAGCAGTCTTGACTGCGCCGTAAACCGAAATAGCTGCCAGCATATAGCCGATGAACATACTGCCTGTATCGCCCATGAAAATAGTAGCGGGATTAAAATTATAGCGGATAAAACCGATAATGCCGCCGGCCAGAGCCGCAGTCATTACAGCTATATGGTAATAACCCATCTGAACCGCAACCAGAATGACCGTCATGGAAGCAATCGCAGATACGCCTGCTGCCAGGCCGTCCAGACCGTCAATCAGATTGACAACGTTCGTAAAGCTGATAACCCAGAAAATTGTCAGCGGTATAGAAATAAACCATTCGTTAAGATAAAAATAGCCGCCGAAGGGATTGTTCAGCCATTCGATACGGATATCAAAGGCCACAAGTACGCAGGCAGCAAAAATTTGCCCCAGCAGCTTGACCTTTGCCGGCAGCTGATATTTGTCATCCAGTACGCCTACGATGGCAATCACGCTGCCGCCAAGCAGAATGCCGACAATATCCTTCGTCAGCTCCAAGCTTGCCACTGCGGCAATCATAAAGGCAATATAAATAGCCAAACCGCCAAGACGAGGCATAATCTTCTTATGCACCTTGCGGTTATCGGGCTTGTCAATCGCGCCGATTTTAAAGGCTAATGTTTTAATATAAGGGGTCAATATATAGCTCACCAAAGCGGCAAGCAGAAAAGGGAAACCATAAGCACTTAACATTTATTCTTTCTCCACCGGAACCTGATTCGTTGCACACAAAAAACACTAAACTATTCGTTCCTTATATAGTATAACATTTTTGACACTTGCGTCAATTACTTTTATTACAAAAATGATATAATAAGGCTTTTTTTCCGCAAAATTCTCCCGAATTATTCCCATTTATTATAGCATAATATCATCAAGGGAATATATCCTTTTGGCATAACTTATATATTGCCTCGTTATACGCGCATCATCTGTCGATGCTTTGATACTTTCACTCCGCTTTTCAGACGTTTTTACAGCCATTCTGAATGAAAAACACAGTGTAAGCTTGAATGCTTCTACATTTCTACAAAAAATCTCTAAAAAACAAAAAACGTCTGACTGATTCCCTGTACTCCAGGAAATTTTCAAAGCACAATAATTCTGCAAGCTTTGCCAGTCAGGCGTCAGTTTAGTCTGTTCAGTTTTTCTTTTAATGCTCAAATCCATTAGAGGCTTTTTAAAGCTGCTGTTTCATATATGCCGCAACCTTGCGTGTAAGACGTAGATACTCCTTAGCATCTTCCTCACCAAGCATATTGAGCAGATCATTCATATGTTGATGAAGTGCATTAATTTTTACTGTTGCAAAATCCTTGCCTTTATCAGTGAGATAGATAAAAACCTTGCGTCTGTCTTTATTATCATGCACGCGGACAATCAGTTCTTTATCCTCCAGTCTGTTTAAAATAGTAGCTATTCTCGCTGTAGATAAAGAGTACTTGCGTGCAAGCTCTGTCGGCGTTGCCTTACCATTCTCACAAATATGGCAAAGTATAGGCACCTCACCCTTTAACAGCTCCTCGGCCTTTTTTATCGGTCCCAGGAAGATTATTTTCATATTTTCTACAAGTTCACTGACAGCATTATCCGTAAGCATCAGCTTCCCCTCCTTTTGCTAACCCTGTTAGATATTAACATTATAAACTTTGCAAGGCTGATGTCAAGAAAAATATTGCTAAATTTCACGATAACTAAAGAGTAATAAAGCTTGTTTTTTCGTATAGAGTTTGAAGTTTTTTTACATATTGATTTATTGACTGGCCAGTCAGAAAAGTGCTATAATGAGTCAACGGTTCAAGAATATCCTAGGTAAATTTTTTAAATTCTTGCCGTTATGCAATTTATGCTTAGACACTTTCTATGTGACAGCATGTATCTTTGATTAAGGAAACAAGGCCACTTAATCTCCTGATAGCACTGATGTTCATAGGCAGTAATAAGCATAGCATAGTGTTTCTATCCACGAAGGAGGAAGGAAAAATGAAAAAAGTATCTATTTTTGCAATTGCTATGGCTCTTGGTGTAACTGCCAGCGCTTACGCTGCTAACCCGTTCAGCGATGTCCCTGCTGGCCATTGGGCTTATGACAGCATCAACAAGCTGGCTGCAGCAGGCGTAATCGAAGGCTACGGCGATTCCACTTTCGGCGGCGACAAGCTGATGACTCGTTACGAAATGGCACAAATCGTTGCTAAGGCTATGGCTAAAGGCGCTAATGTTGACAAGCTGGCTGCTGAATTCGCTGACGAGCTGGACAACCTGGGCGTTCGCGTAGCAAACCTGGAGAAGAAAGCTGACAACGTAAAAATCACCGGTGAAGTTCGTTATCATTATGCAGATAATGATGAAGATGTTGACCCCGGCTACACCACTAAGCTGCGTTCCCGTATCTGGTTAAACGGTGCTGTCAATGAAGACTGGACCTACACCGCTATGATTCAGAACGAGCAGGATTTCAGAAATGACACGGGCGACGAAGATACTAAATTCCAACGTGCTTATGTCAACGGTAAACTCGGCGGCGTTGCTGTACAAGGCGGTCGTTACAACTTAAAGCTGGCTGACGGCAATGTATATGATGAACGCTTCGACGGCATCCAGGCTTCCTATGGCAAGGATGTTAAAGTAACCGCCGGTTACGGCAAAGCAACACCGTCCACCCCGACCACCCATAAATTTACCGAAGGCACCCTGAACGGCAGCACTTTGAAAGATACCTCCGATGAGGTTTGGTACGGTGAGGTTTCCGGCAAGATCAGCAAGCTCGGCCTGAAAGCAGGCTACTACAGCTTCAGCGACGTTGAATCCTTCAGCAATTACGGTAAAGATAACGAAGCAAAATCCGGCAGCGATGATCTGGATATCTGGGCTGTAGGCGCAAACTATAACTTCGACAACAATGTTGAACTCGGCTTCACCTATCTGAAGGGCGAAGACAGCTACGCCACCTACAAGGATATTGACGATGACGGCTACATTGCTACCGTTTCCTACAAAGGTGCCAAAGCTGCTAACCCGGGTTCCTGGGGCTTAACCGCCAACTATTATGACCAGGGTGCAACCACCTATGTAAACCACACCATGAACGGTTTTGCAGACAAGATGTGGGGCTTCAAAGGCTACAGCGTAACTGCTAACTACACCTTTGCCAAGAACATCGTTGGTCAGGTTGAATGGTATGACCTCGAAGAAAAAGAGGGCGACCGCGATTCCCAAACTCTGTGGAGCCAGCTGCTCTTCACTTTCTAACATGATATCCCTTTAAATACTCATCACACTTTCAAACACCGAAAAAGCTTCCAAGCTATCATCTGATAGTCTGGAAGCTTTTTCACGTTAGCTTTATTCTTCTTTTTCCGGGAACTTAGGTCGGGGGAAATTCGGACCGGACGGCTTAAGTGTAAAGCCACGGCCGAAGACGTCGTTGACGTCACTGATAATCATAAAGGCACCGGGGTCAATCTCGCGCACAATGGAGCGCACCTTCGCCAGCTGCGTCAGCTTGATGACTACAAAAACCAGCTCGCGATGACGATGCGTAAAGCAACCCTCGCCGCTGATATAGGTAACACCACGACCGACGATTTTAATAATCGCTTCCGCAATCTCCTCGTGATGCTCACTAATGATGATAACCTTCTTTTTATAATCAAAGCCTGTCGTAAATGCATTACAGGTTTTGGTCATCACAAAAAAGGTAAGCAATGTATACAACACCGGCTCAATACCGAATAAGGAAACACTGGCCAGCAGCAGACAAATATTGAAAGCAAAACCGGTCGTACTGATAGAGATAGAATAATTCTTCTGGATAATAGCACCGATAATATCCGTACCGCCGCTGGAGCCGCCTACACGATACATGCACGCAGCACCGATACCGTAAAGCACACCGCCTGCAATGCAGGCCAGCAGCTTGTCATGCACTACAGTATAGGTGGAAAGAAAATGAAAGAAATCCAGGGATACAGAAAAAGCAATGATACCATAGAGCGCGCTAATAGTATATTCCCTGTCCATATACTTATAGGCTAAAAAGAACAGCGGCACGTTGCAGATTAAGCTGGTAGCGCCCATCGGCAGGCCGGCAACATAATAGGCAAGTACGGCAACGCCGCCGATGCCGCCGCTGAGCATCTTGTTAGGCATGTAAAAGGTATTCATCGCAATACCCATAATCGCACAGGCCAGAGTCACCATAGCATAATGGTAGATTTTTTTCTTCAAAGCGGGATTCATAAAATTCTCCTTTGCAAGCAAAATATTCAGAATTTGTTTTTTATGTATATATTGTAACACTTTAACGCAGAAAGGCAACTACTAAATATTTTTCTCGCCAAAATCCCGAACGTTCGAAAAAAATTCTTGCTATGCAGGCATAAGCAGTATAAAATAATACTGTATACAATATTAGGCAGGTGAACTTATAATGAAGCAAATAAAAGAAACGGCATATGCCAAAATAAATTTGGGACTTGATATTCTCGGCAAGCGCGAGGACGGCTACCATGAGGTAAGTATGATTATGCAGAGCGTCGGTCTGAGCGACGAGGTTGTTATCAGCAAGGGTAACGGCATTCAGATCAGCTGCAATCTGCACAACCTCAGCTGCGGTTCTGATAACCTGGCCTACAGAGCAGCCGCATTGCTCGCAGGTCACTGCAATATTATTCCGAACGTTCACATCGCCTTGAACAAAAAAATTTTTCTGGCAGCAGGACTGGCAGGCGGCAGCAGTGATGCAGCAGCAGTTTTGCGCGGTCTGAACCGTTATTGGGAGCTTAACCTGGAAAATTATGAGCTGGAACAGCTAGCCGCTCAATTGGGTAGCGATATCCCCTTCTGCATTGAAGGCGGTACGATGCTGGCAACAGGACGCGGCGAAGTCCTCACCAAGCTGGAGGATATGCCCGAAACATGCCTGGTACTGGCCAAGCCACGCGGTCTGGAGGTTTCCACCGCCTGGGTTTACCAGCATTTTGACCGCGGTCGTGTAGTACACGCTCCCTGCATCTGGCAGTTGGAAGCATATCTGCGCCAAGGCGGCCAGGCCATCACCCCCTACATGGGCAATGTTTTAGAAACAGTAACTATCCCGGCACACCCCGTTATAGCCTCTATTAAGGCTGCTATGCTGGGAGCAGGCGCCTACTATTCTCTTATGAGCGGCAGCGGCCCGACCGTCTTCGGCCTTACCGCTGACAAAGAAACTGCCGAGCGCGTACAGCAGGCACTGACAGATTTTGATGTAGAAACAGCAATTACGACAACTATCGGAAGGAGAAAATAAATATGTCCGGACATTTGCAGCCTATAAAACTAGACAGCTACAAGCCTCTGCGTGAGCTTGTCTGTGAAAATATCCGTCAAGCTATTATTGACGGCACCTTCAGCCCCGGTGAACGCCTCATGGAAATCCAGCTGGCTGACGAAATGGGCGTAAGCCGTACGCCCGTGCGCGAAGCTATCCGTAAGCTGGAGCTGGAAGGCTTTGTAGTTATGATTCCCCGTCGCGGCACCTATGTTGCCGATATTTCCATTAAGGATATCACCGAAATTTACGAAATCCGTATCAGCCTTGATATTCTTGCTGCTGGCCTGGCCGCCGAGCGTATTACGGATGAGGAGCTTGAACAGCTTAACGGTTATCTTATTGAAATCGGCCAGCATATCGCCAACAACGATATGGATAAAATCGTCGAAGTAGATACTGCTTTCCACGATATGTTATACACTGCCAGCCGCAACGAGCGTCTGCGCAGCATCATCAATAACCTGCGCGAGCAGATGACTACTATCCGCGGCCGTTCCATGAGCTACCCGGGACGTTTGGTGGAAACCATGGACGAGCACCGCAACCTGGTAGAAGCAATTGCCGCACATGATGTAGAACGTGCGCAATACGCAGCCCGTATCCATCTGGAAAACGCCGAGCACACCCTCATGCGTTCCCTCAGCGAGCATCTGCCGCAGAAGAAGGCGTAAGCATGACAACTGCTAATATAGATGCTTTTATTGCAGCAGGCGGCCTCAGTCCCTGGCTGAAGGACTGCGCCGGCACCGAGCACCGCTGCCTGGCACCGCTTGGCAACAAGCGCCTCATAGACTATATCATTGCAGCCCTGCAGGGAAGCGGACGCATCCGCCGTATTGTCGTAGCTGCCCGCGCCGAAGCCTTGCCGCTTCTGGAGGGTACATTACCGGCCGACGTCCTGCTGTGTGAAGCCGCAGGCGACCTGCCTGCTACAGCCGCCGCTGCAGCCCAGGCCTTAGGCCCCGATGCCAGTGAAAAGCTGCTGGGAGTATGCGATGACATTCCTTTGCTGACTTCGCTTGCAGTGCGCGACTTTCTTGCCGCCTGCAATGCCTCTCCTAAAGGCCAGCTTTATTATCCCATCATCCCCAAGGATGCCTGCCTGAGTGCTTATCCCGGTGCCAAACGCACCTACGGCAAGCTGCGCGACGGCATCTTTACCGGCGGCAATATGATGCTGATGGCCAAAGAGATTATTCCCGGCGGTCAGCAAAAAGCACGCGAAATCTTTGCCCGCCGCAAATCACCGCTTAAGCTGTGCAACTGGCTCGGATGGGGCTTTTTGCTAAAGCTCCTGTGCCATCGCCTGACAGTGGCCGATGCGGAAGCACGCACCTCCAAGCTTTTGGAAATGCGCTGCAAAGCTATCATCACCCGTCATGCATGTATCGGCATGGATATAGATAAACCAAGTGACTTAGAACTTGCAAGGAGGACGCTTACATATGGTAAAAGCCAAAAGAATTGAACGCGTAGCAGCGTTAAGTAAACTTTTAGCCGATCATCCATATCGGCTGTTTTCATTTTCATATTTCTGCAAAAAATTTGCTATCGCAAAATCCACCCTCAGCGAGGATGTTTTAGCCGTAAAATCCGGTTTGGAGCTTTACGGCCTAGGCAAAGTAGAAACCGTTTCCGGTGCTGCCGGCGGCGTGCGCTTTATCCCCGGCCATCTGCCGGAGGATGACGCAGCCTTCTTGGAAGAGCTGGCTGCCCGCCTCACCTCTCCGGACCGCATCCTGCCCGGCGGTATGCTTTATACTACCGACATTCTCTGCCATCCGGAAACCGTAGTGCGTCTGGGTGAAATCTTTATGCTCCGCCTGCAGGAGCTGGCACCGGACTGCATCATGACGGTTGAAACAAGCGGTATTCCGCTTGCTATGCAGACAGCGCGTGCGTTTAACGTGCCTCTTGTTATCGCCCGTCACACCAGTGATATTACCGAAGGCAGCACCGTCAACATTAATTACGTCAGCGGTTCCACCAAGGTTATCCAAAACATGGCCATGCCCAAGCGCGCATTGCAGCCCGGCAGCCGTGTGCTAATTGTGGATGATGTTATGAAGGGCGGCGGCACCGCCAAGGGTATGATTGCCCTAGCTCACGAAGTCGGCGCTCAGGTTGTAGGCAAAGCCTTTTTAATCGCCACTGCCGCACCGGAACGCAAACTGGTAGAAGATTATACTGCCTTCTTCACCCTGCATAACGTAGACGAAGAGCAGCAGAAGGTAACATTGGAAGTAAATAAATAATATATAATACGTCAGGCTGACTATAAGTTATCAGATGCTAAACGAAGTTGACGACGGCGTACTCCTTGTACGTCTAGGAGCCGTCGTAACGCAGATGCTGCCTTATAGACGGCCAGGAATTTTATTAACTTTAAACTACGTCAGGCTGGCTAGAAGGTACCAGATGCTAAACGATGGTGACGACGGCGTACTCCTTGTACGTCTAGGAGCCGTCGTAACGCAGATGATGCCTTACAGGCAGCCAGGAAAGGAAGAACTCACATGTCAGAATTAGTAGCAATAATCCTCGCCGCAGGCAAAGGCACAAGAATGCGCAGCAAATACCCCAAGGTACTGCACAAGGTAGGCGGCAAGCCCATGCTGCAGCACGTAATTGACGCTGCAAGCGCTGCCGGCGCAGACAAAAAGGTGGTTATCGTAGGCCATGAAGCAGAACTGGTAGAAGCAATGGTAGGCAATCAGGGAACTATCGCCCTGCAGGCCGAGCAGCTTGGCACCGGCCACGCTGTAATGCAGACTGCCGATGCCCTGAAGGACTTCCACGGCACTGCGCTCATCCTGTGCGGCGACACTCCGCTGCTGGACGGCGAAGAGCTGAAAAAGTTCTGTGAAGCACATCAAAAAAGCGGCGCTGCTGCTACCGTACTTACGGCAATTATGGATGACCCGTTCGGCTACGGCCGCATTGTCCGCGATGCTGACGGCAATGTACAGGGCATCGTAGAGCAAAAGGATGCTACCGAAGAACAAAAAGCTATCAAGGAAATCAACACCGGTATTTACTGCATGGAATGCCCGCAAATGTTTGACGTGCTGGCTACCCTGACCAACGACAATGCACAAGGCGAATATTACCTGACTGACGTACTGCAAAAGCTCAACGAAGCAGGCGCTAAGGTTGGCGGTATTTCCACTGATGACAGCGATATGGTTATGGGCATCAACTCCCGCAAGCAGCTTTCCGTTGCCGAAGGCGTTATGCGCCAGCGTATTTTGGATAAGCTGATGGACGCAGGCGTAACCATCATGGATCCCGCCAGCACCTTTATCGAAGCAAGCGTAAAAATCGGCCGCGATACCGTTATTTATCCCTACACCTGGCTGGAAGGTACAACTGAAATCGGCGAGGACTGCGAAATCGGTCCTAACGCCCGCTTCACCAATGTAAAAATCGGTGACGACAACCATCTGCAATTCATCTACGGCCATGACTGCGAGGTTAAAAACCACGTTACCGCAGGTCCGTATGTGCATCTGCGTCCCGACACCGTTATCAGCGACCACGTTAAAATCGGCAACTATGTAGAGGTTAAAAACTCTAACGTAGGCGAAGGCACCAAGCTGCCGCATCTCACCTACATCGGCGACAGCGACATCGGCAGCGGCGTTAACATGGGCTGCGGCTGCATCACTGTAAACTACGACGGCAAGAAGAAGCATCGCACTGTTATCGGTGACAACGCCTTCGTCGGCTGCAACACCAACCTTGTTGCACCTGTAACCGTACAGGCCAACACTTACATCGGTGCCGGCAGCACCATTACCAAGGAAGTACCCGAAAACGCTCTGGGCATTGCACGTGCCCGCCAGAAAAATATCGAAGGCTGGGCCGAAAAATACCGTAACGAGGGTAAATAAGCTTTTATAGTCACATATGTGTCAAAAAGTTTACAAAAAACTTGTGATTTACGTGTTTTTTGTGTATAATTAAATTTAAGTAAAGTTTTGCTCATCGCACCAGCAAACTACAACAAGGTAATTTTGGAGGGATTGGACATGTTGTCTGACGAGAATAAGTTAAGAATATTTACCGGTAATGCAAACCCTGATTTGGCACGCGAAATCGCTGCTTACCTCGGAACCACCGTTGGTGATTCCGTAGTTAACCGTTTCAACAACGGCGAAGTTCAGGTAATGATTAACGAAAGTGTACGCGGCAAGGATATCTTCATTGTACAACCTACCTGCGGCCCTATCGTTAATGACAACGTAATGGAGCTTTTGATTATGGCTGATGCCTTCAAACGCGCCAGCGCTAACCACATCACTGCTGTTATTCCTTACTATGGCTATGCACGCCAGGACCGCAAAGCACGCGGCCGTGAGCCTATCACTGCTAAGCTGATGGCAGACCTGCTGGAAACTGCAGGCATTACCCGTGTAGTAACCATCGACCTGCATGCTGCACAAATTCAAGGCTTCTTCAACATCCCCTTTGACCATATGCCCGGCGGCCCGCTGATGGCAGAATACATTAAATCCAAGCATCTGGAAGACATGGTTGTTATCTCCCCGGACCTTGGTGGCGTAAGCCGTGCCCGCAATTTCGCTGAAATGCTGAATGCACCGCTGGCTATCATCGACAAACGTCGTCCGGAACCCGGCGTTGCTGAGGTTATGAACCTGATTGGCGACGTTAAAGGCAAAACCTGCATCATGGTAGACGACATGGTTGATACCGCAGGCTCCCTGACCGAAGGCGCACGCGCTCTGAAGAAATTCGGTGCTAAAGAAGTATATGCATGCTGCACTCACCCGATCCTGACCGATCCGGCGCTGTCCCGCATTGCTCAATCCGATATCACCGAGCTGGTTGTTACCAACACCATTCCTCTGGCTCCTTCCAAAAAGCACCCGAAAATTAAGGTGCTCTCCATTGCGCCGATTCTGGCAGAAACCATTCTGCGCATCTACAATGACTGGTCTGTAAGCCAATTATTCGATACCAAACACTAAGCGTAATATAAAAAGGCTTGCCTCTGGCAAGCCTTTTTGTTATGATTAAAGCCGGCAAAACTACCGGCTTTAATATTTGGAGTAACTATGCGTATTATTTATCTTCTTATTATCTGTTCCCTTGCCGGCGTACTGCTGCTGTGGCTGGGGATATACAAAAAAATCAGCAGAAAGACTGCCGCTATAAGCGCTGCTCTCAGCCTTGCGCTGGCAGGCGCTTTGCTCTTGCTTGCCGTACTTCCGGGCAACAGCTTTTATGGCAAGGTTATAACACATGCGGAAAATACCCACGGGCGCAAGCTCATTGCCCTCACCTTTGATGACGGCCCTTATCCGCCATATACCCAGAAGCTGCTCAAGCTTTTGGCTGCCAAAAATGTGCATGCCACCTTCTTTATGGTTGGCGAAAACGCCGCCAAGCACCCCGAAACAGTAAAGCTTGTCCAGGCACAAGGCCACCTGATTGCTCTGCATGCAGGCTATCACAAAGATTTGCTTAAGCTCAGCAGCAGTGAGGCTGCCGCCAACATCGCCTACGGCAAGGAAACACTGCAAAGCATCACCGGTACTGCACCGCAGTATATGCGTCCGCCGCACGGCTTCAAGGACTGGAGCACTGTCAAGGCTATCAATGCTGCAGGTATGCAGATAGTAAACTGGAGCATCATTCCCCGCGACTGGACGAACCCCGGCGTGCAGGTAATCGCCGACAGAGTCTGCGAGAACGCAGCCTCCGGTGCTATCGTCCTGCTGCATGATGGTGACAGTCCCAAAAACTCCGCACCGCGCGACCAGACGATTGAAGCAGTCGGCATCATCATCGACCGTCTGCGTGCAGAAGGCTATGAATTTGTCACAATCGAAGAACTTAATAAATAATAAAGGAGCAACAATATGAAATTAATTGTCGGCCTTGGCAATATCGGCCGCGAATACGAAAACACCCGTCACAACATCGGCTTTATGGTAGTTGACGAGCTGGCACGCCGTCTTGGCGTGAGCTTCGGCAAGGAGGACCGCAGTGCCTATATGGCAGAATACCGCGCTCCCGAAAAAATCCTCATTATCAAACCGACCACCTATATGAATCTCAGCGGCGTTGCTGTCGGCGCCTACGCCAACTTCTATCACATCGACCCGGATGATATCGCTGTTATTCAGGACGATATGGATATGCCTGTAGGCCAGCTGCGCATCCGCCGCAAGGGCAGCGCCGGCGGCCACAACGGCATCAAATCCATTACCGAGCATTTAGGCACCGACGCCTACCCGCGCTTCAAAATCGGTATCGGTCATCCGGCACGCAACAACAAAGCTGTTGTCAATCATGTACTGCATGCCTTCCAGGGCGAGGACAAAACCGCTATCGAAGCGGCAGTAGCAGAAATGGCCACTGCGCTGGAGGAATGGATTAAATCCGGCGATATCGAAGAGGTTATGCAGGCGCATAACAAGAAAAAGCCCAAGGCCGAAAAGCCTGCGGCTGAATAAGCAATGAAAAAGAACTAGCTGGAGCTTATAAAAAGCTCAGGCTAGTTCTTTTGGGTTATGCAATGTATTCAGCAAAATTATAAGTAGTTGAAGTATGGTGTCAGCATCGGTTCAACGGCACCTGTATCAGGAGTAAGGTCCGCATTTCCCTCAATGACAATTTTATCTGCCATAACAAAGCCATTCAGCTGACAGCCCTCGCAAATAGTTACCTTTCCCTTCGCCAGCACCAGCGCCTGCGTCAACCTCGTGCCAGCTCCCAGCTTAATATTACCATTTTCGCTGATAAGCACCAAACGGTCTGGATAATAGGAGCCTTCGGCAGTAGTAATCGAATAAGGATTTACTATCATCGTAGGACCACGCAAGCCTTCCGTACCCAACAAGAGAGAGTTGTTATTCCTCAGATAGTAAAAGCGAGCACTGAGGCCAACTTCCGCCACCGACTTCTTATTCAGCACACCAGGACATTTATCCCGCAAAAAGCTCATCTGCGGCAGCTTTACTTCTTCTATGCTTGTATATAACGCTGCCTGCTGCAAATATCCGTCGCCTGTCAGCGAGCGTCCTGCAAGGACGCTCTTAGCTGCCAGGGCCTGCATTTGCGGGCCAAAGCTCACCCTGATACGATGCAGCCGCTGTACTGCGCCAGCATGATTAACGGCTGCTGCTGTAACCTTCAGGTAATCTATAAATCCATCTGAGCTGTAAATGCTTTCACTTGTCACTGTCACCGGTTCACTGTCCGGCTGCAGCTCGCCCTCATAGCAAAGCTGCCTGCCTGGCGGCCGCGGTTCCTGGCCAATAGCCTGTAATACTGAGCTGCACAACAGCCTTAGCTGCTGTTCCCGCAGAAAATCCTTCTCTGATTCATAACCCCTGACTGCATAAAGCAGGCTTAGCTGAGCACTGAGTGCCAAAAGCAGCGCTGCCAGCAGGCAGGGAAGCGATATACTCCCCTTAGCGCTATACATCATCTGCTATCCTCGCATTATAACAAATAAGATAACGCTTCACCTGCAGTTGACGGCCATTCCTGCTCAGCTTAAAGCTTATGCACAGTAATTGCGGCGAACACCGCTGTATCCGCCAACCAGTAACGACTACGCCCTCTAAAGAAACAGGATTTACGCCCGTGCCGTTATTTTTACGCGTCTTTTTGTACAAGCCCTGCTTATCGCTGTAAATAGTAACACGTTTGCAGGCATCAATCATCGTACAGGTTATCTGGCCATTCTCCTGCAGTCTGATGACTCGCTGTGCATCATAGCAGATAATCTTTTCCAGCTGCGTCAAAATATGACGTTTCGCTTCCTGCAGCTGCAATTCATCCTGCAAGCGTCCAAAGCTATAGGCAATGGCGCCTGTTGCTCTAAAAACGAGCGTCGCCAGTGCCACCGTCAACAGCAGTCCCAGCAGCACCTCCAGCAACAGATAGCCTCTCTGCCGTCGGCATCGCCCATATAAGCTTAACCTTGACCTTGCCATAGGCTGCCTGCACCTCCTGCATCGTTAAACCATCTATACTGGTAGTCTCCAGCTTTTGTGTCACCACAAACCTGCCACTGTACTCCTCGCCTGCCAGCACCTGCCAGGACGCAAGCGCAGCCTGCTGCTGCTCCCTGCTTTGCTGCAGCAGCCAGCTGCTGCGGTAAAAGCACTGCACCGCTGAAGCAAGTAATAATGCCGTCAGGCAAAAGCACACCAGCTCCTGCACCAGACAAAAGCCCCTGCTATTTTTCATAAACAGTCACCCTGCCTGTAACCGGCTGAACTGTCAGCCAAAAAAGCACACCCGGAAGCTGCTGATGCTCCAAGCTATAGCCACCACTGACACTAGGACTGCCATTTTCATCATAGCTTAACGACTTCATCTGTGAGTCGCACGTCAGGCTGATTGTCGGCTCTAACCTTACGCGCTTCCAGACCTTCTTCTCACGGTAAATCCTGTAACCATGCTTGTCATTACCGCTTACTTTTAAAGTGTAAAGATAATTTTCCGGCTGGAATATCGTGCGCTGCTGTATCTGTCTGATGTCAGCAGCCAACAGATAGGCAGCATAGCGCATCTGCTGCTTATAGTACTGCCGCTGCAGCATCTGGCTGCCAGGGTAGAGCATTACAGAAAATGCTCCCAAACACCCTATAGCCAGCAAAAGCTCCAGTAATAAATAGCCGCCGGCCTTATGATTCACCGCTAACAGCTTTGCTGCCCGGGGATATTACGGCCTCACCCTTGCTGTTTTTGCCGCTGAGGGTATAGCTACCGTCGGCTGTATTAGGTGTATAGGTTAAGGCTTCGCCCTTGGCATCCTTGAATTCCAGCTTACCGCCAAGATATTCGCTGTCTAGTGTAGTCAGCTCTGCCGGCACAGTGCCTGCATCCATTTTATACAGCTGAATGGCCTGGTCTATGGTTACCAGATCATTTTGCAGACGGGCATTCTTCACTCTGTCATTAGCACCTGAAAGTGAAGGCAGCAGCATTGTCGCCATAATACCAATCAGAGCGGCCGCCGCCACTACCTCAATCAAAGTAAAGCCACCTTGTTTACGCATTGTCTTTAACACTATCGCACCTCCTGAATTTACTCCGGCATTGCCGAAAGCATCTCAAATAGCGGACCGATAATTATGCAGACGATTCCCGCTATGATAATCGCCGCCACCAGAAGCAGCAATGGCACGAGCAGCTCCTGCAGCCTGCCAAGCTGCTGCTGCAGACGCTGCTCCCCGGCTGTTACTGCTTCCTGCAGCATCTGCGGCAGATAACCTGTAGACGCGCCCACGCACACCAGCTCCAGCATCAGCGGCGAAAAAAGCTCCTTGGCGCCGCCTGCAGCCTGCTCAATAGCAATGCCGCGCTGCAGCCTGCTGTTCAGCAGGCGCAGCTGCTGGGCATATTGCTCATCATCTATGGTATCTGTCACAATTGCTACCGCTCTTGTTATGCCAACACCGCTTTCCAAAAGCAGAGCCAGCAAGCTGCAAAAGCGTACTTCTAATAAAAGGCCATGAAAATTACCGCTCAGACGACTGCGTAAAAACCAGCGCAACAGCTTGCGTCCCATTAGCAGCAGAATGCCTGTTAGCGCTGCCGCACAGAGCACCGCCAGTAACGGCTGCTGCAGCAGACCATCCTTCAGTACCAGCAATAAAGCTAACGTACCAGTCGGACGCACGCCCATAGCGCTGTAGGTATCAGCAAGCACCGGCAGAATATATAGCAAAAACAGCAGCAGCACGCCAACGGAAGCTACCAGCAAAAATGCCGGATAGGTCACAGCCCGTTGCACAAAACGCCGCAGTTGCAGTTGCCTGCTGTAATACGCAGCCAGCTGCTCCAGCAGCGTGGCCAGCTCACCGCTCTCCTCGCCCACAGCCACCAGCGTAACCGCCAGATGACTGCAGCAGGCAGGTTCTGCTGCTAAAGCCTGCGCCAGGCTGCTGCCACGGCGCAGCCTTTGCTGCAGTCGGTAGCAAAGCAGCATCTGCTTAGCGCTGCCATGCTTTTGCAAAAGCTGCAGCGCATGCAGTAGCGGCAGGCCGCTACGCAGGATAACTGCAAGCTGACGGTAGAAGCTGATTTGCTCTGCCAGGCTCACGCCTCCTCTAAGCTTAATTTTCATCACCTCCACATGGCCGATTATAGTCTATTAGCGAATTTTCTGTCTAATTTGTTTTGTCACATATGTGAAATCTGCGCATCAAAGCAATGGCTATTTTGTGAATTCAAGCAAAAAAACTCTGTAAGCCCCTTAATTCAAGGCTTACAGAGTTTTGTAAACTAATAAAAACATAAGATTTTTTGTGGTCCTTCAGATTAAAATGGCCTATACAATAGCATTCTGCTCATGACCATGACGCAACCAAACGCTGACACTGATGGCAAAAAGGATAACGCCTGCTACAACAAAAAGGCTTTGCAGCGGTGCATAGGTAGCAATGGCTCCGCCAATCAAAGGACCTACCATCGAGCCGAACTGCTGCGCACTGAACATAAAGCCAAAAACGCGTCCGCGCTGGTCGGTAGATGTATTGCTGGCCAAAATAGCACTCAGCGAAGGCTGAATACCGGCACAGCATAATCCGTAGCAAAAATTGCAAACGCAGAACAAAAGCAAGGTCTGCGGTAATGCTGTTACTGCACTCATAACACCTGAAAGCAGCGTTGCAGCACACAGCGCTTTATAAAAGCCGTGCTCCTGCCCAAAACGTCCCCAGCTCGGGGCAGTAATAGCGCTGGCAATGCCTACGAGCGAAAAGGCCACGCCGGAAAGAAACATAATGTTGCCATCACCATGGTTCAGCTCTGCCACATAAAGGCTCAAAATCGGCTGAATCAGCAGGATAACCATCTGAGCCACAGCAATATAAACCAGTGTTTCGCAAATTACAGGTTGCTGTAAAAGCTGTACCTGCGGCTTGACCGCAAGCTTTTTCGGCTCCGCCTTCGGCGGCTCGGGAATGTAGAACATAAATACCAACGTACTGATTGTCAGCAGCGTACCTGCAACGAAGAATGAAGCACGCATGCCAAACAGTGTTGCCAATGAACCGCCAACCAGCGGACCGATGACATTGCCGCAGGTCAGTCCTGCCTGCATAATGCCCAGGCTCACACCTAGTCTTTCCATCGGCACCAGGCTGGTAGCCAGCGCCAGGCAGGCACTCCACAAGCCGGCAGCAAAACCCTGCAGCACACGCACAGCAAACATCTGCTCCGGCGTAGTTACTATACCACCCAAAAAGTAGGACAGTGCCAGACCTACGCCAGAACGAATTGCCATCATCTTTTTACCGCGCGTATCAGCCATTTTGCCCCAGATAGGCGCCATGATACCGCCAATCAAAAAGGTTATGGAAAAAATCGCACCGTTCCACATTTTTACATCAGCCACACTCACTCCCAGCTCGTTCATCAAATACATCGGTAAAAAGGGAATGAGCATAGTATAGCCTGCAGCCATCATCACGACATTAGCCGTAAGGATAGCTAGAATTAGCTTCCAGTTTTTCATACAATCCACCTCAAAATAAAAACAAAATCATACAACAGTAGAAAAATATTATAACGCTAATGGCGATTTTGTGCAAATAAAAACGCTCCAATAATAGCCTGCTTACATAAGAAAATTACACTTAGGCAATCGAATATTGCCGCAATGCTGGACAAATTATAAAGTGTTGCAGAAATGTTGCGCCTATAACAAAACAGAACGCCGAAACCCGCTTGCCTAACGGATTTTCAGCGTTCTGTCTGTTTTTGGAGGAGAAAATATGAATTTGCTTAAAAAGCAAATAGCAGCTTGTTTAAAAGTAGAGGAGCTAACCAATGCACTTAAGGAAATTGTCAAGGTCAAAGGTCAAGGCTGCAATGCAAAATCAGGAAGGGACGATATACATTGGTTAGCCATCACTAACTTCACGATTATTGTAGCACATATTTCTACAGTTAGCAATAGCTAATTTTAA
>NZ_CABQHJ010000033.1:0-34892 GCF_902463975.1 uncultured Phascolarctobacterium sp.
GTCTGAAGCTATTAGTCTTGCCTGCCCCTTGGGGAAGGTGCCGAACGTAGTGAGGCGGAAGGGGGAAACGCAAGCTATGTATTTTAAATTTATGAGGGAGAAAGAATATGCCAAAAGATAAAGCTTTAGAAATGCAGGCGGAAGCCAAGTTTGCTGTGCTGCAGCAGGAGCTGCGGCGTTTGGGCAGTGTGCTGGTTGCGTTCAGCGGCGGCGTTGATTCGACGTTTTTGCTGCAGGCGGCGCATTTGACTCTTGGCGATAAGGCGCTTGCGGTGACGGCGCGTTCCGGCGTTGTGCCTCAGCGTGATATAGCAGAGGCAGAGGAGTTCTGTCGGAAGCAGGGAATCCGTCATCTTTACTTTGATTTTGATGAGCTGCAGGTGCCGGGGTTTGCCGAAAATCCGCCGGACCGCTGCTATATCTGCAAAAAAACGCTGTTCAGCAATTTCTTACGCATTGCGCAGGAGAACGGTACTGTGCTTTGCGAGGGTTCGAATATGGATGACCTGGGCGATTACCGCCCCGGTCTGAAGGCTTTGGCGGAGCTTGAGGTGCAGAGTCCTTTGCGCGCTGCGCAGCTGACGAAGGCAGAAATCCGCCTGCTGTCGCATAAGCTGCAGCTGCCGACTTGGGATAAGCCGTCATTTGCTTGTCTTGCTTCGCGCTTTGTTTACGGCGAGCGTATTACAGCGGAGAAGCTGGCGGCGGTGGATAAGGCGGAGCAGCTTTTGTGGGAGCTGGGCTTTAAGCAGTTCCGTGTGCGTGTGCATGGCAGTTTGGCGCGCGTTGAGCTGTTGCCCGAGCAGCTGGAGCTGGCAGTGGCGGAGCCGATGCGCAGCACGATTTACAAAGGATTGAAGGCTGCAGGCTTTGCTTATGTGGCGCTTGATTTGCAGGGCTATCGTACAGGCAGCATGAATGAAACGCTAAAGCAGGATTAATTATATTTACAGCGAATTTTATCAGCAGCCTGTTACGAGTATGCAGGCTTCAGATTAGGAGGAAGATTATGAAAAGCTTATATTTGGAATGTAATGCCGGTATCAGCGGCGATATGCTGGTAGCAGCACTTTTGGACCTGGGCGCGGACAAAGAGGCACTGGATAAGGCTCTGCAGAGTATTCCTGCAAAGGGCTTTGAGTATAAAATCAGCAGAGTGTCTAAAGCAGGCGTTGACTGCTGCGATTTTGATGTTATTCTGGACGAGGAGCATGCTAACCATGACCACGATATGGCCTTTTTGCATGGCAACGGCGATGCTGTAGTGCATAGCCATGAGCACGAACACGAACATCATCATGACCACGACCATGAGCACGATCATGAACATCATCATGACCACGACCATGAACATGAGCACAGCCATGTGCCGCATGAGCATCATCATCACCATGAGCACCGCGGTCTGCAGGAGGTTATTGCGATTATTGATGCTACGGATATGAGTGCTGCAGCCAAGGCATTGGCATTGAAAATTTTTGATATTATTGCGGATGCTGAGGCAAAGGCGCATGCTGTGGAGAAGAATGCAGTGCATTTCCATGAGGTTGGCGCGATTGATTCCATCGTTGATATTGTGGCGATTGCTGTGTGTGCCGACAGTCTTGGTGTTGAAAACGTAATTGTGCCGGAGCTGTGCGAGGGCCGCGGTACTGTCCGCTGCCAGCATGGCGTGCTGCCGGTGCCTGTTCCTGCAACAGCTAATATTATGCAGCGCTTTGGCTTTAATGTACGCTTGCTGCCGGTGCAGGGCGAGTTCGTTACACCGACCGGTGCTGCTGCCGCTGCTGCGCTGATGACTACGGACGAGCTGCCGCAGAGCTTTAAGATTCTGGGCATTGGTCTGGGAGCAGGCAAGCGTCAGTATGAGCGTCCCAGCATTTTGCGTGCGCTGCTGATTGAGGATAACGCGCAAAAAAAAACTCTGTAAATAGCAATGCTTTGCAGACAGATTGCATCTGCCAGCTGCAGTCTGATATTGATGACTGCAGCGGCGAGCTTTTGGGCTACACGCTGGAGCGCCTGTTGTCGGCAGGCGCGTTGGATGCTCATTATCAGCCGGTGTTTATGAAGAAGAGCCGTCCGGCGTGGGAGCTTACTGTTATCTGCCGCGAGGAGGACAGAGCGAAGCTGGAAGCGCTGATTTTTGCGGAAACGACAACCATCGGTATCCGTTGTGCGCGCATGGAACGCACTGTGCTGCCGCGTCGCAGGGATGTGGTGCACACTGCTTACGGTGATGTAGCGGTGAAGCGCTGCCTGCTGGAGAACGGCGAACGCTGTTATGTTGAATATGACAGCGCTGCCAAACTGGCGCAGGAGCAGGGAGTGCCGCTGCAGGATATCTATCTGGCGGCACAGCTGGCGCAAAAAAACATAAATTAGCCACAAAAGTGTGGTATAATATCTCCATAATACGTCAGAGAATGGAGAAAAAATGACTAATGTTTTCGATTTGATAGAAGAATTTTATACACAGGATGAAGAATGGAATTCGGTACTGCAGCAAGCCTGTGCTGAGGATTTCCTGCGTTATAAAACCTGGCAGGGAGCCAAGGACGGCGAGCTTGTCAAGATTTGGGATTATATTACGATTCTTTGTATTTACCTTGGCAATTCCGAGAACTTTCTCGGTGATATGTCGCGCGAGGATTTTATTGACTGCGTGGGCTGGTGCTGCCGCAATGTTTCCGGCTTCCCGGCAACGGAGAGTAACATCGCACATTTCCTGGATGTTATGCAGGAGTTTTATGCATATATGAAAAAGAAACGCATTATTACCCGTGATAATGCGCCTGCCGAAGCCAAAGCCAAGCTGTTGGCTGACGGAAAACTGCAGATTGTCGGCAAGGACGGCAGCTTTTTGCCTGGGAATGACCGCTACAATCTGTATTCTACGCCGGATTTGCCGACGAAGGTGTACTTGAATATCGGCGAGAGAATGCATAATTTGCTGGATGATGTGCAAAGCTACTATACGCAGAAGCAGTTCCGTCGCGATTTGGAGCGGGCCGATTTTCTCTTCGGCGGTATTTTTCAGAACGGTACAGTTCAGGAAAAGCCGGGCACGGAGGAATATTCACAGACCTTTTGGGATTATTTTCTTTTTGACTATCGCTTGCTTGAAGATGACAAAACGCCGCTGCAGCATTACCATGATGTAATCTGCCGTGATGCTTCCGAGATGGATACCTCCGTTGATATTTTGAATGAGCTGATTAAGGCAAAGCTGGTTCTCTTTGATGTGCAAAGACGCACGGAGGAGGGAATGTATGTCTGCAGAAATATTTTCACCAATGAAAAATATACGCTGATGCTGCCGGTAGATGATAATATTGACACAGAAGGCTATATTTTCATGGGCCATATTTTTTATGAAAATACTATGGTGATGAACTTCCTGCGCGGACTGGTGATGTCGCAGACCTCGCGTAAACGCTTTTTCGAGGTTGTCAGTGCGGCGAAAGACTGGTTTGCCGTGCGCCAAAGCGGCGAGATGAGCTGGGAGGAGTTCATCAACCGTAATCCGATGTTCGTGCGCCATGTTTCTGTTTTGTATGCCATCTATGTGCGTATGGAGGGCTTTAATTTCAGTACGCAGATAAGTGATTATCAGCCTGCGGCGCTGCTTGAGGACAAGACCTCGGCAATGCTGGAATCTCTTAGAGGAACAGGCCTTTTTTCTGCCTATGATATACAGCTGATGCGTACCATGTGGAGCGATTTTATGCTTCGTGGCAATGCTTTGCTTGATAATACAGACGCTGATTTTGAGCATTGGACGGCAGCGGTTATGTACTGCTTTGTTAAGCTGAATGATGTTTATACCTTTACAGAAAAGCAGGTTTTTGCTATGTGCCGTGCTACCGACCATGCAAAGCTGAAGCAGATGATAGATATGCTAAATGAAACCTTGCAGCTGGAGGCACACGACCCGCGTTATGTTAACGAAGAGGGTTTGCTGCTGATGCTGTTGCAGTGAGAGGAGGCACCAGAATATGAAGTGTGATTTTTGCGGCCACGAGGTTGCTCCCGGCACAGTGGAATGTCCGTACTGCCATTATCAGTTCAAGATTGATGCGCAGGTGCTCAGTCCGGAGGAGCGCGATACCTTTGAGGGTGTGACAATTGACGAGAGTGCAGGCACTGCTGACGACAGAAGTGCTAAGGAGGGTGCCGTGTATGACAGCGGCGCTGATGCCTATGATTCTTATAATGAAAGACAGCAGCAGGTGCCGCCGAATATCAAGGTACATACCTTTGGCTGCGGCAGCGGCATTCTGATTACTTTTCTGATTTTGTGCGGCATTGTGGCAGTTATCTTCTTTTTGCTGCCGACGTTTATTGTCTTTGCCGCTGTCGGCGCAATAGTTTTGTTTATTATGCGTCTTTTTATGGGCTTTTAATGGCGTAAAAATGTATTTCTGACGGCCGGCAGTGTTGCCTTGGGCAGAGCTGCCGGCTTTTTTTGTCTGTTGTAGAAATTTTTTCAAAAAAATTTTAAAAAGCCGTAAAAATATAGAGGATTTTTCTGATTGACGGCGAATAATATGCAGGTACACAATGTGTGAAAAGAATAGGAGGCATAAGATATGCATAGTTACAGCATGGATCTTGGCGGCAGAACTCTTACTATTGAAGCCGGCAAGATTGCAAAACAAGCTAATGGCGCTGTATTAGTTCGTTATGGCGATACCGCCGTAGTAGTTGCCGTTACCGGCACCAAAACCCCGCGTGAGGGTGTAGACTTCTTCCCTTTGACTGTTGATTTTGAAGAAAAAATGTACGCCGTAGGTAAAATCCCCGGTGGCTTTATTAAACGCGAAGGCCGTCCGTCTGAGCAGGCTATACTGACCAGCCGTCTGATTGACCGCCCGATTCGCCCGATGTTCCCGGAAGGCTACCACAACGATGTACAAATCGTTGCTACCGCTGTTTCCGTTGATCCCGACAATGCTCCGGATATGCCCGCTATGATTGGTGCATCCTGCGCTCTGTCTATTTCCGATATTCCGTTTGAAGGTCCTATCGCTGGTGTGCGCGTAGGCCTGATTGATGGCGAATTCATCATCAACCCGACTGTTGAACAGGCTAAGATCAGCCAACTGAACCTGGCTGTTGCCGGCACCAAAGACGCTATCCTGATGGTAGAAGCAGGTGCTAACGAAGTTTCCGAAGAAACCATGCTGGATGCTATCTGGTTCGGTCATGGCGTAATCAAACAACTCGTTGAGTTCCAGGAGAAAATCGTTGCTGAAATCGGCAAAGAGAAAATGGAAGTTCCGTTCTACGCTCCGCCTGAAGAAATGGTTGCGGAAATCGAAGAATACGGTGCTCAAAAGCTCAAAGATGCTCTGATGGATGCCAACAAGCTGGAGCGCGAAGAAAACGTTGCTAAGGTTAAAGCTGAAATCGCTGAAGTATTCCTGGAGAAATATCCTGATAATGCTAAAGACGTTGCTTACATCACCCAAAAACTGGTTAAGAAAATCGTTCGCCGCACTATCTCTGTAGATAAGATTCGTCCTGACGGCCGTCAATTAGACGAAGTACGTCCGGTAAGCTGCGAGGTTGGCCTGCTGGCTCGTCCGCATGGCAGCTCTCTGTTCACCCGTGGTCAGACTCAGATTTTGAACGTTCTGGCTCTGGCTCCGCTGCGTGAAGCACAGATTCTTGATGGTCTTGGCGCTGAGGAAACCAAGCGTTATATCCATCACTACAACTTCCCGCCGTACAGCGTAGGCGAAACCAAACCGTTGCGTAGCCCCGGCCGTCGTGAAATCGGTCATGGTGCTCTGGCTGAGCGTGCTTTGCGCCCGGTTATTCCTTCCGAAGAGGAGTTCCCGTATGCAATCCGTCTGGTATCCGAGGTTCTGGAATCCAACGGTTCCTCCTCCATGGGCTCTGTTTGCGCAAGCACCCTGTCCCTGATGGATGCAGGCGTTCCTATTAAGGCTCCTGTTGCCGGCGTTGCTATGGGCCTTGTTAAGGATGGCGAATACTTCACTATTCTGACTGATATCCAAGGTCTGGAGGATGCTCTGGGCGATATGGACTTTAAGGTTGCAGGTACCGAAAAAGGTATTACTGCTATCCAGATGGATATTAAGATTGACGGTATCAACAAGGATATCTTCACCCAGGCTCTGGCACAGGCTAAACGCGGCCGTGAATTCATCATGGGCAAAATGATGGAATGCATCAGCGAACCGCGCAAAGAGCTGTCCAAATATGCTCCGAAGATTACTACTATCCATGTAGATCCTGATAAGATTGCTAAGGTTATCGGACCTGGCGGCAAGATGATCAAGAAGATTGTTGACGAAACCGGCGCTAAGATTGATATCGATGATACCGGTCGCGTATTTATCGCTGCTGTTAACACCGAGGCTGCTAATAAAGCTATCGAGATGATCGAGGGCATTACTGCCGAAGCTGAGGTTGGCAAGGTTTATACCGGTAAGGTTACCCGTCTGATGAACTTTGGTGCTTTCGTTGAGATTCTGCCGGGCAAGGAAGGTCTGGTACATATTTCCCAACTGTCTACCGAGCATGTAGATAAGGTTGAGGATGTTGTAAGTGTTGGCGATGAAATTGTTGTTAAGGTTACCGAAATCGACAACAAGGGCCGCATTAACCTGTCCCGCAAGGCTGTTCTGATGAAGAGCGTGCAAAAATAATTTGTGAATTTAAAAGAGCTGTCGCATTTGTGACAGCTCTTTTTTGTAAATTGGAGGAGTGAGTTGCTAATGAAAACACGTGGTTTTGAAAAGGTTGCCAAGTATATGCAGGTGGAGTTCCCCATGCCGGAGCGCAAGACACAGTTCAGCGCCGGTTATGACATCAGCGCTGCCGAAGAGGTTGTACTGGAGCCGGGTAAGCTGGTGCTGGTGCCTACAGGTGTGAAGGCTTATATGCAGACAGGCGAGTTCTTGGGTCTGCATATCCGCAGCAGCATGGCCGTAAAGAAGCATCTGATGCTCGTGAACAACGTGGGCATTATCGATGCGGATTATTATAACAATGCAGATAACGAAGGTCATATCATGGTGGCACTGCTGAATATGGGCAGTGAGGCTGTGACGATTCCGCAGGGCGAACGCATTGCGCAGGGCATTTTCTACAACTATCTGACCGTTGACGATGACGATAAGGTGGAGAAGGCTGTACGTGCAGGCGGCTTCGGCAGCACGGGAAAGAATTAAAGGAAGAAAGCATTATGAAACAAAACTATCAAATTTTTACAGCAGTACTTTTGGCTTCCATGAGCCTTGCAGCAGCTGCTCAAGCTGATGATTTTGCTGATACTCAGCTGCTACAAACGTCGCAGCTAGTGCAGGCGCAGCGCTCGACAGCGATGCAGCGTTACGCAGGCGGACGCTTGCAGGCTATCTGGAATCCGCAGGTGAAGCACAATGATGTGGACTGGTGGCTGCGTTCTTTTAGTGAATGGGAGAGCTATTACGATGATGCTGTAAGTGGCAAAAGCCGTTCTGTAGCTGCCGGTATGGATATGAATACGGGCAAGGAGACGCGCACCGGTATTTATGGCATGTATAATCATACGGAGCTTAGCGGCGGCGTAGCCGAGGCCTTGCAGCAGGACTGGCGCATTGGTGCGTACATGGGTAAGCAGCACGGAGCTGTGCAGCAATATGGTTATGTGAACTATGGTAAGCTGGGCAATCATTATAATGATCTTTGGGAGGACGTAAAGTATCGCGGTCAGATTGTAGAGCTAGGCGGCGAATATAAGTATGATTTGCATCATGATGATGGCAAAACCTATCATGTTTCGCCCTATGTGAACATGCAGGCTTCACGCTATATGCAAAAGAGCTACCGTCAACCTTATCTGGAAGGTCGTGAGCTTGTACACCCTTCTATGAACAATAATTATCTGGCCGGGGAGACTGGTGTAGAGTTGCGGCGTGAGCTGCAAAACGGCAATTATGCTGTCCGCCTTGGCTATAAGCGTGTGTTTGCGGGTGAGGCGCCTGTGTATTGGTACACAGTGGAAGGTGCTGATGGCCCGACGATCTACTCGAATGATATCGACAAGGATTATCTGCATCTGACGCTGGGCGGAACGCTGAAGCTGACGAAAAACCTTTCTGCGACGGCGGAGGGTGCCTAGCTCGAAGGCGAGCATGACCGTGAGCTGAAGGCGGACGTGAAGCTGAACTGGGCGTTTTGATCTGAAGTGAGACTTTTCTTTTGGCTATGCTCAATGCTACTACCGTTAGGTAGTAGTAAACCTGGTTTTTGTAACATCCTTACATATTGAGCTTTTAAAAAGTCTGCGAAATTTTATTCATTGACAAATACCTATGATGGTAATATCCTATCTGTGACAGATGAATAAGGGTAAAAGGCTCGGAAAGCGCATGGTTACTGCGTTTTTCGAGCCTTTCGTGCTTGAAATTGTGAGTGCTTTTTCGTGAGCATAAAAATTTTTTTCCTATCTTTTTTGATAATAATTTGGTAGTCAGTACGAAAACCAAAAGCTTTATGCAAACTATCTGTCAGGTCAGTACGTGTACAGCTTGGAATAAAACCTTAAAAAGAATTCTGTCATTGTGTTTGGAGAGAGAAGAACTGTTTTTATATAGCTTTGCTTGGAGCTTCGGTTAAAAGTGTAAATAGTTTACAATTTTAACGAAAAAGTGTAGACAATATAGGGAAGTATGATATAATTAATGTAGATAATTTTGGAAAATGGAGGTTTTCTCGATGCAGAAAATTGATCAGGCATGTGTAAACACTCTTCGCTTTTTGGCAGCAGACCAGGTAGAAAAGGCTAAATCCGGCCATCCTGGTTTCCCTCTGGGTACCGCTCCTTTGATGTACACCATTTGGGACCGCTTTATGAATTATAATCCGGCTGATCCGCAATGGTTCAACCGCGACCGTTTCATCCTTTCTCCGGGTCATGGCAGCGCTTTGCTGTATGCAATGCTGCACCTGGCAGGCTATGACCTGTCCCTGGACGAGCTGAAAAACTTCCGTCAATGGGGCAGCAAGACTCCGGGCCATCCGGAATTCGGCCTGACTCCGGGCGTTGACGTTTCTACCGGTCCTCTGGGCCATGGCTTTGCTATGGGCGTTGGCTTTGCTATTGCTGAAGCTATGCTGGGCGCAAAATACAACAAACCTGATTTCCCGGTTGTTGACCACTATACCTTTGGTCTGACCTCTGACGGTGACCTGATGGAGGGTGTTTCCTGCGAGGCTGCTTCTCTGGCAGGTACCCTTGGCTTGGGCAAACTGATTTACTTATATGATGACAACAAAATTACTATCGAAGGCAGCACCGATATTGCCTTCACTGAGGATGTTGAAGCCCGCTTCAAGGCTTATGGCTGGCAGGTTCTGCGCGTAGAAAGCAGCGAGGATGTTGACGCTATGCAGGCAGCTATCGAAGAAGCTAAGGCTGATACCATGCATCCTTCTCTGATTATTGTACGCACTCACATCGGCTTCGGCAGCCCGAAACAGGACAGCCCGTCCTGCCATGGCGAGCCGCTGGGTGGTGAAGCATTGGCAGCTACCAAAGAAAAAGCTGGCTGGCCGCAGGAAATGTTCTATGTACCTGCTGAGGTTAAAGAACATTTTGCTGCTAAGCTGGATGGCTGCGCTGCAAATGAAGCTGCCTGGAATGCTTTGATGGATGACTATAAGATGGTATATCCTGAGCTGGCTAAAGAACTGGAAGACCGCATTGCCGGCAACTCCATGGTTAACCTG
Source organism: uncultured Phascolarctobacterium sp. (assembly GCF_902463975.1). Taxonomy (GTDB): domain Bacteria; phylum Bacillota; class Negativicutes; order Acidaminococcales; family Acidaminococcaceae; genus Phascolarctobacterium_A. Next base: position 9,748 of record NZ_CABQHJ010000033.1, read on the forward strand.
ACTGCTCTGGAAGCAATCTTCAAGGATACCGTTAAGAACGCTACCCGCGAAGCAAGCGGCGATATTATCCAAGTTCTGGCTGCACAGCTGCCTGAGCTGGTTGGCGGCAGTGCTGACCTTGGCCCGTCCAACAAAACTATCATGAAAACCGGCGGTTACTTCTCCAAGCTGGACAGAACCGGCCGTAACATTCACTTTGGCGTTCGTGAACACGCTATGGGTACCGTTTTGAACGGCATTTCCCTGCATGGCGGTTTCATTCCCTTCGGCGGCACCTTCCTGGTATTCGCTGACTTCCTGCGTCCTACCATCCGTATGGCTGCACTCATGGGAATTCAGTCTGTATTCGTACTGACTCACGATAGCATTGCACTGGGCGAAGACGGTCCTACTCATCAGCCGATTGAAACCACTATGGCTCTGCGTCTGATTCCGAACGTAAGCGTTATCCGTCCGGCTGACGCTCTGGAAACTGCTACCGCATGGCAACAGGCTTGCCTGAACAAACATAAACCTACCTGCCTGCTGCTGAGCCGTCAAAAGCTGACCGTTCTGCACGATTATGCAGCAACCATCCATGAAAACGCTCATAAGGGCGCTTATGTACTGAGTCCGGCTAAGAACGAGGCTAAGGCTGTTCTGATCGGTACCGGCAGTGAAGTACATCTGGCACTGGCTGCACAGGCTAAGCTGGCTGAAGAGGGAATTGATGTTAGCGTTGTATCTATGCCTTGCTGGGATGCTTTTGATGCTCAAAGCGATGAGTATAAAGAAAGCGTTCTGCCTGCAGGCGTAACTAAATTTGCTGTTGAAGCTGGTGTGCCGTACGGCTGGAGCCGCTACACCGGCACTGAAAAGAATGTTCTGGGCATTACCACCTTCGGCGCTTCTGCACCTGGCGATGTAATGATGGAAAAATACGGCTTTACTGTTGAAAACCTGGTTGCAAAGGTTAAAGCAGCGCTGTAAGCATAAGTTAAAACTGAGCTTGAAGACCACTCTTCGGAGTGGTCTTTTTGCGTTGCAGCATATGATGTGTGAAGTACTGCGTTCCCTTGTGTTGCTCATGTATAGTAAGCGAAAAGCGGAATCAATCATAAGTAGGCTATGCAGTTATTTTTTATACATTTTATGCATACGGATTGCATAAATTGTGGTATAATAAGAAGATAATAATGTATAACTGTCTTCATTACGCTGTCGCGCTTTGGCCGGCACGTAAGCGAGCAGGAGGTGCCGGATATGGAAGAAAAAAATATAAAGGACACTATCAGGGCCAAGGCCAATGAAGCCGCTGAAGCTGCTGCCGAAGCAGCACAGGCTCAGGATGGCGAGGAATATGGCGATATCCGTATCGCTGACGAGGTTATCTGTATCGTTGCCAGTCTGGCGGCACAGGAGGTTCCCGGCGTTGTTGGCATGAGCGGCGGTCTGACAGATGGTATTAACCGCTTCTTGGGCAAGGAAAACGCTTCTAAAGGTGTGCGTTTGCATTTTGAAGGCAAGCTGGTAAATGCCAGCGTTTATATTAATGTCGAATACGGCTGCTGTATTCCGGAAATAGCTTTGGAGGTACAGGAAAAGGTTAAGGACGCTATTGAGGCGATGACCGGCTATGAGGTGCAGTTTGTGGACGTCAATGTCGAAGGCGTAGCAAAACGGCGCGCAAGTGAGCTGGAAAAGGAAAGCTCATCTGATGTTGATATGGCGGAAATTTTGCAGGCGCAGGCTAAGAGTGCGGAAGCAACGGAGGCTAATTCCTTTGAACAGCAGCTGGTTAATCTGCATGATGACCATGATTTCAAGCTGCCGCCGGAGGAGGACATGGACGATAAGCATAGGAAATTTTTAGAGGAGGATTAACGGTTATGGGTATTGCGGATAGAATTATCCTGACACTGTATACGATATTGATGGCAGTAGCATCAGTGCTGACGTTACTGTGCAGTCTGGGCGTTTTTTCGGATACCGGTATGGTAGCGTTTATCAGCCATATCCCGGGCAACTGGGTTTATGCTGTGGGCGGCGTGATTATGTTGCTGGTAAGCCTGCGCCTGCTGATTACCGGCTTGGGGCTGACGGGCGTAAGCTCGCTGAAGTTGAGTGACAGCGATAAGGGCAAGGTGCTTGTAGGCAAGGGCGCCCTAGAGGATTATATTGCCGTTCTGTCGCAGGAAATTTACGGCATCCATCATGTAAAGGTTATTGTGAAGCTGGAGGATCAATGCATTGATGTACGCATTAATGCTTCGATTGAACCCGGCATAAATATTCCGGAAACCTCCGGTGAGATTAAGACTAATGTCCGTGAGACGATTAAAAAGGTTACCGGTATAGAGGTTAAGGAAATAGAGCTGTTCTTCAAACAGATTAAGGCAAAGGAAGAATAGGAGGCAGAAGCTATGTTGAACGATATTCTCAATGATATCTGGAATAATTATCGCGGCCGCCTGCTGTGCTCGGTATTTGGCTTGTTTATTGGCGTGATAGTGCTGTGGTTGGGCTTTTTTCAGGCACTGTTTTTGATGCTTTGCATCGGCTTGGGCTTTTTTATCGGTTGCAAGCTGGATAAAAAAGAGGATTTGCTGGAGTGGTTGGATAGGTTACTGCCGCCAGGCTATCACAGATAAAAGCGGTAGCGGCGAAAGATAAGGCACCATTTGTTTCGCCTCACATTAATAGGTAGCGGCGAAAAATAAGGTACTATCTGCCTAATCTGAATCCATCATCATACAAGATATTTATTAATATTTTTTATACAAGGAGAGTGTGCAAATGATTCGTAGACTTGCAAGAGAGGTTGCCTTACAGGCATTATTCCAAATAGACTTTACCGGTAATGAGGTAGAACAGGCTGTTGACGCAGCTTTAGATGAGCACGAGGAGCTGCATCCGGAGGCTGCGGTAGACAAGGCTTTGAACCAGCATAAGGAGCTGGGGGCAGCAAGTGCCAGAAACTATGTTAAGAAGTATTCTATGGTGCTTGTTAACGGTGTTGTAGAAAACAAAGAGGCTATTGATGCGACTTTGAACAGCTGTGCAACTGACTGGACTGTAGAGCGTATGCCTGCTACCGACAGAAATATCCTGCGCGTAGCAGTTTTTGAAATGCGCCATGAAAAGCCTGCTTTGGCTGCAGGTGTTGCTATCAATGAGGCAGTGGAGATTGCCAAGGCTTATGGTACCGAAGAATCTCCGCGTTTTATCAACGGTGTTTTAGGTAAGCTGGCAAGAAAATGAGCCAAAAGGTTTATTTAGGTATTGATACCAGCTGCTACACTACCTCTGCCGCACTTTTAGCGGAGGACGGCAGCCTGCTGGCCGAGGCCAGACAGATTTTGAGCGTTAAGCCGGGACGCTGCGGCCTGCAGCAGTCCGAGATGGTTTTTCAGCATACACGCAATCTGCCGCGCTTGGTGGAGGAGGTCTTTGCCGACAAGGACTGTACCTTGGCGGCGATTGGTGTCAGCGGGCACCCGCGTCCGCTCGCGGACTCCTATATGCCGGCGTTTCTTGCCGGCATGAGCGTTGCTCGCAGCCTGTCGGCTGCCTATAAGGTGCCGCTTGAGGTCATCAGCCACCAGGAAAATCACCTGGAGGCCGGTCTTTGGTCTGCTGGTGGTCCGCAGGTGGAGCGCTTTTTGCTGCTGCACGCCAGTGGTGGTACTACTGATTTGCTGCTGTGCGAACGTCGTGAGGACAGCCGCTACAACCTGACGCAGGTTGGCGGCAGTTTGGATTTGCATGCCGGTCAGTTTGTGGACCGCATCGGTGTGGCGCTGGGACTGCAGTTTCCGACAGGTCCGGCGCTGGAGCAGCTTGCAGAACAGGCGGAAGCGCCGCTGGAGCTGCCGGTGTCCGTGCGTAAGCTTGATGTGAGCTTATCGGGACCTGCAACTGCCGCTATGCGCAAGCTGGAGGCGGGGGCAGATGCTGCTTCTCTGGCCTTGGGTGTGGAGCATACGCTGGCGGAAACCTTTGCCCGTCTGCTGCGTAACGGCGCAGCAGCATATGGTGTGCGAGATGTGATTTTGGTTGGCGGCGTCGGCTCCAACAAGTACATCCGCAAGCATGTTGAAGAAAAGCTGGCGAAGCGCCGTGTGCGCCTGTGGGTGCCCGAAGGTCGCTTCAGCTGTGATAATGCCAGCGGTTGTGCCGCTGTTGCCTGGAGATTACATAAAGAAAATGACTGAAGCTGTTTATTCGGTAAGCGAAATAAATAATTTCATAAAGCATATACTGGAGCAGGAGCCGGAGCTGCGTAATCTGCAGGTTGTCGGTGAAATCTCCAATTTTAAGCGCTATCCATCAGGTCATTGCTACTTTACGCTGAAGGACGCCGGTGCGGTGCTCAAATGCGTAATGTTCCGTAGCAAGGCTATTAATTTGCGCTTTCAGCCGCAGAACGGCGATACTGTGGTAGCAGTTGGCCGTCTGGCTGTTTATGAACGCGACGGCGTTTATCAGCTGTATACTGATTTACTGCTGCAGCATGGCGTGGGCGATTTGATGCAGGCTTACGAAAAGCTCAAGCAGAAGCTGGAACGTGCCGGCCTGTTTGCGCCTGAACGTAAACAGCAGCTGCCGCTGCATCCGCGCACTGTGGGTATTATTACCTCTCCTGCAGGTGCCGCTGTGCGTGACGTCATAACAGTGTCGCGCAGGAGAAATCAAGGCATAAAGCTTCTGCTTTATCCTGTTAAGGTGCAGGGCGAGGACGCTGCGGCGGAAATTGCTGCGGCTATTGAATTCTTTAACCGCAAAAAACTGGCTGATGTCCTAATTGTGGGGCGTGGCGGCGGTTCTATCGAGGATTTGTGGGCCTTTAACGAAGAAGTTACCGTAAGAGCGGTGGCTGCTTCTAAAATCCCGGTGGTCAGTGCCGTAGGCCATGAAACAGATTTTACGCTGTGTGATTTTGCTGCTGATGTGAGGGCTGCGACACCGTCGCAGGCCGCGGAGCTGGTGGTGGCAGATGTTGAAGGCTACAAGCAGCGTGTTGCCTATCTGGAACAGCGTGCGCGCAGTCTGCTGTCAGCTTTGCTGACGCAGCAGCAGCGCAGATTGGATAATTTAGTTAATTCGTGGGCGTTGCGTGACCCGGAAAGGCTTTTTGCCGACCAAGCGCAACGTCTTGATACTGCTTCGCGCAGACTGCGTGAAGCCTTAGAGCTGCAGCTGCAGCAGGACGAGCACAAGCTGGCGCTGGCAGCAGCAAGACTGGATAGCCTCAGTCCGCTGGCAGTGCTGGCGCGTGGCTATTCTGTGAGCCAAAAAGCTGATTATACGCTGGTAAGCAGTGTTGATGAACTTAAATGGGGAGACGAGCTGCTGACGACAGTAGCAGATGGTGTGATAACCTCGGTTGTACAGCAGGTAGAAAGGCGGTAAGAAATGGCAGCGAAAAAGATTGCAAAGAACATAAAGTTTGAAGATGCCTTGAACGAGTTGGAAGCACAGGTACAGCTTCTGGAAAGCGGTGAGCTGCCTTTGGATAAGGCGCTTGATGTTTTTAAGTATGGTGTGGAGCTGAGCCGCGTCTGCAGCAGCAGACTGGAAACAGTGAAACAGGAGGTTGAAAAAATCGTCGTTACCGACAGTAATGACGCTGGCTATAAATTAGAAGCATTCCAGGATTTGGAGGTAAAATAATGGATTTTAAGGCTTATTATGCTAACCAGCAAAAACTGGTAGAAAACTATTTGAAGAACAGAATTGCCAAAAAGGGTATTTCCAAGGTAGATGAAGCTATGGAATACAGCCTTATGGCAGGCGGCAAACGTATCCGTCCGATTCTGCTGATGGCTGCGGCAGAGGCTGTGGGCAGCAAGGGCTACAATTATTTGCCTGTGGCTTGCGGTCTTGAAATGATTCACACCTATTCTCTGATTCACGATGATCTGCCGTGCATGGATGACGATGATTATCGTCGCGGCCGTCTGACCAATCATAAGGTTTTTGGTGAAGCTATGGCAGTGCTTGCCGGTGACGGCCTGCTCACTTTGGCGTTTGAGGTAATGCTGGAGCAGAAGAATGTTGACCCTAAGGTTTTGATTGAAACTGTACGCGAAATGGCTATGTGTGCCGGTAACTTCGGTATGGTTGGCGGTCAGGGCCTTGATTTGGAATTTGAAGGCAAAAAGATTACGCCGGAGGAGCTGCGCAAACTGCATGCGGGCAAGACCGGTGCGCTTTTTATTGCTGCCATCCGCGGCGGTGCGCATCTGGCTGGTGCTAATGACCAGCAGCTTTTGGCTCTTACCAAATTTGCTGATTTGCTGGGACTTGCCTTCCAGATTACCGATGACATTCTTGATGTCGAAGGTACTGAGGAGGAGCTTGGCAAGCCGGTAGGCAGCGATGCTAAGAACCACAAATCTACTTATGTAACACTGTACGGTCTGCAGGCAGCACACGAGTTGGCAGAAAAGACTGTGGCAGAGGCTTTGGAATGTTTGGAAATGTTTGGCGAGAATGCAGAGCCGTTACGTGAAATTACCCGCCTGATGACTGACAGAAAGAAGTAATTATGGCAGAGAATAAATTTTTAGATAAAATTAATTCACCGGCTGATGTTAAAAAGCTTTCCGTGCCGCAGCTGGAGCAGCTGGCTAAGGAAATCAGGCAGCTTTTAATCAGTGTTATTTCACACACCGGCGGCCATCTGGCACCGAACCTGGGGGTGGTAGAGCTGACTTTGGCCTTACATAAGGTTTTCGATACGCCGGAAGATAAGATTATTTTTGACGTAGGTCATCAGGCCTATATCCATAAAATTATCACCGGACGCAGGGAGCAATTTTCTACGCTGCGTCAATACGGCGGTCTTTCCGGCTTCCCCAAACGCAGCGAAAGCGAGCATGATGCTTTCGGTACCGGTCATTCCAGTACGTCTATTTCTGCGGCATTGGGCATGGCCTGCGCCCGCGACCTGCAGGGTGAGGATTATAATGTCGTAGCCGTTATCGGCGACGGCTCTATGACCGGCGGCATGGCCTTCGAGGCGCTGAACAACGCCGGTATGCTGCATAAGAATATGATTGTCGTGCTCAACGATAATGAAATGTCTATTTCCAAAAACGTGGGCGCGATGAGCGAATATCTTTATCAGCTGCGTACAGGCGAAACCTATAATAAAATTAAAAATGATATTGAGGGCTGGCTCAAGAATATGGAGTTCGGCAGTGATGTGCTGAAGGCTATCCGCCGCCTGAAAGGCAGCGTAAAGTACCTGATGGTGCCTACTTCTATTTTTGAAGAGCTTGGCTTTACTTATTTGGGACCGGTTGACGGACATGATCTGGAGGGCCTGCTGGATGTAATGCAGGCTGCCAAGAAGATTGACGGACCGGTTATGGTACATGTGCTGACGAAAAAGGGCAAGGGCTATAAGCCTGCGGAAGAAAGCCCCAATAAGTTCCACGGTACCGGCCCCTTTGATATTGCTACCGGCAAAAAGATTACTAATCCGAATGCACCCGTAAGCTATACCGAGGTTTTGGGTAAAACCTTGAGCAAGCTGGCTGATACCGACGATAAAATTGTTGGTATTACGGCTGCAATGCCTGATGGCACCGGCTTGAATATTTTTGCCGAGGCGCATAAGGACCATTTCTTTGACGTAGGTATTGCCGAGCAACATGCGGTTACTGCGGCTGCAGGTATGGCTGCTGCAGGAATGAATCCTGTGGCGGCAATTTATTCTACCTTCATGCAGCGTGCTTATGACTCCATCATGCACGATATCTGCATGCAGAAGCTGCACGTAACGCTGTGTCTGGACCGTGCCGGTCTTGTCGGTGATGACGGCTATACGCATCATGGCGTTTTTGACTACGCTTATCTGCGCAGCATTCCCAACATGACCATTATGGCGCCGAAGGATGAGAATGAACTGCAGCACATGCTGAAAACAGCGCTGGATTTTGACGGACCTGTTTCCGTGCGTTATCCGCGCGGCAGCGGTGTGGGCGTTGCGCTGGATACGCAGTGGCAGGATTTGCCGATTGGTAAGGCAGAGGTGCTGCGTACAGGCAATGATGTCTGCGTCTGGGCGATTGGCAGCATGGTGCAGACTGCTCTTGATGCAGCGGAGCTGCTGGAAACGCAGGGAATCAGCGCAGGTGTTGTGAATATGCGTTTTGCCAAACCGCTGGATGTTGAACTCTTGCGTGAGCATGCGCAAAGCTACGGCAAGATTATTACTCTGGAAGAAGGCGTACTGGCAGGCGGTGTCGGCAGCGCAATTCTTGAAGAGCTTAATGAAAATAAACTGTTGGAGCAGTGTGAAGTACGTTGCTTCGGCATTCCTGACGAATTTGTTATGCATGGCGACAAAAAGCTGCTGTTCCGTGATTTGGGACTGGATACGCCAACCATTGCTGCCAAGGCTGCAGCATTTGTAAAGGGTGAAGAAGAGTGAAAAAAGAAAGACTTGATGTTCTGTTAGTTAACCGCGGTATGTTTGAAAGCCGTGCCAAGGCGCAGGCTGCGGTTATGGCAGGACAGGTATTGGTCAATGAACAGAAAATAGATAAACCGGGTACACCGGTGGCACCGGAGGTTACTATCCGTCTGCTGGGTAACAAGCTGCCCTATGTAAGCCGCGGCGGTCTGAAGCTGGAGAAGGCTTTGCAGATTTTCCCCATCAGCGTAGACGGCAAGGTTGTAGCTGATATCGGTGCTTCTACCGGCGGTTTCACCGACTGCGCGCTGCAGAACGGTGCGGCAAAGGTGTATGCGATTGACGTAGGCTACGGTCAGCTGGCGTGGAAGCTGCGCAACGATGAGCGTGTAGTGAACATGGAGCGCACCAACGTGCGTTATCTGGAAGCAGACAGCCTGCCCGAGCAGGTGGATGCTGCAACTATCGACGTAGCCTTTATTTCGCTGGATAAAATTTTGCCGGCGGTACACAAAATCCTCAAGCCCGAAGGCTTTGTAGTGGCTTTAATCAAGCCGCAGTTCGAAGCAGGCAAGGAAAATGTCGGCAAGAAGGGCGTTGTGCGTGATGCTGCCGTGCACGAGCAGGTTATCAATAACGTCATCAGCTTCGCCAAGGGTGAAGGCTTCGGCATTGCCGGATTGGATTTTTCTCCTATCAAGGGACCGGAGGGCAATATTGAATATCTGCTGCACCTGACGCTGGGTGACGACGATGCCGTAAGCAGCGAGCAGGTAGCACAGCTTGTAGGCCGCAGTCATGGCGACTTAGATAAGAAAGCAGAAAAGACAGAGGCATGAGATGCAAAAAAAACGTTTAGGGATTTTCCCCAACCTTGGTAAAGAAAACGTCTGCATTGCTCTGCCGGAATTTATTCAGCTCTGCAAGGACTGGGGGCTTGAACCGGTGTTGCCTGTGGATGTGGCGCAGCAGTATGGCGTAAGCAGCTACAATAAAAGTGAGCCGCAGACGCTGAAAACGCTGGACTATGGTGTCAGCCTCGGCGGTGACGGTACACTGCTACAGATGGCGCGCCACCTTGCACCGCTCAATGTGCCTGCCTTTGGTATCAACTTCGGCAAGCTGGGATTTTTGGCAGAGATTGATTTGCAGGGTATGTATAAGGCTATCAGCCGTCTGGCACAGGGCAACTATACGCTGGAAAGCCGCAGTCTGCTGCAGGCCAGAGTTATCTGCGGCGATAAGCTGCTTGCTACGGCGCATGCGCTCAACGATTTAGTTTTGGCTAAGGGCATGTTCAGCAAGCTGGCGCATATGATGCTTTTTATTAACGGACGTTTATCAGGTAAATACGCAGCAGATGGCTTGATTATAGCAACGGCAACCGGTTCTACGGCATATTCTCTCTCAGCAGGCGGACCGCTTGTTATGCCGGAGCTTGATGTCAGCGTCATTACTCCTGTCTGCGCACATTCGCTGACGAACAGAGCGCTTGTTATTCCTATGTCGGAAACAATAGAGCTCAGGCCGATTCCCGGCAGTGAGGAAATGCTGCTTTCGGCTGACGGCGAAAATGTTATCGAGGTGCCTAACGATACCAGTGTGCATATCGCCAAATCGCCTTATGAGATGAAGTTTGTAAGACTTACGCGACGCGATTATTATCAGACTTGGCAACAAAAATTAATGCGCAATTTATAGGAGGCGCACGATAAGGCACCGTATACTTCATCAGGATAGATATATAGAATTATTTTGCTATTAGAGGTGATTGACTATGAAAATGACCAGACATGCTAAAATAAAAGAGATTATTGACAACAATAAAATTGAAACGCAGGAGGATTTGGCTTCCGCTTTACGTCATCAGGGCATTGATGTTACGCAGGCTACGGTTTCGCGTGATATCAAGGAACTGATGCTGGTCAAGGTGCCGGATGCCAACGGACATTATCACTATGCTTATCCGAAGGAGCACAGTACAATGCTGACTATGGAGCGTCTGGAGCGTACCTTTAACGATTCTATCGTCAGTGTGCGTGCTTCCGACAGCATGGTGGTAATCCGCACGCTGCCGGGCACAGCGCAGGCTGTTGCCTTTGCCGTAGACTACATGAAATGGCCGGAGATTCTTGGTTCTATTGCCGGTGATGACACCGTTTTCATTGCTCTGCCAAATAAAGAAGCTGTAATCACTCTGCTGGAACGCTTCAAGGATTACAGATAAGCGAGGCAAGGGATTATGCTGCAATCATTGCATGTTCACAATTTTGCACTGTTAGAGGACGCGCATGCTGATTTTACCCCCGGCTTCAATGTTTTTACAGGCGAAACCGGTGCCGGTAAATCTATTCTGATAGATGCCTTCGGTATGGTGCTTGGCGGGCGCTCTTCTGCCGATTACGTGCGCAGCGGTACTGACGGACTGTGGGTGCAGGCTGTTTTTGATGTGAGCGGTCAGCAGGAGATTAAAGCGCTGCTGGCGGAGCACGGTCTGGAGCCGGAGGAGGATTTATTCCTGAAGCGTCAGATTAGCGCTGCGGGCAAAAGCCGTGCTTTTATCAACGGCGTGCAGGTGCCCTTGGCTGTGCTGAAGGCTATCGGTGCGCGTTTGGTGGATATTCATGGCCAGCACGAGAACCAGGCCTTACTGAAGCCTGATGCGCCGCTGCATCTGACGGATGCTTTTGGCGGTCCGAAGCTGGCGCAGGCACTGCAGGAGTATAAGCAGCTTTACAGCGAATATACTGCTGCGGTAAAGCATTTGAGCAAACTGGAGCAGGAAAATGAGCAGCAGGATTTGCTGCTGGACCGTTATGCTTGGGAAATCAAGGAGATTTCGGACGCTGCCTTGAAGCCTGGCGAGGAAGATGGTCTGGAAGCAGAGGCACGCCTGCTGCAGAACAGTGAGCGCATTATGAAGGCTGTGGACAGCTCATATCAGCAGCTTGATGAGGAGGACGCAATTCTTTCGCGTCTGGCGCGAGTGCGCGACCAACTGCAGTATGCGGCACGCTACGACAGCCGTCTGGCGCCGTTGGCAGAGTGTGCTGACAGTGCCTGGATCAGCTTGGACGATTGCCGCACGGAGCTGAGCGAATATATGGCAGGCAGTGAGTTTAACAGTGAGCGTGCAGCGCAGGTACAGCAGCGCCTTGATATTATTTACCGTCTGCAGAAGAAGTACGGCGGCAGTACACAGTCGGCGTTGGAATATCTGCAGCAGACGCAGGAAAAGCTGGAGCAACTGCAGCAGATTGCAAAGCTCTTAGAGCAGGCACAGAAGGCGGTAGCGGAAGCGGTTGTGCGTTTAGGACGTGCTGCCGCAGTGCTTACTAAGCTGCGTGAGGCCAGCGCACAGGCGTTGGCGCAGCGAATTACACAGCATATCCGTGATTTGGCGATGCCTAACGGTGTGCTGCAGATAAAGTGCGGTCAGCTGGATAAGTTTATGCCGCTGGGACGTGATGAGCTGAAATTTATTTTCAGCGCGAATATGGGCGAGCCGTTAAGCGACCTGGAAAAGGTCGCGAGCGGCGGCGAGCTGAGCCGTATTGCTTTGGCGGTAAAGACTGTGCTGATGAACAGCGGCGATGTTGCGACGATGGTATTCGATGAGATTGATACCGGTGTCGGCGGTGTTACGGCACAGAAGATGGCGGAAAAAATTGCTGCTATTTCCAGCGTCGGTCAGGTGCTGTGTATTACGCATTTGCCGCAGATTGCTGCCTTTGCGGATAATCATATCCATATCGAAAAGCAAAGTGCCGACGGACGCACGGTAACACAGCTGACAACGCTTGATTATAACGGACGTCTGCAGGAGCTGGTGCGCATGACGGCAGGCGCAACTGCCAGCAGGGCGGCCTTTGAAAGTGCTACCGAGCTGCTGCAGGGTGCGGAGCAGATAAAAAGCAGCTTACAGCGACTGCGGGAGAAATGAGGTAAGATAATGCTGAAAAAATTTCATGAGGCAGCTTTAGATGAAATATATGTACCGGGAAGCAATGAGGAGGTCTTCAACGGTCGCCTGCTGAAGGTGCAGCGCGACCATGTAACGCTGCCAAACGGTAATGATACAACGCGTGAATATATTCGTCATCCGGGTGCAGTGGCAATTGTGCCGGTGCTGTCTGACGGACGCGTGGTGCTGGTAAAGCAGTGCCGTTATCCGCTTGCTACACTGCTGTGGGAGATTCCCGCGGGCAAGCTGGACCATGGTCCGGAGGAGGACACATTGGAATGCGCGAAGCGTGAGCTGAGCGAGGAAACAGGCTATGACGCAGAGCATTGGGAGAAGCTGATCAGCATTGCGACTACGCCTGGATTTTCTGATGAAATTATCCATTTATATAAGGCCTGGGGATTACAAAAGTTTGCTCAGCATACCGATGAGGACGAATTCATCGGCGTGCAGGCCTTTACTCCCGCAGAGCTGCGTCGCATGGTCGCTGACGGCGAGCTGTACGATGCCAAAACCCTGTGCGCTCTTTACGCTGCAAAGGTAATTTGAAAAAGTCAATCACAATAGTTATTTGAGGCTGCTGAGAAGGCGGCCTCTTTTTTCGTGCCTTAGCTTGTCAAGCAGGCGGTAGTTATTTATAATAAAGAGGTGAGTGCCTGGGCAATTTATCAGCGCAGGCAATTGATACATGAAGTTATAGGATATCTGCATATCCTGTTATGACAAAATTTTACGGCAGCGCTTGTACTGCCAGCTTTGATAAGGAGCTGATTGATAATGACAGAAGAAAAAAATACTACTCCGCTTCATGGCAGCAATATTGCCAGAGAGCAGATTCCGGCAGCCTGTAAATGGCAGGTAAGTGATATATATGCCAGTGAAAATGATTGGCAGGCGGCCTGCGAAGAATATAAAAGCAAGCTGCCGCAGCTGCAGGCTATGCAGGGCCAACTGAATACTGCAGCCGCAGTCTGTGCAGCCTTAAAGCTGCAGGAAGAGTTGGCAAAGCTGCTGGATAAGATTTACGCTTACGCACGCTTGCAGCAGGATGCGGATAATACGGACCAGAAGCTGCAGGCGCTCGCAGGCGAGGCCGAAGGTATGGCAGCAGCCTTCAGTAACGCTAACGCTTTTGTAGAGCCGGAAATGCTGGCCTTAGGTAAGGAAAAACTGCTGCAAATGCTGGACGAAGAGCCTGCATTGGCAGAATACCGTTTTTATATTGAAAATATGGTTCGTTTATCAGACCATGTTTTGTCTGCAGATAAAGAGGCTGTTTTTGCACAAAGCCATTTGGCAACAGGTACTGCAGCAGCGGCCTTCCGCGCACTTGTGAGTGCCGATATGCAGTTCCCGGAGATTACCGACGGACAGGGCAACAAGACCAGCGTCAGCGAAGGCTGCTATCTGCTGAATATGACCTCTCCTGACCGTGTACTGCGTAAAAATTCCTTTACCGGCCTGATGAATACCTATCATCAATACCGCAATACGCTGGCAGCAACACTCACAGGCTCTGCACGCACCGGTTATTTTTATGCTACCGTGCATAACTATAAAGATACACTGGAAGCAGCGTTGGCAGAGGATAATATTCCGTCCAGTCTTTACGACGGACTGATTGATACCGTGCATGATAATTTTGCCCCTCTGCATGAATATATCCAATTGAAGAAGGATGTACTTGGCGTAGATGAATTCCATTACTATGATATGTATATGCCTATTTCCAATGCAGGCGACAGCTTTGCCTGCAGCTTCCCAGAGGCCTGCGCCAAGGTTGAGGAGGCACTGGCACCATTAGGCAAGGAATATCTGACGGCACTCCACAAAGGCATGACCGAAGGCTGGATTGACGTTTACGAAAACAAGGGCAAGCGCTCCGGTGCATATTCCTGGGGCGTGTACGGCGTACATCCCTTTGTGCTGCTCAATTATCAGCCGCGCTATAACAGCATTTCTACCATTGCGCATGAAATGGGCCATGCTATGCACAGCTATTTCAGCAGTCAGGCACAAAGCTACGTTAATTCGGAATATACGATTTTCTGCGCTGAGGTTGCGTCCACAACGAACGAAAACCTATTGCTAGAGCATACCTTGAAGCATGCTACGGCGGAGCAGAAAATTTATCTTTTGAACCAGTTTTTGGAGGCAGTACGCACAACGGTTTACAGACAGGTGCAGTTTGCTGAATTCGAAAGATATATTCACGGCGAAATCACCGCAGGCCGTTCCCTGCAGGCCGAAAAGCTGGAGGAATACTGGCTGCAGAGTAACAGGGATTACTATGGCCCGGCGCTGACTGTGGACAAGGAATTGGCAAGCGAATGGTCCCGTATTCCGCACTTCTATACGCCGTTTTATGTGTACAAGTACGCAACAGGCTACAGTGCAGCGACAGCCTTCGCCAGTGCAATTTTAAGCGGCGAAGCGGGAGCGGTGGAAAAATATCTGGGCTTCCTGCATGCGGGCGGCAGCGATTATTCGCTGAACATCCTGAAGAACGCCGGCGTGGATTTGAATACGCCGCAGCCTGTAACGGTAACGCTGCAGAGGTTTGCTGCTAAGCTTAAGGAGCTGAAGGCGCTGTTGGGAAAGTAAATTAAAGTAAGATAAAATATGGTATAATACTCCTAAGGCAGATTGGTTAAAGTTATTCAGCTGCTTTAGGAGTTTTTTGTTTGAGGTGCACAATGAAAAAGCGCAGGACATTGGAAGAAATTTTAGGCAGTAAGATTAATGCTGAATATAGCGAACAGCATGCTTATATCATGGAGCTTGTGGGTAGTGGGCGGATAAAGCCTGTACTTGCGTCGAAGAAAAACGGCAAGAAGCCACCGTTGTATCGGGAATACTGGGAGCTGGAGGAGAAGCGGGATTATTCAGCGTTAAAACAAGAGCTTTTGTTTAACCTGGCTCCGCAAATTAATATAACATATTATCAGAGTAATCTTGAAGCCTATGATAAAGAACGCAGGGATGTTTTGTCGTTGAGCAGTTTCTTACAGAACAGTGCTGCTTTACTTACGAAGCAGGTTTCTTATAACGAGCGTAGCTTCCAAATATGGCAAAAAGAAAAGTTTTTGCTTCAGGGAGCAGGCAAAAAAATTTTGAGTCACTGCGGCCTTGAGCTTGCTGAACTAAACTGCTACAGTACTGCAGAACCCTTTGCTTATTTTACTGCAACACGTGCAGTACCGCAAAAACTGTTGATTATAGAAAATAAAGATACCTTTTTTAGCATGAGAAAGCATCTGCTGGCAGGAAACAGCCAGCTTTTGGGAGAAAATATAAGTACTGTTATTTACGGTGCCGGGAAAAGAGTTGTCAGCTATTTTCAAGAGTTTAACGCCAGCGCTGAACCATATATGCTGGCAGAAGGAAATGAGCTGTTGTACTTTGGCGATTTGGATTACGAAGGCATAGGCATTTATGAAAAGCTTGCTGCCAGTTTTGCAGAGCAGGGAAGCATTAAGCCTTTTATTCCTGCGTATCTGGCGATGCTGCAAAAAAGCAAAGGCTATCACATGCTACCAACTACAAAGGAAGAGCAGAATCGCAATTTGCAGGGCAGTTTTTTTAATTATTTTTCCGCAGAGGTGCAAAAGGAAATGCAAAATATTTTGCGGCAGGATTTGTATATTCCGCAGGAGATTTTGACGTTGCCTGATTTTTGAGGTTTGTTATGCAATATGAATTTTTAAAGGATTTTCCCAGACGCATGAAGTGCGTTGGCTTATATGCTCTGCTTTATGATAATAGCAGTCAGAAGTATATCTGGAAGGAACGGGGCTTTAACACTTTGGACGAGCAACTGAACGTTATTTTTTCTGTTATGCTTTATATTATGGAGCAGTCACTGAAGGAAGAAAGCTGTACTATTGATAATATTACTGTTTTTTTGGACAGTCTTAATGAAAAGTATTACAAAAAGTCCATGAGCTATGCTGAATGCAGTGATTTGGCTAAGTTCATTGTTAATGTAGTACTGTCCAATGAAGGAAGGCCGATGTACTTTGGTGGTTATGATTATGAGCAGCAGGAGATGAAAGAGCTGCACATCAGCTACGTCAACAATCGCATTATTTATGACGAACAGGATGTGCGCCGTACCTCGTATTATCTTACAGATGATGGCTATAATCTGCTTTTGGGGACACTGGAGGTTGAAAGCAACCTGAAGCTGACGATTCAGGAAATGATATTTAAGCTACATCTGGAGAAGCAAAGCTATGATAAGGCGTTGGATGATGTAAAAAATATCTTTAACCTGATGCGTATTCAACTGCAAAAAATTCAGGCTGCTATGCTGAGGATAAGGCGCAATGCTTTGGAGTATAGTGTCAGCGAATATAGTGAGCTGTTATATGATAATCTGCAGACTATCGACCAGTCGAAGAAAAAATTCAAGGGACATCGCGATGTTGTGCAGGCACGTGTAGAGGATTTGGAGAAGCAGAATATCAGCTTAGATAGTTTGCCTCCTGATGATGTTGCCAAGCTACGGAATCTGCGTGAAATAGATAATTATTTAGGTCGTGCAATAGATGAATATCAAAAAATCTTAAATAATCATTTTGACCTTAAGGCCTTATATACAGCAGAGCTGGAAAAGGTTTCGCAAATGTCTCTGGTACAGCGCTTTAATTTACGTGCCGACTTTTATGAGAAGCTTTTAACTAAACCGGAATGCCTGCAGAATTTAGATATATTTCTACATCCGTTATTTAATAAGGAACCTGAAAAGGCTGTTAATCCGAATCTTTTTCTGGAGCTGCAGAGAGTACGGCTGTTGGAAGCTGAGTGGGAAGAAGGTGCAACTGAAAGCTTTGACGCTGAGGCTTGGGAGGCGGAACAAAGAAAGCTGCTGGCGGAAAGACTGGCGCAGTACGAAGCAAGCCTGACTGTTATTCTGAAGTATACCATTAGCAAAGGTCAGTTGCGCCTTTCTGAGCTGATAAAGCAGCTTAGTCAGGATGAGCGCGAGCGCTTAGTTCCCAATATAGCAGTATTTAAAGAGATTATGGTGGAGCTGCTCAAGGTTCAGAAAATTGATATTACTAGCATGCGCATCGAGCGAGCAGAATTTATTCAGGAAGAGACGAAGGATTTTCGCCTGCAAAGTATGCTTTTGGATATTTTGGACAAGCGTGCGCAATGGCAGAAAGTAAAAAAGCTTATAGTACATCGCCTACCGGAGGCTAATCCGGTTTTGTTGAAGCAGCTTGATGAAAATACTGGTGTTTTGAAAAATATCCGTTGTTCTGATGTCATGCTGAAGGCAGTTTGGGAGTGAAAATATGGCTTATCAGATTGAAACAATTAAGCAGTCACAAAAAATATTTTATTACTTATTGGAGCATCACGAGCTACGGGAGGAAAAAGCACCGGAGCTACACAAAGCATATATTGAACAGGATGAAGTGCAGACGTTAGTCAAGTCGCAAGCAGATGCTGCTGATAGCCATGTAGAAACGTATTGTGGCATTATTTATCTTATACCAGGGCAGGAAAATAATTATTTAGGCTATTCCAAAGGACAGCTGAAGAAGGAGCTTTGCCGCAGTAATGCTACCGATAAGGATTATTATTTGGTGCAATTTGTTATCCTGGTTCTGTTGTTGGAGTTTTATGACGGGCAGGGCAGTAGCTCTAAGACGCGTGATTTTATTCTATTGGGAGATTTGCAGAATTCCGTAACAGACAAGCTCAAGGAGGGGGCAGCGCGTTATTCGGAGGATGAGCAGGCGCAGAATGGCATGGCCTTTACTGCTATGCGAGAGGCTTATGAGTCCTTGCGTTCTGATGAAAAAAGAAATCGTCAGAAAACCACTAAAGAAGGTTTTCTGTTCAGCATTTTGCATTTCCTGCAGGAGCAGGGCTTGATAGATTATATTGAGCAGGATGAAATGATTAAGACAACACGCAAACTTGATCATTTTATGGACTGGAATCTGTTGAATAAAAATAATTTTGAGCGGGTGCAGAGAATTTTAGGAGCGGAAGAAAATGAGCAAGATTAATGCTATTAGGCTGGTTAATGTAAATTATAACCATAATTCCATTCATATCAGTGATGAAACACTGCACTTTAATGGCAGAAGCACTTTGATTTCCTTGCAGAATGGTGGTGGTAAGTCCGTATTGGTGCAACTTTTGACGGCACCATTTGTACAAAAGCGTTACCGTAATCTTAATGAGCGTAGTTTTGCCAGCTATTTTACTACATCTAAACCATCTTTTATTATGGTGGAATGGGTATTGGAGGATGACGCCGGTTACTGCCTTACAGGAATGATGGTGCGTAAGAGCCAGAATATTGATAACGAAGAGGAGCTGGAGCTGATAAATTTTATCAGCGAGTATACCGAGCCATGTGAGCAGGATATAAATCACCTGCCTGTTGTCGAGAGTGATAAAAAGGAGCTCAGAATTAAAAGCTTCAATGCTTGTCACAAGATGTTTGATGAGTATAAAAAGGAAAGAATAAACAAGTTTTTTTGCTATGATATGAACAACTCTGCGCAAAGCAGGCAGTACTTTGCTAAGCTTGCAGAATATGGTATAGATTATCGCGAATGGCAGAATATTATTAAGAAAATCAACGAAGAGGAGTCTGGTCTTTCTAAGCTGTTTGCCGAATGCAAGGATGAGAAGGGGCTGGTAGAAAAATGGTTCCTCGATGCTGTAGAAAATAAGCTGAATAAAGGCAACAACAGGATGCAGGAGTTCCGCAATATCCTGGGAAAATATATCACTACTTATAACGAAAACTCTAATAAAATCCAACAGCAGGAAAAGCTTATTGCATTTCAGCAGGAGGCGACACCTATTTTGACATTTGGCAAAGAGTATGAAGCTTCTTCTGCTACTGTCGCTGTTAAGCTGAATAAAATTTATGAGTGCCTGGCTGAGCTTAACCGGTTCGCTGCTAAAAATGAAACGGAAATTGCTGTTTGCAATGCTGAATTGGATGCTTTAGGCAAACAATTGGTGCATTTGCTGCATGAAGAGTTTTCCAGTAAGTTTTATTATGCAGAAGATAAAAAAGAAGCGTTAATCGTACTAAAAGAAGATAATGAACAGCAAAGTAGTCAACTGGAAGAGCAGTCACAATTATGGGAAAGACGGCGGCATATTCTGGATTGTGTGGAAATTCAGGAGCGCTTAAATGAAGATGTGTTGGAATTACAAAGAGTAGAGCAGAGAGTTGCTGTTTCCCGTAAAAAGAATAAGGACCTTGAGCCGGAACGCGAATATATTGGCTATTTGCTGAAAGAATATATTGAGCAGGAGCTGCAAAAGACGCGGGGGCGCTTTCAGCAGGAAGAGAGTGATAAGAAGGCTTGTCTTGATTTACAAAAACAAGCCAAACAAGAACTATCAGAGCTAATCAGCAGGTTGAATGAGCTGCATACTACGCAGGGACGTCTTCAAGGCTTAGTGCAGGCTTATGATAATGTTGAGGAAAGCTATAATAAAAAGTGGCAACCTGGCGCTAGTGCTTTGCAGCGTAATATGCTGGGAGAATATGAGGCCGGTGCGTTAAAGGTTATGGCAGAAAAGCTGGTAGCTGATGAGCAGGAAGCCAGTGATAGGCAGAAACAGCAACAGCAGAATTTAAGTGGCCTGAAAACTGCGTTTAGTGACTTGGAGCGCAGCTTGCAGGATTGCTCAAAAGAAAGGGGCAGTAAAGAGCAACTCTTAGTTGAGCGTACCCA
Organism: uncultured Phascolarctobacterium sp.; assembly: GCF_902463975.1. Lineage (GTDB taxonomy): Bacteria > Bacillota > Negativicutes > Acidaminococcales > Acidaminococcaceae > Phascolarctobacterium_A. Next base: position 29,840 of record NZ_CABQHJ010000033.1, read on the forward strand.
GGTTAAAAAACAGCTTGATGAACAGCTTGCAAAACGAAAAACCTTGCTGCAATATCTTCAGCTTGATGAGATATATCTTTTTGATAAAGAATATATTCAAAAAGAGCTTTCCAAAAAGCTTTCGGAAATGGATGAAGCCAGAACAAAGCTGTTGCATAAATTAGATACAGTAAAGAAAAAGTATCAGGGACTGCAGACTGGCAAAACCGTGGAGCTGTCAGCTGAACTGGTGCAGATGCTGGAGCGTTTGGGCATAAATATTGTATATGGCATGGAATGGCTGAAAAACAATAAAAATAGTGAGGAATTGAACCTGGAGCTGGTAAAACAGCATCCGTTCCTGCCGTATGCTTTGATTATGACCGGCAAAGAAATAGAAGACCTGCAAAGGGCTGAAAAAAATATTTATACTTCACTCCCGGTGCCGATTATTTTACGTGAAAGCTTAACGCAAGCTACACAGACAAAGGTCGATAATGGTGTCCTTAAAAGTGCAGATGTGAATTTCTTTATGCTATTTAACGATAATCTGCTAAACGAAGAAAAACTGCAGCGTCTGCTGGATGAATTGAAGGCAAAGCTGCAGAAGATTGAACAGGAGCTTCAGCAACGAAAGATTGAATATGATTTATACAGTGCGAAATATAGCGAGCTGGTAGAACAGAGCCTTACCAAAGAAAGCTATGAAAGGCTGAAGGATGAGCTGCTTTCTTTGCAGGAGGCAATTGCCAAGCTGCAGAAGCGGGAGGAGCAGTGCCAGGCAGAAAAAGCTGATAATTTACTGACACAGGAAAATATTAGCCAGGATTTAGCGAAAATAGGCCAGATGATAGAGAAGCTGAAACTGCATCAGGAGGCATTGCAGCAGCTGACGGCAAAATATCAACAATATCTGCTTGATAATAGCCAGCTATATGAATGCAGTAATACTTTGGCTAAAGCAGAAAGTGCAAAGAAAGGTCTGGATGATAAGCTTGAAAAATTGCAAAATAAGCTGGAGTGGCAAATAAAATTTCTTGCGGATCTTTCAGGTAATATGAAAGATCTGAATGATGAAATAGCTAAATATGCAGGCTATAAGCAGGTGCCTAAGCCAAAAAAATTTGTTGATGACATTGCGCAGAATACTGAAGCCTTGAAAGCACGGTTAAATAGCATTCAGGAAAAGCTTTCCGGAGAATTAAGAGCACTTGAGGATAATAGAGCAAATCTTGCAAGTAAGGTGCAAAAGGTTGAACAAAAGCTGCGAGATAGAGCAAATCGTTTTGGGCTTGAAAGCAAAGACTGGGTGAATGAACGTTATAGCGAAGCTAAAATGCAGGAGCTGGATGCAAAGCAGAAGCAGCTGACTCAAGATAAGAAAAAGCTTGGAGATGCACGTATAGATATTGAAAAAAGATTAACCCAGGTGCAGGGGGAGCAAAATAATATTCTCAGACAGATGGAAGAAAAATGCCATGCTGTTGAGCCTTTGCCTAAGGATGAAGTTGTTGAGAAAAATTTTGCAGAAGAGAAAAATATGCTTCAGTATAAGCGCACTCTAAAGGAAGAGTTGCAAAAATCCTTGGGAGAACAGGAGCAGAATATTAGGGAGAATATTGTTGGCTTGGCTGAATATAGTGAAGGAGCGACAAATGTAGAGTGGTGTGAAAGCTTTAATTTGGAGGATTTTTCACAAGAAGAGCTGTCAAGTTATACGTTATCGTTGAGAAAAGAATATAAGACTGCCCAAGCGCAGGAAGATGAGGCGAAACGAAAGCTGGAGCAGGCTCTTATCAGGTTGCGTAACGTAGAAGCATTTCAAGAGGATTCTTATAAAAAATGCATAGATATGCTGCAGGAGGTCACGAGCGATGCTCAGATCTTTGTAAAGCAGCTTAATACTGTTTTAGAGTCCTATGTCAGAATATCTGAAAAGCTGCAGGTTGATATTGCTATAGTTAAGCAGGAAAAAGAACAAATCATTACTCAGTTAGAGGATTATCTCAAGGAAGTTCACAAGCAATTGGGATACATTGATCGCAATTCAAGCATTCAAATTCGTGGTCATTATGTAAAAATGCTCAAATTGCAGCTTCCTGACTGGGAGGAAAGCGCTAATATTTATCATCGCAGTATTACAGATTTAGTAGATACAATAGCGGAAAAAGGCTTGGCAAAATTAAGCAAAGGTGAACCTCTCGCTGAATTGCTTGGCAAGCTGTTGACTACCAAAGAACTTTTTGATGCTGTTGTTGGTATTAATAATGTTCATGTGCAGATGTTCAAGGTTGAAGCGCAGAGAGAAATACAGATTTCCTGGCGTGAGGTAGCGCGTAATTCCGGTGGCGAAGGTTTTTTATCAGCATTTGTTATTCTTTCAAGCCTTTTGTATTACATGCGTCGTGATGATGCAGACGTTTATGCAGACCGCAATGAAGGCAAGGTACTAATGATGGATAATCCGTTTGCTCAGACTAATGCTGCGCATCTGCTTACGCCATTAATGGAGATGGCAGCAAAGAATAACACTCAGCTGATATCCTTTACCGGACTTGGTGGAGAGTCGATTTATAATTGTTATGACAACATCTATGTTTTAAACCTGATTTCATCTAAGCTGAGTAATATTTCTTATTTGAAGAGCAAGCATATTGCCGGTAATGATGGTGAGTTCCTGAGTCTGGCGCGTGTTGAGGTGACTGATGAAGGGCAGATGGATAGTCTGTTCTAAAAGGTATTTTGGCAGTAAGTAACCCTCTATAAGAATTTTTAAATAAGGCTATTGACAAAGCTTTAAGAAACGAGTATAATTACTATTGTTCCGAGTGATTGGAACTTATGCCGAAGTGGCGGAATTGGCAGACGCACTTGACTCAAAATCAAGCGGGTTCACGCTCGTGCCGGTTCGAGTCCGGCCTTCGGCACCAGTAAATTTAGGCTCTACAGCTTCGGTTGTAGAGCTTTTTCTGTATTTGTGGTTAAAAATTTGAGGAGCAAAGAAATGCAAGTAGTATTAAGCGCAATTAACAGTAAATATATCCATACCGGTTTAGGTCTGCGCTATGTCGGTGAATATGCTAAAGCGCAGGGGCATGAGGTAACATTAATAGAAGAAACAATCAATACCCCCATTCTGGCGGTGCTGGAAAAAATAATGGCAGTACCGGCACAGGTCTACGGCTTTTCGGTGCATATCTGGAACAAGCCCTTCGTATTCAAGCTTATTCGTATGCTGCGCAAACTGCGTCCGCAAGCAGCAATCCTGATTGGCGGACCGGAGGTAGCGTTTGATGCGGAGAAAATTTTTGCGGAGCTGCCGCAGGCAGACTATATCGTGCAGGGAGAGGGTGAGCTGGTTTTCAGCGAGCTGCTGGAGTATTTGGCTGGCGGTGGCTCTGTCCCTCAGCATATTGCGTATCGCGAAGGGGAGCAGGTGAACTTGAATGGAGGCATTACCGTAATAGATGATATGTCCCTGTTGCCGTTCCCATATCCTGATCTGGAAAAAATGCTGGCAGAGCATAAGATAGTTTATTACGAATGCACGCGTGGCTGCCCGTTTAACTGCGCATACTGTTTGTCCGGTATATCTCGCTCTGTGCGCAAGCGTCCGCTGGAGCTTGTGCTGCACGATTTGGACCGATTTATTGCTGCAGGTGTGCCTTTGGTGAAATTCGTAGACCGTACTTACAATCTGGATGAAAAATACTTTCTGCCGATGATGCGACATCTGGCGCAGGCTGATACAAACGCAACATTTCACTTTGAAATTAAGGCTGATATACTTTCTGAGCGTGTTATGGATTTTTTGGCGACGGTACCTAAGGGACGTTTTCAATTGGAAATCGGCATTCAGAGTACGCATCAGCCAACATTAAAAGCTATCAACAGGCAGGATAACTGGGAAAAGCTGTCTGCTAATGTCAAACGTCTGTTGTCTTTCGGTAATATGCATATCCATGTTGATTTGATTGCCGGTCTGCCGTATGAGGATTTGCCGACCTTTGCCAAATCCTTTGATGATGTTTACGGACTGGGTGCAGATATGCTACAGCTTGGCTTTTTAAAGGTATTGCCAGGCACGCAGATGCGTCGTGAGACTGAGCAGCACGATTTGCGTTATATGGACGAGCCGCCATATGAAATTTTAGCGACTAAGTATATGCCGTATGAGGATATGCTTTATTTGAAGCATTTAGATAATATTCTGGACCAGACGGCCAACAGCGGTGGCTTTAAATATACGCTGAGGGCATTGCTGCGTGCTTCCGGCATGAATGCATTTGCCTTTTACAGACAGCTGACGCAGTGGTGGGTGAAGTCAGGCTTCTATCCGCAGACACATAACGCCAAGGGTGTAGCAACTATCTTAAAGCAGTTTATAGAAGAAAATTATGTAGAGCAGCAAACGGAATTGCTGGAGATTCTGCGTTTTGACGTGTTCTGCGAGATACCTCAGTGGCGTCCGGAGTGGCTGAAGTGGCAGACGGAGGAAATTTTTGAGGCAGTTTCTGCTTTTTGGCGCGATGAGGAAAAGGTGCGCCGATATATTTCTGCATATAAGTTCAGCAGCTGGCGCCAAATTCATAAGCTGTATCCGATTGAATTGTTTAAAGCTGATTGGGAAACCGGTAATGCAGAAGAAATTTTTGTGATGCTGGATAACAGCGGCAAGCAGCAGAAGCTGATTAAGCTGCCGATTGAAGTAAAATAGAATGGTATTAGTACAATAAAAAAGAGCTGACGAGAGAAAAAATTCTTGCGTCAGCTCGATTTTTTTTGGAGAAATTTACGCGGATTTTGCCGTTTTTCGGTAGAAAATCTAACTTTTTTTGAGATTTTTTGAAGAAATTTTAGGTGCTTTAAAGCGTGTATACATGATGCTTCTTTTGAATACTGAACCACGTGTATCACGAAAAAATGTTAAAAAAGTAACAAAAAAGGTGTTGACATAATGCAGGTCACATGGTATTATATATAAGTCGACGCGATACGGCAACAAAACAAAGGCCAAAGTCGCTAGGCACTGAACCTTGAAAACTGAACATAAACCTAGAAAAAAGCGAATGTG
>NZ_CABQHJ010000034.1:0-33299 GCF_902463975.1 uncultured Phascolarctobacterium sp.
ATAGATAGCTGCGGACTAACTTAGCTTACTACCGTACTTTCTCTGTTCGCGAGAGATATATCGTTCCGGTCAGGAGCAATTTTCCAGTGCCCAAAGGGCACAACGCAAATTTCGCATGGAACCAGGACGAAGTGCCGCAAAACTCGCGCTATGCTGAGAGATTTTTCTACAGTAGCTTGCTTAGCGCTCAGACAGTTGCGACACTTCTATGGTTCCAAATGCTCATTTGCTAAAATTGCTATTCCTTGCACGATATTATCTCTCGCTCAATTTACATTCTAGATCTATAACTTTTATCTAGAAACTTATTTTTCTGCTCTATAAGATATCTACACTCAAAAAACTTTCCATAAACTTCAAAGCGCCCTCAATTCATATTTCTATGAATCAAGGCGCGTTACTATATACTGACGTATTTAGTTTTGACTAAATCTTTATTTTAAATATTTTTGGATTAACTCCATATCAGGTGTTGTGTAATAAGTATTCTGGTTTGTAAAAATAACAAAGCCGGGTTTGCTGCCTGCAGGCTTCTTTACATAGCGTCTTTGTACGCAGTCGACCGGAACATTGCTGCCGTCGCGTGCCTTACTGAAATATGCTGCCAGCTGCACAGCAAGATTAATATCCTCCTGACGTGCTTCCGGCAGTGACGTTTTTAAAATAACGTGCGAACCAGGGATATCCTTGGTGTGGAACCATAAATCTTTAGGATTGCCCAAGGTAAAGGTAACATAATCGTTCTGCTTGTTGTTTTTGCCGATATACAAATCTGCTTCAGGATTTAAACGGATATGCAGAGGCTGCGATTTTTGCAGTCCGGCATTCTTCTTCTTTTTATTCGTGTCCTTAAGCAGACCGCTGCTTAGCATTTCCTGATTGATTTCCTCAATTTCTTCCTTCGTTGTAGCGGTAAGCAGCGAAGCGTCCAGACTTTCCAGATAGGCAAGCATTTCTTCCGTAGATTTCTGCTGGATACGCACTTCGGTTTGAGCGCGTTTGTATTTATTATAGCGCTTGTAATAAGCCTGTGCGTTTTCCGTAGGCGAAAGGATGGGAGAAAGGCTGACGGTAACCGGCTCGCCGTCATAAATATTTATCAGCTCGGCGCTGGTCTGACCTTTTTTTATCTGATAGATATTGGCCATGATAGTATCTGCCAGCATACGCTGTTCCTCTGCATTGGCAGCATTAGCTAAATCTTCTTGCAGAGCCTGCAGCTTTTTCTTAAGTTTGGCGGTTTCGCTGTTCACCAGCTTTTGCAGCTGTTCGTGGCGTGGAAGCTGGATTGGCTTCAGGCTGACAGCAAAATTCAGCGCACTGTTGATATCGGCAAATTCTTTGACCTGCATGCCTTCCTGCACATTTTGCGGAGGCAACACCAGCAGAGTTTTCACCTGATTTGTGCGGCTGATGAGCGCATAGACAGGATGCTTGGCAGCCTGCAACTGCATATCTGCTTGCAGCTTGCCGATAACCTGCGCCAGTGACTGACAGGCGCAGGTTTCCAGACGTACCTCCTGCGGCAGGATATCTGCAGCGGCTAAAAGCTCTAGCGTCGTCATTTTGCCGACACCGGTGGTAGCGCTGATAAAGGCCTTGGCAAAGTTAGCCGCAGGCAGTTTGTTGGCGGCCTGTACGATTTCCGACGGGTCAGCTGTCAAAATGTTAAAGCCTTCCTGCGGCGGGGGTGCAATATAGGCTTTGCCGGGAAGAATTGTACGATAGCTGCTCTGTGCTGCGCTTACATGCTTCAGAGAGTCGATGATAACATCGTCCTGCGTGAGAATGATATTGCTGTTTTTACCGGTAAGCTCAAAAATCAGCTTTTTGGTAATTATTTTACTGGAGGCGCCTAAAAGATCTATCTCCAGCGTAATAATGCGGTCCAGGCCGCTTTGGCTGATTTTTGTGATGCGTCCTTCCTCCAGATGCTTGCGCAGAAGCATACAGAAGGTGGGTGGAGTTTCCGGGTTTTCCGGCAGCTGCTGCGGCAGATAAAGCACACAGCTGCCGTTGTGCATATCCGCCAGCAGGCTGCTTGTATCGCGGGTTCTGCGGACGAGTAGCAGAAGTGACTGCGGATTAGGCATATATACCTTATATATTTTGCTGCCCAGCAGTTCTTCGTTTAATGTATCTGTAAGCAGCTTTAAAGTTAAGCCTTCAATGTTCATAGGGACTCCTTTCGGTGCAGGCTCGGCAAAGTTTTTTGAACCTGCGGGAAGACAATGCTAATTTATTATTTATCATATTATACTCCATTACCTGCAACAAGTATAGCAAAACAAAAATGGGCCATTTCTTTATCTAAGCGACGAAAAACGAAGAAAAATGCTGAAATCATTAGAGAAATGTGGTATAATAGATTTTCAAGATAAGATTGAAGCAAAAATACTTATCTTTTAAGCTGAAAAAATCACCTTTACTGGTGAAGATGGAGGAGGAAGCCTGTGTTAAAAAGTATGACCGGTTTCGGCCGTGGTTCCTACGAGGATGCAGATTTTTCTGTTAACATTGAAATGAAAACCGTGAACCACCGGTATAACGAGGTTGCTATCCGTTTGCCGAGATTTTTGAATCCTTTGGAGGATAAAATCCGCAAAACTATTTTAAAAACCGTTAGCCGTGGACGTATTGATGTGTTTATTACTGCTGATTATAATGTCAGCGGCAACTGCACTCTGAAGGTTGATAAAAACCTTGCTGCTGCCTATCATAAGGCATTGCAGGAGGTAGGCGTTGCTATCGGAGCCGACGCTGCAGGTATTAACGCTGCTGCAGAAATTCTCTATTTATCAAAATGCCCTGACGTGATTAACGTTAAGGAAGGCTTTTTTGATGTAGAAAGTGTTTGGCATAAGGTTGAACAGGCTGTTGAGCAGGCTGTTGCTAATCTGGTAGCTATGCGTGAAACAGAGGGTGGCAATATCTACGGTGATTTCATTTACCGTGCAGATCTGATTGCTGAAAAGCTGGCACAGATTGAGGAGCGTTCTCCCTTAGTTGTGGAAGAATATCAGGCTAAGCTGCAGGAGCGTCTGACTAATCTGCTGGCTGACAATAATATCAAGGTTGAGCCGGAACGTCTGCTTCAGGAGGTAGCAATTTTTGCTGACCGTACCAGCATTACGGAAGAAATTGTGCGCTTGAAGAGCCATATCAAGCAATTCAAGACCATTATTGCTTCCGACCAGCCGGTAGGACGTAAGCTGGACTTCCTTATCCAGGAATTCAACCGTGAAGCAAACACCATTGCTTCCAAAGCAAATGATTATACTATGGCGCAGATTGTTGTAGAAATTAAGGCGGAAATAGAAAAAATCCGTGAGCAGATTCAGAACATCGAATAAAACTGGAGGAAGTTATGGATATAAAGCTAGTTAATATCGGCTTTGGCAATATTGTCGCAGCCAACCGCATTATTTCTATTATCAGTCCGGAATCAGCACCGATTAAACGTATTATCCAGGAGGCCCGTGACAAAGGCATGCTGGTTGATGCAACCTACGGACGTCGTACTCGTGCTGTAGTTGTTGTGGACAGCGGTCACATCATTCTGTCTGCGGTACAGCCGGAAACTGTAGCCAACCGTCTGGTGGCACAAACTGCTGATTCTGAAGAAGAGGAGTAATTGGATCATGAGCAACGATATTGATAATGTTACTCCCAAGGGAGTACTTCTTGTAGTATCCGGTCCGTCGGGAGCAGGCAAAGGAACTATTTGCCAGATGCTGAGAGACCAGCTGCCGGATTTAGGTTATTCTATTTCTGTTACTACACGCGTACCGCGCACGGGTGAGGTTGACGGAGAAAGCTATTTCTTCAAAACAATTCCCGAGGTTAAGCAGATGATCGAAAAGGGCGAGCTGCTGGAATATGCCGAGGTATACGGCAATTATTACGGCACACCGCGCAAATACGTGGAAGAGCAGCTGGAATCCGGACGTGACGTATTGTTGGAGATTGATATCCAGGGCGCTTTGCAGATTAAAAAGCGCTTCCCCGAGGGTGTTTTTGTTTTCATCGTACCGCCTTCCTTGGATGAGCTTTCCGCACGTATTTATAAGCGTGGTACCGACAGCGAGGATGTTATTAAGCGCCGTATGGCTTCCGCAGCCAGCGAGCTGACCTACGCAGCGGAATATGATTATATCATCATTAATGATATTGCGGAAAAGGCAGCGCAAAAGGTACTTACAATTATGGAGGCTGAGCGTTACCGCGTAGCTAGAACATATTTTATTGTTGATAAGATTTGTAAAGCAAAAAAATAAATTTACATTATGCAGCAGTCTGCTGTGTGAACCATGAAATACTTAAAGGAGTGATTCTATAATGTCTATGGTAGATCCGTCTATTGACTATTTGGCAGAAAAAGTAGATAGCAAATACACTTTGGTTATTTTGGCAGCGAAAAGAGCACGCGAGCTCACTATTCCCGGCGTAAATTCCGCGGAAAAAGAGGTCAGCGCTGCGCTGAAGGAAATTGCTAACGATACTATTACCTACGAGCGTACTAAAAACGTATAACAGCGGGAGGGTAAAACCTTGTTAAAGGGCAAAAAAATTGTTTTGGGAGTAACCGGCGGTATTGCTGTTTATAAGGCTGTAGATCTTGTCAGCCGTCTGCGTAAGCAGGGCTGCGAGGTGCGTGTGGTCATGACCGAGCATGCGCAGCAGTTTGTTACTCCGTTAACCTTCAAGGAAATCAGCGGTAATGCTGTTGCTACCAGTATGTGGAACAGCAACCAGGAATTTAATGTTGAGCATATTGCTTTGGCAAATTGGGCTGACGCTTTCTTAGTTGCGCCTGCTACCGCTAATATTCTGGCTAAAATGACATATGGCATTGCGGATGATCTGCTGAGCACTACGCTTTTGGCAGCTCAGGCACCGATAGTTGTTTGCCCAGCAATGAATACCGGTATGTATCTTAATGCTGCAACTCAGGAAAATATCGCTAAGCTGCAAAGCCGTGGTATTACTGTAATGCCGCCTGCTTCCGGACATCTTGCCTGCGGCACCAGCGGCCCCGGCCGTCTGCCTGAACCTCAGCAGATTGTGGAGTTTATGAGCAGCTTTTTTGCCGGCCGTGAGGGCGACCTGCGTGGCCTGAAGGTACTCGTTACCGCAGCAGGTACACGTGAGCCGATTGACCCCGTTCGCTTTGTCGGCAACCGTTCCAGCGGCAAGATGGGCTATGCCGTAGCTCAGATGGCTGCCGAGCGCGGTGCTGAGGTACTGCTTATCAGCGGTCCCTCTGCGCTTGTTGTACCGCCTAATGTTAAGGCAGTGCAGGTTGAATCGACTAATGAAATGCTGGAGGCCTGCCTTGCAGCCTACGATGGCGTAGATATCGTTATCAAGGCAGCAGCTGTTGCCGATTACCGTCCGCGTGATGTGGCAGACCAAAAGATTAAGAAGAAAACAGATGACGCTCTGACTGTCGTTATGGATAAAAATCCGGACATCCTCAAAACCTTAGGGGCCAAGAAAACGCATCAGGTTTTGGTTGGCTTTGCTGCAGAAACGCAAAATCTGCTGGCTAATGCCCGCGAAAAGGTAGTCAAGAAGAATCTTGATATGATTGTAGCCAACGATGTTACGGCTGCCGGTGCCGGCTTCAATTCCGATACCAATATCGTTAAGTTCCTCTATGCCAACGGCGATGTATGCGAGCTGGAGCAGATGCCGAAGGTTGATGTGGCGAACCGTATTTTGGACGAGGCGTTGCGTATACGTCGCGAGCGCGCTTAGAAGAGCGCGTGTAAGGCCGCATCTGCGTCATGACTGCTCCTCGACGTACTAGAAGTACGCCATCGTCGCAATCATATAGCATCTGCAGCCTTCTCCGCGCTCTTTGGAATGAGGATTATAAGGCTGCATCTGTGTCATGACAGCTCCTCAACGTAGCAGTAGTACGCCATTGTCGCAATCATATAGCATCTGCAGCCTTCTCCGCGCTCTTTGAAGTAGGGATTGTAAGGTAGCATCTGTGTTATGACTGTTTCTCGACGCAGCAGTAGTACGCCATTGTCGCAATCATATAGTATCTGCAGCCTTCTCCGCGCTCTTTGGAGTAGGGATGGCAAGGCTACGTATGCATTATGAATCCCTGTATAATAGAATTAAATTCTATTTAGCGTAGGCTGTTACGGAAAAGGCGTTTTCACATATTTTTCGTAAAAAAAGTACTTGTCATTATCTTGATTTTGTTATATAATGGCATCTGTAATCAATTTAATACAACTCATCAAGAGCGATGGAGGGAATGGCCCTGTGAAGTCGCAGCAACCATTGCAGTGTGACAGCTGTAAAACGGTGCTAAGTCCTGCAGTTTATCTGTAAGATGAGAATGCTAAGAGTAATAATTTAAGGCGTTCTCATAACGAGAACGCCTTTTCTTATACCATCTAAACACTCTCAACAACGTTTTTTATTTATGAAAGGAGCTACCAATGAGAAAATTATTTACTTCCGAATCCGTTACTGAAGGTCATCCCGATAAAATAGCAGACCAAATTTCCGATGCTGTGCTTGATGCCATCCTGGCTCAGGATCCTAAAGGCCGTGTTGCTTGCGAAACTATCGTTACTACCGGTCAGGTTCACATTTTCGGTGAAATCTCTACCCAATGCTATGTTGATATCGCACACATTGCCCGCGAAACCATCAACAATATCGGTTACAACCGCGCTAAATTCGGTTTTGACGGCAATACCTGCGGTGTGCTGATTTCCATCGACGAGCAGTCCCCTGATATCGCTATGGGCGTTGATAAAGCGCTGGAAGCTAAAGAAGGCCAGGCTGCTGAGGAAGAAACCGGTGCTGGCGACCAAGGCATGATGTTCGGTTATGCAACCAACGAAACTGAAAGCTATATGCCGATGCCTGCATATCTGGCTAACAAGCTGGCTTTGCAGCTGACCAAGGTTCGTAAGGAAGGCGTGCTGCCTTACCTGCGTCCGGACGGCAAAACTCAGGTTACCGTTGAATATGATGACGGCAAACCTGTTCGTGTAGATACTATCGTTATTTCTTCCCAACATGCACCGGAAGTTTCCAACGAGCAGATTCGCAAAGATATTATCGAAAAGGTTATTGCACCGATTGTTCCCGCAGAAATGTTGGATGCGGAAACCAAATACTACATCAACCCGACTGGCCGTTTCGTTATCGGCGGTCCTCAAGGTGACGCTGGTCTGACCGGCCGTAAAATCATCGTTGATACCTATGGCGGTATGGCTCGTCATGGCGGCGGTGCTTTCAGCGGCAAGGATCCCTCTAAGGTTGACCGCAGTGCTGCTTATGCTGCACGTCACGTTGCTAAAAACATCGTTGCTGCAGGCTTGGCAGATAAATGCGAAATCCAATTGGCATACGCTATCGGCGTAGCACATCCGGTTTCCGTTCTGGTTGAAACCTTCGGCACCGGCAAAATCAGCGAAGACAAGATTGCTGAGCTGGTTCGCAAAAACTTCTCCCTGAGCCCGACCGGCATTATCCGTGAGCTGGATCTGCTGCGTCCTATCTACAAGCAAACTGCTGCTTATGGTCATTTCGGCCGTACCGATGTTGACCTGCCGTGGGAGCATACCGAAAAGGCTGCTGCACTGCGCGAGCAGGCTGGCCTGTAAGCTAAATTAAAACTGTCGAAAGCACGCTGTACGCAGCGTGCTTTTTCTATGCCTGTCTGTGGCTTTGCACTTGCTAACTTCTCTTGATAAGAGGTATAATATTATTATCTATAACTATAATTTGTCCACGATAAACTCAGCTGAATTTAAACTTACCCCATTATAATTAACCCAAGGGCATGGTGCAGGGAGGAAAGAAAGTGAATTTACAGAATCGCAAGGTTAAGATAGCGCTTGGCCTGCTGCTGGCGGTATGCGTAATTATCGGCTACCGTATTTACAGCAATATCCAGGCTGATAAGGCGCGTGCTGCTAAGCTGTCGCAGGTACGCAATGTGGCGGTCGTTACTGCTCACCCCGTAAGGCAGACGATTGTCCCGAGTCTGAGCTTTTCCGGCAGTCTGGACCCGGAATGGCAGGCAGAGGTTGCCGCTAAGGTGGACGGACGCTTGGAAAAGGTTTATGTCCGTGAGGGTGACCGTGTGAGCCGAGGACAGGTGCTGGCAATTTTGGAGCAGGCTGATACAGATGCCAATCTGTTAAGTGCCAAGGGCAGCTTTCTTGATGCACAGACAAGCCTGCGCAAGGCGGAAACGGATTTGCAGCGCTATGAAAAGCTATATGCTACGGGTGCGGTTTCGCAGCAAGTGGTAGATGATTACCGCTTTGCGCGTGATAATGCTGCAGCCAAGCTGGAGGCTGCCAGAGGCAGCATGCGGGCGATGGAGTCTAAATCCGAGGGCACGGTGCTGACAGCGCCTGCTGACGGCATTATTGCCAAGCGTTATTATCAGGAGGGCTACTATGCAAAGGCAGGTACGCCTATTTTTGCCGTTGCTGATATCTCTATGCTGAAAACTACGATTCATATTCCCGAAGGCCAGATTGCCGGTGTACATGTCGGCAATGAAGCAAGCATTACTCTGCCTGCTTATCCCGGTAAAAAGCTGATAGGTAAAATTACCCGCATTGCTCCGGTTGCGGATTTGCCGGCGCATACCTTTGCGGCAGAGGTGAGCGTGGATAACAGCGAAGGTCTTTTGGCCGGCGTCTATGCCAACGTTACGCTTACCGCTTCACCTAAAGCTGATGTGCTGACTATTCCGGTGCAGGCTATTGTGATGCGTGATGACCAGCAGACGGTATTTGTTGTTGATGACAAGGGCGTTGTACAGCGTCGTGTGCTGAATGTCGGTTATACGAATGATAAGCTGGCGGAAATAGTGAGCGGACTGGATGAAAAGGATACTATTGTTACCGAAGGACATAACAAGCTGCGTGAAGGCAGCAGGATAGATTTGAAAAAGGCTGGTAAATAACGATGATTGGAACATTTATCAAGCGGCCGGTCTTTACTACCATGTTTATTTTGCTGTTGGTAGTATTCGGTATCCGCTGCTATCCGGAAATCGGCGTTGATCTGAATCCAGATGTTGATTTGCCTATTGTCAGCGTGCGTGTTACCTACAGCGGTGCATCGCCGCAGGAAATGGAAACGCTGGTTACCAAGCCGATTGAGAACCGCGTCAGCCAGGTTTCGGGTATCAAGACGCTGTCCTCCACTGTGCTGGAAGGCTACAGTGAAACGGTTCTGGAATTTAATATCGGTGTAGACCCGCAGGTGAAGGCCAGTGAGGTGCGTGAAAAGGTTGCCAGCGTGCGCAAGGCGCTGCCGGATGATATCGACGAGCCGGTAACGCAGACCGTTGACATTAACTCCCGCGCAATTGTGGCCTATACCTTTGCTTCGCCCTCGCGCAGTCGTGGTGAAATCCGCCGTATAGTGGAGGATAATATCAAGGATGAGCTGCAGATGGTGGAGGGTGTTTCCGAGGTTACCGTTGTCGGTGCCAGCCAGCGTGCTATCCGCATTGTGCTGAAGCCGGAAAAGCTGGCGGAATACGGTATTGCCTATCAGACAGTGCGCAGTAAGCTGAACGCCAACAATTACAATACTCCCGGCGGCAAGGCAAAGAATGACGCTATGGAATTTACTGTGCGTACCTTGGGCAAGTATAACAATATCAATGATATTAAGCAGGTGGTAGTTGCTAATCATAACGGCCGTCCTGTTTATATCAGTGAAATTGCCGATGTGCTTGATTCCTGGGAGGATGAGGATACCTTTGCCAGCGCTAACGGCGTTCCCTGTGTTATGACCTTTGTGCGTAAGCAGTCCAAAACCAATACTGTTGATGTTACCGATAATGTCAATGCCAAGATGGAGGAGCTGAAGCACAGCAATCTGCCGCCCGATATTATTGTTGATAAGGTGCGCGACCAGTCCAATTATATCCGCGATAACATTGCGGATGTCTGGAATGCGATTCTTTTCGGCGGTTTTCTGGCGCTTTTGATAACATATCTATTCCTGCGCAATTTCCGTGCGACTATTATCGGCGGTCTGTGTATTCCTACGTCGATTATCGCTACCTTCTTTATGATGAAGGTTATGGGCTTTACGCTGAATAATATGTCGCTGATGGCTTTGAGCCTGGCAGTCGGCATTTTGATTGATGATGCGATTGTAGTAATTGAAAATATTTTCCGCCATATCGAGATGGGGCAGACGCCGTTTGTGGCAGCCAAGGAAGCGACGGAGGAGCTGACGCTGGCGATTTTGGCGACATCCCTGAGCTTAATGGCTGTATTTGTGCCTATCGGCAATATGGGTGAAACCATCGGCCAGTTCTTCAAGCAGTTCGGTCTGACGGTTGCTTTTGCGGTAGCGTTCTCGACTATTGTAGCCTTTTCGCTCACGCCAATGGTTTCGGCGTATTGGATTAAGGCAGAAACCGAGGAGCAGAGTAGCAAGGAGCGCACGCATTTTGTGCAGAGGGCGCTCGATAAATTCGAAGCAGGCTTCCAGTCCGTGCGTGAAATGTATGACAGCTTAATGGCCTGGGCTTTAGAAAGACCGAAGAAGGTTGTTGCCGTAGGTATCATTTCGCTGTTGCTGAATTTGCTGCTGCTGCCTTTTGTGGGCACGGAATTCCAGCCTACCTATGATTCGGGTGAATTCAGCGTCAATGTTAAAGCGCCCATTGGCACCAGTCTGCAGAAAACTGTAGAGCTGGCCAAGCCGTTGCAGCAGGAGATTTCGCAGCTGCCGGAAGTCAAAATCGTGGCACTCAATGTCGGCAACGGCCGTAATCCTGTTAACCAGGGCTCGCTTGATATCCGCCTGAAGCCAAGCAATGAGCGTAAACGCAGCATGCAGCAGATTATGGATGATTTGCGCGGACGCTTTCAAAATGTTGAAGGCCTGAAGGTTACCGTTGTATCCAACCAGGGCGGCGGCCGTGGTGACAGCCGTCCGGTGCAGATCGGTCTGCGCGGCAGCAACATCAAGGAGCTGAAAAATTACGCTCAGCAGCTGGCAGATATGCTACGCCGGACTGAGGGTGCGACCGACGTTGATATATCCGATTCGGAAGAGCAGCCAGAAATCGTGGTCAAACTGGACCACGCCAAGGCCAGTGAATTTGGTCTTGATGCTACGGAGGTCGGTAAGGTTATCGAAATGGCTGTCATGGGCAAAAGCACCAGCAACAGCTATACCATCGGTGACAATGACTATGATATTATCCTGCAGCTGGAGCAAAGCCAGCGCACTAATATCAATGATGTTATGAACCTGCGCATTTCTTCCTCCGCAGGTCAGTTTATCCGTCTGGGTGATATCGCCGATGTGCGTTACGGCAGCGGTCCTACACGCATTGAGCGTGAGGATAAGCAGCGTCAGATCGTTGTTTATGCCAACACAGTAGGTATCTCGCCCGGTGATTTAATCAGCAAGGTGCGCAACGAATATATTCCTGAGCTGAATTTGCCGCCGGGATATAACTATAAGATGATTGGTCAGGCAGATAATATGGCACGCTCCTTTAAAGAGGTTTACAAGGCAGTTATTTTGGCCATAGTTGTAGTATACATGGTATTGGCAGCGCAGTTCGAAAGCTTTTCGCAGCCGCTGATTATCATGGTATCATTGCCGTTTGCGATTATCGGCGCTATCCTGGGCCTGCTTGTTGCAGGACAGACAGCGAACATGATGAGCATGATTGGCTTTACTATGCTTCTTGGCCTGGTTACCAAAAATGCAATTTTGCTGATTGACTATGCCAACCAGGAGCGGGAAAAGGGCATGTCTATCCGTGAAGCAGTGCTCTTGGCCTGCTCGCTGCGTCTGCGTCCTATTCTGATGACTACCTTGTCTACGATACTCGGTATGCTGCCGATTGCTCTCGGTATCGGCGAGGGTGCGGAGCTGCGTCAGTCGATGGGCGTGGTGCTTATCGGCGGCTTAACAACCTCCACCTTACTGACGCTGGTGGTTGTTCCGTTGATTTATCTGCTCTTTGAGGAGTGGAAGGCGAAAAACTATGTGCAAAGAGGAGAATAGGATTGAAACAGTTGACACCCAAGGCCTTTGCCGATTACTTGGCAGAGGCTGCAGAAAAAATCCGTCAGGATGGTTTCAGTATTGTTAAGGATAAGCCGATTAATTATGGCCAGCAGATTGCAGTGCAGTTTTGCGAGGCTAAGGCATCCGTGAATATATATAACGGCAAAAAGGGACTGACGCATGTTTATAACGGTGACAGTGCCTTAAAGCAAAGATTACTTATGCTCTTGGAGGGAGTGCAGACTGCGTCTGATGAGCTGCAGCCTGCAGCCGCAGGAGCAACAGTAAGCAACGGCCTGTGGGCTGGCAGTGATGAATCCGGCAAGGGTGATTTCTTCGGCAGCCTAGTTGTGGCGGCCACAGTAGTGGACAACACAACGGCAGCGAAGCTGCAGGCTGCAGGCGTTAAGGACTGCAAGCTGCTGACAGATAAAAAAATCCTTGAGCTGGAGGATGTTATCAAGGCAACGGTTGTTGATTACAGTGTGCTGGAGCTGAAGCCGAAGATTTATAATCTGCGCTATGAGCAGGTAGCGGCTGCCGGAGGTAAGCTCAACCAGCTTTTGGGCTACGGACATGTGGCGGCGCTTAGTCAGGTGCTGGAGAGGCAAAAGGATTGCCACAGCGCTCTCATTGACCAGTTCACCCAATCCACGGTAAATTTAAAGGCTTTGCAGCAGCGCTTTCCGGGCTGCAGCGTGCGTCAGCAGCCTAAGGCAGAAAGCAATCTGGCGGTTGCCGCTGCTTCGGTGCTGGCCCGTGCCCGCTTCTTGCGGACGATGGAAGAGCTGGCGCAGCAGGCCGGCGTAGGCGAGCTGCCGAAGGGCGGCGGCGAGCAGGCAACGGCGTGCGCCCGCCGCTTAGCAGAAAAATACGGCAAGGATGCTTTGCGTGACTATGTAAAGCTGCACTTTGCCAATTACAAAAGAGTGTAGAGATTATGAAAAAACTAATTGTTAATGCAGATGATTTCGGTCTGCATCCTTTGATTAACGCAGGTATTATCAAGGGCTATAAGGAGGGCTTTATTACCAGCACCTCGTTGATGCCCAGTACTCCCTGCTGGCAGGAGGCAGTAAAGCTGGCGCAGGAAAATCCTCAGCTCGGTATAGGTGTGCATCTGACGCTGGTCGGCAGTGTGGCGCCTGTGCTGCCTGCAGCGAAGGTCAGCAGCCTTTTGGATGAGCAGGGCTTGTTTTTGCCGGATTACGTTGCCTTTGCCAAGCGCTTTTACAGCGGCAGCGTCAAGCGCAGCGAGCTGGAAGCGGAGCTGCGCGCGCAAATCGAAAGGGCGCTGGAAGCAAAAATAAACATTACGCATATCGACAGTCATCAGCATACTCATGTGCTGCCGGGAATTAATGCACTTGTATTAAAGCTCTGTAATGAGTATAATATTATAAGGGTACGTATACCTAAGGAGGCCTATACCTTTACCGGAGGCTTTCATACAGGTATCGGCAGAATGATCGGACGTAGCGGGCTCAGCTTTTGTGCTCAGCTGGCAGCGCAACGCGCCGACAGCCTTGGCCTGCACCATCCGCAGCATTTCTTCGGCATGCTGGCGGGAGGTCATCTGAATGCGGAGCTGGTAGGCAATATCCTGCGTCAGCTTCCGGATGGCGTAAGCGAGCTGATGACGCATCCCGGTATTGATTCTGCTGCCTTGGGCAAAATATTTCCCTGGCAATATCATTGGCAGGAGGAGCTGCAGGCGTACCTTGACAGCGGCAATAAAAAGCTGCTGGAGCAGGAGCATATTCAGCCTGTTAATTTTACGGCCTGCTAAAGCTCTTGTGCTAAAAAATAAGCTCATTTGGAGTCTGCTAGATGAATAAAAAATTATTGTTCCGCCTAGGTCTGCTTTTTGGCTTTGTCCTGCTGATTTCGGCGGCGGTTATTTATTTTACATTTGATATACGGACCTTGGAATACCTGACGATGTTCGAGCCTCGCTGTATTCTGCTGGCTTTGTCATGTCTTACGATAGGCTTGATTTTTGACGGCCTGCGTCTAATAACCCTGGCTGAGGTGACGGACGAGAAGCTGACCTTTCATCAGATAGTGAATGTAGTTCTGAGCAACTACTTCCTGGCGCTGGTAACGCCGGGTGCCAGCGGCGGCGCTATCGCTCAGGTTATGTTTATGCGTAAGGCCGGGGTGCCTGTTGCCAAATCTACGGTAGTAGTTTTGGTGCGCACGGTAATGTCCATTATCTTTCTTATCCTGCTGGTGCCGGTGGTGCTGCACAGCGATGAGGATATAGTAAAATGGATGCCTGCGTCGGTGCTGACGATTCTTTCGGTGCTGTTTATATCACTGCCGATAATCGTAATTTCCTTGCTGCAGACACGTTATCCCGAGAAGGCGATTATGTGGTTTACCCGCAAGCTTTCGTTTACTACGCAGCGTAATTGCTTTATCTGGTACAACGAGTTTAAGAATGCTGTTGTAGTTATGGGCAAGCATCCGAAAATGGTTTTCCGTGCGTTTATTGAATCCGGCGTGAGCCTGCTCTTTATTTATGCAACTGTGCCTGCGTATTTCACCGGTCTGAATATTGATTTTGATTTGCAGCAGGTAATGGGACGCATGGTGCTGCTGAATTTAATACTTTATTTTTCGCCTACTCCCGGTGGCAGCGGTGTAGCGGAGGCAGGCTTCTTGGTGCTGTTTTCCAATATTCTGCCTAACGGTGTTGAAGGCATTATGGCAGTTCTCTGGCGCTTTACGGCAGAATATCTGCCCTTTATGCTGGGCGCGGTAGTAACCATCAGAGCCTTTGGCAGCGATGTGCTGAATATGGCATCGCTCAAGAGTAAAACTACCGAAGGCAAGAAAAATGAGTAGCTATAAGATAAATTTTGAAATTATTTTGAGGGATGGAAACTGATGAATCAGATTGAAAAAAATAGCCTGCTGATTGTAGCAGGCACTGCGTTATTTATGATTATGTTCGGTATCGGAAGCATACCGCTGCTGGATCCGGATGAACCCGTATATGCGGAAACAGCAAGAGAGATGCTGGCTGCCGGTGATTTTTTATCACCGAGAATTTTTGGTGATTTTTGGTATGATAAGCCGCCAATGTACTATTGGCTGGTTGCAGTTGCTCAGTTTATTTTCGGAGACAGCGAGTTTGCGGCCCGCTTTCCTGCGGCTTTGATGGCCTGCGGCACCTCCGTTATGATGTATGTAGGCATTACCGGACTGTTCAATGAACGTGCAGGCTTCTGGTCTGCCATGATTCTTACAAGCTGTGTAGAATTTTTCTATATGGGCAAGGCGGCGGTGACAGACACAACGCTGCTCTTTTTTATGACAGGTGCACTGCTGAGCTTTATCCATAAGCGTTATTGGCTGATGTATGTGTGCATGGCGCTGGCTACTGTTACTAAAGGTCCCATCGGTATCGTCTTCCCGGGTGCGATTATTTTTCTGTATCTGGTGGTTATGGGCCAGCTGCGTGAGATTTTGCGTATGCATGTTATCCGTGGTCTGCTGCTGTATTTTCTTATCGCATCACCCTGGTATTACGCTATGTATACTGTGCATGGCATGGAATTTATCAATACCTTCCTGGGATTTCACAATATAACGCGCTTTACGACGGCTGAGCATGCCAACCGCGTTACCTTCTGGTATTATTTTCCTGTAATAATCTTAGGCTTGTTCCCCTGGACCGGTATGCTGTGGCAGGCTGTGAAGGCATCTGTCAGCGAAAGCCGTATAGATGATATGCGTAAGCTTTTGTTCTTCCACGTTTGGTGGATTTTCGTGCTGCTGTTCTTTACTATCTGTAAAACGAAGCTCGTATCCTATATTCTGCCGTTGTTCCCTGCTATGGCGGTAATAATCGGCTGGAATATAGCGCGAATGCAAAGCAGACTGCGTCATAACACAACCTTTTACGGTTGGGCGGCAGGCAGCGGTATTATGTTTGTCCTGTTCGGCGTGGGCTGGATTGTCGGTGCGCGGTATCTGCCGGAGGCTGATTTTAGTCTGGTGATGTTGGGTGTTCTGACACTGCTTTTGGGTGCAGCGGCAGTCTTTGCGCTGCTGTATTATCGCGATATCGAGCTGGCCTCCTGGCTGCATGTGATGATTGGCGCGGTGACGATGTGCGTGGCCTTTGCCTTTGTTCTGCCTGTGATTGCCGACCGCTTCAGTGTAAAAACTATGAGCAGTGTATATAAGGAGCAATGTGAGCAGCAGACGCCTGTTTATGTTGATAAGTTCCTGCGTCCGGGCTTTATGTATTATGCAGGCAAGCCAGGTATCGAAATGATTCCGCAGACAGGTGCTTTGACAGATGCTTTGCGTGACGGCAGCAAAAAATATCTGCTGGTGCGCGGTTTGGAATACCGTCGCGTGCAGAAGGCAGGTCCGTTGCCGAATAATGTGCGTACAGTAAAGGAAATCAGCGATATCTATCTGCTGGAGCAAAATTGAGTCTTAATAATCAATTGTTGAGAGGCTGGGACAAAACTCAGCCTTTAACAGAAAAAACAGTGGAGGGTTACCATCAGGTAAATTTCCACTGTTTTTTAGTGTAAAAAAATTCTTAAACTCTAGCAATGCTATAATTTGTGAGGTTGTTTTATCTTAGACTTTTTTCTTATACAAAAACTCCCCATCCGTCTTACCTTGCGGTAAGAAAGATGGGGAGTTGCTTTTTCAGCTTATATAATTCTTTTAGTCCTGACCGGGAACCTTCAGCACAGCGCCGGTAGCAGCAGAGGTAACCAAAGCAGCATAGCGTGCCAGGTAACCGCTCTTAACCTTCGGCGGCGGGCAAACCCAGTTCTTACGGCGTTCAGCCAGCTCTTCGTCGCTCAGCTTAACATTCAGGGTACGGTTAGGAATATCAATTTCAATGATATCGCCGTTTTCAATCAATGCGATATTACCGCCCTCGCGTGCTTCCGGAGAAATGTGACCGATGCAGGCACCGCGGGTAGCACCGCTGAAACGTCCGTCGGTAAGCAGAGCAACGTCTTTGTCGTGGCCCATGCCTGCCAGTACAGAGGTCGGATTCAGCATCTCGCGCATGCCAGGGCCGCCCTTCGGGCCTTCGTAGCGGATAACTACAACGTCACCGGAAACAACCTTTTGTGCGCAAATTGCAGCAATAGCTTCGTCCTCGGAATTATAAACCTTAGCTGGACCGCTGAAGACCTTCATGGAAGGATCAACCGCACTTTCCTTGACAACGCTGCATTCCGGAGCGATATTGCCTTTCAGAACAGCGATACCGCCGGTTTTGTTGTACGGATTTTCTACGCTGTGAATAACCTCAGGACGCAGGATTTCCGCATTTTTGATAATCTGGCCGACAGTTTTGCCGCTGACAGTCTGGCAGGATTTTTTGATCAGCTTCAGACGGTCAAGCTCGTGCATTACGGCAGGAATGCCGCCGGCTTCGTTCAAATCAACGATGTGGTGGCTGCCGCCCGGGCTCATCTTAGTGAGGTACGGAGTTTTCTTGGAGATTTTATCGAACAGCTCCAGCGGCAGGTCGATGCCTGCTTCGTGAGCTATAGCCGGCAGATGCAGTGCGGTGTTGGAGCTGCCGCCGATGGCCATATCAACAGTAATAGCATTTTTGAAGGCATTGAGCGTCATAATGTCGCGAGGCAGAACGTTTTCCTCCAGCAGACGCATAACAGCCATGCCTGCGTGCTTAGCCAAAGCAATACGCTTGCCGTTGTAAGCAGCGGGGATAGTGCCGTTGCCGGGCAGGCCCATGCCAAGAACCTCGGTCAGGCAGTTCATGGTATTTGCAGTGAACAGACCGGAGCAGCTGCCGCAGCCGGGGCAGGCACAATGCTCGATTTCTCTGAGCTCTGCTTTATCAATCTGACCGGACTCAAAACGGCCGGCAGCTTCAAATACAGTAGATACGCTGATATCTCTGCCCTGATAACGGCCGGGCAGCATCGGACCGCCGCTGACAACAACGGTCGGGATGTTTAGACGAGCTGCTGCCATCAGCATACCGGGAACGATTTTATCACAGTTCGGAATCAGGATTAAGCCATCAAACGCATGGCCGTTAGCAACAGCTTCGATGCTGTCCGCAACCAGCTCACGGCTTGCCAGCGGATATTTCATACCGTCATGGCCCATGGCGATGCCATCGCAGATGCCGATAGCCGGGAACTCAATCGGAGTACCGCCAGCTTCCAGCACGCCGTATTTGGCTGCTTTGGCGATGGTATCCAGATGCATATGTCCCGGAATGATTTCGTTAGCGGCACAGCAGATGCCGATTAACGGTTTCTTTAATTCTTCTTCAGTATAACCCATTGCATAGAACAGAGAGCGATGGGCTGCGCGGGTTGAACCTTTTTTTACTTGTGTACTGCGCATGTTTCTTTGACCTCTTTCCCTTAAGTAAATAGTACTACCGTACGGGCTGCTGATAAAGCACCGTATACATCATCAGGCCGCCTCGACGTACAAGGAGTACGCCATCGACGACCTTCTTCGTCTCCGGCACTTTCTGAGCAGCCTGCGTGGAATGAACGTAGCAAGCTGCTGATAAAGCACCGTATACATCATCAGGCCGCCTCGACGTACAAGGAGTACGCCATCGACGACCTTCTTCGTCTCCGGTACTTTCTGAGCAACCTATGTAGTTTAAAATAAAAAACAACAGTCCTGAAGTCTTTCAGGGTACTCATAAAATTTTACAATTTTTATAGCTTGATGTCAAATTTTATGGACAAAAAACTACAATTAAGTGTAAGTTTGCACCTTAAAACTGCATCTTAGTTACATTCTTTACAAACTTGGTAAAGTTTAAAAATAATTCACGATTACTGCGTGGAGAATAGTATATAATAGGCGTGTAAAATTGTTGCGAGGTGATTATCATGAAAACTAAATTAACTGAGCTCTTAGGTATAAAATATCCTGTTATCCAGGGTGGTATGGCGTGGACGAGTGACGCTGTGCTGGCTGCAGCAGTTTCCAACGCCGGTGGTGCCGGTATCATCGGCAGCGGCGGCCGCACTGTGGAATGGACACGTGACGAGGTGCGCAAGGCAAAATCTCTGACCGACAAGCCCTTCGGCGTTAACGTTATGCTGATGGCTCCTAACATTGCGGAAATCATTGCTATGCTGTGCGAGGAAAAGGTAGCCTTTGTTACCTTGGGTGCAGGCAACCCGGTACCGCATCTTCCTGCTTTTCATGCTGCAGGCATCAAGGTTATTCCTGTAGTGCCTAATGTTAAGCTGGCAAAGCGCATTGAAGCTGCAGGCGCTGACGCTATGGTTATTGAAGGTATGGAGGCCGGTGGTCACATCGGCAAGCAGACTACTATGGCGCTGATGGAAAACGTACTGCCGCAGATTAAATCTGTTCCGGTGCTTGTTGCAGGCGGTATCAGCGACGGTCGTGCGCTGGCTGCAGCTTTGCTGATGGGCGCTGCAGGTGTGCAGATGGGCAGCCGTTTCCTGCTGACTGAGGAATGCCCGGCTAATCCTGCTGCTAAGGAGGCTATTGTTAAGGCAACCGATACTGACAGCGTAGCAACCGGCTACAGCCGTAATCTTGGTGTACGCTGCCTTTCCAATGCCTTTACCGATGCTTATACCGCGCGTGAAATTGCCGGTGCTCCCAAAGAGGAGCTGATGGCGATGGGTACAGGCACCAACCGCAGAGGTCTTGTGGAAGGTGATGTTACCAACGGTACCGTTATGTGCGGTCAGAGCCTAAACGTGCTGAATGATATTCTGCCCTGCAAGGATGTTATGGAGCGTATCATTGCGGAAGCTAAAGAGGCTATTGCCAACGTACAGAAAATCGAGCTGTAAAAATTAAAGCAAAAAGCATGCATTGCTTGCTGTGTACCAATAATACTGGATGTCCGGTTGAGATACAAAGTAAAGCGGTGCATGCTTTTTTAGTGTGCGCTTAAATCTGGTCTGTAATTATTCAGCTTATCTGGTTGCATTCGGGGAACAGGCTGCTTAATCTTTCTATTACCGCGGCAATTTTATTTGCCTCGATGGCAGCGTAATTGATAACAAGCGTGCAGCCGTTATTTTCTTCGGTGTTATGGCTGTAATCGGAATAGAAGGAAAGGCACATATCTGCTGCCAGTGCTGCCTTGCGCACTTCTGCTTCCGTCAGTTTGGTGTTGATATGCAGTACAAAATGCGTACCGGCGTTGCGTTCGGTAATTTGCGAAACGGCGGCCAGCGGCGAAGCGTGGATGGCTGCCAAAATTTTGTGGCGCTGCTCGCGGTAGTAGTTTTTCATTTTGTTGATGTGGCGTTCAAAATAGCCTTCGGAAATAAAGCGTGCCAACGTATACTGCTCGAAGCTGGATACGGTGCAGCTGTAAAAGCTCATGGTCTGTTCGTAGCGCTCCAAAAGACGCGGCGGCAGCACCATGTAGCTGATGCGCAGCGAGGGCACAAGGCTTTTGGAGAAGGTGTTCATATAGATGACACGGCTTTGTGTATCCTGCGCGTACAGCGGCAGGATAAAGCGACCGGTGTAACGGAATTCGCTGTCGTAATCATCTTCAATGATATAGCGCTTGCGGATGCGGTTTACCCATTCAAACAGCTCCAGCCTGCGCGTTACGGGCATAACAATGCCGGTGGGGAAGTGGTTGGCGGGGGAAAGATGCACTACGTCGGCACCGCTTTCCTCCAGCTTGTCAATCATCAGACCGTTGTCATCAATGGGGATGTACTTCCAGGGATTACCGAAGCTGGCGGAGATGGAGGCGAATTTTTTATAACCTGGTTCTTCGATGGCGAAGGTGCAGGCGTGCCCGAACATCTGCAGCAGACGGCCGTAAAGATATTCTGTGCCGGCGCCGATGATTATCTGCGATGGGTCGACCTCCATAGCGCGGTTGTGTGCCAAGTAGGCGGCAATAGCCTTGCGCAGCTCGTAAACGCCTTTGTAGGGAACAGTTTTGAGCAGCTCTTCGTTGTGTACGGAAAGCGTTTCTCGCATCAGGCGTGTCCAGGTCGCCAACGGAAAGTTTTGCAGGCTGATGCGGTTGGCCTTGAAGTCGGCAAAGTATTCGCGCTCCGCTGCCTCCGGCTGCATTGCTGCGGCAGCCTTGCGGCGCACGCGGTAGCTGCTGACGTCTTCTACGAAGTAGCCCTTCTTTTCGCGCGAGGTGATGTAGCCTTCTACCGCCAGCTGGGCGTAAGCGTTGGCCACGGTGATGATGCCTACGCTCAGGTGCTGTGCCAGCGTGCGCTTGGAGGGCAGGCGTTCTCCTGCCTGCAGCTTGCCGCTGATGATGTCCTGACGGATGCATTGGTATAAGTAATCATAGAGCGGTGTGCTGCCGCGTTTATCTAAGTCATATGTTAACATAGATGCTGGTTCTCCTTGGTTCTAAAATGTTTTTGTTTTTTGATTCTTTTAATAGAACCATTTTGATTATACAATAGTGACATCACAAAAACAAGTCCCGTCACAACGGCGTGAAGGGCAAGAGCCAAATGAGGAGGATTATCATTATTATGGAAAAAGTAAAATTACAAGCACAATATGGTTTATATATTAACGGACAGTGGCGCGACGCATCCGACGGCGCAACCTATAATGCAGAAAGTCCCGCAGACGGCAGCCATCTGGCGGTTTGCGCCCAAGGCACTCGCGAGGATGTAGAAGCAGCCTCCGCAGCAGCCTGGGAAGCCTTCAAAACCTGGAAAAAGACTACTCCGGCACAGCGTGCCGCTCTGCTGAATAAAATTGCTGATATTATTTATGCTAACAAAGAGCATCTGGCAATGGTAGAAAGCATGGATAACGGCAAGCCGATTCGTGAAACCATGAACGTGGATATTCCGATGGCGGCAGACCATTTCCGTTATTTTGCCGGTTGCATTTTAGCAGAGGAAGGTCAGGCATCCGTACTTAACGAGCAGTTCCTGTCTATCATCCTGCGTGAGCCTATCGGCGTAGTCGGTCAGATTATCCCCTGGAACTTCCCGTTCCTGATGGCAGCGTGGAAGCTGGCGCCGGTGCTGGCAGCAGGCGATTGCACTGTGCTGAAGCCCTCTAAGGAAGCAAGTCTTTCCATTCTGGAATTTGCCCGTCTGATTGACGGCGTACTGCCTGCAGGCGTATTCAATGTTATTACTGGCGCCGGCAGCAAAACCGGTCAATATATGCTGGAGCATAAGGGCTTTGCCAAGCTGGCCTTCACCGGCAGCACCGAGGTTGGCCGCAACGTAGGCTT
Organism: uncultured Phascolarctobacterium sp.; assembly: GCF_902463975.1. Classification (GTDB taxonomy): domain Bacteria; phylum Bacillota; class Negativicutes; order Acidaminococcales; family Acidaminococcaceae; genus Phascolarctobacterium_A. Next base: position 22,274 of record NZ_CABQHJ010000034.1, read on the forward strand.
GGCTGCGGCAGAACGCATTATCCCGGCAACATTGGAGCTGGGCGGCAAGAGTGCCAACATTTATTTCGATGACTGCGATTTTGATCAGGCGATTGACGGTGCTCAACTGGGCATTCTCTTTAATCAAGGTCAGGTTTGCTGTGCAGGCAGTCGTATCTTCGTGCAGGATACCATTTACGATAAATTCGTACCGGCTTTAGTAAAAGCCTTCAATAAGGTTAAGGTGGGCCTGCCGTGGAATGATGATACTCAGATGGGTTCTCAAATCAACGAAACCCAGATCAGGAAAATCTTGAGCTATGTTGAAATTGCTAAGCAGGAGGGCGCTACTATTGCCTGCGGCGGTGAACGCTTTACCGAGGGCGAGCTGGCCAAGGGTGCCTTCATGAAGCCGACGCTGATTACCGATGTAACCAACGATATGCGTGTGGCGCAGGAGGAAATCTTCGGACCTGTTGCCGTAGTTATCAAATTCCACGATGAGGATGAGGTTGTGGCTATGGCTAATGACAGCGAATACGGCCTCGGCGGCGCTGTCTGGACTAAGGATATTAACAAGGCTATCCGTGTAGCACGCAATGTGGAAACCGGCCGTATGTGGGTGAACACCTATAACCAGATTCCTGAGCATTCTCCCTTCGGCGGCTACAAAACCTCCGGCATCGGCCGTGAAACTCACAAGATGATTTTGAAGCACTATACTCAAGTGAAAAATATTATGATTAATCTCAGTTATGCTCCTTCTGGGTTTTATCCTCAGGACTGACGATTAATAAACAGGATTATTCCTGATTAGTTGCGCAAAAAAAGCTCCGGCGGTTGCCGGAGCTTTTTTGCTGAGTGGGTTATATTTATTTATCCAATTTTGCATTATCCATAAATGCTGTGCCGAACTGAGTATAGTTCATTTCCGCACCGCGCAGGTCAGCGTATTCCAAAAATGCTTTGTCCAGCAGCGCCTTGTCCAGCTTGCTGTTGTTCAAATTGCTGTGGCCCAGCTTGCTGCTGCGCAGGTCTGCTTCCGTCAGGTCGCTGCGCTCCAGATGGGCACTGTACAGGTTAGCGCCATGAAAAATTGCGTTTTTCAGGCTGGCGCGGCGCAGCCAGCTGTAGGGCAGGTTGGCAAAGCTGAAGTCGGCATAGTCGGCCTGTACGCCGTCCATGGAAGCCTCCTGCGCTTTGACCTGCTGCAGATTAGCGTTCAACAGATGTGCGCCACGCAGCTGGCAGCGGTTGAGATATGCTCCCTGCAGGCTGGCGTTGGTAAAATCGCTGCCGGAGGCATTGGCATAGCGGAAGTTGGCATATGCCAGATCAGCACCGCGCAGACTGGCGTTGGGCAACAGTGCGCTCTGGAAGCAGGCATCCTGCAGCTTGGCCTTGTCCAGCTTGGTAGAATCAAGACGTGCTTCCGTAAAATCGGTGTTGGTAAAATCGCGTCCGGATAAATCCATTCCGGATAAATCGGCACCGGAAAGGTCACCGCCGGGGCAGCTTGCTCCGTTCAGTACTGCATTTAAATCACTGTTGCTGTAAGCAAGGGCTGTGCTGCTTAAGCCGAGAGCCAGAAGCATAAGCACAGTCTGGAAAATATTCTTACGCATTTTGCCCTCCTGCATAGTTTTCTGCTTCGTCCAGCAAAAGCTCCAGCTGCTTGGGATCATCCGGCAGACAGTCGATTATCTTCCAAGGCTTAACCTCGGCAAAATCCTCAGGCTTATAGCCGGAGCCTTCCAAAATAATCAGACAGGGAGCGCCGATGGCGTTGGCACAGCGCACGTCGTTAGGTGTATCGCCGATGAAAATCAGCTCGTTGGGCTTGGCCTCTTCGTTTTGCATATACAGGCGGTGGAAAGCGACCTTGGCCAGCATTTCGCGGTTTTCGCTGATTTCGCCGAAGACGCTGTGTTCGTGGTTAAAATATTGGTCCAGACCGAAATGCTGCAGCTTGAGATGGGCGCCGGTGCTGGTGTTGCCGGTGAGCAGGCAGTTGCAGTAACGGCTGTCTGGCTGGCAGAAGTATTGCAGCGTTTTCTCCACGTTTTTCAAAACACGGCCCTTGTGCAGCGGTAGCTGTTTGGGCAACTCCATATGGTAGCGGATAAGCAGGCCTGCTGCTTCCGCACTGTTGCAGCGTCCGCGCAGACGGGTAACAACGCTTTTGATGATATCCGAGTCAGTGCGTCCTGCCAGGGACTTGTTGAAATCGAAGGCATCCAAAAAATAATAATCCTTGATAACCTTAATCATGGCATCCTTGCCGGCACCGCCGGACAGAATGAGGGTGCCGTCTACATCCCACATTAAATACTTCATGTGAAAAATCTCCTTTGGTTTAAGAAAAAACAGGGGCTGTTCATACAACCCCTGGAAAAGTTTATCTTATAGTCCCGTTTAGATGCCACGGGGCTTGAGCATCATTTTTTTCAGTTGAGCGCCGACGTTTTTGGTAACGTTCTGAGTGCGACGGATGAATTTGATATTGGAGCGGTGGTTGGGCTTCATATCGTATTTGCTGCCGAAATCGCCGCGGTCCAGCAGGGTAATCTTGGCTTTGTCGCAGTCAAAGGCGCTGCGCAGATAGCGTGCCATTCCCGCAGGGTCGGCATCATCATAGCAGCTGAAAATATCTGCCGCAATAAAACCGAGCTTAGGATATACATGCAGAGTTACATGACCTTGTTTGCAGAGTGCGGAGATGGAATATTCGCTCTGGCCTTCCTCCTGACAAACAAGCAGCTCGCGGCTGTTCATCTGGTATTCATCACAGCCTTCCTGCAACAGAATCTTTGCCTTTTCGGTGTCGTTAACTTCGTTTACGCCGCAGTTATACATATCTATGGCTATTAATTTTCCTGTAAATTTTTTGGGTTGCATGTGTAAAACTCCTCATGTTTATAATTACAATAATACAAAGCCGGTTCTGGCGCAGGGCGCTGATTTGCCGGAAACAATATATAGTGTATATCTCATTCAATTATAGCGAAAATTATAATACTTGTAAAGTCAAATTGCTATCCTAATTGAGAAAACTATGTTATAATAATAGCTATAGTAAAAACATTTGTTTTGTGTGGCGGTGAGAAAATGGAAAAGCTGGAAGCGATAGTTGATGATATAGTGTTTCAAAGCGATGACGGCATGTTCAGCGTGCTGCGTATGGAAAGCAAGGCGCAGGGACGCTTTACTGCTGTTTATCATGGCAATGCGCCGTATATGGGCGAAAATGTGGCTATGGAGGGCAGCTGGATTGAGCATGCGAGATTCGGCAGACAATTTGATATACAGTCACTGCAGGTTTTGCAGCCGACTTCGGTAGCAGGCATTGAACGCTTTCTGGCTTCCGGCGCGGTGAAGGGCGTCGGCCCGGTGACGGCGGCAAGAATTGTGGAGGCCTTCGGAACGGATACGCTGGAAATCATGGGCAGCTATCCCGAGCGCCTGGCACAGGTGCGCGGCATCAGCGCCAAAAAGGCTGCCGCTATCGGTGAATCCTACAGCCAGCTTTCCGGTTTGCGTGAGCTGATGGTGTTTTTGGAAGCGCACGGCGTGAGCAGCGGTTATGCAGCACGCCTGCAGGCAACCTACGGCGCTACGGCGATTACCCGCATTAAGGAAAATCCCTATAGCCTGGCGGAGGATATTACCGGCATCGGGTTTAAAACTGCGGACAGAATTGCTATGGCTATGGGCATGGAGCATGACTGCGAGGCACGCTTGCGCGCAGGCATTGCTTATGCGCTGACGCAGGCCGCAGGCGTGGGACACACCTGCGTGCCGGAGGAGCTGCTGGTGCGTGAAACGGCGAGAGCATTGGCGGTAGACACTTCCATGGTGCAGGATGTTTTCAGCAGCCTGCTGGAGCAGGATTTGCTGCGCACGGAGGAAATGGGCGGTATACGCCTGATATATCCGGAATATCTTTATACGGCGGAGGTGCAGACAGCACGCCGTCTGCTGAAGCTGCGCGACCAGGCGAAGCCGGTGACGCGCGTAAATGCGGATGAGGTCATTGCCAAATGGGAGCGTGATGCCGGTATTACGCTGGCGGAGGCGCAGCGTCAGGCAATTTATGCTTCGCTGGAGCATGGTGTCTTTGTGCTCACCGGCGGTCCCGGTACAGGTAAAACAACTGTTGTCAAAGGCATTCTGAACGTTCTGGAGCAGGCTGGCTGCCGCATTCTGCTGGCCGCGCCTACCGGTCGCGCCGCACGCAGGCTGGCTGATTCTGCCGGTCATCCGGCAGTAACGGTACACCGTCTGCTGGAATATCAGCCTACGGGTGACGGCCTGTGCTTCGGCAAGGATGACAGCGATCCGCTGGATGCGGAAGCGATTATTATCGATGAGGCTTCGATGCTCGACATTACTCTGACGTATCATCTGCTTAAGGCGGTTCCCGGCGGCTGCCGGCTGATTTTCGTTGGTGACGTGGACCAGCTGCCTTCCGTTGGTGCAGGCTCGGTGCTTAAGGATATGATCCGTTCGGGCAGAATGCCTGTTGTACGTCTGGAAAATGTTTTCCGTCAGGCAGAGGTAAGTCCGATTGTCCGTAATGCCCATAAGATTAACCGTGGGCAGATGCCGGAGTTTCTTGCCGGTGCCGACAGCGAGTTTGCCTTGGAGGAATTTGCCAATGAGCAGGATGCTGCGGAATTTGTAGCGCGTACCTACGCCGAGCTTACGTCCGGCGGTGACTGGCGCAGTGTGCAGGTGCTGACGCCGATGCACAAAAATCCCTGCGGCGTGCAGAATCTGAATAAGCTGCTGCAGAAATATCTTAATCCGCCGTCTGCGGCTAAGCCTGAGGTTACGATACCGGGCAACGTGCTACGTATTGGCGACAAGGTTATGCAGATTCGCAATAACTATGAAAAGGATGTTTTCAACGGCGACATCGGCCGTGTAATTAAAATAGACGGAAAAAATGTTACGGTAGCCTTCCCGGAGCGTCCTGAGGGTGATTACGTTACCTACGCTCAGGGTGAGGTGGAGGAGCTGCAGCTGGCCTACGCTATGAGTGTGCATAAGTCGCAGGGCAGCGAATATCCCTATGTTATTTTGCTCATGGTGCAGAGTCATTACATCATGCTGCAGCGCAATCTGCTGTATACGGCTGTGACTAGAGCTAAGGAAAAGGTGCTGATTGTCGGCAGCAAAAACGCGGTGCGTACCGCTGTGGAAAACGACAAGACGAAAAGGCGTTACAGCTTGCTGGCTGAGCGCCTGCAGGAAAGCAGCGAGGTGTTCTGATGCAGCGTTGGTTAAGAGATTTTGCTTATTACGGGCGTGTGGCGAAGGAGCTTATCTTTCCCAGACGCTGCGCTGTGTGTGCGACTAATATTGATAACGGCTACGTTTGTGAGCAGTGCCGCAGGGAATATCTGCTGCAGCGTCAGCTGCCCTGCTGTCCGCGTGAGGAATATCTTGCGGGACAGGCAGCACCGTTGCCGACGGACGTTTTATACAGTGTGCTGCTGCTTTATAAATATGAGGGCGTGTTTAAGGATGCGCTGCATAAAATTAAATTTGAGGGTGAGGCAGGCTGGCTGCCGTTGCTGCGTGAGGAAGCGGAGCTTGCGTTGCCCGCGGCCAAAATGCGCTGGCTGCAGCAGTTTGACCTTATTACCTGCGTACCGACTGCGCCCGAGCGACGCAGGCAGCGTGGCTTCGATGTGCCTCAGGAGCTGTTTGCGGGACTCTTGGAGGGACGCAGCGTGGGCATGGAGGTTTTGCTGGAGCGGGTGCGCCATACTCAGCCCTTGTACGAGCTGAAGCCTGAAGAAAGAAAGCAGGAGCTGGCAGGCTGCTTTGCCCTGCTGCCGCATGCCAAGGTGCGCGGCAAGCATGTACTGCTCTGCGACGATATCTATACTACGGGCAGCACCTTTGCGGAAGCGGCACAGGTGCTGCTGGACGCAGGGGCGGCGCGCGTATCGGCGCTGGCACTGTGCGCGGCGCAGGCTAACTGGGAGTGACTTTTTGTTGATGCAAAAAATAAAGAATTACTGGCGGCGTGAGCCTGTTTTGTGTATTGCCGTTATGCTGGCTGCTGTCAGCAGCCTTTACAGCAGGCCGCAGCTTGCCTATATAGATTTTGACGTGTTGGCGATACTGCTTTCGCTGATGCTGGTGGTAGCGGAGCTGAAGGAGATACGCTTTCTGGACTGGCTGGCGGTGGAGCTGCTTAATAAATGCCGCAGCAGGCGGCAGCTGGAGCTGGTGCTGCTGGCAGTAACCTATATCAGCTCAATGTTCGTGACGAATGACGTGGCTTTGCTGACCTTTGTGCCGCTGGCGCTGGTTATCGGCAAAACCTTGAAAATGGATATGGAGCGGATTATTATTCTGCAGACGCTGGCTGCCAACCTTGGCAGTATGTTGACGCCGCCGGGTAATCCGCAGAATTTGTTTTTGTATGCGCATTATGCTTATACCGCAGGCAGCTTTTTTGCCGTAATGGCTGTGCCGGGAGTGATTTCGCTGGCATATCTGCTATTGTTATTATTCCATGGCAAGGACAGCGTACTGAAGCTGGAGCTGCCAAAGCTGCAGCAGCCTCCTAAGGGAATATTGCTGCTCTTTTTGGGACTGCTTTTATTAAACATCGGCGCTGTGCTGCATTGGTTCGACAAGCTGTGGGCCTTGCTGCTGACGGCAGGCGTAGTTGCCCTGTGCGACAGGCGACGGCTGTTGGCGGTTGATTACAGCCTGCTGGTGACCTTTGCCGGCTTCTTTATATTTATCGGCAACATCAGCCACAGTCCTGCGGTAAGCTATTTGCAGCAGTCGCTGATGGGCAGTGCGGCAGGCACATACTTTACAGGACTGCTGGCCAGCCAGTTTCTTAGCAATGTGCCGGCGGCTATGCTGCTGGCAGGCTTGACCAAGGAAGCGGATGCGCTGCTTTTAGGCGTTAATATCGGCGGTCTGGGCACGATGATTGCTTCGATGGCGAGTGTGATTTCCTACAAATTATATGCTGCAGAGCATCCCTCGCAGGCAGGAAAATATGTACGTACCTTTTTGTACTACAATTTTCTGGGCCTGTTGCTGATAGGAGGAGCGGTTTACTTCCTTCTGTGAGCGGGGAAATGCTTTGCGGCATTTCTTTTAGCGTAATGGTAAACCAATAATATGTAATAAGTTGACTATTTACATCACTTGCATTATAATAAAGCACGTGAAGCAGATAACGATAAGCTGCTCAGATGAAAGGAAAATGCAAAAATGTTAGAGCTTGCACATAAGCTGGCGGACAGCGATGCCAAATTCTTCGGCGGCTGGGTGCTGGCAGGAGCAGAAGCACATATTCATCAGCCGGCAGAGGCTATGGCGAATCAGGTGCTGCTGGCGAAGGAACGCAAATCAATCATCCGTGTAGCAGGAACTGCGGCAGACGGCAGTTTGGCTAAGGAGCTGCGGGTATTTTTGGTACTGCCTAAGCATAAATTAGGCACGAAGCCGCTGGAGCCCGAGGCGATTAAGGGCGATTTGCTGACAAAGCACACCTTCACAACACAGGAAATAGCAGATTATGTTGCCTATACCGGTGACGAAAACGTCATCCATAAGGGTGAGCATCCCATCGTGCCGGGACTGTGCATGGCTGCCTGGCTGCAGCGTGAGCTGGCGCTGACGGAGCTGGACTGGCGCATTACCTTTGTCGCTCCTGTTTACGCGGGCGACGAGCTGTGCATCTACAGGACAGAAGGTCAGCTTGCTGCTTATGTGGAAGCAATAAATGTTTTTGTGATTAAAGAATTATAGTAAGGCTGGTGTATGAAAATGACAACTTCTGGTACAGAAATCAATAAGAATCATAGAGGCGCAAACGTCAACAAGACTGCGGAAATGACGAAGATGGCGCTGATGGTAGCAATGAACTGCGTATCCGCATATATCATTATTCCGCTGCCGTTCTCTCTTTCTCCGCTTGCATTGCAGACTATGATCGTAAATCTTACAGGCTATGTGCTGAACGCTAAGCAGGCCTTTATGACCATGCTGGTTTATCTGCTGGTAGGTCTGGCAGGCGTGCCTGTATTTACCGGCGGCAGTGCGGGACCGGGCAAGCTGTTTGGTCCTACCGGCGGTTACATCATCGGCTTTTTGTTTACTGCTGTTTTCCTGGCATATTTCAGAGGCGAAAAATATAACTTCAAGCGTTATGCTTTGCTTGGCTGCGTTATCGGTATTCCGCTGATTTATGTGTTCGGCGTTGTCCAGCTGAAGCTGATTACCGGTATGGGTTGGGATAAGGCAATTATGACCGGCGCTCTGCCCTTCATTCCGCTGGATATTGTTAAATGTCTGGCTGCTGCCGTAATTGCAGGACCGATTAACCGTATTTTTGCCAACAACAGATAAATAAGGTATAATTTAAGGAGCTGTCAGCTATTTGCCGCAAGGCAGGTGGCAGGCAGCTCTTTTCGGATATAGAGGTGTTAAGATGGAAAATGCATATATTTTAGGAGGCCTGCGCAGCTACGTAGGCGTAGTCAACGGTATATATCGTCATATCCCGGCGGAGGTGCTGGGTGCGGAGGTTTTCAAGCAGGTGATGGAAAAATATCAGCTGCGTGAGCCTGATTATATTATTGCCGGCAACGGCGTAGGCGCCGGCGGCAATATTGCGCGCCTGATGGCATTGACGGCAGGCGTAGATATTTCGGTGCCGGCCTTTACGGTAGATGTGCAATGCGGCAGCGGCCTGGAAAGTATTGCTATTGCTGCGGCCAAGATTAACAGCGGCGAAGCTGATGTAATTGTTGCCGGTGGCTTTGAAAGCAGCTCTACGCAGCCAAGACGCGGCTATAATCCCAATCATCCGGATTATGCAGGCGATACTTGGTACAGCGTGGCCAAGTTTATGCCGGGCATTCACCGCGAAACGGTAATGCTGGAGGGCGCAGAGCTTGCTGCCAAGCGCGAAGGCATTACCAAGGAAGAAATGGACAGCTGGGTATTGCGCAGCCATGCGCTCGCGACGCAGGCGCGCGAGCAGGGGCTGCTGCAGAATATTATCGCGCCGGTCTGCGGTGCCGTTAAGGATGAAGGCATCCGGCCTCGCATGAGCCAGCGTCTGCTCGACAGAATGCCCAAGGTGCTGGAGGGCGGCGAATTTATTACGGCGGCCAATTCCTGCCTGATTAACGATGGCGCGGCCTTTGTGGTGCTGTGCTCGCAAAAATATCTGCAGGAGCACGGCTTAAAGCCGCAGGCCAGGGTGCTGGGCAGCACAGCCTGCGGCGGCGATCCCCTGGTAAGTCCGCGTACTGCAATTACCGCGCTGCAAAAGCTGTTGGCCAAGCATGGACTGCAGGAGCAGGATATCGCAGACTTTGAGCTGAATGAAGCCTTTGCTGTTATTGATGTGCTGTTTGCCCGCAGCTTTCCGCATAGCACTGATGAATACAATGTGTTCGGCGGGGCGCTGGCCTACGGTCATCCTTATGGTGCCAGCGGCGGCATAATTACGCTGCACCTGCTGGAAGCACTGCGCCAGAAGGGCGGACGCTACGGCGCCGCTAGCGTAGCTGCCGCAGGCGGCGTAGGTACGGCGCTGCTGCTGGAAAGAGTGGAGTGAAGCAAATGGATTACTTAACCTTAATTGCACAACAAAAACAGGACAAGCTCGCTCTTATAGAGGACGCAGAAGAATATACCTACGCCAGACTGGCGCAGGAGGCGCGCAGGCTGCGCAGTAAAGCGGATTTTAGCGCTCCAGCGTTTTTTATCCATGAAAACAGCATTGCCCGTCAGTTAATCAGCTTTTTGGCCTATAGCGGTACAAAAACCGTGCCGGTTATCGCTACCGAGGTGAGCAAAAATCAGCAGTTCAGCTGCGAGGCTATTCCCGAAGCGGCCTGCATGGGCGTTATGACCAGCGGCAGCACCGGCAAAAGCAAGCTGTTGTGGCGCAGCTATCATAGCTGGGCGGATTTTTTCCCGGAGCAGAACCATGTTTTCGGCGTTGATAACGAGACGGTAATTTTCTGTCAGGGAAGCCTGGCCTTTACCGGCAACCTTAATATTTATATGGGCGTGCTGGCTGCAGGCGGTACACTGGTGGTGACGGAGCGCTTCCGTCCGCGCCATTGGCTGCAGCTGATGCAGCGCTATGCGGTGAACGCAATCTATCTGATTCCGTCCAAGCTTTTACTGCTGCCTAAATTTTTGCGTGAGCCTGATTTGCGTGTGCGCAGTATCATCAGCGGCTCGCAGAGCATGGGCAGGCAGGAGGCGGACAAGCTGCTGCAGGTATTCCCCAATGCGGATATCACGCTGTACTACGGTGCCAGCGAGCTGAATTACATTACCTACATCAAGGCTGCAGAAATGACGGATGACCGCACACTTATCGGCCGTCCGTTTAAGGGCGTGCAGGTGAGCGTTTGTAATGAAGAAATTTTCATTGATACGCCTTATCATGTAGAAGATATCACGTTGCCGTTTTCCCTGAAGGACAGGGGACATCTGGATGCGGAAGGACGCCTGCACTTTTTGGGGCGCACGGATGATATTGTGAGCGTCAACGGACGCAAGGTTTCTGCCGTCAAGGTGTGCACTGCTTTGACTGAGCTGGAGGGCATTGAAGAGGCTGCAGTCATCTGCCGTCATGTGGACGATGCCGATGTGCTTATTGCTTTTGTGGGGGCGGCGTGCGAATACGGCAAGCAGCAGCTGGTTAAGCTGCTGCGGCAAACCTTAGAGGATTACGAGCTGCCCAAGCAGTTTGTCTTTATGGAGCAGCTGCCACATAATGAAAGCGGTAAGGTGGATAAATTGGCGCTGAAAAAATTGTACTTAGAGTGATTTTCGAGATATAAAATAAACCGTCGTCGGAAGGTGTTGGATTGTAGGTTCTGACGGCGGTTTTTGTGTTTAAGTTTAATAAAATGTTCCGCTTACTTTTTTAGGGTAGGCGGGGCATTTTCCTTTCCTATAAAAAGAGGCTGCCGTACTTTGTGTACGACAGCCCCTGTGCCATATGATTAGTTATTTAGTATATTTGCTTGTATAT
>NZ_CABQHJ010000035.1:0-33134 GCF_902463975.1 uncultured Phascolarctobacterium sp.
TAAAGCAACATACTTTTTCTCTTACACTTATATGGTACTAAATAACCGCCCAGTCTGCAAAACAAGCGGTTATTTTTTATAACTAAATGTTCAAGGATAACCGTCTATCGGCGGCACCTTTTCTATTTCTATGATAGCACAAAGTAAAGCGTTTGACAACCGTTCTGATTAAATTCACAAATCCCTCACGTCTTATACTATTACTCAAACTTCCCACATAAAAAAGCTGTTTTTAGCTGCTCAAACCCTTATCACATCTAGGACTTACGAATATAAAAACAAAATTCAATTATCTAAGATGGGATTATACTATATGAAGCGCCTGCAGGCAAGCATTAGGCAAGAAAAGTTCAAGGAATGTTTTCTTGACCTGCCAGTCTTCATATTGTAAAATTAAATTAGTCTGAGGATGTGCCGCGTGGGACTGCCTGCCTGCGCGGCTCATTGTCTGTTTGCTCATAAATCAGCAGAGGCTTGTTTTTGCTGCCAAAAGCAGACAGTGAAGGATGTAAGCGCATGTACCGCTCAGGCGGTGGACGAGGAATGAGGTTATCGATCAGTCAGCGGATGCCTCACGGCCGGCTGCAGGCCGCAAACCGTGTACAAAGCCCTCCGGTAACGGGGGAGAGAAAAGCACGGTGGCAGAAAGGGCAAAGAAAACTTAAGGAGGCATTAATATGTGCGGAATTGTAGGTTATATCGGTAATCACGAAGCTGCTCCCTTTCTGCTTGATGGCATGAGCAAGCTGGAGTATCGTGGTTATGATTCTGCCGGCATTGCTGTTTATGAAAACAACAAAATCCGTGTGGAAAAGTGCGTAGGCCGTCTTGATGCACTGCGTCAGAAATTGGCAGGCCATATGCCTGTGGGCAATGTTGGTATCGGTCACACACGTTGGGCAACACATGGCCGTCCGTCGGATCGCAACGCGCATCCCCATACGGACAGCAGCGGCAAGTTTGTCGTTGTCCATAACGGTATTATTGAAAATTATCTTGGCCTGAAGGAAGAGCTGATTGCTAAGGGACATGAATTCCTGTCCGAAACGGACAGCGAGGTTGTTGCTCATCTGATGGCGGACCAATATGACGGTGATTTCGAAGAAACCGTCAAAAAGGTGCTGAAGCTTATCAAAGGCTCTTATAGCCTGGTGTTTATGTGCGAATACGAGCCTGATAAAATCATCTGCACCAAAAAGGATAATCCGCTGATTATTGGTTTGGGCGAGGGTGAAAACTTTATCGCTTCCGATATTCCGGCAATTATCAACCATACGCGCCGTACCTTTATCATGAGCGACGGCGAAATCGCTACGGTAACTGCAGACGGTGTTTGGGTGCAGGATATCAACGGCACTCCCATCAGCAAGAAGGTGTTTGTTGTAAACTGGAATGCCGAAGCAGCGGAAAAAGGCGGCTTTGAGCATTTCATGCTGAAGGAAATCTATGAACAGCCCAAGGCTTTGCGCGACACCATGACGAGTCGTCTGGACGCGGAAGCAAAAACCATCGGTTTCCCCGAGCTGAACTGGACAGCAGAGGAACTGAGAGATATCAATAAAATCTTTATTGTGGCCTGCGGTACCGCTTATCATGCAGGTATTGTCGGCAAATATTATCTGGAGCAGCTGGCACGTGTGCCGGTTGAGGTGGATATTGCCAGCGAGTTCCGTTACCGCGATCCGCTTGTTGATGGCAACAGTCTGACGATTGTTATCAGCCAGAGCGGTGAAACCAGCGATACGCTGGCAGCGTTGCGTGAGGCTAAGCGTCTTGGCTCCCGCACTCTGGCGGTTACCAACGTTGTCGGCAGCTCTATTGCGCGTGAGGCAGACCAGGTTGTTTATACCTATGCCGGTCCGGAAATTGCCGTGGCATCTACCAAGGCTTATACTACTCAGCTTCTGGCAATGCTGATGCTGGCGATTTATGTCGGCCGTCTGCGCGGCAGCATGAGTGCTGAGCGTGAGCAGGAGCTGGTGCAGGGCTTGACCTTTGTGCCCGAGCAGATTCACAAGATGCTGGAAAACGTGGACCAGATTAAGGTGTTTGCGCGTGAATACGGCAGCAGTGAGGATGCCTTCTTCCTGGGACGCAGCCTTGATTATGCTGTAGCGCTGGAGGGTGCGCTGAAGCTGAAGGAAATTTCCTACATTCATGCTGAGGCTTATGCGGCAGGCGAGCTGAAGCATGGCACCTTGGCGCTGATTGTTTCAGGTGTGCCAGTAATCGTATTGGCAACGCAAATGGATGTATACGATAAAACCGTCAGCAACCTGCAGGAGGTTAAGGCGCGCGAGGCTGTAGTTATTGCCATCGGCTTTGAGGGCGATACCTCTCTGGAAAAATATGCGGACCATGTTATTTACATCCCGCGTACGGACAAATATCTGGCACCGCTGATGGCAGTGCTGCCCTTGCAGCTGCTGGCCTACTATGCGGCGCTGACTCGCGGCTGTGATGTTGATAAACCGCGTAATCTGGCGAAGAGTGTAACAGTTGAATAAAGAATAAGTTAACGGCGTAACGGATAAAAAATCTGTTGCGCCGTTTTTTGTAAGAAAAAATAGTTGCCTGTCTGTGGTATACTAATATTATATTGTCTTGGAAGGGAGCGGGGAGCAGATGGCCTATAATGAGCTTTTAAAAAAATATGATGACATTAGGAGTATGATGCGGCGTTTTTATGTATACGGCTTTGAAACACGGCAGGATTTTAATGATAAAAGTCAACGTAGTTATGATGATGAGCGTCGGCGCATACAAAGCTGGCTAGACGAATATATGGATATTAATCCTGATGTAGCTGGCACAGCTTATCATATTTCGCTCGATAGCAGAGATATAAGTCACAATCCTTTGTATAAAAGCTGGAAGGCTAAAAGCTTCACCGATATAGACATCACTTTGCATTTTTATTTGCTGGATATTCTGGCGGACGGACAGGCTTATTCTGTAGCAGAGATGGAGAATTTGCTTAGCGACCGCTGTTTTAATTGTTTCAGCAACAAGGTGCATCAGCCAGATGCTAAAACAGTGCGCAATAAGCTTAATGATTATGTTGAATTGGGGTTGCTGCAAATAGTGAAGCAAGGGCGCCGAAATTTGTACCGGTTGCAGCAGGATAGGGTTAATTGGCGCAGCTGGCAGCTGGCCTGTGCCTTCTTTTCCGAGGCGGCGCCTTTAGGAGAGGTAGGCTCCTATATCCTGGATAAGTTTTCTGAGGATTGTGATGTTTTTAATTTTAAGCATCATTTTATCTTATACACAATGGACAGTCAGCTGCTGTACGAGCTGTTGGAGGCAATCAATGATAAGAAGTCTGTTATACTCTACAACTGGGAGAATGGTCAGCAAACTGTTTGTCCCTTGAAGATTTACTGCAGCACCAGGACAGGAAGGCAATATCTTTTAGGCTACAGCTATGATGAAAACAAGCTGCTTTTTAATCGCTTGAACCGTATTAAGTGTATTAAAGTGAAAGAGAGGGAAAATAATTATGAGCATTATCTGCAGCTGGCACAGAAAGCAGCACCACATATCTGGGGTGTAAGCTTGTTTGGCGCTGGCGAGCTGGAGAGAATCAGCTTTACGGTAGAGGTGGCATCTGACGAGCAGTTTATTGTGCAGCGTTTGGAACGTGAAAAGCGCTGCGGCACGGTGCAGCAGCTTGATGCCGCGCATTATCGCTTCAGTATTGCTGTTTATGACGCACGTGAGCTGTTGCCATGGATACGCACCTTCATCGGGCGCATTACAGCCTTTAGCTGCAGCAACAAGGCTGTCCAAGAGCTTTTCTTTGATGATTTAGATCAAATGGCATCTTATTACCGGGAGGCAGAAGCAGATGAAAAGCAGTGATATCTTTTTTAACGAAATATATGGTACGTATTTTAATGTTGTAAGCAGTATTCTGCAGCAGGCGCAAACGGGTGAGCTGACAGTAGAAAAACTAAATCGGATTGTGCAGGAGCAAGCCTTTGGTGACAGTTATCTGACAATACCTAAATCATTAGGAGATTGCGAATGGCCGTTACTCCAAAATGATATGACTACACCGCTTAAGCATGCTCCGGCAATGCCATTGACCACTCTGCAACGGCGCTGGCTGAAAACCTTGCTGAGCGATAAGCGGATGCAGCTTTTTGATGTAGATTTTACTGGTCTTGAGGATGTGGAGCCGCTGTTTACGCAGGAGCAATTTGTTTATTTTGATCGCTATAGTGATGGTGATGCTTATGATAATCCGCAGTATAAAAAGCATTTCCGTCTGTTGCTGCAGGCTATAAAAGAAAAACGCAAGGTGGAAATCAGCTTTATCAACAATAAAAACGATAGCGTGCGAAAAAGATATCTGCCGATGCAAATAGAATATTCAGCGAAGGACGATAAGTTTTGCTTAAAAGCGGTGTGTGGCGGCTCTCAGCAGTATGTGAATGTTGCGCGTATCAAAGATTGTTGCCTGTTAGAGACGGCAAATGCAGAGATATGTGAGCAGAAAGCACCGGAACGCTGTAAGCTTACTGCATTACTGACGGATGAACGCAATGCTTTGGAGAGGGCGATGCTGCATTTTTCGCATTTGGAAAAGACGACGGAGCGTCTTGATGAAAAGCATTATAAGTTGCATCTGACATATAACAAAAGTGATGCAATAGAGATGGTTATCCGTGTTTTATCCTTCGGACCGTTGCTGCAGGTGCAGGAGCCTGCCAGCTTTATTGAGCTGCTGCACAAAAGGCTGCAGAAGCAGCTGGCGCTGCAGGCAGATAAGTAAAAGCAAAAATATAATCGGCCAGAAGCTCATTTGATACTGAAGCCTTATTATAAACCACCGGACCTGTGGAATTTCTGCAGGTTCGGTGTATTTTTTTGTATTCTTAACAGTAATTTTCTTTTACGCAGTCAACAAATGTGTTATAATTAACGATACATGTCATTTTTGTGAAGAAGTTGAAATTTTTATGTGTAGGTGATGAAATGGAAATGTTTTTAGTGGCTGTGGGCTTCTATGGCATTGGCGTATTAACCATGCTGCTTCCCCACGGCATGCAGCGTGCTGCACACTGGCTTGCTAACAGCGCTGCCCTTTTTGGCAGCGCTGTCTGCGCTTATGCGGCAGGCCTGCTGCTTTTCGGCGGCGTGAGCCCCGCACCCCTGACCTGGGGCTCGTATTCTTTAGGCTGCGATGGCTGGAGCGCAGTCTTTCTGCTTTTGACCGGTATCGCCGGTGTTGTTACCAGCCTGTACGCGCTC
Source organism: uncultured Phascolarctobacterium sp. (assembly GCF_902463975.1). GTDB lineage: Bacteria > Bacillota > Negativicutes > Acidaminococcales > Acidaminococcaceae > Phascolarctobacterium_A. The sequence goes on from NZ_CABQHJ010000035.1 coordinate 5,257, forward strand.
GGTTATGCGCGTAGCTATGAGGGCAGCCGTCTGCGCCTTTTGGGCGGCATGTGGTGCCTGTTCATCATGTCTATGGTACTGGTGCTGCTGGCCGGCGATGCCTTCAGCTTCCTGCTTTTCTGGGAGATTATGGCCGTAGCCTCCTTTATGCTGGTTAACCATGAATCCGAAAAGCGTGCTACCTGGAATGCTGCCTATCAGTATCTGGTTATGACCAGCGTAGGTACGGCAGCAATTATGATTGCCTTTTTGCTGACAGGCTCTGCCAGCGAGGGCTTCAGCTTTGCTGCTATGTCCAAGAATACGTTGGATGGCAGCTGGCAGCATCTTGTTTTTGTCTGTGCCTTTGCCGGTTTTGCTTTGAAGGCCGGTCTGGTGCCGCTGCATGTGTGGCTGCCTAAGGCGCATCCGGCAGCACCCAGTCACGTTTCCGCGCTGATGAGCGGTGTTATGCTGAAGATTGCTCTCTACGGCTTCGGTCGTTTTATGTTCAGCTTTTTGCCTGCCTGGAATTACTGGTGGTGTGTTGTTGTACTGCTGGCAGGCGTAGTATCCGCATTTTTGGGCGTACTCTATGCTCAGATGGAAACGGATATCAAGCGCGTGCTTGCTTACTCCTCTGTAGAAAATATGGGCGTAATCTTTGCTGCCTTCGGCTGCGGTATGCTGATGAAGGCTTCCGACAGCAGCTTTTATATGCTTGGCTTTGTGGCTGCGTTGGTACATGCCTTTAACCACAGTATTATGAAGGTGCTGATGTTTATGTGTGCCGGCAGTATTATGCACAGCACCGGCAGCAAGAACCTGGAGCTGTTCGGCGGCCTGGCGCGCAAGATGCCGTATACCGCTGTGTTTACTTTCGTCGGCTCGTTGGCACTTGCCGCTATTCCGTTGACGAACGGCTTTACCGGTGAATGGCTGGTGCTGCAGAGCTTTATCAGCCTGGGTACAAGCTGCGCCGGTCAGGATATCCGCCTGTGGACTGCGGTATCCTTTATTCTGCTGGGCTTTACCGGAGCACTGGCTCTCGGCTGCTTTGTACGCTTCTTCGGCATCACCTTCCTGGGCCGTGCTCGCAGTGAAATTGTGGAGCATGCGCACGAATCCGATAAATTTATGCTCGCTGCTATGGGCGTTGCAGCTGTTTTAGTTGTTGCTTGCGGTTTTTATCCGCTGCCGGTAGTACGCGCAGCGCTGTTGGCGCTGGGCATGCCTGTTGCTCTTGATGCCTTCGGTATGAATCTGGCGTGGGCCGGTGTTGGTACTGCTGTCTGCTACAAGCCCTTGCTGCTGCTTGCTTTGCTGCTGGTGCTTGGCGCAGTGCTGTGGCTGGCTGTTAAGGACTGCTTTGTTGTGGAGGATGTTACCTGGAACTGCGGTACCTATCCGACGCAGCGTCAGCAGTATTCCGCTACCGGTTTCAGTAAGCCGGTGCGCCGTGCGTTCGATTATCTGCTGAAGCCCAAGCGTCAGGTAACCTACATGCGCAAGGAGCATGCTTACTTCGGACGTCAGCTTTCCTATAAGCTGGAAATTCCCGATATGATTACGGAAAAGCTTTATCAGCCGCTGCAGAAGCATTTTGTAAGTGTTTCCAATTTCCTGCGCCGTTTGCAGCAGGGCAGTGTGCGTTTATATGTTGCTTATGTTATGGTGGCAATGATGTTGGTACTGGTATGGGGGGCGCTTTATAAATGATTTTAGAGAATGAATTGTTACAGCTGGCCCTCGGTATGGCGCAGGCAGTTTTGCTGCTTTTGTGCGCTCCGCTGGTTACCGGCATTGTTAAAAAGGTAAAGGCCTGGATGCAGAATCGTATCGGCAGCAGCATCTGGCAGGAATATTATGATATCCGCAAATGGTGGGGCAAGCCTACGATGCTCACTCCTTATACCACCATCACCTTCCGTTTGGCACCCTGCGTATATTTTCTGACGACCTTTGCGGCAGCTTGCATGCTACCGGGCTTCTTAGGCGGTCAGGCCGGCTTCGGCGACGTTTTTGTATTTGTATATCTGCTGGCCTTGGGACGCTTCTTTATGGCAGTTTCCTCAATGGATGCAGCCACCGCCTTTGGCGGTATGGGCGGCAGCCGTGAGGTTTATGTGGCTGCCTTCGTTGAGCCTGTGGTGATGCTGGCCGTGCTTTCCAACGTGCTGCACACCAACAGCACTTCGCTGGCAGGCATGAGCCTGCGTACGGACGAGGTTAACCTGACGGTAGCAGGCGTGCTGACCTGCATTGCCTTCTTCCTTGTGTTGCTTGCAGAAAACAGCCGTATCCCGGTTGATAACCCCGACACACATCTGGAGCTGACGATGCTCCATGAATGCATGACACTGGAATATTCCGGCCGTCTGCTGGCGCTTATCCATTGGGCAAGCCAGCTCAAGCTGCTGGTATTCTTAGTGCTTTTCGCTATGCTGTATCTGCCGCTGGATTTGCCTGTTGTATTTAAGGTGCTTATCGGTGCGGTAGCTGTAGGTGTGGTTGAAACCTTGAACAATAAGATGCGCCTTTTCAAGGTGCGTGTATATCTGGCGGCAGCGGGCCTGATGCTGCTGCTGGCAGTAGTGGCACAGTAAGGAGGTAACGATGGAATATTTGGTTGTAAGTTTAATGTTTATCGTTTTCCTGCAGACGCGCTTTGTGGAGCTGCGCCGTGCAACTCTGTGTCTGGCGCTGCAGTCTGCCTTGATTGCTGCAGCCTGCCTCGTCGTAGGTATGAGCCATGGCAGCGGTTTACATGCCTGGCTGCCCGGTGTGCTGACGATTGCCGTTAAGGTGCTCTTTATTCCTTACGCTATTTTACGCGTGGTAAATCAGCTGCGCGATGAGCGTGAAATTGTCAGCGATATCAATGTAAATTATTCTACTGCTTTTGCAGCCTGCAGTCTGGCACTCGGCTACATGGTAATTGACGGTCTGCTGCCGCAGGCAGAGGGCCGCGATATTCTGGCAACATCTATGTTTATGATTATGACAGGCCTCGCGCTGATTGTTATGCGCAGCCGTGCTATTATGCAGATGATCGGCCTGATTACCTTGGAAAACGGCATTTACCTGCTCGGTCTGATTATGACCGAAGGCTTGCCGCTGATTATCGAGCTGGGCATTTTCCTGGATGTGCTGATTGCTGTTGTTATTCTTGTTATTTTAACCTCGCGTCTGCGTCTGTCGTTTAAAACGACGGATACAAATGTGCTGGACAAGCTGAAAGGGTAGGGGATGTAATGTTAACATATATTTTGATACTGTTATGCCTGCCACCCTTGTGCGCGGTGCTGGCACTGGCTGCGGGCTTCGGCAATAATATCCTGCATTGGCTGCACCGCCTGACGGCAACTGCGGTAGGTGTGTGCGTGGCGCTGATGGCAAAGTCCTTTAATCCTGCTGTGCCCTATGTTGATGATTATTTTTACATTGATGCGCTGAATATGTGGGTAATCATTATCATTACCACACTTTATCTGGCAGCAACCTGGACTGCGCGTAATTATCTTACGCGTGAGGAGCGCTGCGGCGTACTTAAGGGCGAGCAGCTGCAGACCGGCCGTTACTTTGCGCTGATGCAGCTTTTCTGCTGGACCATGTTCATCGTACTGCTGGTAAAAAACCTGGGCCTGATGTGGGTTGCCATCGAAGCGACAACCTTAATCAGTGCGCTGCTTATTTCCTTTAAATTTACCCGCGCTGCTTTGGAAGCAACGTGGAAATATATCATGGTTTGTACCGTCGGCATTTGCTTGGCGCTTTTGGGTACACTGGTTCTGTATTATGCGCAGCTTGATGCTTTGGGCGGCGAAAAGGCGCTCAGCTGGCTGTACCTGCATGAGCATGCCAACAGCCTGAACCCGGCTATGACTAAGCTGGCGCTGCTGTTTATCGTTATCGGTTACGGTACGAAGGCAGGCATGGCGCCGATGCATACCTGGCTGCCTGATGCCTATGCCGAGGCTCCGTCACTTACCAGCGGTATGCTGAGCGGTGCGCTCTGCAGCTGTGCGATTTACGTATTACTGCGTAATCTGGTTATCCTGCTGCCGACAGCAGGCGCTGCGATGATGAGCAGCATGCTGCTGTTCTTTGCTGTGCTGACTGTGGCGATTGCCGTGCCGTTCGTTGTTGTACAGCGTGACGTTAAGCGTATTCTGGCGTATTCCTCTATGGAAAACATCGGCATTATGGTTGCCGGTATCGGCGTATTTTCTGCCTTCTCCCTGAAGGCTGTGATGCTGCATATGTACAGTCATGCAATGATTAAGTTCGTGCTGTTCTATATTGCCGGCACTATTATCCAGGAATACCAGACACGCAATATGATGCGTATTCACGGTATGATTAAGGATGTGCCGCATACAGCAACCTTCTGGCTTACCGGTATGCTGGGTATTTTGGGCCTGCCGCCGATGGGCCTTTTCTTCAGTAAGTTTTACATTATGGCAGCTATGTTCCGTGAAGGCCATTGGGTAGCAGGCAGTCTGCTGATTATTCTGCTGGCCGGTGTGCTGATTGGTATTTTGTACCATGGTATGCGTATGCTGTGTGATAAATCTAAGCGTCAGCCCTTGGGCGATTTGCTGGGAGCAACCGACGTGCCTGTGCTGGCAGCGCTGCTGCTTTTGACCTGCGTAGTGGGTGCAGGCTTTGAAAATATTCCCTGGCTCAACAATCTGCTGAACCAGGCTGTGCGGATTATAGGAGGCTGAGATAATGCTAGTTAAACCGGAAAATTTGCGTGGTGCTGCCAATATCTGCAGCGACAGCGGCAAGCGTCCGCTGGCTGCTATGTTTGGCGCAGACGAAACGCTGCAGGGCGGCGGTCTGGCCATCTACTGCCTGTTCTATAATGCTGAAAAACGTGATATAGATGTTTTGAAGGCTCCGTTCCCCGCGGACGGTCCGCTGGAATATCAGTCACTGACTACGCTGCTGCCGGCTGCTGCCTGGTATGAGCGCGAGCTGCATGATATGTTCGGCTTCGAGCCGCAGGGACATCCCGATATGCGTCCGCTGGTGCTGCATGAGAGCTTTCCCGAAGGCTTTCATCCGCTGCTGAAAAAATATCCCAAGGATTATGATGCACGCGGACATCGTGAATACGAAATGCTTACCTCACAGGGCGAAGGCCTCTTTGAGGTTCCTGTAGGACCTATTCACGCAGGCATCATCGAGCCCGGTCATTTCCGTTTCAGTCAGGCCGGTGAGGCTATGCTGCAGCTTGATGCCAAGCTGTTCTTTACCCACCGTGGTATTGAAAAGGCTGCCGAAGGCCTTACGCCGATGGAGGCGCTGCCGATTGTAGAACGCATCTGCGGTGCCTGCAGTGTAGCCAATACGCTGAGCTTCTGTCAGGCGGTAGAAAAATGCTCGGAGGCAGAGGTGCCTTACCGTGCGTGGTTAATTCGTACACTGGCTGCGGAGATGGAGCGCTTGTATAACCATGTGGGCGATACGGGCAATATCTGCGCCGGTGTCGGCTTCTCGCCTGTAATCAGCATGGGTACGCGTCTGAAGGAATACTTGATGCAGCTCAACGAAATGCTGGCAGGCAACCGTTTCTTGCGCGGTCTGATTATCCCCGGCGGTGTGCAGTATGATGTTACCGATGCTATGCTGGAGGAAATCGAGGAGGTTCTGCGTGAGGTAGAAGCTGTTTATGCCGATATGGTACATATCATGTGGGAGCAGGCGAACTTCGTCAACCGTATCCGTACTACCGGCAGAGTACGTCAGGAAACTGCCTTTGATCTGGCTATGGTAGGCGTGGGTGCGCGTGCCAGCGGCAGTAACCGTGACAGCCGTAAGGATATCGGCTACGGTATTTATGATGAGCTTGATTTTGAGGTTATTACGGAAACAGCGGGTGATGTCGAAGCACGCATTAAGGTGCGTATCGGTGAGGTTGCCCAAAGCCTGAAGCTGGTGCGTCAGCTTATCAGCAAGCTGCGCCGCAATGCGGAAACGCAGCTGGCGGCAGAGCTGGGCGAGCTGCAGCAGGAGGAAGGTCATTTTACCTGGGGCATCAGCGAATCTGCCCGCGGTGATAATCTGCATTGCCTGCTGCTGGACAAGGAAGGCCGCATAGACCGCCTGTTTGTGCGCAGTGCCTCCTATCCTAACTGGCCGGCGCTGACTGTGGCAGTACAGGGCGACATCATTCCGGACTTTCCGTTAATAAATAAGAGCTTTGAGTTATGCTATGCCTGCATAGACCGCTAAGGAGGTGGCAAGATGTTAAAAATGCTGGAGGCAATTCTTCACGGAAAGATTGCTACCGAAAATATTGATACTACGGGCCACAAGCGTCTGCGCGGTCAGCTGCAGTGCGACGGCAGCTGCGACGGCTGCGGTGCCTGTGCCGCTGCCTGCCCGGTAGGAGCTGTGAGCGTGGCTGACGGTAAAGCAAAAATAGATTACAGTAAGTGCGTTTTCTGCGGTCGCTGTGTAGAGGCCTGCGCGCGTAAGGCGCTGGTGCACACGAATCATGATGCTTTGGCGCAGATTCTGGCTGACAGTGCCGTGCAGGTAAGCGAAGCAGTCACAGCGAAGCTGGGACGCTCTCTGCATGTACGTCATCTTGACGCTGGCAGCTGCAATGCCTGCGATTTTGAGCTGGGTGCGATGAGTAATCCTGTTTATGATTTGCACCGTTACGGTATCGCCTTCGTTGCTTCTCCGCGTCATGCGGATATGCTGATGGTTACCGGCGTGGTTACGCGCAACCTGGAGCAGGCGCTGCGTATGACCTATGACGCTATGCCTGAACCGAAAATGGTTATGGCCTGCGGTGCCTGTGCCTGTGGCGGCGAAACCTATGGCTGCACTTATGCTGTTGTGGGACGTGCAGCTGACGTGGTGCCGGTTGATATTGCTGTGCCCGGATGCCCGCCACGACCGGCTGCGATTATTGTGGCTTTGTGTGCTGCGGCAGATATGCTGAAGGAAAGAATGTAACCTTGTTTTAAAAAAGAATTAATCAGTATTTTATTACACTGATTAATTCTTTTTTTGCATTTTTATACTTGTACTCTGCTGTAATACGTGATAATATATAGAAAATCAGTTACGTTCGATAAACTGATATGGGGAAACCAAATGAGGGGGTTTGAAAAATGATTGTTTTTAGACCGGCAACTTTCAGCGATGTAGAACATATACACAAATTGCTGAATTATTATGCAAAGGAAGGCTTGATGCTGCCACGTGCGCGCAATGCGATTTACGAGAATCTGCGCGATTATATTTTAGCGGTGGAAAACAACCGTCTGTTGGGCTGCGGCGCGCTGCATTTTGTCTGGGACCGCTTTGCGGAAATCCGCTCGCTGGCGGTGGAACCGAGCCTGCAGAAAACAGGCATAGGCCGTCAGCTGGTGGAGCATTTGGAAAAGGAGGGCATTGAGCGCGGAGTGACGATGTTTTTCACTCTTACCTATCAGCCGGGATTTTTTGCCAAGTGTGATTATATTGAAACGGCTAAGGATAAGCTGCCACAGAAGGTATGGAAGGAATGTGTGTATTGTCCGCAGTATCCATACTGTAATGAGATTGCTTTCATCAAGACAACAGTTGATTATGAGCCGTCGCAAATTAAATTTTAATTTTAAGGGCTGCCGAGAGCATTTTGTCATCGCTGATGACGAGGCTGCGCTGAGGGCAGCTCTTTTATTTTTGCGCCTTGAATGGTACAATAAAAAGGCAGAGTATAAATTTTACACGGTAATTTTACTGTTGTTATACCGGATAAATTAATGGAAAAGAGGTTGAATTTATGAAATTATATTCCTGGAATGTTAACGGCTTGCGTGCCTGCATGACGAAGGGCTTTGCTGAATTTTTGCAAGAGGCTGCGCCGGATATTATTTGTCTGCAGGAAACGAAGATGCAGCGCGAGCAGGCGGATTTTGTATTCCCCGGTTATGAGGAGTATTGGAACAGTGCGGAGCGTAAGGGCTACAGCGGTACTGCTGTTTTTACGAAGGTTAAGCCTTTGGCTGTTACCTATGGTCTGGGACAGGAGGAGCACGATAAGGAAGGGCGTGTGATAACGCTGGAGTTTGAGAGCTTTTATCTGGTGACGGTGTATACGCCTAATTCCAAGGATGGCCTGGCGCGTCTTGATTACCGCATGGTGTGGGAGGATGTGTTCCGTGCTTATCTGCAGGAGCTGGATGCTAAGAAGCCTGTTGTTGTCTGCGGTGATCTGAATGTGGCGGCTGAGGAGATTGACTTGAAGAATCCTAAGACTAACCGCAAGAATGCAGGCTTTACGGATGAGGAGCGTGCTAAGTTCCGTGAGCTGAAGGCTGCGGGCTTTACGGACAGCTTCCGTTATCTGCATCCGGAGGAGGTTAAGTACAGCTGGTGGAGCTATCGCTTTAAGGCGCGTGAGAAGAATGCGGGTTGGCGTATTGATTATTTTGTGGTTTCGGACAGAATTGCGGCTAAGCTGCAGAGCGCGGAGATTCACAATGAGGTTTTCGGCAGCGACCATTGTCCGGTAAGTGTTGAGCTGGATGTGTAAGGGGGAGCTGCTGGCGTCGCAATTGTATATCGTTTCAATCAGAGCAATTTCTTAACGCAAATTTCGTGTGGAACCAAGACGAAGCGGCGCAAAACTTGCGCTATGCTGACAAATGCTACTATAAAAATAAGGCATAGCGCTCAGACATTGCGCCCCTTAGCGGTTCGTGTCAAGCCAATCAGCTGCGCTCTGTGAGCTTGCTTCTTGGGACACTATCGCATGGCGCGCATAAACCAATCAGCATCGTCCTACGGACTTGCTTCTTGGATGCGCCCGCATGTGGTTCCAAACACTCATTTGCTAAAATTGCTATTCATTACACGATATAACAATTGCTCGTTTTATACTTAATTTTTACGGTTTGTTTTTTAGTTGGTGATGAACATGGATTTTAAAATTCAGGCTCCGTTTGAGCCTGCCGGCGACCAGCCGCAGGCGATTGCCAAGCTGGCGGAGGGTGTGGAGCAGGGCCTGCGCACGCAGGTGCTGCTAGGTGCAACGGGTACGGGCAAGACGTATACGATTGCGCAGGTAATCAATAAGGTGCGTAAGCCGACGCTGGTGATTGCGCATAATAAGACGTTGGCGGCACAACTGGCGAGTGAGCTGAAGGCGTTCTTCCCAGAGAATGCGGTGGAATATTTTGTTTCGTATTACGATTATTATCAGCCGGAGGCCTATATTCCCCAGTCGGATACGTATATTGAGAAGGATGCTTCGATTAACGATGAGATTGATAAGCTGCGCCATAGTGCGACCAGTGCCTTGTTTGAGCGCAGGGATGTTATTATCGTAGCCAGCGTTTCCTGCATTTACGGCTTAGGTGCGCCGCAGGAGTATTATGATATGGTGCTGTCGCTGCGCTTGGGGCAGATTATCGACCGCCAGAAGATTTTGCATAAGCTGGTGGAGATTCAATACAATCGTAATGATATTGATTTTAAGCGTGGCACCTTCCGTGTGCGCGGTGATGTGATTGAGGTTATTCCCGCAGCCTATGGCGAGAAGGCTGTGCGCATTGAAATGTTCGATGATGAGGTTGACCGCATTGTGGAATTTGATGTGCTGACAGGTGAGATTCTGGCGCAGCGTAACCATGTGGCGATTTTCCCGGCGAGCCACTATGTTACGAGCCGTGAGAATCTTGAACGCGCTATGAATGATATTCGCGAGGAGCTGGACGAGCGTCTTGATGAGCTGAATAAGCATGGCAGGCTGTTGGAGGCACAGCGTCTGGAGCAGCGCACGAATTACGATTTGGAGATGATGCAGGAGATGGGCTATTGTTCCGGCATCGAAAACTATTCGCGCCATCTGGCAGGACGCAAGGCCGGTGAGCCGCCGTTTACGCTGGTAAATTATTTTCCCAAGGATTTTTTACTGGTTGTTGATGAGTCGCACGTAACACTGCCGCAGATTCGTGCAATGTATGCCGGTGACCGCTCGCGTAAGGAGATGCTGGTGGAGCATGGCTTCCGTCTGCCGTCGGCCTATGATAACAGACCGCTGACCTTTGACGAGTTTCAGGCGCAGATCAAGCAGGCGATTTATGTTTCTGCTACGCCGGCGAAGTATGAGCTGGAGCAGGCAGATAATGTCGTTGAGCAGATTATCCGCCCGACAGGCCTGTTGGACCCGCAGATTGAAATCCGCCCGATTAAGGGACAGATAGATGATTTACTGGGCGAAATCAACAAGGTTGCCGCCGCTGGTGAGCGTGTGCTGGTGACTACGCTGACGAAGCGCATGGCGGAGGATTTAACAGAATATCTGAAGCAGGCAGGTGTGCGTGTGCGCTATCTGCATTCGGAAATCGCTACGATTGAAAGAGCGGAGATTATCGACAGCCTGCGTGCCGGTAAGTTTGATGTGCTGGTAGGCATCAACCTGCTGCGCGAAGGCCTTGATTTGCCGGAGGTGTCGCTGATTGCGATTCTGGATGCAGACAAGGAAGGCTTTTTGCGCAGTGATACGGCGATGATTCAGACCATCGGCCGTGCTGCGCGTAATGCTCACGGTCGTGTTATTATGTATGCCGACCGCATTACCGACAGCATGCAGCGGGCGATAGATGAAACCAACCGCCGCCGCGAAAAACAGCAGGCGTACAACGAGGAGCACCACATTACGCCGAAAACGATTTATAAGGAGCAGCGCCAGCTGATTAAGCTGACGAAGGTGGCAGACACCGAGGAGGCAACGTCCTATGGCAGCAGCAAGAAGCTGAAGCAGAAATCAACGAAGGAGCTGAACACGCTGGCCCGCGAGCTGGAAAGACGGATGCAGGAGGCGGCCAAGGCGTTGGACTTCGAGGCGGCGGCCGAGCTGCGTGACCAGTTGATTATCGTCAAGGGACAGCTGGGACAGAAGCTGGTGCCGAAGAAAAAGAAAAAATAAACGCTGACACAGAAGTTTGACTTTTCCTGTTTGGCGTTATATAATATACAAGATATTTTTATTCAAATTCTGTGAAGCGGAGCAGTAGTCTGCAGTATCTTTCAGAAAGCCGGCGGTTGATGCGAGCCGGCAGTTAGGGCAGATGAACTCACCGTGAAGAAGCCGCAAGGAAATGTGCGGACGTGATGCTGCGTTAAGGCTAATTGAGTGGCGGCTGTAGCCGCAATCAGGGTGGTACCGCGAATTTTTCGTCCCTGACCTTTTTTAAGGTCGGGGATTTTTTATTTTCGACCAACAATAATACCTGGGAGGTAATGAAATGATTCAAGAAAAGTATGCTCCCCATGATATTGAAGCTAAATGGCAAAAATACTGGGAAGAAAACAAAACCTTTAAAGTAGAGATGGATAAGGATAAGCCTAAATCCTACGTTCTGGAAATGTTCCCCTATCCGTCCGGCAACCTGCACATGGGCCATGTTCGTAACTATTCCATCGGCGACGTAATTGCACGTTTCCGCACTATGAAGGGTTTCAACGTTCTGCATCCGATGGGCTGGGACTCATTTGGTATGCCTGCTGAAAACGCTGCTATCAAACACAACATTCCGCCTAAAAAATGGACTCTGGAAAACATCGCCAACATGACTCGTCAGTTGAAGGCTCTCGGTCTGTCCTACGATTGGGATCGCGAGGTTACCACCTGTAAGGAAGATTATTACAAATGGACTCAATGGTTCTTTGAGCTGTTCTACAAACGCGGTCTGGCAGTTAAAAAGGAATCTGCCGTAAACTGGTGCGACACCTGTAACACCGTATTGGCTAACGAGCAGGTTATCGACGGCAAATGCTGGCGCTGCGACCATGAGGTTGTTAAAAAGGATCTGAGCCAATGGTTCTTCAAAATCACCGATTATGCTGATGAGCTGCTGAAGGATCTTGACCTGCTGCCGGGCTGGCCCGAGCGCGTAAAAACCATGCAGCACAACTGGATCGGCCGCAGCGAAGGCTTGGAATTCTCCTTTGAAATCCCGGCACTTAACGATACTGTTGCTGTTTACACCACCCGTCCGGATACTGCTTACGGCGTAACCTTTATGGCTCTGGCTGCCGAGCATCCGCTGATTAAAAAGATTTGCGAAAACAATCCGAAGGCTGACGAAATCAACGCTTTCTGCGAGCGTGTTCGTAATCAGTCCGAAATTGAACGTACCTCCAGCGAATCCGAAAAAGAGGGCGTATTCACCGGCGTATACTGCATCAACCCGTTCACCGGCCGCAAGGTAGAAATCTGGGTAACCAACTATGTACTGTATGATTACGGTACCGGCGCTGTAATGGGCGTTCCTACCGGTGACCAGCGTGACTGGATGTTTGCAGACAAATACGGTATTGAAAAGATTGTTACCATCTGCCCAATCGGCAAAGAGCTGAAGCTGGAAGAAATGACATGCGCTTACGAAGAAAAAGAAGGCATGCTGGTTAACTCCGGCGAATTCACCGGCATGGAAATGCACAAGGCTATGAGCGCTATCATGGACAAGGCTGAAGCTGAAGGCTTTGGTAAACGTCGTGTAAACTACCGTCTGCGCGATTGGCTGATCAGCCGTCAGCGTTATTGGGGCGCTCCGATTCCTATCATTTACTGCCCGCACTGCGGCGAGGTTCTGGTTCCGGAAGACCAGCTGCCGGTTCGCCTGCCTGAGGATGTAAGCTTTACTGCCGGTGCTAAATCTCCGCTGGCAACCTCCGAAGAATTCGTTCACTGCAAATGCCCGAAATGCGGTGCTGACGCAACCCGTGAAACCGATACCATGGACACCTTCCTGTGCTCCTCCTGGTACTATCTGCGTTATACCGACGCACACAACGACAAGATGCCGTTTGACAAGGAGCTCAACAACTATTGGGGTCCTGTAGACCAATATATCGGCGGTATTGAGCATGCTATTCTGCATCTGCTGTATTCCCGCTTCTTTGTAAAGGTTCTGCGTGACGCAGGCCTGGTTGATTATGATGAACCGTTCAGCAACCTGCTGACTCAGGGCATGGTAATCAAAGACGGTGCTAAGATGAGTAAATCTCTGGGCAACGTTGTTTCTCCTGAAGAAATTCTTTCCAAATACGGTGCTGATACCGCGCGTCTGTTCATCCTCTTTGCTGCTCCGCCTGAAAGAGAGCTGGAGTGGAGCGACCAGGGCGTTGAAGGCTCCTTCCGCTTCCTGAACCGTATCTGGCGTATCGTACAAGCATTTGAAGCTGTTCTGGCACAAAAGGTTACCGAATACGATCACAGCAACCTGAGCGAAGCAGATAAGGACCTGCGCCGTGTACTGCATAGCAGCATTAAGAAGGTTACCAACGATATCGAAACCCGCTTCAACTTCAACACTGCTATTTCCACTATGATGGAACTGGTTAACGCTCTCTATGCTTATAAAGAAGCTGCCAAAGAGCCGAATGCAGGTCTGATTTACGAAGCAATTTCCGACCTCATCAAGATGATGAGCCCGTTTGTTCCGCATATCACCGAAGAGCTGTGGCGCGGTGCTATTGATGCCAACAGCAGCGTACATGAACAGAGCTGGCCTGAGTGCGATGAAGAAGCACTGAAGGTTGACAATGTAGAAATCGTTCTGCAGGTTAACGGCAAGGTTCGCGGTCGTCTGACTGTTCCGGCTGAAGCTACCAAAGAAGAGCTTGAGAAAATTGCTATGGCTGACGCTAACGTTCAGGCTCACATCGGCGATGCAACCGTACGCAAGGTTATCTGCGTACCCGGCCGTCTGGTAAACATCGTAGCGAAGTGACACCCGATTTGTAACGAGCGTAAGCTAAGTTAGAAATCGAAAAGGTGGAACGAATCCCCGTTGCGACCGAACAGGGAGCAAGAAGAGGGGAAAAATAAAAGTAAAAATAAAATTTGTCGCGAGCTTTAGTATTACTGGCCGCTAACCACTAATTACTAACCGCAACCACCGCAGTTACAGCTGTCCTGCAGCAGGCAGTTTCCGCAGACTGTAGCGCGGACAAAAAAATAAGCAGTGCATGTCAGCAATGACATTATTTAGTAGTACTAAATAACGCTTACATTTTCAGAGTCTCTGAGAATAACGTAATTGTTATTCTTGGGGGCTCTTTTTGTTTTTGGGGGAGTACCCTCTCCGCCTCACTGCGTTCGGCACCTCTCCCTTACAGGGAGAGCGAATTCGACGTGCAATTTTTACTTTATTTCTAGGAGGATTGTTATGGGATTTATTGAACAAAATCGAGATTTATTACCTTATGCCAAATATCTACGAAAGAATATGACTAAGCAGGAAAAGCATTTGTGGTATGATTTTTTATCTAAGCATAGGTTAAAGTGGTATAGGCAAAGGATTATAGGTAGCTATATAGTCGATTTTTATTGTAGTAAATTAAAACTGGTTATTGAAATAGATGGAGGACAGCACTTGCAAAAAAATAATTTGTATTGTGATAATGTTAGAACCTTGGCTTTGCAACAGGAAGGCATTTATGTTTTACGGTTTATGAACAGTGACGTTGATTATCATTTTGATTATGTATGCAACGAAATAGAAAAAAATATTAATGAAAGATTAGAGAAATGCATGGATAGTATTTCGAAAAAGTCTCCCCTGTAAGGGGAGATGTCGCCGAAGGCGACAGAGAGGTATAGTAAACAATTTTCAAAAATACGGAGGTATACCAATGCAAGCAAAAGCAAAAAAAATCATCTTTATCGCCGTCCTTATCGTTGGCTGTATCATCACCAGCCTTATAAGCACCAACGATAAGGAGAAAACGCTACCCGTCAGTAGCCTGCTTCAGTCCGCGCAAGGTGCTGTTACATCAAAAACAGCGCAGGTAAAAACAGTACGCGTGCAGGTGAGCGGCGCCGTGCTGGAGCCGGGAATTTACGATGTGCCTGCCAGCTGCAGAGTGGAAGAGGCCATTGCTGCTGCCGGCGGTATGACGGAAAATGCCGACAGCGAACGTGTCAACCTGGTGCGTAAGGTGCGCGACGGTATGCAGATAAGAGTACCGGTGCAGAAGGTTACACGGACAAGCAGAACGCAGAGGAAAAAGGCTCAGGCAAAGTCCGATTTAGGTGAGAGTGCGTTAGGAAAGTCAGGCGGTGCTAAAGCAGGCCCAGGCAGAAACAACAGCATGATGCAGATTGTGCGCATCAACAGCGCGAGCGTAAGCGAGCTGCAGCAGCTGCCGGGCATAGGTCCTGCACTAGCACAGCGTATTGTGAAAACAAGAAACAGCGGGCGTTTTACCAGCGCGGATGATTTGCTGCGTGTGCCTGGAATCGGCAAGGCCAAGCTGGCAAAGCTGCGTGATTATGTGGAGGTGGATTAGTGCTGCAGAAAACACGTTATCTACGCTTATTTTTACCGTTCATGTTGCTTTGTATATTATTCTTTCGTCTGCTTACCGTGCCGCCGTCAGCCGAGCAGCAGCTTGCTGCCTGCTTTGGGCGGCAACTGGTTGTGCAGGGTGCGGTGGAACCTTTGAGCGTGCACCGGCAGGAAGGTTTTAGCAGTGCGATTCTACGTTGTCAAAAGGTTTATAGCGATACGGAGCTTGCTTACAGCGGTCGTTTGCGTGTGAGCGTGAAGGGCGAGCTGCCGCAGGCAGGCTGTGTGGTACTCAAAGGTACGTTGGAGCGCTTGGACAGCTTGCGTAACCCCGGAGGCTTTGATGCTGCAAGCTATAACAGAGTGCAGGAGCTGGGCGGACGTTTGCGCAAGGCGCAGCTGCTAAAGACTGAGCCGCAGGTTTTGTGGTGGCAGCGTTTTGCTTTGTGGAACAAAAAGCTGAGCGAACGCATAGAGGCAGCAGCCGGCTCTGAATATGGGGCGCTGCTGAGCGGCATGGTGCTTGGCGGCAGCAGCAGGCTGGACGAAGAAACGCGCGAGCTGTTTACGGATAACGGATTGGCACATCTTCTTTCTGTTTCGGGCACGCATATTGTGCTGCTCACAGGCATGCTGCTTGCTTTGCTGCAGTGGGTACCGATGCCCTGGCGTAAGGTTATTGTTATCATTTTGCTGATTGCCTATGCTTTGCTCTGCGGCTTGCGTCCTCCGGTGCTGCGTGCGTTGGCTATGAGCAGCGTTTTGCTGCTTGGCGGCAGTGGTGCGGAGCGCGGCAGGCTACTGTGTTTAGTTGCGGTATTGCTGTTGTGCCTGCAGCCGTTATGGCTTAATGATATCGGGTTTCAGCTGTCGTTCGGAGCGGCGGCCGGTCTTTTGTGGCTGCTGCTTGCATGCCAAAGGCTGCTGCCGCAGGCTTTGCCTGCGCCGATAGGCGAGGCGGCAGCAGTTTCGTTGGCAGCACAGCTGGCTGTACTGCCGCTGGAGGTTTATTATTTTCACCAAATTTCGCTGATTGCCTTGGTAAGCAATGTTGTGCTGGTGCCGATGTTGGAAATCGCAGCGCAGCTGGCACTCATGGGCGCACTATTGCCTGCCTGCGGCGATTATCTGCTGCAGCTTGCTGCCTGGCTTGCGGCGCAGGTGCTGACGCAGGCGCGTTTTTTTGCTGATTTTCCGTATAGCACTGTGGTTATCGGCAAGCTGCCTGCCTATTGCTTTGTGCTTTATTATGCAGCACTGTTTGTGTGTGCAGATTTCCCCTGGCTGCAATTTTGGAGCAACAGGGAAAGGCGCTGCGTCCTGCTATTTCATGCTTTGCTGCTTGCCGGGACGCTTGTTTATCAGCAGTATCGCACTTTGCCGCTGGCCTGCTATTTTCTTGACGTGGGGCAGGGCGATTGCGCTGTTATTGTCACGCCGTCGCAGCGGGTGGCAATTATTGATACTGGCGGCTTGAAGAATATATCGATTGCAACACGAGTGATTACACCGTTTCTGCACTATCTTGGCAAGCGTGAGGCTGATATCCTGCTGTTGAGCCATTATGATTTTGACCACGTTGGTGCTGCGGCGGACTTGCTGAGGCAGCTACGGGTGAAAAAGCTGCTTCTGCCCAACGAAGCTGTGACGGAGGAAAGTAAAAGAGTGCAGCAGGAAATTTTGGCGCAGGCCGGCAGGACGAAGGTGCATGTGGTGCAGAGCGGTGAGCGTTATGCGCTGGATGCTGCGGCAGAGCTTGTTTTGGTTGATGTGCCACAGCAGGCAGTACCGGGAAATGAAGCCAGCACGCTTGCGGCGCTGCAAAGCGCGCAGGGCAGCGTGCTGTTTACAGGCGACATGGGGGAAGAACGCGAGCGAGGTCTGCAGCTGCAGCAGTACACTGTGCTGAAGGCAGGACACCACGGTTCGCATTACAGCAGCAGTATGGAATTTCTGGAGCAGGTGCGCCCGAGGTTGACGGTTATTTCCTGCGGGCGCGGCAACCGCTACGGCCATCCGCATCAGGAAACACTGGAGCGCTTGCAGGCTGTGGGCAGCACTGTAGTAAGGACAGATGAGCTTGGGTGTATCAAAGTTGTTTTTGACGCAGAGGGAATAAAATGCTATAGTTATGTATATCATAAAAATGTTTTTTAGGAGTGCGAATATACTCATGGACATTAAAGCAGAAGAATTGCTTGCCAAATTACAACAGCATAAGCCGCTGCCGCAGGCTCAGGTACTGCTTTTGTGCGGCGAGGAGGATTACTACCGCAACAGCATTATTGCCGCGCTGCCGGAATATGTTTTTGGCGATACACCGGAGGCTGACCGCGAAATAACGGTCTTTGACAAGGACACCAATTTATCTGGACTGCAGGCAGCCGTCAACAGCTATCCCTTCTTCTGCGGCAAATCGCTGATTTTCCTAAAGGATGAAAAGCTGTGGGCTGCAAAGCCTGCCAAAGCAAACAGCACTGCTGATTCGCAGGATGATACCGATTCCAAGAGAATGAAGCAGCTGGCGGCGATAGTCAGCGACGTACCGGATTATTGCCTGCTTGTAATCAGCAGTAAGAAAATGGATAAGCGGACCAAGCTGTATAAGCAGCTTAAAGCAAGTGCGCTGATTTGTCCGTGTGAACGCATTAAGGAAAGAGAGCTTGATGATTGGCTGTATGCGCAGGCAGCAGCTTACGGCGCGCATTTTACCAGAGATGCGCTGGCGGCTATCAGCGAATATATCGAGCCGGTAAAGGAAGAAATTCCCTTGGATTTGCTGCAGCAGGAAATCGGTAAGCTGGCGATTTATGCCGCAGGACGCAGAGAATGGACGGAAGAGGATGTGCTGAATGTTTTTGCACTGCTGCCAAACGCTTCATCTTTTGCGCTGACCAATTATATTATGGCAGGCAAGCTGAAGCAATGTCTGGAGCTGTTGGCGAGCGAACGCAAGCACGGAACCTATATCCTGCCGCTCAGCGCAACCGTAGCTTTTAAACTGCGTCAGGTGCTGCGTTATCTGGAGCTGAAGCGCAGAGGCTACGACCAGAAGGGCATTATGGATGAGCTGGGGATGCGTAGCCCATATGCCTACAGATTTTTGGAGCGCGACAGCAGGCATTTTGATGAAAAGCGTCTGACGGAAGCTTTGCTGGGACTATCTGATATGAATATCAAACTGCGTCAGGGCGGACGCGGATATGAGAAGCTGGAGGAAATACTTGTCCGCCTGCTTACATGATATCTTATACTCAGAAATTAAAGCTGGACAAAAGCACTTAATATCTGCTATAATAATGAAACAGTCAACGAGGACTTTTTTGAGTAAGGAAGTAGTGTGTCCATGCTTAAAAAGGTCCTTTTTCGTTTATCCTGCAGAAAATATGTAGGGAGCATTTTTCTGCAGCATGATAATTAGGGAGTATTGAGAAAGGAGGCAGCCTTATGGCTGCACTGATCATGAACAACAAAGATTTACTGTATGTAATTAAACCTGAAGAACAAAACGAAAGTACTCTGCGTGAGCTTCTGACTCTGCATCCGGAGATTCAGTTTGTATCTCTGATGGGTGTGGATTTTGCCGGCAATGATACCGACGAAAAAATCCCGATGAAGATTTTCCTCGAGGATATCGATGGCTTTTTGGCAGGCAGCGCAGCACAGACTGACGGCTCCTCCGTTGTACTGACCGGTATCGCTACTCTGAACGATGCCCGCGTTGATATGAAGGTTGATAAAACCGTTAACTGGTTTGTTGATTATAACTATGAGCATTTTGACGCAGAAAGCGGTCGCATGATCGGTACTCTGCGCATTCCCTGCTATCTGATTCATAACGGCAATCATGTTGATTCCCGTTCTATTTTGAATGATACTCTGGCTTATGTAGAAAAAGAAATTATGGATTTGTTTGCTAAGCATCCGGTTATTGCCGGCCTGGAGCATGTAAATCCTGCTGAGATTGAAAAGCTGATTTTCACCAGTGCTACTGAGCTGGAATTTTGGGTAAAAACTCCGCGTGAGGACGCACCGCTGGAGGCTCTGAGCTCCTCTCAGGTAATGCAGGAGCAATATTGGCAGCGTACTCGCGGTAACGTGCGTACCGCATTGGAGCAGACCATCCAGACTCTGGAGCTGTACGGCCTGGAGCCGGAAATGGGCCACAAAGAATGTGGCGGTGTTAAGGGTCAGATTGATGCCGCAGGTCATATGACTCACGTTATGGAGCAGCTCGAGGTTGACTGGAAGTTCAGCAGCGGCGTACAGACTGCGGATAACGAGCTTTTGGCACGTATCATCGTTAAAGAGATTTTCCGTATGAACGGTCTTGAAGTTTCCTTCCAGGCTAAACCGATTCCCGGTGTTGCAGGCAGCGGTGAGCATACGCATGTGGGCATTGCCGCAAAAATGAAAAACGGCAAGATTGTCAACCTGTTCTCACCGAAGGATATGCATGAGGACTTCCTGTCCGCTATCGGCTATGGCGCTCTCATGGGCCTTTTGAAAAACTACGAGGTAACCAATCCGTTTATCTCCTGCACCATTGACTCTCTGAACCGTCTGAAACCCGGCTTTGAAGCTCCTGTTTGCATCGTTACCAGCCTTGGCCTGAGCCCGGATAACCCGTCCCGTAACAGAACCATTCTTGCAGGCCTGATCCGCGATCTGGACAACGATAAGGCTACCCGTATCGAAATGCGTTCTCCGAACCCGTACACCAATACCTACATCGCTATTGCTGCCTTCTACCTGTCCTGCCTCGACGGCATCAAGGCTTGCGTAGAATCCGGCAAGGACCTGAAGGCTTTGGAAAAGGAGATTTCCAAGAAGGCCGGCGAAGAGGGCTTCTATCTGGATACTGACCGTCAATACCGCACTGAGGAAGACGTGTTTGAAGATTTCACTGCGGAAGAACGCAGCAAGCTGTTCGGTGAACCGCCTGCTACCGTTTGGGAAAACCTCTGCGCCTTTGAAAAATATCCAGAAAAGGTTGCAGTTCTCACTCAAGGCAATATCCTGAAAAAGGAATACATCGACTCCTTCATGCAGGGTGCGCTGATTCGCTGGAAGACCGAGCTTCTGACTCGTCTGATTCCGGAAAATTATCAGGCTGTTATCGATATGAAGCGCTTGCACAACCAGGAAACCTGCACTGACTGCGACCTGGCAATGTGGCGTAAAATCCAGAACCTGCGTGCTAAGCTGGCAAAGGATTCTTTTGAGGAGAAGAGCATCTTTACCAGTATCCGCAGAGCTGTTGCCGATGGCGATTACGATACTGTTTCCAAGCTCAAGGTTGAGATGGGGGCAACTATGGAAGAGCTCAAGACTCTGTATCACGATTACAAGCAAAATATTATCGATTAATTTATCTGCTTCTTGCATGGCTGCTGTACTCAAAGTGCGGCAGCCATTTTGTTTCGCGCTTATACCAAAGTGCGATTATTGAAAAAATTATCCCTAAAACTTTCCTTTCAGCTTATTTTTTTGCATGAAACTGTTGAGTTAAGCGCTGTTTTGTGGTAAAATATCAAAGATATATTGACAGTAATATTTTCTGCTGTCCGAAGAAAGGCGATGATAGCTGTGGAGCAGGTCAAGGATGTTCCTGCCTATATTCGCCAGATGTACACGGATAATAATTTTATGACTAAATTCGGTGTGCATATTGGTGAGATAAAGTGTGGCAGTGCTGAAGTCAGCATTGACGTTGATCCAGCGAAGCATTTTAATCATCGTGACATTTGTCACGGCGGAGTGATGTTGGCCTTGGCAGACTCCGTTCTGGGTGTTACCGGTGCAAGCGTGGGCGCTGTAGTGGCAACTCTTAATTTCAGCATGAATTTTATCAAAGGTGTCCATGAGCCGACTACCTTAACGGTACGAAGCCATATTAAGCATTCCGGACATTCTACGATGGTTATCGAGGCTGAAATGACTGACAGCAAAAAGAATTTAATTGGGACGATTTTAACAACAATGTTTGTCGTCGACAGATTTAAAGAAATACCCGCCAAATGGTGAGCTTGCCTGAGTTGATTTGGAAGGGAAATGACGCGGAAGACCGCTTGATATCAAGGAGGATATGATGGATTTTGCATTAAACGAGGAACAATTAGAATTACAGGAAATGGTAAGGGAGTTTGTTGAAAAAGAAATTACTCCTTATGCTGCTGAAATGGATGCAGAAAACCATATGCGTGACGGCCTGATTGACAAGGCTAACGAAATGGGCTTGCTGAACGTTATTGTTCCGGAAGAATTAGATGGCCCCGGCCTGGACAGCATTTCTGTTGCTACCATTTATGAAGAGCTGGGCAAAGGTTGCGCAGGTGTTGCAACCTCTTTGGCTGCTAACAGCCTGGCAACTGTACCTGTTCTGCTGGCAGGCACCGATGAGCAAAAGAAAATGTATTGCGATATCCTGAACAACGGCGGTCTGGCTGCTTTCGCTCTGACCGAACCCGGTGCAGGCAGTGATGCAGGCGGTGTTTCTACCCGCGCTGTACACAACAAGGAAGAGGGTACCTACACTCTGAACGGTACCAAAATGTTCATCACCAACGGTGGTCTGGCAGAAATCTTCCTGGTATTCGCTAATACCCGTAAAACCGGCGGTATCCGTGGCTTGACTGCTTTCATCGTTCCGAAAGACACCCCGGGCTTCTCCGTTGGCAAAAAAGAAAACAAAATGGGCATCCGTCCTTCCAATACTACCGAGCTGGTTCTGCAAGACGTTGTTATCCCCGAATCCTATCGCGTTGGCCGTGAAGGCGAAGGCTTCCGTATTGCTATGAACACCTTAGACAGCGCTCGTCCGTTCGTTGGCGCTGTTTCCGTAGGTATCGCTCAGGCTGCTCTGGACTGCGCTGTTAAATATGCTAAAGAGCGCCGTCAGTTCGGCCAACCGATTGCTTCCTTCCAAATGGTTCAAGGCATGCTGGCTGACATGGCTATGAAGGTTGAAACCGCTCGCCTCATGGTTCAAAAGGCTTGCTGGATGCGTGACCAGGGCATGGAATTCTCCAAAGAGGCTGCTATGGCTAAATGCTATGCTGCTGATACCGCTATGCAGGTAACTACCGACGCTGTTCAGGTAATGGGCGGCTATGGCTACACTAAAGAGTACCCTGTAGAGAAGATGATGCGTGACGCTAAAATCATGCAAATCTACGAAGGCACTAACCAAATCCAACGTCTGGTTATTGCCAACAAGCTGTTGTACTAATAGCTATTATAACGAAGATAATTTTATTGAGAGCTGCTGCACTTTTGTGTGGCAGCTCTTTGCTGTTTTTATTCGTGACAATGGTTTACGCGTATGCTAAAATATAAAGATAAAGAGCTTTTAAAGCATAATAAAAAGCAGAATCTTTGCCACAAATCATTTTGCTGAGAATTGGGGGGCAAATACATTGTTAGCTGATAATTTAAAGCAGGTTCAGGAGCAGATAGCGTCTGCTTTGGACAAGCGTAAAAATAAAGACCTGCTCACAGGAGATAAGGTAACGCTGGTGGCGGTGACGAAAAATCATCCGCCCGAAATTATTACAGATATTGAAGCCTTGGGTATTGCCAATGTAGGCGAAAACCGTGTGCAGGAAGCCAAGCATAAGCAGGAGGCCTTGGGAAAGCATGGCTACTGGCATCTTATCGGTCATCTGCAGACGAACAAGGCACGCCAGGCAGTTGCTTTGTTTGACCTTATTGAATCGGTAGACAGCGAGCATTTGCTGGCTGCGATTAATAAAGAGGCAGAACGTATAGGTAAGGTGCAGGATATCCTTTTGCAGCTGAATATTGCCCACGAGGAGCAAAAGTCCGGCCTTGATAAAGAGGATTATCTGGCGCTGTTGCCCAAGCTGCCTGAATACAAGCATGTGCGTTTGCGTGGCCTGATGGTCATTGCCCAAAAATGCGAGGACGTAGAAGCAACCCGACCTGTGTTTGCTGCCGGTTACCGTGCCTTTGCCCGCTTAAAGCAGCAGTATCCGCAAGTGGACGTATTGTCGATGGGCATGAGCAATGATTATGCAGTTGCTGTTGAGGAAGGCGCGAATATTGTGCGTGTGGGCACAGCCTTGTTCGGACAGCGTGATTATAGCTTGAAATTTTAAACATAGAGAAGGTTGGTGACGTAATGAAAATTATTGATAAAATCATGGATTCCTTAAGCCTTTACGATGATGATGACGAAATTATTGAAGATGGAGTTGAAGAGAAGCCTGCTAAGAATGAACCTGAGCCTGCGAAGCCTAAGAAGCGTTTCTTCGGCAGCAAGGAAACACCTGCTGCTGCACCTGCAGAGGAGCCTAAGCGTGAACGTAAATCTATGTTGAGCTTCAAGAAAAATGCTGAAAATGATGCACCGGCTAAAAATGATAAGATGGGCAGCAAAACTATTAATATGCCGATTGCTGATAAGCTGATGACAGTTGTGTTATTGGAGCCTGTTGATTTCAATGACTCCCCGAAGATTGCCGATTATCTGCGTGATAATCAGACGGTAGTTGTTAATTATGATAAGACAGATAATGTTGTTGCCAAGCGTATGACCGACTTTGTCAGCGGTACTGTTTATGCTATTGGCGGCAGTATGAAAAAGCTGGGACGCAACATTATCATCTGTGCTCCGAAAAACGTAGATATAGATGCTGATGAAGAGCGCGAATATAACGAGAGGGGAAATAAACCATGGGAGAAATAGCAGTAAAGAAAATTGCTTTTATCGGCGGCGGCGCTATGGCCAAGGCTATTATCAAAGGTATTCTTGGCGGCGGTCTGATTGCACCGGAGATGATTACCGTAGGCGAGCCGACTGAGGCACATGCGCGCAGTCTGCATGAAGCCTTTGGCGTAAATGTTACTACGAATAATAAAGAGGCAGTAAAGGATGCTGACCTGGTAATCTTTGCCGTTAAGCCTCAGGTAGCACCGGTGGCGCTGGTACCCGAGCTGATAGCTGCGATGAAAAAAGATGCCTGGGTGCTTTCTATCATGGGCAGTGTTACGCTGGAGCAGTTGCATACCTATGCTCCGGGGTTCCCGGTAATCCGCACGATGCCCAACACGCCGCTGGCAGCAGGCGCAGGTATGACTGCTATCTGCTGTGATGAGGCGGTAACGGAGCCAATGAAGCAGACTGCGGCAGCAATTTTCAGCAGCTGCGGCGAAATAGAATTTGTTGATGAAAAGTCACTGGAAGCAATTACAGCTATTTCCGGCTGCGGACCGGGCTATTGCTTTGTGATTATCGATGCACTGGCTGACGCAGGCGTGCGTGCCGGTCTGCCGCGCGCGCTGGCTATTAAGCTGGCAGCGCAGACAATGGCAGGCAGCGGCAAGCTGTGCGTAGAAAGCGGACTGCATCCGGCACAGCTGCGCGACCAGGTAACAAGCCCCGGCGGCACGACTATTGCCGGTATCCATGCTTTGGAAAACCATGGCGTGCGCGGTGCTTTTTATGATGCGGTGCAGGCAGTGCTGCAAAGAGATAAGGAATTACAGGGGAAATAATTTATGGCAGACAGAGAAAAAATTCTGCGTTATTTTAAAGCCGGCGGTGATGAGCAGCTGGCGGCCAAGCTGCTGGATTTAGCCGAGGGAGCCAATAAATCACGCAAGTTTCGCGTGAGCGAGTTTCTTGATCCTCATGCCTATAACGTTGCGGAAATTATTGCGGCAAACTACGAAAATGTGCGTCTGGAAAGCGACGGCGGCTTCAGTAATGCCGAAAGGGTGAAGGCTGCCTTTGTTGCCGATGATTTTTACGGTCAGCCGGATTTCGGAATGGCCTATTTTCTGGCGGCCTGGGATAAGCGCTATTATGATTTGTCGCACCGCGATATCCTGGGTGCGTTTATGGGCACAGGCTGCAAGCGCGAGGCCTTGGGTGATATTGTTTTTGTGCCTGAGGGTGCGCAGTTCGTAGTAGAAAAATCACTGGTGAATTATCTTACCGGCAATCTGACGCAAATCGGTTCCGCGCCGGTAACGCTTACGGAAATTCCCCGCGAGGAATTGCTGCAGAAGGAAGAAAAGGTTAAGCTGATTAACGCGACAGTTGCTGATTTGCGCCTTGATGCCGTGGCAGCGGCAGGCTATGGCGTAAGCCGCAGCCGTATGGCGGATGAAATCAAAAGCCTGAATGTCAAGGTCAACTGGAAAGAGGCCAAGAAGGCGGCACAGCCGGTGAACGAGGGCGATGTAATTTCCTTCCGCGGCCGTGGACGAGTAGAGATTGAGGAAATTCGCGGCACTACTAAAAAAGGACGCATCAGCGTAACGCTGAAGCGTTATATCTAGGAGGATAAACCATGCTTAATCCGGAGGATTTAAAGAAAAAAACTTTTACCAAGGGTTTTCGTGGCTATGAGGTAGAAGAGGTAGACAAGTTTCTTGCCAAGCTGATTAAGGAATACGAATACCTTTATCTGGATAACCTGGAGCAGAAGGAAACTATCGAACGCGTCAGCTCCAAGCTGGAATATTATCAGCAGATGGAGGCTACCATGCAGAGCACTCTGGCTGTGGCGCAGGAAACTGCTGACGAGGTGAAGAACGCCAGTGAAAAGAAGGCGGCGCTGCTGGAGAAGGAAACGGCAGTGAAGTGCGAGCAGCAGCTGAGCGAAGCGAAGGCTGCGGCGCAGAAGCTGCACGACGATACCATGGCGCATGCCGAGGATTTGTATAATCAGACAAAGAACAAAACAGATAACATGCTGCAGGCAGCGATGGCTGAATGCAATAAGCTGCGTGAGGAAGCTAAGTCCTATGCCGAAAAGCTGCGCAGCAGTGCCGAGGTAGATGCCGATAAACTGCGCATTACTACCGAGGATGTCTGCAAGAAGCGCGCCAACAGTGCTGCCAGCGAGGCTAGCAAGCTGCTGGAGGATGCACGCAGCGAAGCCGGCAGAATGATGCTGGATGCAAATACTAAATATCGTAAACTGGTGGGAGATGCAGAGGAACGCAGCCGTAAAATTATTTTTGAGGCTGATGCCAAGGCTGCTATGGCCGAACAGGCTTATAACGAGCAGGTGAAAAAGGCGGCGCTGCATCGTAAAAATATGCTGCATCTGTTGGAAACGCAGGTTGAGCTGCTCAAAAACTATGCCAGTCATAACGAAGAATAGTCGGAGGCTGAATGATGATTATCTTAGTGAGGCATGGTGAAGCAACGCATCACACGCAAAGATTGACCGGCGGCTGGACGGATTCGCAACTGACCGAAAAGGGAAGGGCGCAAATAAAGGCTGCTGCGGTAAAGCTGGCGAAGGATTTTGCCGGACGTAATTGCAAGTTGCGGATTCTGGCAAGTGATTTGCAGCGTGCTTCCGCATCGGCGCAGATTATTGCCGAGGAGCTTGGATTTAAGGGCGAAATAGAGCATTGCCGTTTCCTGAGGGAAAAGAATAACGGTATTGCTGCCGGCATGACCGAGGAAGAGGCCAAGAAGCATTTTTGCAAGCCTGCTTCCGAGCAGGAGCTGGATCACCGCAACTATCCCGGCGGTGAAACGCGCAATGAGTTCTATCGCCGTAATGTACACGGCTTATGGCATTGTGCGGATGTCGACAAGGAAAATCTGCTGATTGTTGCGCATAAGGGCACGATTCAGAATATTATTTTCCGTTGGCTGGGAGTGGATATGCAGCAGGTGGCGGCGTTTAACTTTTCGGTTGATGTGCATCCTGCCAGTGTAACTGTTCTGGGGATTAACAAATGGCATGAGCATGCTGTTTTCCGCTTGAATGACGTTAGTCATCTGACGCAGGGAAAGGGCTTTGGCGTGTTTGAGTTCAAGTATGAGAAGTAGAGAAGGCTGTGAATGACCGCTTGGGTGCTTGGGGAAAGTGCTTAAGCGGTTGTTTTTGTGTTCTCACTATACTAATGGCTTTTTTTGTCGTTTTATTCACCACCTAACGCAAAAAAATAAGCAGGACAAATTTGAAGATAGTTTATCCTGCTTGCGTTTATCATATAATTTATCTGAGTAATACGGCAGATAAATAATTGGTTGGGTAGTTACTTAACTTAATTTTGTCAACAATAATGCCAGATTGCTGAGATAATTCTCGCGAATACAGTACTCCACCAGATCATGATCTGTCCACTTGCTCTGCATATTTCAGAAGATAAAAAATGCGTAAAGCATCAAAACTTGGTACAATAGAAGTGAAACAAACAATCAACCAAGTATGAGAGATTCATGTCTAAACTCCTAGCACAGATGCAGCAACTTTTGCAGACTGCTTGATATATTTTATTTCTTAAAAT
Organism: uncultured Phascolarctobacterium sp.; assembly: GCF_902463975.1. Taxonomy (GTDB): domain Bacteria; phylum Bacillota; class Negativicutes; order Acidaminococcales; family Acidaminococcaceae; genus Phascolarctobacterium_A. The sequence goes on from NZ_CABQHJ010000035.1 coordinate 32,829, forward strand.
ATCCTTTTTTCAACAATAAAAATGCTCCGCTTACTCTTTTTCAAGAGGGTAGGCGGAGCATTTTTTATTTGTTGTTCAGTTCTATTGCCAGCAGCCTAATCTGTTCCTGCGCTTCTGCTTCCGTTTCGCACATGGAAAGGATGACTGGCATTTTGGACCAGTTTGCAAAGGCCAGGACGAAGTAATGGTCTACGTATTTATCATTAGTATAAAAGTACCAGTCGCCGGTTTCATAAACGAGGCTGGTAATGGTATCGCTGTTGATGTAATCAGGGAAGCGGTTCATGTAATCCCAATGGTTATCTT
>NZ_CABQHJ010000036.1:0-28546 GCF_902463975.1 uncultured Phascolarctobacterium sp.
GCACGGTGGTGTGAGAGGACGACTGCTCAAATAATGAGCAGTCTCCTACTCGATTGCTTCGCAGAGAGGCTGCAATGCCGACTTTCCCTCCTGTTAATTTTTTACCTAAATTTTACAGGCATTTTTTCTGATTTGCGTATATAATTATAGCGAAAGAGTATTGATTGGTGGTGTTTTTCATGATTTTCTGCGTGGAGGATGAACAAAATATTTGCGAGCTGGAGGTTTATACCCTGCAGTCCGTTGGCATGGAGGCACAGGGCTGCGGCAGCGGCCGAGAGCTTTTCGCTTTGCTGGAAAAGCAGGTGCCGGAGCTGATTGTTTTAGATATTATGCTGCCGGATGAGGATGGCGTAAGCATATTAAGACGTTTGCGTGCTGATAAACGTTATGCGAATATAGCTGTGATTATGGCTACGGCCAAGGGCTCGGAGTTTGATAAGGTTAAAGGACTGGACAGCGGTGCCGATGATTATATTGCCAAGCCCTTCGGTATGCTGGAAATGGTGGCGCGCATCAAGGCAGTGCTGCGCCGTTGCGCAGCACCACGCCCCAGTGAGGACGAAAGAGAAATCATCCGCATCGGTCAGCTGGAGGTTAACCAGCTGGAGCATAAGGTGAGTGTTAACGGTAGCGAGGTTGTGCTGACGCTGAAGGAATATGAGCTGCTGCGCAAGTTTTTGCAGCATCCCGGTATTGTCTTTTCGCGTGACAAGCTGCTGAACGATATCTGGGGCTATGAATTCAGCGGTGAAACACGTACTGTCGATGTGCATATCCGTACTCTGCGTCAAAAGCTGGGCGATGCAGGCGAGCTGATTGAAACTATCCGTGGCGTCGGCTATAGAATGGCGGCCGTAAAATGAAGCAGAGGCTTTTCCGCAGCATACTGCTGCTGACAGGGGCAGCAGTATGCCTTGTTTTGCTGCTCTTCTTCTGGTTTTCCTGCCAATATATTACGCAGGACAGCTTTGCCAGCCTCAAGCGTGAGGCGAACCTGCTGATTGTGGCCGACGGCGAGGGCAATGTACCGGTGAGCGAGCTGCAGCGCTTGCAGCTTGCCGACCGCGTAACGCTGATTGCACCGGACGGTCACGCTTTGTACGACAATTATGCTGATGCCGTATCAATGGAGAATCATTTAGAGCGCGAGGAGGTGCAGGAGGCGCTGAAAGGCGGTGAGGGCCGTAGCCAGCGTGCATCCGAAACCATCGGCAAGAATATTTTGTATTATGCAGTGCGCTTGCCGGACGGTAATGTGCTGCGCCTGTCGCGCACGAATGACGCTGTTTTTCAGCAGTATAAAATAATTCTTGGTTACTTTGTGCTGTTGGCACTGGTAGTTTTGTGCGGTGCCTTTTGGGCAGCCAAAACAATTACCGCCAGAATACTGCAGCCCTTGGAAAAGCTCAATCTGGAGCAGCCTGATTCGGAAGCTGTAGTTTATCCTGAGCTGAAGCCGATTATGGAGTATTTTGAGCTGCAGCAGGAAAAGCTGCAGAAGGAAATGCGCCGCTATAAAAATAAAAAACAGGAGCTGAAGGCCGTAACCAATAATATGGATGAAGGCCTGCTGTTCCTTAATCCGGTTTGGGAAATCGAATCGATTAATAAAAGTGCCGTAAAATTCTTCGGCAAGGAAAAGCAGGAGCTTTTGGGAACGAGCTTTTTTATGCTTGATGACAGCGAAGAAATCCGTCAGCTTTTGGCAAAAATTGAGCAGGAGGGCAAGGGGCGCTTAGTAATCAACCGCGGAAGCAGCTATTATCAGCTCAACGGCAGCAGAATTACCGATAAGGGCTTTGTGCTGCTGATTATGGATGTGACGGCGCATACTGCTTCGGAGAAAATCCGCCGTGAGTTTTCGGCTAACGTTTCGCATGAGCTGAAGACACCGCTGCAGTCGGTGCTGGGCTATTCGGAAATTATGCTCAGCGGTCTGGTGAAGCCTGAGGATACCAAGCGCTTTCTGCAGAAAATCAATGACGAGGCGCACAATCTGCTGCGTCTGATTGATGACATCATGCAGCTGTCGAAGCTGGATGAGCTGACGCACGATATGATGGAGGAATTTACCCTGCAGGATGTGGCGCAGAGTGCGCTGGCACGCCTGAAGGACAAGGCAGGCAGATTGCAGGTCAATCTGCAGCTTATCGATAACACCAATGGCAGCAGTAAGCTGCTGGGTATTTCTTCGCTGATGGAGGAAATTTTCTTCAACCTGTTGGATAATGGTCTGAAGTATAATCATCCCGGTGGTGAGGTTACGCTGCACCTGAGCGAAGGAGAAAATAAGTATACGGTGAGCGTTGCCGATACCGGTATGGGCATTCCCGGCAGTGAGCTGCCGCATATTTTCGAACGCTTTTACCGTGTCGACCGCAGCCGTCATAAGGCGATTGAGGGTACAGGCTTAGGTCTTTCCATCGTTAAGCACGGCGTCGGCTTCCATGGCGGCAGCATACGCGTGGTGAGTACTGTGGGGCAGGGGACGGAGTTCATCATGAAGTTCCCCAAGCCAAAGTATGAGGCTGAAAAATAAGCGAATTTTCATGTATACAACACAGAACTTCAAAGATGTGATACAATAAGAGCAGTACTATGAGTACTGCTCTTAAATTTTTTTGAAGGAGGTCGCAGATATGCGAGTTGTTTTAACTATCGTAGGTAAGGATAAGGTAGGTATTACCGCTAAAGTAAGCAATGCTTTGGCAGATATGAATATTAACATTATCAACATCAATCAAAATATTATGCAAGGCTTTTTTAATATGGTGCTGATTGCTGATATGGCAGAGGCTAACGTGCCCATTGCCGAAGCACGTGACAAAATGGCTGCTCTGGGTGTAGAAATCGGCGTAGAAATCCGTCTGCAGAGCGAAGAGATTTTCAGCGCAATGCATCGTATATAGGAGGCTGTCATGTTATTCAATACTGACGATATTTTAGAAACTACGCGCATGATTACCCAAAACAAGCTGGATGTGCGCACTATCACCATGGGCATCAGCCTGCGTGATTGCGGTCATCCGGATATCAAGGTAACAGCGCAGAAAATTTATGATAAGATTTGCCGCAAGGCAGAGCATCTGGTAAAAACCGGTGAGGATATCGAGGTTGAGCTGGGCGTGCCCATCATCAACAAGCGTATTTCCGTAACTCCGATTTCTATGGTGGGCGAAAGCTGCGACAGTAACGATTATGTACCGCTGGCACAGGCTTTGGATAACGCAGGCAAGCAGGTTGGCGTTAACTTCATCGGCGGCTTTTCCGCTCTCGTGGACAAGGGCTATACCAAGGGCGACCGCAATCTGATTGCTTCTATTCCAGAAGCATTGGCAGTTACCGACATTGTCTGCTCTTCCGTAAGCGTAGGCTCTACCAAATGCGGTATTAACATGGACGCTGTAAAACAAATGGGCGAGGTGGTGAAGGCTGCTGCCGAGCGTACTGCTGACCGCGATGCGATTGGCTGCGCTAAGCTGGTAGTATTCTGCAACGCTGTGCCTGATAACCCGTTCATGGCAGGTGCCTTCCACGGCGTAACCGAGCCGGAAAGTGTTATCAATGTTGGTGTCAGCGGACCGGGCGTTGTTAAATACGCATTGGAGCAGGTGCGTGACGGCGACATCGGTATGGTAGCCGAAACTATTAAAAAGACTGCCTTCAAGATTACCCGTGTAGGCCAGCTGGTAGCACAGGAGGCTGCACGCCGTCTGAATACCCAGTTCGGCATTATCGATCTGTCCTTGGCTCCGACTCCGGCAATCGGCGACAGTGTTGCGCATATTCTGGAGGAAATCGGTCTGGAAAGCTGTGGCGGCCCCGGCACTACCGCTACCCTGGCTATGCTGAACGACGCAGTTAAAAAGGGCGGCCTGATGGCTTCCAGCTATGTTGGCGGCCTGAGCGGTGCCTTCATTCCTGTAAGTGAGGATGCAGGTATGATTGCTGCGGTAGAACGCGGCGCTCTGTCCTTGGAAAAACTGGAGGCTATGACCTGCGTATGCTCTGTAGGTCTTGATATGATTGCTATTCCCGGCGATACCACTGCAGCAACTATCTCCGCAATTATTGCCGATGAAGCTGCTATCGGTATGATTAACAATAAAACTACTGCTGTACGTCTGATTCCTGTTCCGGGCAAGGACGTAGGCGACCGCGTTGAATTCGGCGGCCTGCTGGGTTATGCGCCGGTTCTTGGCGTGAAGAAGTTCAGCGCTGAAAAATTCATTAACCGCGGAGGACGTATTCCTGCACCGGTAAGGAGCCTGACCAACTGATGCGTAAGGCTCAAAGAGAAGCTATTCTGGCCAAGCTGGAGGAAACCTATAAGGGCAGCAAGACGGCGCTGAATTATAATTCGCCGTTTGAGCTTTTGGTAGCGGTAATTCTTTCGGCCCAATGTACGGATGAACGCGTAAATGTGATTACAGCGCGTATGTTTCCGCGTCTGAACACGCCGGAAAAAATGGGCGCGCTGACGCAGGAGGAAATGGAAGCGGAAATCCGCGACTGCGGTCTGTACCATGCCAAGGCCAAAAACCTGCTGGGAATGTGTCATATGCTGACTCAGCGCTTTAACAGTGTGATTCCGGATGACATCAAAACGCTGATGGAATTACCTGGCGTGGGGCAGAAAACGGCGAATGTTATTGCCAGCATTATCTATAACATTCCGGCGCTGGCAGTAGATACGCATGTTTTCCGTGTGTCGCACCGTTTGGGACTGGCAAAGGGCAAGGACCCGCTGGCTACGGAAAAGGAGCTGGAAAAAATCATTCCGCGTGAAAAGTGGATTGATGCGCACCACTGGTTTATCTGGCACGGGCGCAAAATCTGTAAGGCACGCAAGCCGTTGTGCCGTGGCTGTGTGGTCGTAGAGGAATGCCCGTTCAAAGAGAAAAACTTTGAGTAAGGCTTCGTCTGTAAGGCCATTTCTAAACGTGTAAGCGTTTACATCAAGTGCTTGCGGTAGAAGTGCTGACAGAAATTACAAGTAAAAAGCGAAGCAAAAAATTGGCCTGCAACCCATGATGGTGGCAGGCCTTTTGGTATGCGTTGATTTACTTTCCTTGTGTCCGCAGAAGATGGACTGTTTCGAGCATTTTTGCGCTGTCTTTTTATGACGCACACGGTTAGCAATGGCTTCGCTGTGCTACAGGCTGAGTTCACATCTATGTCAAAAAAATGTCCTTTGTGACAAAAATCTTTCACATTTTCTTCTTTGTAATAATTATTAAAGTATAAAATATATAAAAGAGAAAATTCTAACAATTATGATTAATGCGTAAAAGTGACGAATGAAAAATTGTGTATGAATATTTTATTATTCGATGTCTTTATGAAGAATACGAAAGTTTGACGCGTGGAGACGAAAAGAGTACAATTAAAGCAGGTAAAGGAGACGAACTGCTAAACTTTCAAGGCCTTGAATTTTAGTACCACCTTATCTGAGTTATATTTGATTAGTGAAATACTTTGTAACGAGGATTAAGCTTGCGCCACTGTGGCGCAGCGTGGAAAAGGGGGATTGAAAATGAAAAAGACTAGAAAGCAAACTGCTTTGGCAAAGTGCGTACTGGCGACGATTATGGCAATGGGCATGATGGGTTATGCTACTGTGTGGGCTGAAGATACTGTTACGCCTACGCCGTCTCCGATTGATAAGTCTGTTTCCAAAGACGCTGCAGGACAGATTTATGATGCTTCCCATAATTATCAACAGGGTTACTTCTGGACAGATTTAGGACATGCACAGGTAAAAATCGGTTCCGGCCAGCAGATTGAATTGTTTACACCTTTTATTTATCATACTACGAATGATCAATGGAAAAAGGGTGGCACTGGCTGGAGTCCTGTACATGAGGGCGATAACTCCGAAATGGAGTGTAAGGAGTCCATGAGCAGAATTACTGTAGGCGAATTCGACAGAATCATCAAATCCCTTTACACCAATGATATTACCATGGCTAAGACCATTTATGGTGAAGCAGACCAGGCAGGCCTAAAGGATAAGGTTATTAAAGAGGTAAAGGCAACTGCAGGTACAGGCGCAACAGTTAATACCTATACATTGGTACGCGATAACAATGAAGAGGTTGCAGTTGGTATTGTTGATACTGATACCAAAGTTGTTGATAATAAATTGACCTTTGCAGATGGCACATTGACTTCCAAGATTACTGATAATGCCGGTGGAACCTTTGAAAGCTCTGTAAACGGCATTGCTTCTCAGGAGTGGGTACAGGAAAAGATAGCAGAAATTCCTTCTATTATTGATACCAATAGCATTACTACTGTACAGAATGACGGAAATGGTTATGTGACTGTTACCGGTGGTCAGGGTGATGATGGTGATTACAATTATATCGTAGGCTTCAATGAAGAAAAGCTCATCGAAACTATTCAGGCAAATGACAAGGATACCATTACTACTGCGGAATCCGGGCATGAAATTATTACTGTAGAAAATAACCTGACTGATACTGATAATAAAAATTATAAGATCGGTATCAATGAAGAAGCTCTGAAGGGCTTCATTAAAGACAATACTCAGGATACCAACACCATTACTACCGTTGCTGTTAATACCAATATCCTGACGATTGAAGACAAAGGCGTAGAAGGCAACTATGCATATGAGCTTGGCATTAATAACGAGCAGCTGGGTGATTTTGTTAAGCAGTATGATACCAACACCATTACTACTGTTAAAGATGACGGCAATGGCTTTGTAACTGTTACTGAAGCACCTGATCCGAACCAGAGCGGCAACCATGCTTACACTGTATCCTTTAATGAGCAAAAGCTGAACGCAGCAATTGAAGCTCAGGACAGATACGTGAATGGTGGCAGCATTGGCGAAGACGGCAGCATTACTCTCAATGTTCACAACGGCAGAGACGTTACTCTGGAAGGCCAGATGAAGGATGCACGGCTGACTGATATTGAAAGAGATGAGAAAGCCGGAACTGCTACATTAGTAGTAAAGGATCGCTATAATCCTGAAGAAGTAAACAGACTGACGATTGATGATATCGCAAGCAAGGAACAAAACGATAGAGACCATGCTGAATTCAGAGAGCATTTTAATGAACTTGATCATCGCGTTGACAGCCTTGGCAGCCGCGTTGACAAGGTTGGCGCCGGTGCCGCCGCTCTCGCAGCGCTGCACCCGATGGATTTCGATCCCGATGACAAGTTGACCTTTGCAGCAGGCTACGGCAACTACAAGGGCAAAAACGCTGCTGCGGTAGGCGCGTTCTACCGTCCGGATGAAAAGGTTATGCTGAGCATTGGCGGAACCTTCGGCAACGGCGAGAACATGGTGAACGCAGGTATCTCCTTCTCCCTGGACCGCACTGCACGCGTAAGTAATTCCCGTACAGCGATGGCTAAGGAAATCGTAGACCTGAGAGCGAATGTAGCTAATCTCACCGCGCTGGTAGGCCAGCTGACCGCAGGCATGGGCGGCACGATTGAGATGGACAGAATGAAGCTCTTCCCGGATGTTCCCGAAAACCACTGGGCCTACGAATACATCGGCCGTCTGGCGGCAGCAGGCATCATCGAGGGTTATCCTGACGGCATGTTCAACGGCAACCGTATGATGAGCCGCTACGAATTCGCAGCAATGCTGTACAGAGCACTGGAAAAAGGCGTGAAGCTGGATCACAAGCTGGTTCGTGAATTTGAACCTGAAATGGGCCGTATCCATGTTGCCCGCATCTCCGGTGCGGATGGCGACAGAGGCAAGATTGAGCGTGTACGCGTATATGGCGGCGACAATCGTGACCACTACGGCAGCAAGCTGAAATGAAAATGCAGACAGCTGCATACTCCAAACCTAAATAAACAAACACTCCCTTTTCTATAATTAAAAGAGGAGAACCCCCAGTCCTTTACAGGATAAAAGGTGTTCTCCTCTTGCTTTTGTTTTACACAGTGTTTGGCTTAATCCCAGCGCTTGAGCATGTCCTCAATAATTTCCTTATTGGTTTTGCGGCGCTTCTTCTCGTAGTTACGGAAGTTGTTGTCTCTGTGGTCGGTGGAGTAGTCGGCGTAGTCAAAATCATCGTCGCTGCGTTCGTAGCTACGGTTGTAGTCGCCGTGGCCATCGTCCAGGGAAAGCGGGATTTGCTGTGTGTAGGTATAGGGTTGTGTGTACATGATTGACCTCATAGATTTTGGAAGAATTGGCTTTGCAATTAATATATCCTTACGCTTGGCTTTCAAGAGAGCCTCTCCTTGGGGAGAGGTGGCATCGCGAAGCGATGACGGAGAGGGGCAATAAATCTTATGTTATTTTGCAATTATAAAGAATGCAGACCCATCTCAGTCACCATATCGGGTGACAGCTCCCCCCTAGGGGAGCCTTCTCTTGCCCTATTGGTAATGCATCTTGCCTCTCTAATGAAGACGTTGCAGTTTGCGAGTCGTTTTCTTCTTTCCGTTTTCTATTACATATAATTATGCTCTTTTACATGGTCGGAGTGCAGCAGTTGCTCTGCTTTCTCACTCAGCGGTTTTTCCAGGAAGTCCTTGTAAAGCTCCTGTACATCCGGATTGTTGTGGGACTGGTGCAGAGGACGGTTGCTGTCGATGGTATAGAGCTTATTGCCAAGTACGTCGGCACGCTCTTCGCCGTCATGAATCGGCTGACCGCCGCCGCCAACACAGCCGCCGGGGCAGGCCATAACTTCTACGAAGTCATAATGAACCTTGCCTGCTTTGAGCTCGGCGAGCAGCTTGCCTGCATTACCCAGACCGCTTACGGTACAGGTGCGCAGTGTTGCGCCGCCAAGGGTGAATTCACGTACCTTGCGGCCTTCCGTACCACGAACGTCGGTGAAGGCATCAGCAGGAGCCTCATTGCCTTCGATTACATGGTAGGCGGTACGCAATGCTGCTTCCATTACGCCGCCGCTGGCACCGAAGATAACTCCGGCGCCGGTGCTCTGGCCCAGCGGATTATCAAAGGGCTGTTCGTCCAGCATTGCGGGGTTGATGTGCTCAGCACGTAGCAGGCGGATAAACTCGCGCGTGGTGAGTACGATATCTACATCATGGGTGCCGCTGCTGCGCATAGAGAAGAGGGCAGCTTCACGTTTTTTGGAAACGCAGGGCATGATGGAAACGGAGCAGATTTCCTTCGGCTTTAGGCCCTTCTTCTGTGCAAAATAGGATTTTGCCAGCGCACCGAAAATCTGTTGCGGAGATTTAGTGGTAGAAAGGTTAGGCACGAAGTACGGGTGAGTTTTGTTGACATAGCTTACCCAGCCGGGGCAGCAGGAGGTGAACATCGGCCAGCTGTGGTCCTGCGGATTTTGCAGGTGCTCCAGAAGCTCGCTTGCTTCCTCCATGATGGTAACGTCGGCAGCGTAGCAGGTGTCGAAAACATAATCGAAGCCGATTTTCTTCAGTGCTGCTACCATGCGGCCTTCGGTTGCCAGCTCGGGCGGCAGGTTGAAGGCTTCGGCCCAGGCGGTGCGCACTGCAGGCGCAACCTGCACTACAGTTACCTTGCTGGTGTCAGCCAGTACGTCATAAATCTTGGGAACGTCGTTACGCTCCTTCAGCGCGCCAACGGGGCAGTGGGTGATACACTGACCGCAGAGGCTGCAGTCACTGTCCTCAATGGAAACATTGCCGGCAACGTCTACGGTAGTACGGGAGCCGGTGTTCTGTACGTCCCAAATATGCAGCTTTTGCACCTTGTCACAAATCTGGACGCAGCGCATGCATTTGATGCATTTTTTGGAATCGCGGATGAGCGGGAACTCCTGGTTCCAGGGAGTGTCGACAACATCACGCTCATAAGGAATATCGTAAATGCCCAGGTCATTAGCCAAAGTCTGCAGGCTGCAGTTGCCGCTGCGCACGCAGGTAGCGCACATGCAGTCATGCTGGGATAAAATCAGCTCCACGTTGGTGCGGCGGATGCTGCGGGCCTTGGGGGAGTTGGTATAAACTACCAGACCTTCCTGTACCGGAGTGGTGCAGGCGGTAACTACACGGTTCTGTCCCTGGATTTCAACTACGCAGACCTTGCAGGCACTGATTTCGTTGATGCCTTTAAGATAACACAGGCGCGGGATTTCGATGCCGACGGTGGCAGCAGCCTGCATGATTGTTGTCCCCTGGGGAACGGAAACTTTTTGTCCGTCGATTGTCAGGTTTACCATTTTAAGGTTCTGCCTCCTTTCAGTGTGCTGAAGCCGAATTTGTCGCAGCGCAGGCAGCGTCCTGCTTCCTGGCAGGCTTCTTGCTTGGTCATGCCGCATTCAATAGGCTCAAAGGTATGTTTACGTTCGCCTGCTTCGGTTTCGTGCATCTGGATACGGCCGCAGGGACGTTTATCGTCAATAGACGGATCGGGGATAACTACATCACAGGAAATGGTGTGGTTATAGCCCAGATATTCATCAATATTAGCGGCAGCAACCTTACCGGCTGCAATAGCACGGATTACGGTTGCAGGGCCGGTTACGCAGTCGCCGCCGGCGAAGATGCCTTCATTGTTGGCAAGCTCACTGCTGGAGAGTGCGGAAATAGTACCGCGTTTGATTTTGATGCCGGCCTCCTCGAACGGACGCAGCTCAATGCCCTGGCCGATAGCAACAACGATAACGTCGCAGGGGATGCGCTCCAGCTCTACGTCAGCGTGAATCGGACGTGCACGTCCCCAGGCATCGATAGGACCGATGATTTGCGGTTCTGCCCAGAGAGCGGCCACATTACCTTCGGCATCCGCCTCAATGTGGTGCGGAGCTTTTAAGCCGTACAGCTCAGCGCCCTCGGCAATAGCACCTTCGATTTCCTCGGGCAGCGCGGTCATATCGTCCTGACGACGGCGGTAGGCGATGATAACCTTCTTGGCACCGAGACGGATGGAGCTGCGGGTGCAGTCCATAGCAACGTTGCCGCCGCCAATAACGACAACGGTTTTATCCTTAAAGTCAGGCATTTTTTCCTCACCGATATTGCGCAGCATTTCTACCGCGCTGATAACACCATGGGAATTCTCGCCTTCAATACCGATTTTCTTGTCGGTGTGAGCACCGATGGCAATATAAACTGCGTCAAATTCCTCACGCAGCTTTTCAAAGGGGATATCGCCCTCCTCGTTGCCGATTCTGGTGTTGCGATGCACCTCTACGCCGGTGGACAAAATAGCGTCCAGGTCCTCCTGCAGGCGTTCGCGCGGGAAGCGGTAAGCAGGAATGCCGTAGCGCAGCATGCCGCCGAGCTTGCTCTTCTCTTCGAACACAACAGCATGATGTCCCATCAGCTCCAGGTAGTAGGCTGCGGACATACCGCTGGGGCCGCCACCGATGATGGCGATACGTTTGTTGGTAGCAGGCTGTTTTTCGGGCAGCGGCACAGTGTTGCTTGGCGCGTTGTCGACAGCCATACGCTTCAGACCGCGGATATTGATAGGAGCATCAATCATGCTGCGACGGCAGCGTGCTTCACAGGGATGCTCGCAGATAAGACCGCAGGCAGTCGGGAAGGGGTTATCCTTGCGGATGAGCTTGACAGCGTCGGCATAACGGCCTGCACCAACTAATGCAATGTAGCCGGGGATATCAACCTGTGCCGGGCACAAAGCAACGCAGGGGATAGAATGATGAACGTTGACAGAGCATTTGCCCTTCTTTATGTGGTTAATGTAATCTTCACGGAAGCCTTCCAGACCGGCCAAAACCATTTTGGCTGCTTCGAAGCCTATGGCGCAGTCAGCGCTGTTGGCAACGTTTTGCGCGGTGCTTTCGATTAAATCCAGAGTGTGCATGTCAGCCTTGCCGGCGAGCACGTCTTCCATAAGATTCTGCAGCTGCGCGAGGCCTACACGGCAGGGTACGCATTTGCCACAGGTTTGTGCGTGGCAGACTTTGAGGAACGACAGCTGCAGATCAACAGGGCACAGTCCCGGGGGGCTGGCGATGATGTGTCGTTCCAGGTCCTTGTACAAGCGCTCGACCGTAAGCTGTGCCTGGTCGGGTGTTTCGATTCTTAAACGGCTCATAATTTTCCTCCAAAAAGCATACACTAAATATATAAAGGTATAAACTATATTATACAGAAAAAAGCTGTTTTTCGCAATAATAAAGAAGATAGTTTTTATGTAACAATCTGAGCAGAAAGAGCTCGCAAGCGCTTTTTCGCCTGCTGCCGCAGGCAAGCACGCTTGCCGTGGCAATACTTTTTTTGCCTTGTTTTTTGTGTTATACTAATACTAAGCTTTAGAGCATTAATGCTGTCGGCAAAAGGTTTGTAACCGGCAGCTTAAAATATTGGAGGGTTGGATATGCAGCTTACTGCTACACATTATATCAGCCTGGCTGTAACGCTTCTGGTGACGCTGCTCCCAGGGCTTTTGGCAGCCAGAAGGGTGAAGTCTGCTGATGATTATAACGTAGGCGGCCGCAGCTCGGGTGCAGGCCTTGTCGCAGGTACGATTATCGGCACGATTGTCGGCGGTGCTGCTACCGTCGGTACGGCACAGCTTGGCTTCAAGCTGGGGTTGACGGCCTGGTGGTTCACCTTGGGCAGCGGTATCGCACTTTTGCTGATGGCGGCGTTTTATGCTGTGCCCTTGCGCCGCAGCTCGCTGACCACAGTAGCGGAATTTCTCGTTACGGATTACGGCAAGCCTGCGGGGTGGCTGGCGACCTTCAGTGCCTGCGCCGGCATTTTTTTCAGTATTGTAGCAAGTACACTTACGGCGCTGCATCTCATAGCAGGCTTGTTCGGTGTACCGCTTTTGGCTGCAGCGGCCATTGTTATCGCTGTTACCTTGCTGCTGGTGTTTTTCGGCGGCCTCAGCAGCAGCGGTATGGCGGGGATTTTTAAGATTGTGCTGATTTTCGCCAGCATTTTCGTCGGCGGCTTTCTGGCCTACGCTGATATGGGACATTGGCAGGGCCTTACGCAGAGCTTCGCAGCATATCCCTGGTTCAGCCTTTTCGGACGCGGCGTGGAGGACGGTCTTGTCAGTCTCGGTTCGATGATTGTGGGCGTTATTTCTACGCAGACCTATGTGCAGGCGCTGTTTTCGGCGCGCGATACCAAAACTGCAGCTGTCGGCTGCTGTGCTGCCGCGCTGATAGTAATTCCCGTGGGACTGCCGTCGGTAATGATCGGTATGTTCATGCATCTGCATCATCCGGAGATAAATTCTATTGACGCACTGCCGCTGTATCTCGTTACCTATCTGCCGCAATGGCTCGGCGGTATCGGCCTGGGCGCCGTGCTGCTTTCGGCCCTGGGCTCAATCGCAGGCCTGGCATTGGGCGTAGGTACGATGATTTCGCGTGATATCGTCAGCAAAATCTGGCTTAAGGCAACGGCTGCAGGCCAGCTGTGGGCAAGCCGCCTGAGCGTGCTGGCCGTTTCTGTCGCAGCAATGGTGTTCGTCTTTATGCATCTTGATTCGTCGGTGCTGGAGTGGAATTATCTCTCCATGGCGCTGCGGGGCAGCGGTATCTTTCTGCCGCTGACGTTCTGCATCTTCTTCCCGGGCAGGGTGCGCGCTTCCATGGGCGTGGCTGCTATGGGAGCAGGTATTTTTGCGGCGCTCTTCTGGAAGCATATCAGCCCGTGGGAAATCAACAGTCTGCTGCCGGCGCTCGTGTATAATCTGTTCTTTTTACTCATTGGTCTGGCATGGGGCAAGGAAGGTGAATAGAAGCGAAAAAGCTGCTTTTGCGGCAAGCGGTTTGCTTGCAAAAAGCAGCGTGATATGCTATGTTATAGGCAAAGGACAACTGCCTATACGGTGCGTTGCCTTAGTGGAAAATCAGCTCAAGAAGCCACTCCGCCACCGGGCAATGTGTAGGAGTGGTTTTCTTATATTCTGTTGTTTGTTCTAAAGAAAAAGCTGCTTTTACAGCAAGCAGTTTGCTTGCAAAAAGCAGCGTAATATGCTATATTATAGACAAAGGACAACCGCCCACGTCGGTGGGTTGCCAAAGCTTTTATTGCGGAAGAACCGCCCTGTCACCTGGCAAAGTTTAAGGGCGGTTTTCCTATGTCTGGGTTATTTACTGAACTGAAAAATAAATGTCAGCAACGCCAGAATGAATACGCCAAAGGCCATCAGGTCCTTAAAGTCGTAGTTCTTCATAGGCATCACCTCCATTCTATTGGAGAATGATGGCAATGCCCACCCGTAAGCACGATTGTCCAAAGTCTGAATATATTGTAACATAGATAAAGAGAACATACAACGAACGAATTGTGAATTCACGGTTGTATGTTTTTTCGATTTTAGGCAGGAAGTTTATCTGAAATGCTAGAATAGTTTTACATACATTTGCCGCAGGTTTACGCGGCAGCGGTCTTTTAATTTAAGGAGCAAGAGATGACAAAACGCTTTACTCATTTACATGTACATACGGAATACAGCCTGCTGGACGGTGCTTCAAAAATCCCTGAGCTGGTGGCCTATGCCAAGGAGCTGGGCATGGACAGTCTGGCGATTACCGACCACGGCGCAATGTACGGCGCAGTGGAATTTTATCAGGAGTGCACCAAGGCAGGCATCAAGCCGATTATCGGCTGTGAGGTGTATCTGGCGAAGGAATCGCATCTGGAAAAGAATAACCGTGGCATGTATCATCTGATTCTGCTGGCGGAGAACGATACAGGCTACCATAACCTGATGAAAATTGTCAGCATTGGTCAGCTGGAGGGCTTTTACTATAAGCCGCGTGTGGATAAAGACGTGCTGCGTACTTATCACGAGGGCATTATCTGCCTCAGCGCCTGCGTTGCCGGTGAGGTGCCGCAGATGATTCTGCAGGATAACCTGGAGGGAGCACGCCGCTGTATTCAGGAATATATCGATATTTTCGGCAAGGAAAATTACTTTCTGGAAATTCAGGACCATGACCTTGATGAAGAGCACAAGGTAAGCGCAGTGCTGAAGCAGCTGGCGCAGGAGTTCGGTCTTGGCCTGGTGGCGACGAACGATTTGCATTACGTGCAGCAAAAGGATGCTGCGGCGCAGGATATTCTGTTGTGTATCCAGACGACGAGTACGGTAGATGAGCCTGACCGTATGCGCTTCAATAACGACAGCTATTATCTGAAAAGCTATGATGAGATGGAGGCACTGTTCGGTGACGTCCCGGAGGCTTTGAGTAATACTGCAAAAATTGCTGACCGCTGCAACGTGAAGATGGAGTTCGGTCATTTGCTGCTGCCGGAGTTCCCGGTGCCGGAGGGCTTTGACGCTGTGAGCTATCTGCGCCACCTGTGCGAGGAGGCTTTGCCTAAGCGCTATGAGGTTGTTGATGAGAAGGTGCGCAAGCGTCTGGACTTTGAGCTGGATATCATCAACACCATGGGCTACGCCTGCTACTTCTTGATTGTTTGGGATTTTATCAACTACTGCCGTAGCCATGATATTCCGGTAGGTCCTGGACGTGGCAGTGCCGCAGGCAGTATCGTGGCTTATCTGCTGCGCATAACGAATATTGAGCCTTTGCGCTATCATCTGCTGTTTGAACGCTTTCTGAATCCGGAGCGCGTCAGCATGCCTGATATTGATACCGACTTCTGCTACGTAAAGCGCAACCAGGTGTTGGATTACGTGGTGCACCGTTACGGACAGGAGCGTGTAGCGCAGATTATTACCTTCGGCACCTTGCAGGCGCGCGCGGCAGTGCGCGACGTGGGCAAGGCGTTGGGCATGAGCTACAGTGCAGTTGATGAAATTGCCAAGCTGATTCCGCGCGAGGTTGGCATTACGCTGGAGAAGGCACTGAACGGCAGCAAGGACTTCCGTAATGCGTACGACACGCGTCCGGAGGTCAAAAAGCTGATTGACCTTGCGCAAAGCGTTGAGGGCCTGCCGCGTAACGCAGGCACACATGCCGCCGGTGTTATTATCGCACCGCATAATATGAAAAACTACGTACCGCTGCAGCAGGGCAGTGAGGGTGGCGTCATCACCCAGTACGATAAGAATAAGGTAGAAGAGCTGGGCCTGCTGAAGATGGACTTTCTGGGCCTGCGCACACTGACAGTTATCGGTGATTGTATTCGCTTTATCCGCGAAACTACGGGTGAAGAGATTGACATCGATAACATTCCGCTAGCAGATGAGGCGACCTGCGCTATGCTGCGACGCGGTGAAACCTCCTGCGTCTTCCAGCTGGAGTCGGCTGGCATTACCAAGCTGGTTGTGGACCTGGCGCCGGAAAGCTTTGAGGATTTGATTCCGCTGGTAGCACTGTACCGTCCCGGTCCTCTTGGTACCGGTATGGCAGAGGATTTTATCGCCGGTCGTCATGGGCAGCGCACGGCGAAGGTGCTGCATCCGCTGATGGAGCCAATTTTGAAGGATACCTACGGCGTTATTCTGTATCAGGAGCAGGTTATGCAGATAACATCTGCGCTGGCAGGCTTTACGCTTGGTCAGGCAGATATCCTGCGTCGCGCGATGGGTAAGAAGAAGGCCAAGGAGCTGGATTCCATGCGCCAGTCCTTCATCGACGGTGCCAAAAAGCTGCATAATATCCCGGAAGAGCTGAGCGACCAGATTTTTTCGCTTCTGCAGCACTTTGCCGGCTATGGCTTCAACAAATCGCACTCCGTTGCCTATGCGCTGGTAGCCTATGAAACTGCTTATCTGAAGGCACACTGGCGTCCGCAGTTCTATGCGGCCTTCCTCAACAGTATTATCGGTGATGCTGATAAGGTGAGCTGGTATATTAACGTCTGTCGCAATGATAACATCAAAATCCTGCCGCCGGATGTCAACGAAAGCGGTCACAACTTTACAGTACACCAGAATGCATCCATTCGCTTCGGTCTGGCAGGCATCAAAAATACCGGCGATACTGCTGTAGAGGCTATTATCAGCGCCCGTAATGAAGGCGGGCCTTTCGAAAGCCTGGTTGATTTCTGCTGCCGCGTGAATATGCGTGTGGTCAACAAGCGTGTTATTGAAAATATGATAAAATGCGGTGCCATGGATTCCTTTGGTGCCAGACGCTCGCAGCTGCTAGCTATTTTAGAACAGGCGGTTGATTTGGGTGCTGCCTGCCAAAGAGACAGGGCCAATGGCCAACTGGGACTTTTCGGTGATGTGCAGGATTTTGGCGCAAGCGAAATCAGGCTGCCGCAGCTGGATGAATTTCCCAAGCAGCTTATTCTGCAATATGAAAAGGAAATCATCGGCTTTTACGTTACCGACCATCCGCTGAGCGATTATAAAAAGATGCTGGAGCGTTTTATGCCGCTGCACCAGTTTGGTGGGGATACCCAGGTCGCAGACGGACAGTTCGTGCGGGTGGCAGGCATTATTACCAACTGCACTATCAAAACAACTAAGCGCGGAGATACGATGGCTGTGCTGACGCTGGAGGATTTCAGCGGACGCTTCCCGATAATTGTCTTCCCGCAGGCCTACCGCAATAGTGTCAAGGATATTTACGAGGACAGTGTGGTAGCAATTGAAGGACGCTTCAGTGTAGACGAGCGCGAAAGTAAGATTATTGCCAACAGCGTGCGTGTGCTGCCCTCTAAGCCGCCGACAGAAATCTGCCTGCGCATTGAAGCGCATCTGGAAAATCCGCTGATCCAGCGTGAGCTGATGCAGCTGTTCCAGAAATATAAGGGTGATGACTGCGTATACCTGCAGCTGATGGGCTCGCGTAAGCTGATCAAGACTACGCCTAACTTTTGGGTGAACAGTGAAGCACCGGGCTTTGCCGAAGATGTTGTCAAAATTTTGGGCGATAACTGCGTAGTAAAGCGGAACTGAGTATAATTGATTGAGCTATTTTTCATAAACTTTCATGATATACTTGCAAGTTTAAGTGCAAAAATGCTAAAATAAAAAGAAGAATGTAAAAAAGCCGGAGCAGCAGCTCCTGTAATAAGCTTAAGGAGGCAGCAAATGAATATTCTCGTTTGTTTAAAACAAGTGCCGGATACGGCAAAAGTAAAATTTAACCGCGAAACCAATACCTTAGACCGTACGGGTGTAGAAAATATTATGAACCCATATGACCGTCAGGCATTGGAGGTAGCACTGTGCCTGAAGGACAAGGAAGGCGCTAAGGTAACTGTACTGACCATGGGCCTGCCCCAGGCAACCGATATTCTGAAGGAAGCAATCGCTATGGGCGCTGATGACGGCGTTCTGCTGAGCGACCGCGTTCTGGGCGGCAGCGATACTCTGGCAACCAGCCTGGCTCTGGCTGCTGCTGTAAAACATCTGGGTGAGTTCGACCTCGTGCTCTGCGGCAAGCAGGCAGTAGATGGCGATACCGCACAGGTTGGTCCGGAAATGGCTGAGCATCTGGGAATTCCTCAAATTACCGGCGCTCTGAGCCTGAACTTTGCCGACGGCAAATTTGTTGTTGTCCGCGAAAACGAAAATTATCAGATGACCTTGGCTTGTGCAGCACCGCTGCTGGTTACCGTAACCAAATCCGAAAAAGAGCCGCGTTTTGCCAGCATTAAGGGCAAAATGAAAGCTCGTAAGGCACAGATTCCTACTCTGACCGTTGCTGACCTGGATATTGATCCGGCAACCGTAGGCCTGAAGGGCTCTCCGACTAAGGTTAAAAAGGCCTTCACCCCGACTCCGCCTGAAATCAATGGCGAAATCATTACCGAAGCAGATGCTGATGCAGCAGTAGATATGCTGTTTGAAAAGCTGGTTAAGGCAGAGGTTATTACCCGCTAAGGTGAACCATGCTGATAAAAGTAAACAGGCAGCTTTGCTGTGGCTGTGAGGAATGTGTGGCAGTCTGCCCGATGGGGGCTATTGCGCTACGCGAGGGCAGGGCGCAGATTAATATGCAGCAGTGTGTCTGCTGCGGTGCCTGCATCCGCGAATGTCCCATGGAGGCCATAGCTATTGCCGAAACTGACAATACTGAAGATAACGAATAGGAGTGTGTAAATATGTGGGTTATTGCTGAACAGGAAAATGGTCAGCTGATGAATGTTACCTTTGAGCTGTTGGGCGCTGCCAAAGAGCTGTGTGCCAAGCTGGAGGAAAAATGCTGTGCGGTACTGGTGACCGCTGCTGCAGGCGAGTTGCCGCAGCAGCTGATTGCTGCCGGTGCTGACGTTGTTTATGTTATTGAGGATGCTAAGTACGCAGATTATGACACCGAGTTATATACCGATGCTATCTGCCAATTGTCCAAGAAATATGATCCGGCTTCCATTATGTTCGGTGCTACCGATGACGGCCGTGACCTGGCTCCGCGTGTTGCAGCACGTCTGCATACCGGCCTGTGCGCTGACTGCACCGCTCTTGATGTAACCGATGACAAGCTTGTTGCCTGGACTCGTCCTGCACTGGGCGGCAACATTTGTGCTACCATCATCTGCGACGTTAACCGTCCGCAAATGGGTACTGTACGTCCTAAAGTGTTCAAACCGGCAGAAATGGACAACACCCGCACCGGTGAGGTTATTGCCTTCACTCCGGAAGCAGGCGCTGTAAGCCGCGTTGAGCTGGTTAAAAAGGAAGCTCTGAGCAGCGAAAACGCTGTTAAGATTGATGAAGCTGACATGATTGCAGCAGGCGGCCGTGGCTTTGGCAGCAAAGAAAACTTTGATGTGCTCGAGCAGCTGGCAGCTCTCTTTGAAAATTCCGCAGTAGCAGGCACCCGTGCCGCTATTGACGAGGGCTGGCTGACTCACTCTCAACAGGTTGGCCAATCCGGTAAATCTGTTACTCCGCATATCTACTTTGCCTGCGGCATCAGCGGTGCTATCCAGCATCTGTCCGGCATGAAGGACAGCGATATCATCATCGCTATCAACAAGGACGCAGAAGCACCGATTTTCACCGTTGCTCATTATGGCATCGTAGGTGATGTTAACGTAATTCTGCCGAAGCTGATTGAAAAAATCAAAGCTTACAAGGCATAATCTTAGACCTGGTTTACGGGAGGCATTCTAGTATGTGGAAAACAATTTATATTGCCCACACTGAGGAACAAGCCAATAAAATAAAACAGTTGCTTACGGAAAACGGCTTCCTGGTACAGCTTAAAAGTTCCGGATGCAAGCATAATAAGGCTTATGAAATCTGCCTGCCGGTTTCGGAGGCAGAGGATGCCTATGAGGTTTTGTGCGAGAATAAGTTTCAGTACTGAGGAGGCGCGGTCCTGATGAAGAAGACGAAGATTATCTGTACAGTCGGTCCAAGCACTGACAATGTCGAGCTTTTACGTAAGATGATGCTGGAAGGCATGGATCTGGCACGCTTTAACTTTTCCCATGGCAACCATGAGGATCATGGCAAAAGGCTGCAGCTGGTGCGCCAGGCAGCAGAAGAGGCAGGTAAGGTAATCGCTACGATTGCCGATACCAAGGGCCCGGAAATGCGTTTGGGCATGTTTGCCGAAAGCAAAGTCCAGCTGAACGAGGGCGATGATTTTTGTCTGACTACGGAAGAATACCTGGGCGACCGCCATATGGCACACGTCAATTATGTAGGCCTGCCGCAGGAGGTAGAAGTCGGCAGCAATATTCTGCTGGCCGACGGACTGCTTTCCTTAAAGGTTGTACGCATTGACGGCTGCAGAATTTATACCAAGGTAGTTAACGGCGGCGAGCTGAGCTCACGTAAGCGCGTGGCTTGCCCCGGCATTGAGCTGAAGCTACCGTTCTTGTCGGAGCAGGACAGGGCAGATATTCTTTTTGCTGTTGAGCATGATATGGATTATATTGCGGCATCATTTGTACAAAAGGCCGATGATGTTATCGCTATCCGTAAGGTGCTCGAGGAAGCAGGCTCTTCTATCGGGATTATCTCCAAAATCGAAAACGAAGCCGGTGTGCAGCATATCGATGAGATTATCGGCGTATCTGACGGCATTATGGTTGCCAGAGGCGACCTGGGCGTAGAGATTCCGACCGAGGATGTGCCGCTGGTACAGAAGGATATCATCGCACGCTGCAATAAGGCAGGCAAGCCTGTTATTACCGCTACGCAGATGCTGGAGAGCATGATTAACAGCTACCGTGCAACGCGTGCCGAGGCCAGCGACGTTGCCAACTCTATTTTTGACGGCAGCGACGTTATTATGCTGAGCGGCGAAACTGCCAGTGGCAAGTATCCGCTGGAGGCGGTGCAGACGATGGCCAAGATTGCTGTGCGCACGGAAAATGCACTTGATTATGTGCATATCTTCCAAAAGAAGGGCATCAGCGAGCGCATCCATTCTACCGACGCTATCAGCCATGCTACCGTACAGATTTCCCAGGAAATAAAGGCCGATACTATTCTTACGATTACGGAATCAGGCTTTACGGCGCGCATGATTGCCAAATATAAGCCTCAATGTACTGTTGTTGCTGTATCACGCCTGCCTGAGCGCGTGCGTGCTATGCAGCTTTATTGGGGTGTGTTGCCGCTTTTGGGACCATACTCTACAAATACTGATGAAATGATTGAGCTGTCTTTGCAGTGTGCTTTGCATCACTCCGTAATCAAGGACGGCGCATCTGTTGTTATAACTGCCGGTGTACCTATCGGTACTCCGGGCAGCACTAATCTGATTAAGGTGGTTACAGTGGGTACAAAGCTGCTTAGCGGCACCGGTATCGGCTGCAAGACTGTCACCGGACGCATCTGCGTAGGCCGCACTGCAGCAGATTTTAAGGAGAAGCTGCAGAAGGGCGATGTCCTTGTGGTTGATGTGCTGAATGACGAGTTTGTACCGCAGGCTGCTGCCAAGGCAGCAGCGATTATCGCTGAAGAGGGCGGCCTGACATCCTCCACCGCCATTGTTGCTGTAACCTGCGGCCTGCCTGTTATCGTAGGCGCGGAAAAGGCAACCTCCAAGCTGGCCGACGGCCTGCTGGTAACGGTGGATCCTGTTTCCGGTGACGTCTACGAAGGCGATATTAACCTGTAGAAATATGGTAACAGAACTTATTTTAGAAACATGTATTGCTCTGCGCGAGGGCAGAGAAGAAAACGCCTGCACAGCTTTTTCGGGTATTATTGCTGAAGCAGCAGATAACGAAGCATTACAAGCAATCAGCTGCTGTCTGCTGGTGGCCTTACGCCACCGGCAACGGCAGCTTTTTACGGCTTGGATGCAGGCAAGCAGGCAGCGTCTGGAGCAGCTGCTGTTCAATCCGCAGCTGGCGCATCAGGGCGGCAGCGTTTTGCTGCAGCTGGCCTTTGCTGTGTGTGACAGGCGTTTGAGCGAGGAGCGCACCGCGCTCGCGCTGCTGGCGCGGCGCTGGCTGCGGACACACGCCGGCGATACTGCAATGCTGCAGGAATTTATGGGCGAATGGCTCAGTTTGGCGGCGCGTATGGCACGCAGACGGTGGCGCGAGGAGACAGCGTTCCTGCTGCGTGAGGCCGGGCGCTGGCTGTTAAAGCAGGATGACCTGCAATTGTATTCCTGGAGTCTGCAGCAGCTGCAGCTGCATTTCGTCGTGTACGCACGCTGGGATGGCTTTGACAAGGCCTGCAGGATGTACAAGGAGCTGACGCTTTTGTATCGTTTGCTGCTGCGGCGTGTTCTGCGCAAGCAGCAGACAGCGCTTTTGCAGCTGCTTTTGCGTCACCTGCGCGATGTAACAGCCAATGTATCGCGTTCAGCGATGCTGGACGATGCTGACATCTTCCGCCAATGGTACAGCTTTTGGTGGCAGCTTACGGCTGAAGACAAGAACGCCAGGGAGGAGCTGCTGCGACTGCTGCAGCTAGTCATAACCTATTGGCAGCAGACCATGCCCAAAACGAGCCGCAAGCAGATAAAGTTGCTCAAGGATTTGTTGCAGCCAAATCTGATTGCCGGCCAATATGCTTTGTTATTACAAAAAATAATCTGAATAAAGACAGCAGCTGCATACTGTGATAGCAGAAAGTACGCTGCTGTAATAATCCTGAAGACAGGAGGTTATAAATATGTCAAAGATTGTCGTAGTAGGTAGCTGTAATATTGATATTACCGTGGAATGTGACCGCTGGGTGCACCCCGGAGAAACTATTTTCGGCAACCGCCTGACCGTTTCTCCCGGCGGCAAGGGTGCCAACCAGGCTGTTGCTGCTGCCCGCCTGGGGGCAGATGTTATGATGGTTGGCTGTATCGGTGATGACGTATATGGTCAGCTGGTGCTGAAGGCTTTGAAGGAAAACAATGTTGATTCCACCTATGTGAAGGTGCTGCCGGGTGAAAACAGCGGTACTGCGCACATTACCGTAGCGGAGGACGATAACACGATTATCGTTATCAAGGCTGCCAATGACCTGGTATCCCCGTCGCTGATTGATGAAGCGTGGGAGGATATCAGCAAGGCAGACATGGTGCTTCTGCAGCACGAAATTCCTGCCGCTACCAATGCCTATGTTATTGAAAAATGCGCAGCGCACGGTGTACCTGTGCTGCTGAACCCCGCACCTGTTGCTCCGGTGCCGCAGGCTCTGCTGGATAAGATTACTTACCTGACTCCCAACGAGCACGAGGCAGCAACACTGTTTGCCGGTAAGGGCAAGGCGGATATCCTTGACCAGAACCAGGGCAAGGTAATTATGACGTTGGGCAGCAAGGGTGTTGCCTATGCGGAAAAGGGCCAGGTTATTACTGTTCCCGGCTTTAAGGTAAAGCCGGTTGATACTACGGGTGCAGGCGACACCTTTAACGGTGCCTTTGCCGTTGCCCGTGCAAATGGCAAATCCATGCAGGAAAGCATCAGCTTTGCCAATGCTGCCGCAGCTCTTTCGGTGCAAAAGCTGGGAGCACAGGGCGGTATGCCTTATTTACATGAAGTAGAGGAGATGCTTAAGTAATGCAAAAGGGTGGAATGTTAAACAGCTCTATTGCGAAGGTGCTGGCTGATTTGGGCCACACCGACACTATCGTTATCGGTGACTGCGGTCTGCCTGTGCCTGCAGGCGTGCAGAAAATCGACCTGGCTCTGAAGCCGGGAACTCCTTCCTTCCTGGAGGTTGTTGAGGAAGTAGCCAAGAATATGGTTATCGAAAAGGTAGAAATTGCAGCGGAAATGGAAGGCAGAAATCCTGCTGTCTACGGCGCTATGAAGCAGCTTTTCACTGAAGAGCAGTGGATTATCGATGCAGACCACGAAGCCTTCAAGGAGGCAACCAAGCATGCAAAATGCATTATCCGCACCGGCGAAATTACTCCTTTTGCCAATGTGATTCTGCACAGCAATGTTTTCTTTTAAAAATTAGCGTAAGGTAGGAATAAGGAAAAGTATGGAGATTGAATTAAGAAATATCCATAAGGCCTTTGGTTCTAATGAGGTGCTCAAGGGTGTTGACCTGAAGCTTAAAAGCGGTGAGGTACACGCCCTGATGGGTGAAAACGGTGCCGGCAAATCAACACTGATGAATATCCTGACTGGTATTCACAAGCAGGATAAGGGGCAGATTTTTGTCGACGGCAAGGAAATCAGCTTCAAAAATCCTCTGGAGGCAGAAGCTTACGGCATCGCCTTCATCCATCAGGAGCTGAATATCTGGCCGAACCTGAGCATTCTGGAAAACCTGTTTTTGATGCACAGCGTAACCAATGGCATGGGTATCCTGGATTTTAAGGCTATGCGTGCTATGGCAGAGCAGAAATGCCGTGAAATTGAAATTGAGCTGCCACTGGATATGGAAGCCGGCGAATGCTCGGTAGGACAGCAGCAGATGACGGAAATCGTCCGTAACCTTCTGCTGGATGCCAAGGTTGTTATTATGGACGAGCCTACGGCGGCGCTGACCGAAAGAGAAACAGAAAAGCTCTTTGAGGTTATGCGCTCGCTGAAAAAACGCGGTGTAGCAATGGTTTATATTTCGCACCGTATGGAAGAGGTTACGCAGAACTGCGACACGATTACCGTTATGCGTGACGGCGTATCTGTGGCAACCAAACCTGTCAAGGAATACAGCATGGAGCAGATTGTCCGCGATATGGTTGGACGCTCCATTACGGAATTTTATCCCGACCGCCGCAATAAGCCGGGCGAGGTGTTGCTGGAGGTCAAAAACTTTGAGCAGCCGGGTGTTTTTCATGATATTAACTTTAACCTGCGCAAGGGCGAGATTTTGGGCTTTGCCGGCCTTATGGGCAGCGGCCGTACCGAAATCATGCGCGCTGTTTTCGGCGTAGATCCTCATGCAGGCGGCGAGCTGGTTTTCAAGGGCGAGCCTTTGAAGATTACCAAGCCTGAGGATGCTATTAAGGCGGGTATGGGCTTCGTAACCGAAAACCGCAAAACAGAAGGCCTTATTCTGGACTTCTCCATTTTGCGCAACATTGCTTTGCCAAGTGTTGACAGCTTTGCCAAAAGCGGTGTCATCAATTTTAATGTTCTTAATAATTTTGCTGATAAAATGGCAAAAAAGCTGGGCGTAAAGACCAGCAGCCTGGACCTTGAGGCCGGTGCGTTGTCCGGCGGTAACCAGCAGAAGGTGGTTATTGCCAAATGGGTTGGCATGCACCCGGAGGTCATTATTATGGATGAGCCTACCCGTGGTATCGACGTAGGTGCAAAACGCGATATATATGAGCTGATGAACGAGCTTACTGCAAGTGGTGTTTCGATTATTATGGTTTCCTCGGAGCTGCCGGAGGTATTGGGCATGAGCGACCGCATCGTCGTTGTCCACGAAGGCCGCATTGCCGGCGAGCTGCTGCATGATGAAGCAGACCAGGAAAAAATTATGACACTTGCAACGGGAGGGCAATAAAAATAATGGATGTAAAAGCAATCTTGAAAAAATCCGGTTCCATAATCGGACTTGTTGTGTTGTTTGTGGTTATTTCCTGCCTCAACAGCAGCTTTATCGACCCCAGCAACCTGAAAAACCTGCTGCGTCAGGTTTCTATCAATGCCTTAATTTCCTTTGGCATGACCTTTGTTATCTTAACCGGCGGTATTGATTTGTCCGTCGGCAGTATTCTGGCGCTTTCCAGTGCACTCATGGGCAGCTTTATCAAGGGCGGTATGGATCCTGTATTCGGTATCGTGCTGGCCTGCCTCATCGGTGCTGTACTGGGCAGTGTCAACGGCCTGGTAATTACCTACGGCAAGGTGGCGCCCTTTATCGCAACCCTGGCGACCATGACCATTTTCCGTGGTCTGACCTTGGTATATACCAACGGCAACCCTATCAGCAGCCTGTCTGAGGATGACCGCTTCCTTGAATTCGGCCAGGGCTATGTTGCTGGTCTGCCGGGTCCTGCCATTATGATGCTGATTATGTTTTTCATTTTGTGGTTCATTCTGCACAAAACTCCGCTGGGACGCAAAACCTATGCTGTCGGCGGTAATGAGAAGGTTTCCTTCATTGCAGGTATCAAAATAAACCGCATTAAAATATTTGCTTATACCGTAACAGGTTTCCTTTGCGGTATGGCAGGCGCAATCCTTACCAGCCGTCTGAACAGTGCTCAGCCTACTGCCGGCACCGGCTATGAGCTGGATGCTATCGCAGCTGTAGTATTGGGTGGCACCAGTCTTTCCGGCGGTAAGGGCCGCATCTTCGGTACCATTATCGGTGCGCTGATTATCGGTACGCTGAACAATGGTCTGAATATCTTAAACGTATCCAGCTTTTACCAACAAGTTGTCAAAGGTATTGTAATTTTGCTGGCTGTGCTGATGGACAGAAAGAAAAACTAAGCGTGATGCGGACGTAAAGCACCGTTCGGTGCTTTTCAGCCGCAGCCTGCTTAATGCAAGTTTTTGTTCGCATAGTAATTTCTAATTCCGGGAGGTATTTTCTCACATGAAAAAAATTTTATTGGTATTAACCTGCATTGTAGCAATGGCTATGATGATTGTCGGCTGCGGCGGCAGCGACAAGAAGGATGCTGCAAAAGGCAACGACAAGAAAATCACCGTTGGCTTCTCCGTATCCACTCAAAACAATCCGTTCTTCGTTTCTCTGGCTAAAGGCGTAGAAGCTAAGGCTAAGGAGCTGGGCGTAACCGTAAAGGTTGTTGACGCTCAGAACGATCCTGCAAAGCAGGCTAATGATATTGCTGACCTGCTGCAGCAAAACATCAGCGTTCTGCTGGTTAACCCTGTTGACTCTGATGCAATTTCTACATCCGTAAAGGCTGCCAACAAGGCTAATATCCCTGTTATCTGCCTTGACCGCAGCGCTAACCAGGGCGATGTAGCATGCCTGGTTGCTTCCGATAACGTAAAGGGCGGCGAAATGGCTGCTGATTACATTATCAAAAAGCTGGGCGAAAAGGTTAAGGTTGCTGAGCTGGAGGGTATCCCCGGTGCCAGCGCTTCCCGTGAACGCGGCGAAGGCTTCCACAAGCTGGCTGACAGCAAGCTGACCGTTGTTGCTAAACAGACTGCTGAATTTGACCGCAGCAAGGGCCTGACTGTAGCAGAAAACATGCTGCAGGCTAACCCGGACATCAAAGCTATTTTCGCTCAGAACGACGAAATGGCTTTGGGTGCAATCGAAGCTGCTAAGAGTGCCGGCAAGCAAATCTTCATCGTTGGCTTTGACGGTACAGCTGACGGCGTAAAGGCTGTAGAAAGCGGCGCTATGAGCGCTACTATCGCTCAACAGCCGGAAATCATGGGCCAGCAAGGTCTGGAAGTAGCTGTTAAGGCTGCTAAAGGCGAAAAAGTAGAAGCTAAGATTTCTGCTCCGCTGAAGCTCATCGAAAAGAAATAATAGCCGCTTAATTTATATTAACCTGACAACTTGAAGCAATAATGCCTCTGCGCGTTCGCGTGGGGGCATTTTGTTTTTTGGAGGCGGTGGGGCGTGAGGATTTGAGGGGCGTCTGTGATGTGTTGGCGCTGGTGTATTGGTTTGGTGTCTTTAGATACTAATGGCTTTTTTTTATCGCATTTGTCAGACAAGAAAAAATACTTTTCAAAAAGTTCACAAAATCGATTTTTCCCTTGTCTGACATTTGGGCATTTTTTTGCCATTAGTAAAGTGAATCTTCTTTTTTCTATCTTCCTTTTTTTAAGCCTATAAAGCAAAAAATCCTGCCGGTGGCATCAAGCTGAAATATCTTATCAACGCCCGTCAGAATATCAAAAATGTTGTGGATACGGAGATAGTACCGCTGCTGAACTTCTGATGCAGGCGCATGTAGCGGAGCGTTCTGCCGATTGTATATAATTACGTTAGACTGGCAATGCACGCAGGGGAGCGGAAGGCAAAGCAAATGCTTTGCCGGTAGCGACTGCACTTCGCATAGCAAGCAAAATACAGTAAAGGCGTTCTACTTAAGTACGGTAGAACGCCTTTACTGTTTAGAGTTCGTATCAAGTTTTAAGTAACTGATTTCATCGTCAATCTGCTTGGTGAAATCAGTGTTAGAGTGGTTAAGCTTCTTCCTTCAGCTTTTCCACATCAGCGAGAGACAAATTTGTCAGCTCCGCAATATCCTGCAGAGAATAGCAGCCCTTAGACAGCATGCGTTTAGCAGTAGCAATGTTGGCATTTGTTACGCCCATAGCTTCACCTTTAGCCATGCCTATAGCTTCGCCTTCAGCAATACCTTCGCGCCGTTCGTCCAACAAACGAGCTTCCATAAGCATA
>NZ_CABQHJ010000037.1:0-25659 GCF_902463975.1 uncultured Phascolarctobacterium sp.
GTCTAATTTATAGTAATTAAGAGCGAGAAAAGGATTGTTTTTTTGGTAGCTTGCTATGAGAGCTGCCTAATAGGTATTTATGTTACTAAATGCCGGTTTCATGATACTGTGAAAGCGGTATTTATATTTTCGCAGCTATGTCATCTGTATTGACGGATGACTGGTTACGCAAATGCTATTATATTCAAAAATAATATAAAGAAAGGTGGTAGCTGTGGAAAAGCAGGGAGTATTGAACGATAAAAAAATTGTAGGCTCGCCTATGGTGCATATGACATGTCTTGCTCTGGTGCTGTTTGCATTCTGGATGGTTTTGTCAGGCAGAACAGAAACAAAATTTGTCGTATACGGTATCCTCACAGCTGTGGTAACAACTTGGGTTACATACCCGCTTCTGCTGGTACCGAATCAGGACGGCAGTAAAAAGTATTATGTTTTCGGTTTTTCGGTTCCGAAAATGATTATGTACTTTTTCTGGCTGATGTGGCAGCTGGTGCTCGCCAATATTGATGTGCTGCTGGCAACTACAGGTCAGGAGCTGAACATTGATCCTAAGGTTGTCCGCTTCCGCTTCAGGGCCGATAATCCTATGGCATCTGTTATTTTGGCGAACTCAATTACGCTGACACCGGGTACAGTAACAATGAATGTTACCGACGACGGTGTGTATGAGATTCATGCACTGACCGTTGGTGCGGCTGCAGGTGTGCTCGACGGCGGCATGCAGAAAAAGGTTGCTGATTTATACGGCGAAAAATTTGATTTTGCAGTAGTAGAGAGTGAGGAATGATTATGCAGATTATATTTTATATTATGATGGTAGCCATTCTTCTGATCATCGGCACAATGCTGCAGCGCTTGTTTAACGGACCGACAATTTTTGACAGAATGAACGCCTTGGGCGTTATCGGTGCCGATACAATTCTATTATTGGTGCTTTTCGGCTATATTGACAAACGTCCGGATATGTATGTTGATATAGCGATTTCTTATGCAATTTTAGGCTTTATCGGCTCGTTGGTTGTAGCTAAATTTATAGGAGGTAAAAGGATATGATTGAACAATTTGGTTTTACCTCCCTGCGCGAAGTTATCGCTGCACTGTTCCTGTTAAGCGGTCTGGTATTCTTCGTCGGCTCAGCTATCGGTATGCTGCGCTTGCCGGACTTTTATTCCAGAATCCATGCCTCCGGTAACAGTGAAACTCTTGGCTGTACGCTTTCCTTTATCGGTCTGATGATTTATGAAGGACCTACACTAACAGCGGCAAAGATGGCTTTTGTATTTTTACTTGTTTTTATGGCGAATCCGATCGGCTCGCATATTCTGAGTAAGGCAGCCTATAAATCCGGACATCCTGTCTGGACACTGCAAAGCAAGGGCGCCAAAAAGCTTGTCGGTCTGGAAAAGGCTGACCACAGTGCTGACGAGCCTGTCGGTCATATCCGCAAGAAGCCTGCAAAAACAAATCGTAATCAGGTACATAAATATCATAAGAAGAAAGGAGATAAATAAAATGGAGATTTATACTATTGAAGCTCTTTTACTTGTCTTCCTTATTCTCATTACCTGTGCAGTTATTTTCTGCAAGGATATTTTAAGTGCTGCGATTATCTACAGTGCGTTCAGCTTCTGTGCTGTGCTGCTGTATCTGATGATGGGCTCCCCCGACGTAGCCTTTACTGAGGCTGTTATCGGTACGATTTCTACCATCTTCTTCGTAGCTTCGTTGAAAAAAATTGATAGGTGGTGTAAATAATGCGTGGATTAGTTGCTGTTATCCTGGCGATTATGACAGGCATGTTTTGCTCTGTCGTAACCTACCTGCCCGAAATTGGTGACGCGAACACTGCGCCTAACCAGCATGTTACTCCGACCTATATCTCCCGTAGTGCGGAGGATACAGGCTCGCCCAATATTGTAACGGGCGTCATCATCGACTATCGTGGCTTCGATACTATGTGGGAAACCTCGGTAATGTTCCTCGCCGGTCTGACAACGGTGCTGGTGCTGACCAGCAATCCGGTAGGACGCAGACCTGAGGAAGAGCCGGAGGATCCGGAGGAAGGAGAGATTATCAAATGAAAGAACCATTTGGCGGTCTTATCCTAAATGTGGCCTTCAGAATGCTGGTGCCGTTCACGATTACCTACGGCATTTACGTTCTCTGCCTGGGTGAGTTTTCTCCGGGCGGCGGCTTCCAGGCAGGCGCATTGCTTTCTGTAGGCGTGCTGCTTGCACGTCTTATCCTGGGCTTTGATACAAAGTTCAATGTCTTAGGCAAAACCTCTGTTGTTCTTGCCGGCGTGGGCACCTTCCTGTATGCTTTTACCGGTTGGCTGACATTGTTCGGCGGCGCAGACTTTTTCCTGAACTACAATTATATGCCGATTCATATGGAGCCGCAGCATGAAATGCATGCTATGGGCATTTTCCTTATTGAAATCGGTGTTGCCATCTGCGTAATGATGACAATTATTAATCTGCTTGATGCAATCGTGAAAAGGGGTGACGAAGATGGAAGTGCTCAATGAGTTTTTGAAAACAAAAGGCATTTATTCCCTGGTCATGATTCTTTTCTTCCTGGGTGTGTATGGCATGGTTCTCAGCAAAAACTATATGAAGAAGCTGATGGCGATGAACGTTATGCAGGTTGCCGTAATCTATTTTTATCTGTGTTTTGCACAGAAGGATGGCGCAATGATTCCTATCCAGAACGGCCTGACAACAGATCCTAATGCTTACATTAACCCTCTGCCGCATGGCCTGATGCTGACAGCAATCGTTGTAAGCCTTGGTACTACAGGTGTAGCAATTGCACTCCTCATGCGTATTAAAGAAATCTACGGTTCTGTTGAAGAAGTAGAGGTATTGAGGAGGGCTAGTAAATGACACAACATGCTCCCGTCCTAATTGTACTTTTACCTCTGACAGCATCGTTGCTGTGTATGTTATTTTCCCGTATCAGTAAAAATTTAGGTTCCTGGATAGTTATGGCTTCTATCGCCGGTGCTTTTGCCAATGCCTGCATCGTACTGCAAAGAGTGTTGGAATCCGGCGGCAAAACCTGGCATTACTGGATGGGTGGCTGGGAACCGCCAATCGGTATTGAATTTGCTCTTGACCCCTTAAACAGTATTCTGGCAGTAGTGGTAACGTTTATTTCCCTGATGGTTTCGCTTTACAGCCGTCCGTTCGTCAAGGATGAGGACTGGCTGCATGTAGGCGGCTATTATACATTGTTCGGTCTGCTGACGGTAGGTCTTTCCGGTATGATTATCACCGGTGACGTTTTTAACCTCTATGTATATCTGGAGATTATGTCACTTTCTGGTTACGGCCTGATTGCCCTTGGCGGCAGAAAGTCAATGCTGGCAGCCTTCCGTTACCTGTTAATCGGTACCATCGGTGCTTCGTTATATCTGCTGGGCGTAGGCTATCTGTACGCTATGACCGGTACTCTGAACATGGCGGACCTTGCTGCACGCGTAGTGCCGCATCTGAATTCGCCGCTGTTCGCAATTGCCGTAGCCTGCTTTATCATCGGCTTCGGTATCAAGATGGCGTTGTTCCCGCTGCATGGCTGGCAGCCTGATGCCTACACCTTCGCTCATCCGGGTGCTGCTGCGTTTATCGCAGGCTGCATGAGTAAGGCTCCGGCATATGCTTTGATTCGTTTTGTATATTATATCTTTAAGGTTGATAACCCTGTAGTTCAGAGTGCGCTCAACGTTTTGGGCATTCTCGGTGTAGCAGGTATTCTTATCGGTTCTATTATGGCAATGGCTCAGTATGACTTTCGCCGTATGCTGGCATATTCCTCTGTGGCACAGATCGGTTACATTGCTATCGGTCTGGCAATGGGCAATATGTACGGCTTCATCGGCGCTGTACTGCACGCTATCAACCATGCTTTTATGAAGAGCAGCCTCTTCCTGGTTATCGGCGGTATTGAGTATCGCTTCGGTGAGGTCAATCTGTACCGCTTAGGCGGCATGAACAAAAAGATGACTATCAGTACGATTACCGTGCTGCTGGCTTCTTTGTCTATGATCGGTCTGCCTCCGACCTGCGGCTTCTTCAGTAAATGGTATCTTATGCTTGGTGCCTACACCGGCGCACAGTACTTCTACATCGCTGTACTTGTTATCAGCTCTCTGCTGAATGCAATTTATTTCTTCCGTATTATTGAGCAGATGTTTATACAGCGTGAAGCTTCGCTGACTGAGGTACATCCGCATAAGGGCAAGCTGGGCTTACCGCTTTCCATGGTTATCCCGATTCTCGTCGGCGGTATCATGATTTTGGTACTTGGCTTCTACAGTGTTGACATCGTTACCGATGTCGTTAAGTTAGGATTGCCGGAGGTGTTTCTGAGATGACTATTTTAGATTGCAGACCATTTCTGGCGGTTGGTGTATCTTTTATAGCTGCTGTACTTATCGCGTTCAGCAGACGTTGGCCTAACCTGCGTGAAACCTGGAGCGTTATCGCTTCCGTGCTTAAATTCGGTATCATCCTGTCGATGTTGCCCGCTGTTCTCGACGGCAATCAGTATCAGTGGACGCTGTGCCAGATTACAGATACTGTGGGACTGACGCTGCGTACCGATCCGGCCGGCATGATTTTTGCGGTGCTGGCTTCGATGCTGTGGGTACCGATGAACTTCTATTCCATCGGCTATATGCGCTGCAATAACGAAAGCGAGCAGACCGGTTACTTTGCTGCTTTTGCTATCTGCATGAGTGCCGTAATGGGCATTGCGATGGCCGAAAACCTGTTGACCTTCTTCATCTTTTACGAGCTGCTGACTCTGGCAAGCTATCCGCTGGTACTGCATAAGCGTAACCAGGAAGCTTTGATGGCCAGCCGTAAGTATTTAATTTATACCTTGATTTCCGGTCAGCTTTTCCTGGCCGGCGTTATCGCCGTTTACTGCATCAGCGGTACGATGGACTTTACTCCCGGCGGCTTCCTGACTACGGATATGGCTCCGAGATGGGTGCTGCAGGCTATCTTCGTACTGATGATTCTGGCAGGCTCCGTAAAGGCTGCGGTTATGCCGCTGCAT
This sequence comes from uncultured Phascolarctobacterium sp., assembly GCF_902463975.1. Taxonomy (GTDB): domain Bacteria; phylum Bacillota; class Negativicutes; order Acidaminococcales; family Acidaminococcaceae; genus Phascolarctobacterium_A. The sequence goes on from NZ_CABQHJ010000037.1 coordinate 5,071, forward strand.
GGCTGGCTGCCGGCAGCAATGATTGCGCCGACTCCGGTATCTGCATTACTGCATGCCGTTGCCGTTGTTAAAACCGGTGTTTTCGCCGTACTGCGTATCATCGGCTTCGTCTTTGGCCCGAAGCTGCTGGCGGAAATCGGTGTCGTTGATGTATTGGCGTGGGCTGCTGCGGCGAGCATTATCATTTCTTCGCTTATTGCTCTGCGTCAGGATCACCTGAAACGTCGTCTGGCGTTCTCCACTATCGGCCAGCTTTCCTACATCGTGTTAGGTGCTGCGCTTATTTCTCCGCTGAGCATCAAGGGTGCTTACCTGCATCTGGTAGCTCATGCTGTTATGAAGATTACCCTCTTTATGTGCGCCGGTCTGATTATCGCGCGTACACACAGAAACAATATCAGTGAGCTGTATGGCATAGGCAAGAAGCTGCCGGTAACTATGGCCTGCTTCACGATTGCTTCCCTGGGTATCGCTGGTACACCGTTCCTCGTTGGCTTCGTCAGCAAATGGAATCTGGCACTGGGCGCTTTGCAGGCAGGCAAGCCTTTGTACATTCTCGTCTGGGTTGCCAGCGCACTTTTAGCTGCCGGCTATCTGATGCCTGTTGTACAGATGGCATACTTCCGCAAGGATCCGCAGGAGGAGTTCCGTGAATATGGCGATATCAGCTACTCGATGCTGATTCCTATCTGCGTTACAACTATTATCGCTGTTGTCCTCGGTATCGTGCCGGATATTTATCCGCACTTCTATGAGCTGGCAACAATGGCCTCCAACGCTATTTGCGCAGGCTGGAATGGAGGTTGGATGTAATGAGCAAGAAAACTGTTTACATGATAGCTGCTGCCGTGCTCGTGCTTTCCGCAATCGGAGAGCTTTGCGGCGTACATCTGCACAGTCCTGCGTGGTGGCCGCTGCCGTTTGGCTATGATATTTTCTTCGGCTTCTTCGGTTGCTGGCTGCTGATTATTCTGGCAAAAATTATCATGACGCCGCTGCTGCAGCGTGATGAAACCTACTATGATGATCCTAAGGGAGGTGAGGACGATGAGTAATCTGCTTCATCCCGGTCTGATCCTCATTGCCGTGGGCGTGCTTGCGGTACTTGTGCCGAAAATGCTGCGTAAGTTTATTTTGGCTATAGGTCCGTTCTTTGCCCTCTTTGCTGCACTTTCTATGCCGGTTGGCACAGATTTGAGCATTGAGTTTTTTGGTACAGGCTATCACTTGGGTTACATGTTTGTAGATAAGCTCAGCTATGTATTCTGCATGATTTTTGCGCTGATGGCTTGCATCGGCGGCATTTATTCCTGTCATAACGAGAACCGCATGGAAGCATTTTGCTCCATGTCCTACGCCGGCTGCGCTCTTGGTGTAACACTGGCTAAGGATTGGCTGACGCTGATTTTCTTCTGGGAAGCACTTGCCGTAACCTCTCTGTTCTTGATCTGGTGCCGCAATACTCCTCAGTCCCGTCGCGCAGGCCTGCGTTATCTTTTGGTGCACATGCTCGGCGGCAATCTGCTGCTTTTAGGTATCTTCCTGAAGGTTGGCAGCGGTGATTCTCTGATTGCAAATCTGTCTAAGGCTCCGCATGACCTTGCTTTCTGGGCAATTTTAATCGGTGTAGCTGTTAATGCGGCAATTCCGCCGGTTAATGCCTGGTTGGTTGATGCTTATCCCGAAGGCACGATTACAGGCAGCGTATTCTTAAGCTCCTTTACGACGAAGGTTGCTGTTTACGCTTTAATCCGTATCTTTGCCGGAACAGATTTCCTGATGGGCTTTGGCTGCTTCATGGCGCTTTACGGTGCTGCCTATGCGATTATGGAAAACGATATGCGCCGTCTGCTCGGTTATCATATTATCAGCCAGGTAGGCTTCATGGTTGCCGGTGTAGGCGTCGGCACGGCGATGGCACTGAATGGTGCTGCGGCCCATGCCTTCTCGCACATCCTGTATAAATCCCTGCTCTTCATGTGTGCCGGTGCAATTATCTATGCAACCGGTATCCGCAAGATTAACCAGCTCAGCGGTATGGCGAAAAAGATGCCGTTTGTGGCTGTATGCTTCTTTGTAGCAGCGTTCTCCATTTCCGGTGTACCGTTCTTCAACGGCTTCATCAGCAAAACGATTACGATTGCCGCTGCATCTGCTGCCGGTTATGATTGGGTATATACACTGCTTGAGCTTGCTAGCATAGGTACCTTCCTGTCCATTACCTTGAAGATGGGTTACTTCATCTTCCTGCGTGATGCCGATAAGAATGTAGAAATTAAAAATCCTCTGCCGAAGAATATGTATATCGGTATGGGCTTCGGCGCAGCGCTCTGCTTCCTGTACGGCGTATATCCGGACCTGCTGTATCGTTATCTGCCGTTCGGTTATCCCGATTATCAGCCGTTCACTGCAGCACATATGCTGAGCTACGTGGAAATTCTTGTCGTAACTATGGTGCCGTTTATGATGTTCCTGCCGCGCATGGAGCCTCATACAGCGCTCAGCCTCGATACAGATTGGTTCTACCGTAAGCCGATTGATTTTGTCATCGTCCGCATCAGCATGCTGCTGTGTGCAATCAGCGGCGGCCTAGGCAGTGCTTGGGGCGTGCTGTACGAAAAGTTTATGGACCTTACGAGCAATCCGATGGATTTCCTCGATGCCAAACCGTTCCGTAAACGCACGCATTATAATCCGGAAAACTACCGTACATCTATCGCTGACCCGATGATGATTACCTTAACGGTGCTGGTAAGCAGCATTGCTTACTTTATTGCTACGTTGTAAAATGTTTTTAAGAGCTGTCGCACGCAGGTGCGGCAGCTCTTTTACGTAACTTTTTAAACTATTATTTATTTGTCTTGTAAATGCTTCTGTTAGGTGTTATATTATTGATAATCATCATCTATGAAAGAGGTTATCGGTATGCTTAAGGGTATATTTTTAATTATAGGTGCTGCAACCTGCTGGGGCATGGGCGGCGTAGCAGGACAGTATTTGTATCAGTATCACGATGCGGATATGGTCTGGCTTTGTATGGTACGTCAGATTCTGGCAGGCTGTATGTTCCTGCTTTTTGCGGCCTTTGTGCAGAAGCAGGATATCTTTGCTATTCTTAAGGCAGATACCTGGAATATTATTGAGTTTTCATTTTTAGGTATCTTGGGCGCACAGCTGGGTTTTTATTACACCATCGGTTTGTGCAATGCGGCGACGGCGACGGTTTTGCAGTACATGGCACCGATTTATGTAATGCTGTGGATGAGTTATAAGTCAAGAAAAATTCCTGACGTACGTGAACTGATAGGCATTGTCGGCGCACTTGTAGGTGTATTTCTTATCGCAACGCACGGCAGTCTGGATAGCCTGGCGATTTCGCCAATGGCATTGACAATCGGTGTATTGTCTGCACTTTCCTATGCATATTACAGCATTAAGCCGGGTCAAATGCTCAAAAAATATACTGCAGCAACGCTTATCGGCTGGGGCCAGCTTATCAGCGGCGTGGCATTGATTATCTGGCGTAATCCCTTTGCTCCCGCAGGTCATTGGGATATGAGCGGTTATTTGGCTTTTGCGTATCTGCTGTTGGGTGCGACTATTGCGAGCTATGCATTTTATCTGGCAGGCCTGAAAATTGTCGGACCTACCAAGGCGAGCCTGATTTCCTGCGCCGAGCCTTTGGCTTCTATTATCTCCGTAGTTTTGCTGCTGAACACAAAATTGGCAATGGCTGATTATATCGGTATGGTGTGCATTATTTTTACGGTTTTATTACTTTCACTGCCCAAAAAATAAACATTTTTCATAGCAGATATGATAGAATAGAATTAAGTAAAATTGCTTAAGCTAAGCAAGAGGAGGTACGGAGATGACTGATTATAAGTACAAATATGGTCATGGCTACAAGGAGTTTTCTCTGCCGGAGGAGCATGTTCTTGGCGAACTGAAAATGAAGCAGATGATGCCGCTGGAGAATTTAAAAGCAGCTGTTCTGGATGCTTTGTATCATCCTATTGCCAGCGCACCGATTGATGAGCTGGTGCGGCCCGGAATGAAAATTGCCTTTATCTGTAACGATTCAACACGTGTTGCCAACACGCATTCCTTTATGCCCATTTTGGTTAACGAAATGAATAAACTGGGCGTTAAGGATGAGGATATGCATATTGTCTTTGCTTTGGGTACACATCGCTGCATGAGCCACGAGGAAATGGTGGAGCAGGTTGGCGAGGATGTTGCCAAACGCCTGAAAATGTATAACAGCGACTGCCATGTGCAGGATGACTTCGAGTATTTCGGCGAAACAGAGCATGGTACACCTGTATGGCTTAATAAGCATGTTTGTGATGCTGACCTGGTTATTTTGACCGGTACTGTTGTTTATCACTTCTTCAGCGGCTTTGGCGGCGGACGCAAGGCCGTGCTGCCCGGTGTTGCTGCTATGGAAACGGTACGCAAAAACCATAGCCTGATGATGAGTCCGGAGGCAAAATTAGGCAAGCTGCATGGTAATCCTGTATACGATGATCAGGTCGCGGGCGTGCGTCTTTTTGCCAAAGAGCACAAGATGTTCCTGTTCCATTCTATTTTGGATGCGCAAAAGCAATTCCTGAAGGTTTTTGCAGGTGACTGGTATGAAGCACATCTTGAGGCCTGCAAATTTGTCGAGCAGGTTTACGGCGTACCTATCAGCGAGCCGGCGGATGTAGTTATTGCCAGCTGCGGCGGTTATCCTAAGGATATCAATATTTATCAGCTGCAAAAGACGATGGATAATGCCTGGTGCGCAGTTAAGGATGGCGGCGTAATTATTATCCTTGGCGAATGTGAAGAAGGCAGCGGCAGTGCCGCTCTGGAAAAAGCTTTGGAAGAAAATCCCTCGCCGGATGCTATTAAAGCGGAGCTGGAAAAGAATTTTGTCATCGGTGCGCATAAGGCTTTTGCTATCACCCGCCTGATGAAGAAGGCGCATTTTATACTTGTTTCCGCTTTGGATAAAGAGCTTGCCCAAAAATTGCTGTTTGAATCTGTGGATGATGTAGATGCGGCTATGAAGCTGGCAGAAAAATATGTCGGCAAAGATTATAAGGTTTTACTGATGCCGCAGGGCAGTCTGACAGTGCCTGTGTTGAAAAAATAAAATTTTATAAAAAAATAAATGACTCTTGCCTTTTACGATGATATCATATATAATTGTAATGTTATTAGTATGTGATTAAGTAGAAGGGGAGAACGTTTGTGAAGTTAGATATTGATTACAAGGCTATTGGACTGAGGATAAAGGCCGCTCGTGCCAGAAAAGGATTAACTCAGGGAAATATAGCTAATCTAACTGGTCTGTCAACTCCGCATATCAGCAATATAGAAACCGGTAATACTAAGCTTGGCCTGCCTACAATTATTCATCTGGCTAATGTACTGGATGTTTCTGTGGACGAGCTGCTGTGTGACAACATTCATCACAGTGAGCAGATTTACTGCAATGAGCTGGCTGACTTGGTTAAGGATTGTTCCGTAGATGAACTGCATATTATTTCTGAATTAGCAAAGGTCATCAAGAAGGCCGGTATTAACAGTGCCAAGAAGGTCAGAAAGCGCCGTACTAAGGCAGAGATGGCAGCAGCTAAGGCAGCAGAAGAGGCTGCGATGCAGCAGGAAATTTAATATAGCTTATGTGCTACTGTAGCTCAGCTGGTAGAGCAACTGATTCGTAATCAGTAGGTCGCAGGTTCAAATCCCGTCAGTAGCTCCATTAAAAAATCAAGCACCCATGCGGGTTTCGCGTGGGTGCTGTTTTTTTGTGTAAAAATAATGCTTGTTGGTTGCAATGTGGTTTCAGTTTCGCTTTGTGGTAACGGAAGAATTAGACAGAAAATAGATATCCTGCAATAAAAAAGCCATTGGCCTGGCCAACGGCTTAGTGAATTCTGGTGGAGATAAGCGGGATCGAACCGCTGACCTCTTGAATGCCATTCAAGCGCTCTCCCAGCTGAGCTATACCCCCATAATATATTTCTATCTTACAAAAACAGTTTGACTTTGTCAAGTGGGGAAGATGCTATACAAGCAGTATGTGCAAAAGAACATTATAAGGTATAAGAAAAAAGTATCGCAGTAAGAAAAGCATGTTTAAAATATTATTATAGGGATAAATCTTGCAACTGTGAGTTGAAAGGAGAACGCTTGTATGTTGCTATTGACTGCAGAGGGACGCTTTATGGCGCTGGTAACATAAAATACATAATTTATCCAGCAGGATTAACAAGAAAATTGACTTTTGAAATGCAAAAATTTGACTAAAAACGAAAAAAGTATTAAAATAATAACGTTGCAATAGTTTCATTAAGGAATATAGCAGATAAATAGATAAAAAACAAAGGAGTATCGGAATGAGTCAGTATTTCTTGGAGCGATGTAGTAAAAAAATGCAGTCATTATATGATTACTGCATCACAAAAGCAAGCGAATTGTACACTAAGCTGTTAGAAGAAGTGCAATCATTATATAATTACTGTAAAGCAAAGGCAAATGTATTAGTTGCCAAGCTGTTAGAAGAAGTGCAGTTATTATACAATGACTGTTTAGAAAAAATTATTGCTTTTATTGCACAGGTGAAGGCAGTAATAGCTGTTGCCGCAGCTGTTGCTAAAATTCAGCTGTCTATGCTTGAGCGTCGTGTGCGTCTGCAGGTAATGAGCATTGTAAACAAGGTGCAGGATAAGCAACGTAGAATTGTTAGGCGTATTAAGGCGCGCTACAATTCCTTGCGTATGATGTGGCATCGCAATCAGCATTTCACCTTTTGGTTTATTCCCGCGGATGGTCAGAATATCGCTAAAACCCATGTCAAAAAGACTCATTTGAAATATGCTTTTACAGCAGTAGCTTCATTTTTAGTTGCTGTGACCTGCACCATTGGTGTATTGGCTCATTTTGCTGTGCAAAACGAGCAGCAGAAGCAGGAGCTTGCTGCTTATAAGCAGACTAAATCCGAGCAGGAGCAGACTATCAGGCAATTACGCCTGATGGCAGAAACCAACCAGAAGAAGCTGGCAGCTTTATCAAAGCTGGAAGATCAGGTTCGTAGCCAGATGGAAAAAAGTGGTGCACAGCTGCCTCCTAAGAGCAACGCTTCTGATTATGCTGGTCAGGGTGGTCCTGTTTTGGGTGATGCAAATCCGGCCAACATTGTGCTGGAGCAGGAAAAGAACATTGGTCGCGAGGCAGATGCTAAAAAGGCAGATTTAGAAAATTTGCTTAGTGCTATTGAGACTGAAAACTATCGTCGTGATGTTACTCCTAGCCAATGGCCTACTAGTGGTGGCAGCATTTCTTCTCCTTTTGGCGGTCGTGCTAACCCCTTTGGCGGGTATGGTCGCGATTGGCATCCTGGCATTGATATTGCTAATGATTATGGTGCGCCGGTTTATGCCAGTGCGGCAGGCTATGTACAACAGGCAGGCTGGTTTGGCGGTTATGGGATTTATGCGCGTATCAACCATGATTATGGTTACCAGACAGCCTATGGACATATGAGCCGAGTTGTCTGCAGTGCAGGACAATATGTGAAAAAAGGCGAGATTATCGGTTATGTTGGCAGCACTGGTTACAGCACAGGTCCGCATCTGCATTTTGAAGTTATTCGCTATGGCGAGCAGGTTGATCCTTCTAGCCTGATCTGATTACTACAAAAATAAGATATCAAAAATTTTTAGGTTCGTCGTACTTAGTGCGACGAACTTTTTTTGACAGAAAAGAAGATAAATTTCAGAAAAATCGTTTACATATGTTCTGACAAATGCTACAATGGGAGATAGCGAAAGGAGCGGATAAATTATGCTTACTTTAGAGATGTTGGAAAAGATGCTTTTGGCAGCAGCAGTTGAGCTTGAAGAAAAAAGTAAAATGCTGTGCGAGCTGGACAGCGTAGCTGGTGATGGTGACCATGGCGTTACTATTGCGCGTATGGCAGAATCCATGAAAAACAAAGTAGAAGCACATGACAGTGGCAATATTAAGGACTTGCTTGATGATTTGAGCATGGCTTTTATGAACAGTAACGGCGGCAGCGCAGGACCTTTATGGGGAACTGTTTTTGGCGGACTTGCTGATGCTGCGCCAGAGGATGCACAGGAGGTTTCTTTGGAAGAGCTTCGTGCTATGCTGGCTCAGGCTAGAGAGAATTTTGAGGACATTTCCAAGGCTAAAATCGGTGATAAGACAATGGTTGATGCGCTGTATCCTGCTCTTGATGCAGGCATGGCAGCTGAAGGCGATGCAAAGGCTGTCTTTGCAGCAATGGGTAAGGCAGCAGTCGAGGGTGCTGAAAAAACTGCTGATATGGTAGCACGCTTTGGTCGTGCCAAAAACGTTGGCGAACGCAGCCTGGGTACTAAAGATCCCGGTGCAACATCTATTTCTATTCTGCTCACAGCGATGGCAGGGGCAATCTGATTTGCTGATAAAGCGCAAGCTTAAAAAAACAATAAATAAAAACGGAGGCGTCATTATGCAAAAATTCATTAACAATCCGGAAAATCTGACAAGTGAATTATTGGAAGGTCTTGTGTTATCTAATCCTGATATCATCACTCTGGAGCAGGGTAACCTCATTGTAAACAAGAAATTGGCAGAGGCAGACCGCGTAACCATCGTAACCTTGGGCGGCACCGGCCATGAGCCCGCTATCAGCGGCTTTGTCGGCGAAGGTATGATTGATATTTCTGTTGCAGGTAATATTTTTGCTGCACCCGGCCCTCAGGCTTGCGTAGAAGCAATTAAGATGGCTGATAAAGGTCATGGCGTACTTTTCGTTGTACTTAACCATGCAGGTGATATGCTGACCGGCAACCTGACCATGAAACAGGTGAAAAAACTGGGCATCAATGTTGTTAAGGTTGTAACCCAGGAAGATGTTGCCAATGCTCCGCGTGAAAACGCTGACGACCGCCGCGGTCTGGTTGGCTGCGTTCCTCTGTATAAAATTGCCGGCGCTGCAGCTGCTGCAGGCAAATCCTTGGAAGAGGTTGCTGCTATTGCACAAAAATTTGCTGATAACATGGCAACTATCGCTGTTGCTACTAAAGGTGCTACTCATCCCGCAACCGGTATGGAAATCGCTCATATTGCCGAAGGCACTATGGAAGTCGGCATGGGCCAGCATGGTGAAGGCGGTGGCGGTACTCAGCCGATGAAATCTGCTGACGAAACAGCTGCAATTATGATGGACGCTCTGCTGAAGGATCTGGGCGTAAAAGCAGGCGAAAAGCTGATGGTTGTTATCAACGGCAGCGGTGCTACTACTCTGATGGAACAGCTGATTGTTTTCCGTGCCTGCCATAAGCTGTTGGCAGAAAAAGGTATTGAGGTTGTGGCAAGTGCTGTAGGCGAAATCCTTACCGTACAGGAAACCGCAGGCTTCCAGATGTTCATTGCGCGTATGGATGATGAGCTGCTTGGCTACTGGAATGCTCCGTGCCGCACTCCGTACTACAGAAATTAAGCAGGTGACTGAATATGGCAGATAAAGAAGGTAATGTACTGGCAAAAGATTATGGCATCGGCATTGCTCCGCCGGAGCGTCCGTTCCCGGTAAAGGGGCACGCATCCGCAGGCTGGGGCATGCAATCTCGTCTGGGACAGATTTTTGCTGATGACGGCCGCACTATTATGCTGGCTTTTGACCATGGCTATATCATGGGCTCTACCGCAGGTCTGGAACGTCTTGATCTGACAATTCCGCCGCTGATGCAATATGCGGACTGCCTGATGGCAACAAGAGGTGCATTGCGTACCTGCATTCCCGCTAACCATCACAAGGCTGTTGCTCTGCGCTGTACTGCTGACACCAGCGTACTCAAGGACGACATGAGCTTTGGCAATGTGGGCGTAGAAATTGAAGATGCTATCCGCATGAATGCTTCCTGCATGGCAGTTCAATGCTTTGTAGGCTCTGCAGGCGAGCTTGACTCCCTGCGCAATTTGTCTTATTATGTAAATATGGGCGAACGTTTTGCAATTCCTGTTCTCGGTGTTGTAGCAGTTGGCAAGGAGATGGAGCGTACCACGCGTTATTTCTCCCTGGCTACACGTCTGCTGGCCGAAACCGGCGCACATATCATCAAAACCTACTATTGTGATAACTTCGAACAGGTTACAGCGGCTTGTCCTGTACCTATCGTAATTGCCGGTGGCAAGAAGATTCCTGAGCGTGATGCACTGGAAATGGCTTACCGTGCCGTAAATGAAGGCGCTGCCGGTGTTGATATGGGACGTAACGTTTTGCAGGCTGCCGCACCGAAGGCAATGCTGCGTGCAATCCGTATGGTTGTACACGAAAATGCAACGCCGGAAGTTGCTTACCATGCTTATGAGTTATGGCAGAAGGATGTGGATTAAATGAAAGAATTTATGCATGTCGGCGTACCGACAACTGTTGCAAGAGAAGGCGAGATTTATGCAGAAGGCATAAAGACACATCTCATTACTCCTGATACCAATGAATTTCATATTGAATACCTGCGCTTCGAAAAAGATACTCCGTTGCCGGAAGAGCTGCAGACCTTAGTGCATGTAGCTTATAAGGTTGATGACCTTGATAAGCAGCTGGCAGAAAATAAGGTTATTGTTGAGCCCTGGATGGCTGATGAGCATACCCGCATTGCTTTCATCATGAAGGACGGCATCTTGTTCGAATTAATGGAAGAAGTTAAATAAATGCTATCGGTTCATGAACGGGCACAGCTTGTAGCTGCTGCCCGTTTATATTATGAAAGCAATCTGACGCAGGCGCAAATTGCACAACGCTTGAACGTGTCACGTCCATCTGTCAGCAAGATGCTGGCAAGAGCGCGTGAGCTGGGAATTGTGCATATTGAAATCCGGGCCGGAGATGAGGGAAAGGCGGATTTGCTGCAGCGTCTGCAATCTAAATATGCCTTGGCCGGTGGCTGTGTGCTTACAGATGAACAGGACGCATTGACGCAGGCTATGCATTATCTTATGGCTGAAACAACGGCTGACAAGAGCTTGGCTCTGGGCTGGGGCTATGCTTTGGGTGAGGTTGTGCTGAAGGCTGCGGACTGCAGCAGCTATACGCAGGATGGTATGGTATATCCGCTGATTGGTACGGCGAATTTTCCTAATAAGGGCTATCATCCGGATGAGCTGGTGAAAATATGGGCAAGCGCCTGTGGCAGAAGCTGTTATATGCTTGGCTGCAGTGCTTTTCCTGATTCCGAGGAGGAACGCGCAGAGTTGGAAAGCAGGTCGGTTTATCAGCAGCTTCTGCAGCAATGGCATAGTCTGGATGCTGCTGTTGTATCTATCTGCGGCTATCCTGCCGTGCCTGATGAAGCAACGGCAACCCGTTTCGGCGATGCGTTGGAGCAGCAAAAGGCCGTGGGAAGCTTTTTATCATATTATTATAATCAGCGCGGTGAATTCATCAGTGGTAATAATGATTACTGCATGCATATTCCGTTGGCACAGCTGCGCCGTTGCAAGAAACTGATTGGCCTAGGACTTCATGCCAGCAACAAAGCTTTGCTTGGTGCTTTGGCAACAGGAATGTTTACGCACTTAATTGTCAGCGAAAAGCAGGCCAAAGAGTTATTGAAATAACTGAATTTAAAAATACTGCTTCACACTATAGGTGTGAGGCAGTTTTCCTTTTTACAGTAAAACTTGTAACTTTTTATACAGTAAAGGTGCTTCAAAATACTAAATAGAGAAAAAATTTCAAAAAACTTTACAAATAAAGTATAAAAGCATAAAATAACCCTAACTACATTTATACGAAATTTGTAGAATGGAAGGATGGTAGAAAATGATTTCTCTCAAAAGCAACAAAATTAAAGCATTGGCAGCTGGCCTGATGCTGACCCTCGCCTTGGGGGCATTAGGCTGCGGCGGTGACAAAAAGGAAGCAGGTGCAAAGGCTGAAAAAGTTAATGTAGGCATTGTACAGCTGGTTGAGCATGAAGCGCTCGATGCAGCTAACAAGGGCTTTATTGACGGTCTGGCATCTAAGGGTTATAAGGAAGGCCAGAACATTACTTTTGACAAGCAAAATGCGCAGGCTGACCAATCTAACCTGCAGAACATTGCTCATCGCTTTGTAAATAATAAGGTTGACTTGATTTGTGCTATTGCAACTCCTGCAGCGCAGACTATAGCAAATGTTACCAGCGATATTCCTATCGTTGCTACTGCGGTAACTGACTACAAAACCGCTAAGCTGGTTAAGGATGATGCTAAACCGGGCACTAATGTAACCGGTACAACAGATATGAACCCTGTTGCCGAGCAACTGGATTTACTGCTGAAGCTGGTTCCAAATGCTAAAACCATCGGTACAATTTATTGCTCCAGTGAGGTTAACTCCCAACTGCAGGTTGAGCTGCTGAAGAAGGCTGCAGCTGCCAAGGGCATTACCGTAAAGGAAGCAACTGTTTCTACTGTTAATGATATCCAACAGGCTGCCCGCAGTCTGGCAGGTGATGTACAGGCAGTATATGTACCTACCGACAATGTATTGGCATCTGCTATTCCTACTTTAATCAGTGTAACTGAGGAAGCAAAGCTTCCTGTTATCTGTGCTGAAGGCGGTATGGTAAGAGCCGGCGGTCTGGCAACATTGGGCGTTGATTATTACAAGCTTGGCTTCCAAACCGGTGTGATGGCTGCTGATATTCTGAGCGGTAAAGCAAAACCGGCTGATATGGCTATTCAGGCACAAAAAGAATTTAAGCCTACCATCAATCTTAAGGAAGCAGCTAAGATTGGTTTGAAGGTTCCTGAAGATTTGCTGAAGGGTGCAGAGGTTATTAAATAATTAAAATTTGGAGCCTGCCGTTAAAAAAGCAGGCTCTTTTTTCGCTAAGAAGATTGGGAGGAATTGGGAAATGATTAGTTTGCTGATACCTACAGTGGCACAGGGCTTACTGTGGGCGTTGATGGCTCTTGGTGTATATGTAACATTCCGAGTGCTGGATATTGCAGATTTGACGGTAGAAGGTAGCTTTCCGCTGGGTGCGGCAACAGCTGCTTCCATGATGGTAGCAGGCTTCGGTCCTCTGGCCGCACTTTTAGGTGCTTGCATTGCCGGTATGCTGGCAGGTATTATAACCGGCATTTTGCATACTAAGATGAAAATACCTGCTCTGTTGGCCGGTATTTTGACCATGATTGCTTTGTATTCCGTTAACCTGCGCATTATGGGCAAGGCTAACTTATCTTTGCTTGGTGTAGATACTACCTTTAAAATCGCCAAGTCTATGTTGGACCTGACTATGGCACAGACAACCCTTGTTGTTGGCCTGGTTGTTACTGTTCTGGTTGGCTGCTTTATGTATTGGTTCTTTGGTACGCAGATTGGTGCCGCTATCCGTGCTACCGGCTTTAACCAGCAGATGATTCGTGCTCAGGGCGTAGATACCGACGTAACTATTATCCTGGGACTGCTTATCAGCAATGGGTTGGTGGCAGTTTCCGGTGCTCTTGTTGCACAGTCCAACGGCTTTTCTGATGTCGGTATGGGTACTGGTACAATCGTTATCGGTCTGGCATCCGTTATTATCGGCGAGGTGCTTTTCGGTACACGCAGCTTTAAAAACTGCCTAATTTCCGTAGTTTTAGGCTCCATTGTTTATCGTATTGTAATTGCAGTTGTACTGGCTATGGGTATGCCGCCAAATGATCTGAAGCTCTTTACCTCAGTGCTGGTTGCAATTGCTTTGTCCATGCCGCTGATTAAAAGTAAATTCGGTGCTAGAAAGGCGGTGCGTTAAATGCTGCATGTAGAACACGTTTCCAAAACATTTTTCCCTGGAACTATTAATGAAAAAAAGGCTCTGCAGGATTTATCTCTGCATCTGGAGCCCGGTGATTTTGCTACCGTTATCGGCGGTAACGGTGCCGGCAAATCTACTACGCTGAATGCGATTGCCGGCGTTTTCCCGATAGATAAGGGCAAGATTATTATTGATGGTGAGGATATTACCAAAAAGCCGGAGCATAAGCGTGCTAAATATATTGGCCGTGTGTTCCAGGATCCGATGCTTGGTACTGCTGCCGGTATGATGATAGAAGAAAATCTTTCGCTGGCGGCTCGCCGTGGCGAAACTCCCGGCTTGGGCTGGAGCCTTTCCAGTGATCAGCATGACCGCTTTTATGAGCTGCTGAAGGAGCTGGATTTGGGACTTGAAGACAGAATGACTGCGAAGGTCGGCCTTTTGAGCGGTGGTCAGCGTCAGGCACTGACACTTTTGATGGCAACGCTGAAAAAACCTAAGCTGTTGCTCCTGGACGAGCATACAGCAGCGCTTGACCCGAAAACTGCGGCGAAGGTGCTGGCGCTTACGGAAAAGATTGTAACCCGCGATCAGTTGACAACGTTGATGATTACTCATAATATGCGTGATGCGTTGCGTTATGGCAATCGTCTGATCATGCTGCATAATGGCAGAGTAATCATTGATGTCAAGGGAGAAGAAAAGCAGCATCTGCAAATAGCCGACTTGCTGGATATGTTTGAAAAGGCCAGCGGTGCTGAGATGGCCAGTGACCGCTTACTGCTTGGTTAATAGCAATTCCTGCTTGCGAAAACAAAAGTATTTTTTGTAAGGATAAATGTGGCATCGAAAATGAAATTTAATATTTTGCTGAAAATTTCATATATTTATGAGCGAAATATAGGGAAAAGTAAATAAAATATACAAAAAAACTCTTGCTAAATCTGAAAAACGTGGTAAACTTTAAATAAGTGCTTTATTAGTTTAAAATAATTTATCGCAAGTAAATCGGAAGGCGGTGCAAGGAAATTGCAAGAAGAAATTAAACTTATTGGTCGCAGAATTCGTTTACTGCGTACCGCAAAAAATCTAACACAAACCGGATTGGCAAAGGAAATGGGGATTTCCCAGACACACCTGTGTAATATAGAGTGTGGCCGTGTTCCTGTAACTCTGCCGAATCTGCTTAAACTGCATAGCCTGTTGGAGTGCAATATGAGCAGTTTCTTTGTTGATTTAGATGAACAGGCTGAGGCTAAAGATAAAGATATCAGTCTTGAAGAAGTTCTGCAAATTGTAAAGTTGTTAAAACAAAAAAATTAAGCACTTCGCTTTACGAGGAGATAGAAAATAGAATTAGCTGGCGCAAGGTATGTGAGAGTACTTGCACCAGCTTTTTTATATTATAAGCCTTTGCTTACGCTGTTATCTGCTTTGTGCTATAATTAAAAATAAGAGTAAAGAAATTCTATAACATAATAGATAAAGCGTTTGTTGATAGGAGATTGATTATGGCTACAGTAAAAACACAGGCGCACTGCCTGCTGGCCGGCGCCGCAGCTGCCGCTGCCTGCGCCTGGCCTTGGGCGCAGGCCAGCCTGGCGGCTGATTTTATACATCATACGGCATTGGCTGCGACGATTGGCGGCTTGGCAGACTGGTGGGGCGTGACGGCGCTTTTCAAACGTCCCATGGGTGTTAACGCGCCGGGAACAGATGTACTGCGCAATAATTATGAGCGACTGACAACAGGTCTGGCTGATTTTGTGAGCAATGACCTGTTGACGGCAGAAAACGTTATGCAGGCTGTTGGTGACGAAAACTTTGCCAAGCTGCTGTTGGCGCATTTTGCGCAGCAGCAGAATGTGGAGCGCCTGTGGCAAACGGTGCGGCCGCTGGCGGAGCATGCGCTGCAATCACTCAATACCAGGCAGGCTGAACAGCTGCTTTTGCAAGAGCTGCCTAAATATATTGCCAGCCTGCGTATTCCGGAGATTTTGGTGGACGCACTGCAGAAGGCTGTGGCCAACGGTAGCTTTAACGGTCTTTGGCAGCTTGCAGCACAGGATTCCAAGCAGATTCTGCATAAGGCAGAATTTACCGCTTTGCTTGAAGGCTTGGCGCAGATGGCGGAGGAAGAATACAACAAGGACAGTCTGCTGCGCAATTTGTTTGTGAGCGGGCAGGCAGCGAAGCTGGTGCCGCTTTTTGTGCAGGAGCTGGAAAAAACTTTGG
Organism: uncultured Phascolarctobacterium sp.; assembly: GCF_902463975.1. Classification (GTDB taxonomy): domain Bacteria; phylum Bacillota; class Negativicutes; order Acidaminococcales; family Acidaminococcaceae; genus Phascolarctobacterium_A. The sequence goes on from NZ_CABQHJ010000037.1 coordinate 21,102, forward strand.
ACGCCTTGGCAGATCCTGCAAGTGAGCTACGGCGACAGCTTGATAATTGGCTGTTGGCGCGCATGGAGGATTATCGTCATGATATTGCTTTTGCAGATTGGCTAAACGGTAAGCTGTCACAGATGGCGACAGCGAAGGCCTTGGCTTTCAAGGAGCTGCTGCAGACGCAGGATGTTGATATTTTGCTGCAGCTGCTGCAAAACAGGCTGCAGCTTTTGGCCAACAGCGAGGTGGAGCAAGGCAAGCTTGATCATGCACTTAAGGAGTTGCTGCTACAGGTCTTAACAATGCAGCATGATACGGTATATGATTTAGTTTTGCATAAGCTGCAAAGCTATGATAAGGACGACCTGATTGCTAAAATGGAGCTGCGTGTAGGCGATGATTTACAAAATATCCGCAAGAGCGGCACTTGTATCGGTGGCTTGCTAGGCGCGGTGTTGTTTGTTATTGCGACGTTGGCAGAAAGGCTGGTGAGCTAGGATGCATAGCTGGAAAAAACATTGGACATATGCAGACAGTGCTTTTCTTGCTTCCGGTGCAGTCTATCTGCTTTTCTTATATCTCAGGCTGCATTATGCCGGTCTGTACATGGGGCATTTCGGCGAGCTTAAGTGGGATTGGCTGATTTTGGGTTATTATATGGCGGAAGCCGCGCTTGTTGGCAGTTTTGCTGATTGGTTTGCGGTGACTGCAGTGTTTGAGGTGCCATGGCTTTGCCGGTTGCTGCCATTTATGGCTAAGCATACGGCAATTTTGCCACGCAATCGTGATGCTTTTGTGCGTGGCTGCAGCAAAATGGTGCAGCAGGAATTTTTAACGAAAAAAACGTTACTTCTGCAGAAAAAGCAGCTGGTGCTTTTGGACAAGCTTCTGGCTTATCTGGAAAAGCCTCAGAATAAGGCGCGTTTGCAAGGATTATTGACCGAATTTGCCGAGGGTGTTCTGCATAAGCTTGATACGCTGGCTTTAAGCAGGCAGCTTGAGGGGAAAATAAAAACCGCTTTGGCTGATGTCGAGGCTAATACAGAGCTTGATAAGTTGTTTAAAGCTTTGGCTGCACAACGCCAGGACGAACAATGCTATGAATGGCTCTTGCAGCAGCTGGTAGCATTGGCAGAAGCGCCAGCGACCAGGCAGCGTGTGCACAGTGAGCTACAAAAGCAGGTTGAGCAACGCAGCAGTGAAGGATTTTTGAGCAGTTTGAAGCTGTGGGCAGCCAAGAAGCTGGACGTAGTCAATGTTGATGATGCAACAGATGCAGTCTGCAGAGCGCTGCTAGCAACGGCGCATCGCTTGCAGGATGACAAGCAGTGGCGCTGCTGGTTGTATACGCAGCTGCAGCGTGTTGTAACCAGCGTTTATGGTACGGAGCAGTGGCGTGAGCTGGTGCAGTCACTGCAGCAGCGTGCTCTGCGTGATATTTCACTGCAGCCTGCTTTACAGCAGCTTTTGGATAATATGATTAAAGCCTTGTGCCGTCCGCTTGCGCAGGAAGGCGGCGCAGCAGCGCAGCCGACGATTCTGCTGCAGGCTGTGCAAGCGGCGTTGGAAACTATTGAAACGGATTTACGTTCCGACGCACAGTTTAAGGCTAAGGCTGAGTCATATCTGCAGCATATACTTGGCCTGGGCCTGTTGCAGGCGCAGACGATGTTGGGAAATATCGTGGAGTGTATTTTGCAGGCAATGGCTGATGAACGTTTGACGGAAATGGTGCGCAGTAAGGTTGATACAGATATGCAGCGTATTCGCCTTAATGGTACGGTTATGGGTGCGTTTTTGGGAGCTTTGTTTTATATTCTTAAATGTGCCTGGTGAGGAAGGCTGGCGATAAAGCACCATATACTTCGTCACGAATGCCTTGACGTAGCAGTAGTACGCCGGCGGCATTAGTTCCTCGTCTCCGGCACTTTCTTGCCAGCCTTTGAGTATGAGGATAAGCACCGTATGCATTGTCATTTTCAATACAACCTAGAAGTCTGACGATAAGTAATAAATGCTTTGTCGTCAGACTTTTTTGTGAGCGCAAATAAAAAAGCTTCAAGCCGAAGGCTTGAAGCTAGTAAGCAAAATGGAGCGGGTAACGAGAATCGAACTCGCGACACTCAGCTTGGGAAGCTGATGTTCTACCGCTGAACTATACCCGCAGATAAAAATACCATAACGCTATTATATACTATAACAGGTAAAGTTGCAAGTATGAGGCAGTGCAGATAGCTAAAAGACGAGCAATTGTAGTTGTCAGAAAAACTTTAAAATTTTTTCGAGAATACTGTATACAAAATACAAAAACGTGCTATAATAGATAGCAGATGAGGGCAAAACCCCACAGGCTGTAAAAATACAGCGTCAAATAAAAATAAAAAGTGCGAATGCATGGAGGTGAGTTACTATGTTTAGTGCCGCTGGTGTTAGCTTAGTTTTCTTAGGCGTCCTGACTGTTATGTGCATTTTTGAATAATTGTAATGAGGGAACGCCTCTGACCACGCTTTGAGCTGTGGGCAGAGGCGTTTTTATTTTGCCTGTAATTCTGTTTTGTTAAGCTAATCCTTTACGGTTGCTGTTATCCCAGCCTGCCAGGTCCTTAATAACTTCGGATGCAATAATCAGTCCTGCTACCGAAGGTGTGAAGGCATTGCTGCCGGGCAGTGCACGGCGTTTAGGCGCTTCGGCGTGACATTCGCTTTCTATTTCCTCATTTATAGGTAAAAGCGGAAGCTCCTGTGAATAAACAACCTTGAGCTTTTTAATGTTGTTTTTCTTCATAGCCTGGCGCATAACACGTGCCAAGGGGTCAACCTTGGTTTTATAGATATCTGCTACCTCGAACATGGCAGGGTTAACCTTGTTGCCTGCTCCCATACTGCTGATAACCGGAACTCCTGCTACCTTGGCTGCAAGTACGATAGCAATTTTTGCTGCCACAGTGTCTACGGCATCGACAACGTAATCATACTGAGAGAAATCAAATTCATGTTGATTTTCCGGTAAAAAGAAGCATTGGCGGCAATTTACCTTGGCATCAGGATTGATGCTCGCAATACGCTTGGCCATGACTTCCACCTTAGGCTGGCCGACAGTATCAAGGGTAGCGATAATCTGACGATTGAGATTAGTGAGGGCAACGGTATCGTTATCAATGAGGTCAAAGCTGCCGACGCCGCTGCGGGCAAGTGCTTCAACTGTATAGCCGCCTACGCCGCCGATACCAAAAACAGCGACATGGGCGTTCTGCAGACGCGTAATTGCTTCGCTGCCGAAGAGCAGCTCTGTACGTGAAAACTGGTTAAGCATATGAATCTCCTTGCATGGTATTTGGTGTTTTGGTTAAGCTGCTAAGCTGATTTCAGCTTTAGCTCCGTCCTTAAGATCCTCGGGCTTCTGGTCCGAAGTAACAGTGATTTTGGTGCCGTCAATGCTGCTTATCTTACCGCTGAAGGGGGCAGGGGTTTCGGCGGCCTTAATGCTTACCGGCATACCTGCCTTAAGCTCCTTAGCCTGCGCTGCGCTGACATTAAGCGTTATACTGCAGCTGTCGACAGCCTTGATGTGCAGGATTACCTGATCCTTTTGTACGGTAGCATTATTGGCGGTCTGCAAATCGGTAATGATGCCGGTGCAGGGGCTGTTGCCTTCATTTTTTTCCTGCTGTGCTATTGCAGCAGCCTGTTGTGCCTTGAGCTGGACAATGAGCTTTTGCTGAGCGTCGATTTCTGCCGGAGAAGCAGGCTTGAAGCTTACAGATACTGATGTTGCTGCCTGCAGCTGTGCTATAGCGCGCTGTAGCTCGTCTTGGGCAGCCTGTGCTTGATTGCGTGAAACGGCGCCCTGCGCCAGCAGGCTGTTCATTTTCGCAGCCTTTTGCTGTGCTGCTGCTACGTTAGCCTGCGCGAGAGAAGTGTCAGCAATCGGTGCTGCCGTCGGTGTGCCCTGCTGCATACGCTTTAAGTCTGCTTCGGCCTTGGCAACCTGCGTTGCCAGGTCCTTAACCTGCTTATCAAGCTGTGCGTCACCGATAGCAAAAAGCGGCTGGCCCTTGCTGATGCGCTCACCCTTTTCGCTGATAAGGCCTATGAGCTTGCCTGCGGCAGGTGCTTTGATGGCGTAGGTCGGGATGCTTATTGTGCCGCTGCCCAGGCTACCCGCAGCCTTTTGCAGACTGCAGCCGCTCAGGCTGAAGGCTGTGAGGCAGACGGCTGCCATACAACATAATATTTTAAGTATCTTCATAGTGATTCCTCGTTTCATTGAAGTTAAAAACCTATTGTACTTGTATATTATAGCGTAAGTTTGTGGCATTTGCATGACATTTTGCATAATTAGCTTACGAAAAATTAAAAAGCTACTGCCTCCGGCGTAAATGCCGAAACAAAAAATAATGCAAGAGTTTCCAGTGTACAAGAAACTTTTCACAAAAGAAGCAAGAGTTTCTGGTATACAAGAAACTTTTTTGCAAAAAATGCAAGAGCTTCCGGTATACAAGAAACTTTTACGCACAAAAAAACCTGCTAACAAAAGTCAAGTCTTTTTTTATTTTCCCCTGTAAAATTTTAT
>NZ_CABQHJ010000038.1:0-23514 GCF_902463975.1 uncultured Phascolarctobacterium sp.
ATCAGGGTGTCCCGAGTTCGAGTCTCGGGTGGATCACCAACGAAAATATGCCGTTCTTCGAAAGAAGAACGGCTTTTTTGTATTTGCGGACGCAAATACTCATGAAGGCAGACACCGGCCCTGAAAAATTCTTCCTTGCTAATCAATTCCTACAGTAGTAATATGTAAGTAATAAGCAAAAATTTTACAGACTTTTTCGGAGGTGCTTTGATGAAAATAGTAGTTATGGAGCCGTTAGGTGTAAAGATGGAGCTGATTAATGCACTGGCAGCACCGCTGCAGGCTGCAGGTCATGATTTTGTATATTATACTGAGAAGGAAACAGACCAGACGAAGCTGTTGGCACGTGTGCAGCAGGCTGATATTATTATGCTGGCCAACCAGCCGCTGAGTGCGGAGATCATCAACGCCTGCCCTAATCTGAAAATGCTTTCTGTAGCCTTTACCGGCGTAGACCATATTGCGCTGGCTGCCTGCCGTGAGCGCGGCGTGATGGTGTGCAACGCTGCAGGCTATTCCACCAATGCGGTAGCAGAGCTGACCTTCGGTTTGGCTATCAGCGTTATCCGCAACATCGTACCCTGCGATGCGCGTTGCCGTCAGGCAGGAACGAAGGATGGCCTGGTAGGCTTTGAGCTTTTTGGCAAGACCTTCGGCGTAGTCGGCACCGGTGCGATTGGCAGCAGAGTGGCGAAGATTGCCGCTGCCTTCGGCTGCAAGGTGCTGGCCTACAGCCGTACTCCGAAGGCAGAGCTGCAGGTTGACGGTGTACGCTATGTAAGTCTGGATGAGCTTTTGGCTGCCAGCGATTTTGTCAGCTTGCATGTGCCGCTGACGGACGCAACCCGCGGACTGATTAATGCCGAGGCTATTGCCAAGATGAAGCCGACGGCCGTACTGCTGAATACTGCGCGCGGTCCTGTTGTGGACAGCGAGGCGCTGGCACAGGCGCTGAACGAAGGAAGATTGGCGGGCGCAGGCATTGATGTATTTGAGGGCGAGCCGCCGATTGCGCCGGAGCATCCTCTGTGCCATGCGAAGAACACCGTGCTGACACCGCACGTGGCCTTCGCCAGCGCCGAAGCACTGGCTGCACGTGCCGATATCGTTTTTGCCAACATCGAAAAATGGCTGGCAGGCACACCGCAGAACGTAATTAAGTAAAAACACTATGAAAAGGCTCAATAATTTATATTATTCCAAGAGAATAAAAGAGCTATTGGCGGAGCTGCAGACAGCGGGAACAACGCTGGTTGTTGCTCCCATGGGCTACGGCAAAACGCTGGCTGTGCAATACTTTTTGCAGGAGCAGGAGCGCTGCGGCAAAAAGGTACTGCGCCAGAGTATTTACGGCGCCGGTGCCGAGGCCTTTTGGCAGGGAGTGTGCCACAGCTGGCAAAATACGGAGCTGGGCGCTGCGCTGCTGCAGCAGTCTTTGCCTGCCGATGCCAATGCCAAAACGCTGGTACTGGAGCTGTTCCGTCAGCTGCTGCCGCATGAGCCTGTCTATTGGTTTATAGATGATTTGCATCTGTTGGAGAGCAGCGAGGCGATTGATTTTCTCTTTGCTCTGAGCAAGGCAGGCTTTGCTGATTTGCACCTGCTGCTGGTAAGCAGAGGGCAGATTTTTGACGGCAGCCGTCTGCTGGAGCTGGGACGTAAGGTCTTTTGCCTTGATAAGCATGACCTGGCGCTGCAGCGTGACGAGCTGGCGGAATACAGCAGCAGATGCGGCCTGCAGCTTACAACGCAGCAGCTGGATGCTTTGCATGAGGCCTGCGAGGGCTGGTTTTCCGTTACCTATCTTAACTTTTTGAACTACGATAGGTATAAGCGCTTTTGCCTTGATACAGGCAGCGTTTATGAGATGATAGCCAATGTACTGCTGCGGCCGCTGCCGTCGGAGCAGCAGCGCTTGCTGCTGCTTATGGGGCAACCGGAGGAATTTACGCCGGAGCAGGTGGTCTTTGCCTACGGCGCAAGCTGCAGAGAGTCTGTAAGCAGGCTGCTGGAATGCAACGCCTTTATTATCAGGCTGGCCAACGGCAGACTGCGCTGTCACCATATGCTGAAGCAGGCAACGCGCCATGCCTTCGGCCTGCTGCCGGAGGCAGAGCAGCAAAGGTACTTCCGTCGTTTGGGACAATGGTACGCACAGCAGAAGGAGTACGAGGAAGCGCTGGACTGGCTGTACCGCGGCTGTGATTTTGACGGTCTGTTGGCTGCAGTGCAGCGGCTGCGCGACTGGTCGATGCGTCCGCAGCACAGGCAGCATCTTTTCGACTGGCTGCGCGAATGTCCGCCGGAAATCTTGTGGCAGTATCCGCAGGCGGTCCTGATTATTATGCGGCGCATGTTTTCGCTGAACATGGTGCCGGAAATGCTGCAGGTCAAGGAATGGTACGTGACGGCGCTGGAGCGCAACACTGCCATCAACCAGCGTGAGCGCGATAATTATTACGGCGAGCTGGAGGTTATTCTGAGCTTTTTGGCCTTCAACAGCATCACCGGTATGAGCGAGCATCACAGGCGTGCCTACAAGCTGCTGAGCGGTGCTCCGCAGACACTCAGCAAGCAGGGCATCTGGACCTTCGGCGCGCCCAATGTTCTGGGACTGTATTTACGCACGGGCTGCAGTCTGCGGCAGACGGTGGAGGATATGCAGGAGTGCATGCCGCCGTACTATCTGCTGAGCGGCTGGCACGGTGCCGGAGCCACCGAGCTGACGGAGGCGGAAGCACTTTTGCTGCAGGGACGCATTGACGAAGTGGATATACCTCTGCAGAAGGCGTATTATCAGGCGGAAAAGCATGGGCAGGAGTGTATTACTATCTGCTGTGATTTTCTGGAGATGCAGCGCGATCTTTTCCGCGGCGTTTACAGCAGTAAGGCAGAGGCGTACAGCCGCCATCAGTGGCAGCTGCAGCCCTGGAAGCAGAGCATGCTGCTGAATACTGCCGATATGTGCGCCGGCTTTTACTATGCATTGCTGGGCAAGCCGGAATATATCCCAAGCTGGCTGACGGACGGAAACGGACAGCAGCCTTCGGTGCTTTATCCTGCGCGTCCCTGCCGCAACTATATCAGCGCCCAGTGCCTGCTGGCACAAGGGCAGTATACGGAGCTTTTGGTGCGCTGGTCCGACTGGGAGCAGGAATGCCGTCCCTACAGTAATTTTTTGTGCCTGCTGTATTTGCAGGTGCAAAGGGCGGCGGCCTTTGCCGGCAGAGGCGATGTAACGAGCTGCCGCGCTTCGCTGAAGCAGGCGCTGGCAATGGCTGAGGCGGATAAGCTTGTGCTGCCGTTGGCACAGAACATAGCGCTGCTGCGTCCTTATCTGGAGCAGGAGCTGCAAGGTGAATTTTCAGCAGCGGCGGCAGCGGCGCTGCACCTGGGGCAGCAGCTGGAAGCGGGTCGGGGACAGATTATGTCCGCACGCTTTGCCGAAGCAGGCCTGCATGAGCTGACGGAGCAGGAGCTGCAGATAGCGCAGCTGGCGGCGACACGCCATACGAACAGGGAGATTGCGCAAAGATTGTTGCTGTCGGAGGGGACGATTAAGCAATATCTCAACAAAATTTTTGCCAAGCTGCAGATTGATGCGGCGGCCAAAAATAAAAGACATCAGCTGGAGCGCTTTTTCCCCAACTCTTAACTAAAGGTTACTTATAGTTAATATTGACTCGGTATATACTGTAAATGAAGAAGTATATGCCGGGTCTTTTTATATCCGGCGGTTAGGAGGCGGAAAAATGAAACGGCTGAAGGCAGTGCTCGGGGCGTGCCTGGCGATGCTCGTGGCTTTTACGGCATTGGCGTGGGCGGCAACGCAGTATAAAACAACTATTAAGGTAAACGGCACCAAGCTGAATGTGCAGCGCTATGTAGAGGGCAAGGGGCCTATGAAGGATAAGGCGGTGCTGCTCAACAAGGATAATAAGGTTGTTGTGCGCTGGAAGCAGCGCGAGCTGAAAAAATGGTACTATGATGGTGATAAATATTTCCGCTTTGTACCATACAGCTATGATATGAAAAACCTGAAGCCCGGCAGATATCGCTTGGTAACGACCAGCAGCTTCGGCAAGGGCGGTGCGGTTAAAAAGACTGTCAACATCAGCTACAAGCCGCAGAGCAAAATGCAGTTCCGTGCGTCCAAGATTATCCGCAAGGGCAACGGTGATGTTTACCAGCGCCTGTATTTCAAAAAGAATAATTCCACGGGCAAGACCTGCTATGCCCAGATTTTCAATAAAAATAACAAGCTGGTCTACAGCACGAAATATAAGGCAAAAAATGCCAATCAGGATTTTGCCTTCAGCTGGAACGGCTGGGCGAGCGGCAACAGCGGCAAAAAATGTGCTAAGGGCGTATACACCGTGAAATATTGGATGGATGGCGTTAATCCCAAAACTGCCAGGTTCCGTCTGAGCATTTGAGGAGGGGAGCATAATGAAAGAAAAAATGATGCGTATTATCGTAACTGTTATGCTTACCCTGCTGCTGTGCAGTCTGACGCTGCAGGCAGGCGCCGCCTCCAAAAATGACTGGAAGAATACGGCCGGCTGCTATGTGTGGACCGAAAGCAGCCAGTATAATAACGGCGTGCTGAATATCAAGCCCTTGGGCGACGATAAATATCTTTACGAGCTGAAGGTTATGCGTGGCAGTGAGGAAGAGGACAGTGCGGAGGATTTCGTTACTGCCGGCGTTTTTGAAATCAACGAGGACGGCGACGGTATTGCCGAAGTAGATTACCAAAATAATGATACGGTGGAGCTGCGCTTTGTGCTGAAGGACAAAAGCATTACTGCCTATCAGGACGGACCGCTGCCGCTTGATGTTCAGGGTGAATACAGATTTAACGAGGACAGCTTTGATGTATCCGAGGCTGCCGCCGCCGCGCTGCTTGCCGGCCTGCCGGAAAAGCAGACGGGCTTGCCGGAGGATGTTGATGATTATAAGCTGCTCTATGCGGAGGAGCCTGTGGACGGCTGGTTCTACCAGCTGACGGCACTGGATGATGAGGGCGAGGTTATTGCCAAATTTTTGGTAGCTGCCGATTTAAGCGCTGTGTACCGCAACGATAAAGAGGATGAGGTAAGCCTTATTTACGGTGACCCGATCAATATGCTGGCTGCCAAAAGAGCACCGCTTGTAGAGGAGGATGAGCTGGAAGGCCCTGCAATTGAAAGCGGCGAGCTGGAGGGCGACGAGGATGCGCCCGACCTGCCTGCAACCGCAGCTTCCGAGCTTAGCCCGTTGGTGACGGTGGCTCCGGAGGAGGCCAGCCTGAAGGTGGGCGAGCGTACACGCATAGTTGCTTCGCTGCCGGGCTGCGTAGGCTATAATGTAACTGATTTGCGTTCCTCCAATAGTGATATAGTGAAGGTGGACGGCGATGTGCAGCTTTTGGCTGTGAAGCCGGGAACTGCGACGATTAGCGGCAAGCTGCTGCTGGAAAAGGGCGAAAAGGCCTTTATGACGCAGATTACTGCCTATGAGCCGAAGCTGGAGGCTCCGAATCTGCCGGCGCACTTGGGAATAGACGAGGCGCTGAAGCTGGAGGCCTACGTTGTGGGCGAGGCTGACGGTGTGACACCGGAGTGGAGCGTGAGCGATGAAAAAATTGCCGTTATCGAAGATGGCAAGCTGATCGGCAAGGCTGACGGCGTTGTTACCATTACGGCAGTCCACGGCGAGATGAAGAGCCAATGGCCGGTGGCTGTGGGCACGGCAGAGCTGCCTGCTGCCGAGGATGAGGAAGAAAATGAGGATGACGATGATGGCTTTGGCCTGCTGACGATTATCGGCGGCGTTATTATCATCGGCGGCGCTGCCTTCTTCTTCCTGCGCAGAAAACGCAAATGATAAGCTGATGCTGTAAAGCGTTATGCTTACCGAAAAAATAATATGAAGCATCGGAGGCTGACCTGTGTCAGCCTCCTTGGTGCGCCTGCGGCGATGCTGTTGCTTGTGACGCAGGCGTATTTTTTTGTGTGCGGGTATATACTGTTACGTCCGTTTTTGCCTGCCTAAGCGTCCTTGCCGTTGCCTGCAGGCGCGGGAAATCACAGTTATTTTACACTCTGACAATGTTTCACAAAATCTCTGTAAAAAAAGTAACAAAAAGTTTTCAGTTGGACGTTACAAATGGCGAAAAATCTAGTATAATAATATTAAAGTGTATTATACTTTACAAAATCTCTGAGATCTCAAACTGGCGCCAAATCAATCAAAGTAAAATGAGGTAGAATAGTAGAAATGTTTTTTGATTCTTATGACACACCAGTCTTCAGACCTCCCAGTGAGGCACGCAGCTTTATTTTGCGCGTTACGCGCGGCTGCGCACATAATAAATGCACCTACTGCAACATGTACAGAGGTGTTCCCTTTCAGATTTTAAAGGATGAAGAAATTTCCCGTCAGATAGCGCTGGCGGCCCATTACGGCAAGAACAAGGTGCGCCGCGTCTTTTTGGCGGACGGCGATGCTTTGGTGCTGCCGACGGCCAAGCTGCTGAAGATTCTGCAGGTGCTGCGCGAGCAGTTTCCGCATCTGCAGCGCGTTGCCAGCTATGCTGCGCCAAAGGATATCCTGCGCAAGAGCGAGGAGGAGCTGCGCCAGCTGAAGGAAGCAGGCCTGAAGCTTTTGTATTACGGCATGGAAACAGGCGACGATGCTACGCTGAAGGCTGTCAACAAGGGTGTTGACGCCGAGCAGGCGGTAGAAGCGGGACGCAGAGTTACCGCCAGCGGCATGAAGCTTTCCATGATGATTATTCTGGGGCTGGCAGGTGCGGAGGGCAGCGAACGCCACGCACTGGCTACAGCTAAGGCTATAAATATTATCAAGCCGACGCATTTGAGTGCACTTTGCCTGATGCTGTACCGCGGCAGCGAGCTGCTGGACCAGTACGAGGCAGGCAAATTCAATCCGCTTTCACCGGCAGGACTGATGCAAGAGCTGAAGCTGATAATAGAAAATATAGATTTACCTGCGGACAGGCACTGCCTTTTCCGCAGTAACCATGTATCAAACTACGTTCAGCTGGCAGCAACGCTGCCGCATGACAAGCAGCGTCTGCTGCGCGATATTGATTACAGTATTGCTCAGCTGAGCAAGCTGAAAAGCTGGGACGTATATAACTACAATTAATTTTTAATTTTGCATTTGAGCGGGGCTGATGAAGATGAAAAAGAAGCTGGCTTCTGTGCTGACCGTAATCATGTTGGCCTGCAGCCTGCCATGGCAGGCACAGGCTGCAGCGCCTATTGTCAGCAACAAACCGCATAAGGCACCGGTGGCAACGCCGCCGGCCGTAAGCGAGGCGCGACCTGTGAAGGCGGTGCCGGAGCCTGCTGCCGTCAAAGGCCGATACCGCAGCCAAGCCTGCTGCCGAAGTGAAGGCGCCGAAGCAGGCGAAGCCCGAGAAAAAGGCGAAGAAAACCGCAAAGAAAAAGTCTAAAAAAACGAAGGAAAAGCAGTCCAAGGTGCAGGTGCAGCAAAGCAACTGGCGCCTGAAGGTGGCACAGCAAAAGCTGCAGGTGCTGGGCTTCAGTGACGAACGCCCCAGCGGACGCATGACGGAGGCTACCAGCACTGCGCTGAAAAGCTTCCAGAAGCAGCACAAGCTGAAGGCGGACGGCGAGCTGAATGATGCAACCTATCATAAGCTGACCTGGGAGGCCTTTGCCAAGGAAGGCATCCCCAAGGTTAAGGGCAAGGAAATCGTCAGCCGTGCAGCCAAATACAAGGGTGTTCCCTATGTGTTCGGCGGAACCACGACCAAGGGCTTTGACTGCTCCGGTTACGTGCAGTATGTGTTTAAGGACTGCAAGGCCAAGCTGCCGCGACTGGCAGACGAGCAGGCGTTACAGGGGATTTTTGTAACGCAGAAGCAGCTGCGGCCGGGTGATTTGGTGTTTTTTACCACCTACGCGCCGGGAGCATCGCACGTGGGTATATATGCCGGTGACGGACAATTTTGGAGTGCATCCTCGTCCAAGAGTGTAATCCTGTCATCGCTGAAGGAAGAGTATTGGAAACAACGTTATTTTGGAGCACGCCGGGTGTTGATTACGAACGGCGAGGTTAATAAATAAAAAGTTCTGCTGACGGCAGCCTGCTGCCGGACAGACGGGGAGGGTATAAAACATGATTCGTGAGAGAAGAAATAAGGATAAGCTGGCTTCTTATTACAGAAAGTTTATGGAAGAGGGTATTGTTGATCCCAACGTGCATCCGTGGGTTGCTGAAAGCTGGCAACGCTGCCGTGCTATGCATCTGCCGCATGAAACAATGCCTAAAATCAACAAGCTGAGCCGCGAAGAGATTATCGCGCATCAAAAGACGCATGAGTTCATTGTTAAATATGTTGATGGCCTGTATGAGCAAAGCAAGCAGCACTTCAATATCCACAACCTGAGCATGCTGTTGATTGATGAAAACGGCTATGTAATCAAAAACTATGCTATGCCGTTCTTCCAGCGCATTATCGAGGATATTCAGGGTATGCGCGTATTGGAGGAGGATGTTGGTACCTCCAGCATCAGCGTGGCACGTGAGCACAACGTACCGTTTTTGATGTTTGGTCCGGAAATGTGGATTAAGGACAGCCATTCCGGAGATGCCTGCAGCGCGCCTATCTGCGTCAATGGTAAAATCCGCTATATTATTTCCTTCTTTTCTTTGGATCAGAACGATTTGCCCTATGATTTGCTTTTGAGCCTGCTGATGACGATGAAATATTCCATCGAACAGCACCTGAACATGCTGGAGGCCTGGAGCATCAACCGCATTATGATGGAGCAGCTGCCGGTAACCGTTTACTGGCTGGGCAAGGACGGCAGCGTAAAATACTGCAACGAAAACGGCCGCAAGCGTCTGGAGGGACACGAGCGCCTCGAAGATGTGTTCCTGAACTACGAGCATATTCCTATCAAAAAAGCGCTGCACGGCGTAGCAACGCAGCGTCGTGAAATCACCTGGATTACCCAGGACAGAACCTTTGAGGATATTACCACTGTTATGCCGATTAAGGTAGGTAGCGAGGTAGAAAGTGCCTTGGTGCTTTCTATGTCCATTGAGGATTTGAAGACAACTATCGCCCATGCGACAGGCTACAGCAGCCGTTACAGCCTGTATAGCATGGTTGGCGAAACCAGCGAATTTTTGGCGCTGCAGCATAAGGCCAGCCGCGTTGCCCGCACTGACCACAATATCCTGCTGCAGGGCGAACCCGGTACTGGCAAGCAGCGTTTGGCACATGGCATTCATCAGGCCAGCCCCCGCGCTGCCGCTCCGCTGATTGCGGTAAAATGCCACAACGCCTCATTGGCAGAGCTGGAGGCCGAATTCTTCGGTACAAATGAGGACGGACAGCAGTCCGCAGGCAAGCTGGAGCTGGCAATTGGCGGCACACTCTTCCTGGACGAGGTAGAAAAGCTGCCGCTCGAAATGGGCGACAAGCTGGCTGATGCGCTGACGCATGGCCTGCCTGCAACGGAAAAGGGCGGCAAGCCGCGTATGTTCGATGTGCGCGTAATCGCTGCCTGCGATTCCAACCTTAAGCGCTTGGCAGATAAGGGCCTGTTTTCCCGTAATTTGTATGAGCTGGTGCTGGATACCACCATGCGCGTGCCGCCTCTGCGCGAGCGCGTGAAGGATATAGAGGTAATTGCTTCGCATATTCTGGTGGAAATGTCCGCACAGCACAACCTGCCGCAAAAGCGCCTGTCTCCTGAGGCTGTTTCCCTGCTGCTGTCCTGCAGCTGGCCGGGTAACATCAAGCAGCTGCAGGGTGTTATCGAGCAGGCCTTCTTCCACACTCCCGGCAGCATCATCGAAGCGGAAAACATTAAGCTACCCGGTGACAAAACCTTGGAGCGCTCCTGGAAGTACGACAAGGAAGCCTTTATTGCAGCCTGGAAATCTGCCGGCGGCAATATCAGTAAGCTGGCAACAATGCTTGATGTCAGCCGTGTAACCCTGTACCGTTATCTGAAGAAGTACGGCCTGGGACCGAAAGCAAAATAAAATTTAACCTGATTGCCCCTGAAGCAGGTTTATCCTGCTTCGGGGGCTTTTGCTATTTTGGGTGGCGTGTTTAGAAGAGAAAAGTGCAACATGTTGCAAAAATCTCTTGTAGAAATGGCGATATTTCTTAGTCGCGTTAAGTATAAATAAAATTTAAAAAAAATAAAGATAAGGTAGTGCTAAAATTTCTAGTGTTGAACTGCATAGTAGTCTGAGTATAGTAAGAAAATGGCAGTTTTGCAAAAATATAGCGTGCTAGAAAAATTTTCTTGCACATACAACTGCGATGCTATCGAGCTGCTTTTTTGACAAATGTATATGTGCTGGGCTTTTTGGTGCCTTTAGTTAGATTTTGTGCCTGAAAAAAAGAATATGAATACATAAGCTTTTGCCTAATATATTGCATAATACGGAAAAGTGTTAAACTCAATTTGTAAATAAAAAAATTAAGTAGTCAACTGATTTTAATGTAAAACAATATGCTTTTAAACTATGAAGACAAGAACAATGCTTGTCTGGTGCGGACAAAGGTGGTATAATAAAAAATAAGGTATATGTTGAGAGAATAATTATCTGATTAATTAAAATATATCTACCTTTGGCCTTTGATATACAATTGTGGATGTTCCTCTAATGATAAACCACAATAGTGAATGTCCGAAAAGTACAGTATATTAAAGCTATTACGAAAATAAAGTCTATTAAATAAAGTGCGAAAATACAGTGTTATTTATTAATAAAAATATATTGTTACATAATAAAATAAGCTTCCTCGCGTGGATTGGGGCCACGTAAATAGATAAATATTAAAAAAGCGTTTTGGAGGAATGTAGCATGAACAAGGTTTTTAAAGTCATTTGGAACGAAGCTCGTAATGCTTACGTTGTTGTTTCGGAAATCGCGAAGAATAGAGGCAGCAAAAGCTGCTCTACCAAAAAGCTGTTGGCAATGCTGATTGCAACGGGTGTGATGACCTGTGCAAGCTTTGATGTGCTGGCGGCAGAGCCTACGGCGGCTGAAACGGCTCAGTTTCAATATGTTGCATTTTATGATGAAACAGCTGATTTGATTAATGGACAAGATAAGCTCTTTGGTGGGCATAAGTATGTCTATGATGCAACTAATAAGTATTGGGTGCGTGAAGGCTATGTGCTGGTGGTTGAAAAAAATGGCAAATTGCATACGCCGCTTTCCGCCAATGGTAAATCTGCTGATGTACTGTATACTGGTGGTGGTGATACAGGCAGCATTTTGCAATCTGTAGCTTCAACGGTTTCTGCCAATGGTACAGTAACCAATATGGGCGAATCATTAAACAGGATTACTGCAAGTGCTTTTGCAGGTGTAAGCCACGGTGGCGGAACTGCTGTTGCCGGTGATTGGGCTTATATTATTCAAGATTCCAGCTGGAAAGATTCTGTTGCGCCTGAAAACTATAAAGACGGTTATGCTGACTTAATTGACAAAGACAATGGGATGCCTAAAGGATTTAAAACTGCCGAGGATCCTAACACAGAACTTAATTGGGATGCTACTAAGCAGGCCTACACTTATAAAGGAAAACCAGTAGATTACAGCAATGTATACGTTATTAATGGCAAGATTGGTGTATTTACTAATAAAGATGGCAGTGAGGTTTACAAAGGAACTGTTTTTGGCAAAAACAATGAAATCCTTATGACGGTAAAGGATGCTAATAACCATTTCTATAGCTACTGGGCTTCCGAGGTTACCGACCCTAGCGCTACCATGCAATCCTATCGCATGACTGAATATAAGAAAGACTTGTCTGTTTTAGAACAAAATGATAATAAGCTGCATCGTGACGATATTAAAGAAGTTACCATGACTACAGATGCAAGTACAAATTCTGCAATTATCGGTTTGGTAAGAAATGGCAATACCGAAGCAGGTGCGTCTGTCAAAGGTGCTATTACCGTTACCAGCGGTGGCGGTACTGGCGGCCAGGATACTTTTGTTAAGATTTCTAATGATACAGCTAATCAGACCTTTGCTACTGGTTCTAAGGTAGAGGCTATTGGCACTCCGGGTGCTACAACAGGATTTAAAATTAATGGTGTTGATTATACAATTACAGATAACGACACCACCTACACCGCAGGCGAAAATGTAACAATCGACAGTGACCACAAAATCTCTGTCAACCTGTCCGAATACGCTAAGAAGACTGACGCAGCAGTTGTATATAACGACAAAAACTCCTTGCACAGCACTAACTCCGGTAACGTAGGCGAAAAGGCAATTGCTTTTGGCAAAAATACAATTGCAGACGGTAAGTCTTCTGTTGCCATAGGTGATGGTGCTAATGTTGATGCAAATAATGTTTATACATCATCTGGCAATTATTCTACTGCTGTTGGCGCAGCTTCCGGGGCTTGGGGTACTCAGACTACTGCTGTAGGTTATAATGCTCAAGCAAAAGGTCAAAATGCAGTAGCATTGGGCTTTAGTGCGTCAGCTAGCGCGACAGATTCAGTTGCGATTGGTGCAAACTCCGTTGCAAATAGAGAAGCAGGATCTGTAGGTTTGTATGCACCGACTGGTAATAGTAGCAGTACATGGAAGGCCACTAGCGGTGCTATATCTATAGGCAGTTCGACTAAAACTCGTCAGATTATTAATCTGGCAGCAGGTACTGCTGATACTGATGCTGTCAACGTAGCACAGCTGAAGAAGGTTAATGCTGAAGCAGAAAAACATACCACCTTGGTTGCAGGTGCTAATGTCACTCTGGATAAAAAGGAAACAGAAAGCGGTCTGCAGTACACCATTAGCGCTATTGGCGGCAGCAATTATCAAGCAGGTAATGGCATTGCTATTGAGGCTGAGAATAATACAATTTCTGTTAAGCTGAACGACGCAGAGCAAAACCTCGTAGTTAACAGCAACGGTCTGGCATTGAAGAAAAATCTGACCGGCATGCAATCCATCCAAGGCGCAGGCGAAGGCAAGATTAGCTTTGACGGTGCTAATGTTAAGGTTAACAATACTACCTTTGGCGAAAACAACGTAGTAGTTGGCGTAGCAGGCGATGGCAAGTCTCCTGTACAGATTAACGGTGAGAGCGGAGAAATTACCGGCTTGAATAATACAAAAGTTGGTTATACAGACTTTGCTGTTAATAAAGGCAAGGCTGCTACTGAAGGACAGCTGAAGCAAGTAATGGATGAGGGCTGGAAATTTACTACAGATAGTGGCAACAAAACTACTGTGAAGGTTGGCCCGGATGGCACAAATGATAATGCTGTTACTTTCAAAGGTGATGGTACTAATATCGCAGTAACTAATACTGGTAAAGATATTAAGGTTGAGCTGAAGAAAGACCTGACTGGTCTGACCAGTGTAACCACCAACAATGCATATGTAACCAACGTTGATAATAATAACAATAATTCTGTAACCAACGTGCAATACGTAAATGAGCAGATAGCAGGCGTAACCCTTACTGAAGGTAATGGTATTTCTATCACCGATAAAAAGATTAACGTTAAGCTGAACAACGCAGAGAAAAACCTCGTAGTTGACAGCAACGGTCTGGCACTGAACACTGCTCTGACTGGTATTCAATCCATCACCGGTGCAGGTGCAGGCAGCATTAGCTTTGCAGACGGCGGTATCAAGCTTAACAACAAGGTTACTATTGATAATACCGGTAAGATTACTGGCGTGGCAGATGGCACAGATGAGAAGGATGCAGTCAACTTTGGCCAGTTGGACGCAACAAATAAAAAAGTAGATAATTTGACAACCGAAGTTGGTAAAGGCTGGACAGTAGCAACAGATAACGGTACGGCAACTAAGGTAGGAGCTGGTGATACCGTAAAATTCAGCGGTGCTGATGATAACATCAAAGTAAGCAATGATGGCAAAGATGTAAAGGTAGAGCTGAACAAAAACCTGACTGGTATTCAATCCATCAATGGTACTGGTGCAGGCAGCATTAGCTTTGCAGATGGCGGTATCAAGCTTAACAACAAGGTTACTATTGATAATACCGGAAAGATTACTGGCGTGGCAGATGGCACAATCGCTGCAGGCTCTACCGACGCAGTAAACGGCAGCCAGTTGAATGACATAAAGAACAGCATCAATACTGATATCAGTAACAAGACCTTCGGTCTGAAAGATGATAAAGGCAGCGAAGTTACCAGTACTTTGGGCAATACTGTTCAGGTTAAGGGTGCAGATGGTATTACTTCTACCGTAAAAGATGGAGCATTGGAAATCGGCCTGAAGCTGCAGGATAACTCTAACCTCGTAGTTAACAGCAACGGTCTGGCACTGAACACCGCTCTGACTGGCATTCAATCCATCAATGGTGCAGGTGGTACAATCAATCTTGCAGGCTCTGCTATTACCATTAACGAAACTACCTTTAACAAGGATGGCAGAATTCAAAACGTAGCAGATGGCACTGAAACAAAAGATGCAGTAAACTTTGGTCAGTTGGACGCAACCAACAAAAAAGTAGATAATTTGACAACCGAAGTTGGTAAAGGCTGGACAGTAGCAACAGATAACGGTACGGCAACTAAGGTAGGAGCTGGTGATACCGTAAAATTCAGCGGTGCTGATGATAACATCAAAGTAAGCAATGATGGCAAAGATGTAAAGGTAGAGCTGAACAAAAACCTGACTGGTATTCAATCCATCAATGGTAATAGTGCAGGCAGCATCAGCTTTGCAGACGGCGATATCAAGCTTAACAACAAGGTTACTATTGATAATACCGGAAAGATTACCGGCGTAGCAGCAGGTACTAATGACAGCGACGCAGTCAACGTAAGCCAGCTGAACGCTGTAAAAGCGGAAGCAAGCAAAAAAACTACCTTGTCCGACGGCAAGAATACAACTGTTACATCTGTAACGACTGACGGTCAGACTGATTACAAGGTAAATGTTGCAGGTGATTTAAAAGACATTACATCTGTTGCTAATGGTGCTTCGGAGATTAAGCTGAATGCAGATAGCATTATCATTGCTAATACAAACAAAACTTTTGCAATTACTAACAGCGGTATTGGCATGAGCTATATCACTGCTGATTATAGTGCAAAATCCATCATGCTTGGTGAAAATGGTACAACCATCAGCGGTGGCCTGAATGTTGCAGGTAGCAAGATTACCGGCGTAGCAGCAGGCGAAGCTAATACTGACGCTGTAAACGTAGGTCAGCTGAATACAGTTAAAAATGAACTGCAGACATCTGATAAACGGTTGGTGACCAATCAGGCATCTACTGATGGTTCCTATAAACCTGATGCTAATGGTAATATCAGCTTGCGTGTAGAAGACCAAAACAAAAATGGCTTTAATGTTGTAATTAAAGATGTCGCATCTAAGGCTGAACTGGGTGAAGTTGCTAATCGTGTTACGAATGTCGAAAATAAAGTAACGCAAATTGAAACCGATGTTACTAACATTAAAACCGATATTACTAACATCAAATCAGATGTCACTAATATTAAAAACGATATTACTGATATCAATACTCGTGTAGATAAGGTTGAAGCACTTGCTGGTAAGCACACTACATTAGAAAAAAATGGCAATAATATCAATGTTGAGGAAACAGAAGTTGATGGTCAAAAGAACTACAAGGTTAACCTGAATGAGGATATTATGTTGGGTGATGAGAATGGTAAGAATGTAAGTATCAGTGGTACTAATGGTACTATTACAGCTACTGGCGATATTACAACTGCAAACCGCATAAATGCTGATAAGGGTGGTAAATTGGCGGATATTGATGTTACTGGTAATAAGCTTTCCAATGGCAGTTCTTCTATCACTCTTGATGGTACTAATGTTAAGGTTAATGACAAGGTTACGGTCGATAAGGATGGCAAAATCAGCGGCGTGGCTAAGGGTGATATCAGCAATACATCTACTGATGCGGTAAATGATAGCCAACTTTATGATACTAATACCCATATTACTAATGTTGAAAACCAGGTTATCAGCAACAGCAACCGCATCGGCCAATTGAGCAGCCGCGTGAACAAGGTTGGCGCAGGCGCAGCAGCTCTGGCAGCACTGCACTCGATGGACTTTGATCCGGACGACAAACTGACCTTCTCTGCCGGCTATGGCAACTATGCAGGCCAAAACGCAGCAGCAATCGGCGCTTACTACCGTCCTGATGAAAAGGTAATGTTCAGCGTTGGCGGCACTGTAGGCAACGGTGAAAACATGGTTAACGCAGGCATCTCCTTCTCCCTGGATCGTACCAACCATGTAAGCAACAGCCGTACTGCTCTGGCTCGTGAGGTTATCGAACTGCGCGGTCAATTGGCAGAAATGGGCGCTAAGATGGCTAAGATGGCTAAGATGGAAAAAGCATTTGGTATGCTGGATGAAAGCAAGACCAAGCTCTTCCCGGATATCCCGGCTAACCATTGGGCATATGAATACATCGCTAAGCTGGCAGGCAACGGCTACATCGAAGGCTATCCTGACGGCAACTTCGGCGGTGACCGTCTGATGACCCGTTATGAATTTGCTGCAATGCTCTATCGTGCAATCGAAAACGGCGCAGCTCTGGAAGAAAAGATCATCAAAGAGTTTGAGCCTGAGCTGGGACGTATCCGTGTAGACCGCATCAGCGGCGAAGACGGCAATCGCGATAAGATCGAACGTGTACGCGTAAACGATACTAAAGGCGAGCGCGACCATTACGGCAACAAGCTGGCAAAATAAATTGTCGGCAGTGACAAGTGAATAAAGCTCAGTAAACAGTAAAGGCGTTCTCCCGCAGGGGAGAACGCCTTTTGCAGTAATGAAATATGCCATAAGTGTAATAGTACTTTTTATTTAACGAACTATTGTTTTTAAGGCGTTTCTGTGTTATAATTACCTTAGTTGCATAGGTAGCCGCATTTTGGCGGAGCTTATGCCTGGTCGTGCGGACCAGTGGCGCCTGTCGAGCTTTCGGCAGGCGCCTTTTCCTTTATGTCAGTCGCAATTGCCGGCTTATATATTTTTACTACAAATTATGCTATAATCAAAGGAGGAAACATATGCAAAAGCAAATTTCTAATCTTGACAAGCTGACTTTGTCCAACGATTTTCTTTTCAAGCACGTTATGCTCAGAAAGCGCATCTGCAAGCATATTCTGGAAGAGCTTTTACACACCCAAATTGCAGATATTACCTATCTTGAAGCAGAGAAGACTATCGATGTTTATCCTGACAGCCATGGTATTCGTTTGGATGTTAGAATTGCAGATGCTGCCAATACTCATTACAATTTGGAAATGCAGGTAAAGAATCCTGTTAATCGTGCTACAGGAAAATTTCTGTTGCCTAAGCGTACCCGCTACTATCAGGCTATGCTTGATACGGATATGCTGCAAAAAGGTCAGGATTATGACGAATTATCTCCTACGTATATAATTTTCTTCTGCCTGTTTGATTTTTTTCAGGATTCTCAGCGTATTTATACCTTTAAGAAGCGTTGTCTGGAAAACATGAATATTGAATTGGCAGATGAAGCAGTTATTATGTTTCTCAATACCTTGGGAACCAAAGGTGATGTGTCACCGGACATTCAAAGTCTGTTTGACTACATCAACAGCAATACTATTAACAGTAATTTTACACGTGAGGTTGCTGACACGATTGTAGAAATTAAAAATGACAAGAAAGTGAGGGATGCCTATATGACTTACGAAATGCGTATGAAAGACTTGCGTGACGAAGCACATGCCGAAGGTCTGGCTGAGGGTAAGGCTCAGGGTCTCGCCGAAGGTAAGGCAGAAGGTCTCGCCGAAGGTAAGGCAGAAGGTCTCGCCGAAGGCAAGGCAGAAGGTCTCGCCGAAGGCAAGGCAAAAGGTCTCGCCGAAGGCAAGGCAAAAGAAAAGACTGCAACTGCAAAGCGTCTTTTAAGTATGGGATTATCTGTAGAGGATATTGCTAAGGCTACTTCACTTTCCGTTGAGCAGGTTGAAGCAATTAAGGCGGAATGAATTTGACAAGAAAGTGAGGGATGCCTATATGACTTACGAAATGCGTATGAAAGACCTGCGTGACGAAGCACATGCCGAAGGTTTGGCTGAGGGTAAGGCTCAGGGTCTCGCCGAAGGTAAGGCAAAAGAAAAGACTGCAACTGCAAAGCGTCTTTTAAGTATGGGATTATCTGTAGAGGATATTGCTAAGGCTACTTCACTTTCCGTTGAGCAGGTTGAAGCTATTGAGGTGGAATGAATTTAATAAGTTGCTTACAGTAAAGGCGTTCTCCCGCAGTGGGAGAACGCCTTTTTACATTATAACGAAAGCAGTTAAGCTGTTATGGTATACGCTTTATAGACTGCTTGCGAAGCTGACACTTACCATTTTTCCGGAATTCCGGGGAAGTCGGCAATCGTCAGCATACAGCAGCTGCCGGTAGCCAGCAGTGTATCTGCATCAGTATCATATACATGAATCTGCATAGTAATTAACTGGCCATTATGCGAAACAACCTCAGCTTGTGCCTCTACCATTGCACCGGAAGGAGCGCCCTTAATGAAATCTACGGTCATCGATACCGTAACCACGCGCTTGCCCATAGCGGCGCAGGCGATGCCGGTGGCATTATCCACCAGTGTTGTAAGCAAGCCTCCGTGCAACTTGCCGTTGAGGTTTGTGTGGATGGCAGGGTCGATGCGCAGGCCGACTGCAGCTTTGCCGCAGCTGATGCTGTGAACCTTTATGCCGCAGTGCCGCATAAAAGCGTTATGCGTGTAGATATCTTTTACGCTTCGGATAATTTCTTCCGGTTGCATAAATCATTCCTCCTTTAGACAGGCGTCCAGCGCTTGGGCAACGTCGTTGCATTGCTCAAGGCTTGCTACCCAATTTTGTAAACGTAATGCCTTTGCTTCACCGTAAACAGGTACGGCAAGGCTCATAAACTTGGCGCAGAGCTCATCCCAGGTCAGAGGATTTTCCGGATCTCCCTTAGGATAATCAACCTGCATTGTCAGTGTTTGACCATTCTGGAGTTGGATTTCTACTTTGGAGGCCAGCTTGGACGCATCTGCTGCATGAAGCTGTTCCATAGCCTCATCGCGGATAACCTCGATGTGCTGCATTAAATCCGTAAGACCTTTGTTATGGATACATTCCTCACTGAACTGCGTAATGCCTACTTCGCCGAACTTCAGCATTGCAGTGGAGCAATATTGAATACTGAATTTGCCGCCGTAGGGAGTTTGCGGCTGCGGATTGTTGATCAGATAGTTGGTAATATCGTTGACGTACAGCTTAATTTTAGCGATATCCTCAGGCTGAAGGGAATGAGCCTTGCGTAGCTCCTGAATGGCGTAAAGTGCGGCATGGGCGTGCTTGCAGCAGGCGTAGGGCTTGAAGGAGTTGATGTCGATTTTCAGTTTGTCGGTGCTCGTGTGTTCGGTAAGTTTTTCCAAATGCGGTTCTTTGACCATGGCACGGCAGAAGCCCTTTTCGCCTTCTAAAATTTCACTGGCTGCAGTAAAGCCCTTTTGCGACAGATAAGCGCTGAGGACACCGCTGTAGGAAGCCTTGCCCGTGTGCAGCGGCTTGCTCATGGCACCTTCTTTGAGAAATTCCCACAGGCCTGCTGCCTGAGTGCCGGCGCTGCCGTAGCACATCAAGGTCTGCTGTGCGTCAAGACCGAGGGCGTTGGCGGCAGCAGCACCGGCGGCGATTGTGCCCGCAGTACCGGTAGTATGCCAAAAGAAGTAGGATTCCGGGATAACCGCTTCGCCTACACGGCCGCTGGCTTCGTAGCCTGCACAAATTGCTGCGATGAGCTGCTTACCGCTTTTGTGCTCCGCTTCGCAGACAGCCAACGCTGGGGAAACAACAACGCAGGCCGGATGAATAATCGACGGGTTATGCAGGTCATCAAAGTCCAGACTGTGGGAAGCAGCACTGTTGATAAAGGCTGCGTTCAGGGCACTGGCCTTTTTGGCGGGAAGGCTGCCGAAAATATTCGCCTGTGGTGCATCACCCTGCAGGATAACATCATGTATAATACGTACCGGTTTTTCCTGCGAACCGCGGATAGCAATTCCCAGCCAGTCCAGCAGACATTTTTTAGCCATTTCGATGCTGTGAGCAGAAAGCTTTTCGTAGCACAATTCTGCGGTAAATTTTGCTAATGCTTTAGTTGTCATTGTTAATACCTGCCTTTGCTTTAATTTTAACTATTGCCATGGTATTCGCCAAATGCAACGTAAACACCTGCCTTAGCCTTAAAACAAATTACCTCCCTGCTGGTATTCTCCGAATACCTCGCGCAGTACGCCGCAGATTTCGCCTAAGGTTGCATAGGTTTTAACAGCATCAATCAGATAAGGCATAAGGTTAGCTTCACCCTTGGCAGCTTCCTTCAGAGCTTTCAGGGAAGCATCTACTGCTTGCTGGTCACGGTGAGCCTTCATTTCATTTACACGGGCAATCTGACGTTCCGCAACGCTTAAATCTGCCGTAATAACATCATTTGTTTTGACAGCCTTGTTGTCTGCAAATTTGTTGACGCCGATGACTGTACGCTTGCCTTTTTCAATATCTGTCTGATATTCGTAGGCATGGGCAGCCATTTCACCTTGCATATAGCCTTGTTCGATAGCAGCAACCGCACCGCCCATAGCATCAATTTTTTGGATGTATTCATAAGCTTCTTTTTCAAATTTATCAGTGAGTGCTTCAACATAATAGGAACCGGCCATGGGGTCGATTGTGTCGGCAACACCGCTTTCGTAAGCGATGAGCTGTTGGGTACGCAGTGCAAGAGTTGCACTTTCTTCCGTCGGGAGGGCAATGGCTTCGTCATATGCGCAGCAGGCCATCGACTGAATGCCTGCAAGTACAGCAGACATAGCCTGCCAGGTAATGCGGGCAACGTTGTTCAAAGGCTGCTGTGCTGTCAGCACGCTGCCTGCGGTATGAACGTGTACGCGCAGCATCTGTGCTTTGGGAACGGTAGCTCCGTAACGCTCTTTCATGATGCGTGCCCACAAGCGGCGGGCAGCGCGGAATTTGGCTATTTCAGAGAAGAAATTCAGGCCTGCGGTAAAAATCCAACTGATGCCGGGAGCAAAATCATCAACCTTTTGGCCTGCTTTGATTGCAGCATCAATATAGGCCATGGCATTAGCGAAGGCAAAAGCGATTTCCTGTACCTCGGAAGCACCTGCTTCGCGGATGTGATAAGCACCAACACTGATAGTATTCCATTTGGGGATATTCTGCGAGCAATAAGCAAAGGTATCTGTAATCAGGCGCATGGAAGGACGTGGCGGGAAGATATAGGTTCCGCGGGCGATATATTCCTTGAGAATATCGTTTTGAATAGTGCCCTTCAGCTGCTCCGGCTTTACGCCCTGCTTTTCGGCAACAGCAACATACATTGCCAAAAGTACGGCTGCCGGACCGTTGATGGTCATCGATGTGCTGACCTTATCCAGCGGAATACCTTCAAAAAGCTTTTCCATGTCAGCGAGAGAATCAATTGCTACGCCAACCTTGCCTACTTCACCTTCGGATAACGGTGCGTCACTGTCCAGACCGATTTGTGTAGGTAAATCCATAGCTACGGAAAGACCGGTTTGCCCTGCCTGCAGCAAATACTTGTAACGGGCATTGGTTTCTTCGGCAGTGGCAAAGCCTGCATAAGCACGCATAGTCCACAGGCGGCCTCTGTACATTGTGGGCTGTACGCCACGGGTGAAGGGATACTGACCGGGAAAGCCGAGTTTACTGTTATAATCAAAATTTTCATCGATATCTAAGGGTGTATATAAGCGCTTTTCGCTTAAATGCTGCCGTTCAGGGAATTTTGCGATTGCCTTGGCAACCTTGGCATCATAGGCATCTAAGCTAAGCTGTAAATCTTCTCGTGTAGTCATAATGATTTTCCTCCTTGGATTGCTCTTTCATCGTGCCTGTTTTTTCTAACGCTATGTGCATGTCGAAGGCATGTTCCAAATCAACAGGCTCATGGCCGTTTTTTCTTTGCGCCATTTTCAGGTAATCATAAAGCTGTTCCCTGAAATCGGGGTGGGCGCATTTTTCGATAATCAGTTTGGCCCGTTTTAGAGGACTCAGACCGCGGATATCGGCTACACCTTGCTCGGTAATAAAAACCATCGTATCATGTTCGGTATGATCTGCGTGTGAAACCATGGGAACTACGCTCGAGATATTACCGCCTTTGGCAGTTGACGGGGTGGAGAATATTGTCAGGTAACCGTTGCGCATATAATCTCCGCTGCCGCCGATACCGTTCATCATACGGTTGCCCATAACATGGGTAGAATTTGCCTGACCGTAAATATCAAATTCAAGCGGTGTATTCATGGAGATAACGCCGAGGCGGCGGATGACCTCCGGATTATTGCTGATGTCGAGCGGGCGCAGAACAATGCGGTTACGGTAGAGCTCGGGATCTTCTTTATACATCTCCCAAACTGTCGGCGATGGGGTGAAGGCACAGCCGGAGGCTTGGGTAACTTTACCGCATTTTATCAGCTTAAAAACAGAATCTTGCAAAATCTCCGAGTACATAGTCAGATTATCAAATTTAGATTCTGCCAAACCCATTAATACAGCATTGGCTATGCTTCCTACGCCGGACTGCAACGGCAGCATTTGCTGCGGCAGACGGCCGTGGCGCTGCTCGTGCTCCAAAAAATCAACTAGGTTAGCGGCAATTTTTTTGCTTGCTTCATCAGGAGCGCTTAAATTGCGTACATGGTCGACAATGTCTGATTCGACGATGCAGGTTATTCTGTCAAGTCCGCAGCTTACATAAGGAGAACCGATGCGGTCACCGACATGATAAATAGGGATTTCGGTGCGCTCTGGAGGTTTGCTGCAGATGTAAATATCGTGCATTCCCTCCAGCGTCAACGGGATAGATGTGTTGACCTCAACAATAATTTTTTTTGCATGCTTTACAAGCATAGGCGTGTTGCCGACACCAGAACCGAGAACAATGCTGCCGTCTGCATTAATAGCAGCGGCTTCAACGATTGCAACATCAACATCGCCGTAAAAGCCGTAGTCGATTTGTTGGGCAAAGTGGCTTAAATGCTGATCAATATAGGTTACGCTGCCGGTGTTGATCTGGCGGCTGAGTGTTTTGTTGGAGGCTGCATAATAAGGCATGCGTCCGCTGATACCGCCGACTTCGGCAAGTGCTTCTTCGATTTCTGGTCCGACGGAAGCACCGCTCCAAATATTGATACGGCATTTTTTGCCGGCCTTGATGGCTTTAGCGAGAGCAAGTGTGGTTTTCTTAGGATAGCCAGAGGGGGTGAAGCCGCTGACACCGACATTCATACCATCGGTAATCAGTGTGGCTGCTTCGTCCGCGCTGACTATTTTGTCAAATAGGCAGGGGGTGCGCAAACGTGTTGCATCCAGCATTTCAAAAACCTCTTTTCTTTTTTGGAAATTTCCTTATCTGCTTACAGTTTAAATCTATCAACA
>NZ_CABQHJ010000039.1:0-22700 GCF_902463975.1 uncultured Phascolarctobacterium sp.
ATAAAATTTTACAGGGGAAAATAAAAAAAGACTTGACTTTTGTTAGCAGGTTTTTTTGCGTTCTTGTTGATTTCCATACCTAATTTAATGCAAGCAATGCATAAGCTCAGCAAAGCAATAACTTCGAGTATATCCATCAGTAACACCTCCCTCTTGTGGGATTTTCAGTGAAACTGAATTTATCACGTCAGAGGGTTAACCGCCTACCGTTATGGAAGCACCATAAGAATATTTTACCACAAGAATGAAGAGTGTACAACGAACAAGCTGTGAAGGTTTGGCGCTGTACACTTTTTGTTTTGCCAGCAGTGCTCCCTGAAAACCGTACAAAACCGTACAACCCCTTGCAACACAAGGCTTTGGGGCTGTACGGTTTTTTTGTATGTGTACAGTATTGGGTTGGCGAAGCAAATACTATGAAAATAAATAAAAGCTTACGACGAACAGTGCGTTGTAAGCTTTTTTTAATGATCCTGCATGAGGCTTGCTATATGCTGAGCAATAGCAGCTATCTTGCGGTTGGTGTTATTCTTTTGCCAAAAAATGTTATAGTAAATTTCTACTGGCTCATTATCTGCTAATAATGGCAAGGTTCTGGTGAAATTACTGAAATAGAATGGGGCGTCATTATTACTCGTTACCGGCAGAAAGGATTTTACCTTGTCGTCAATTACTTTGGTAAGTGCAGTGGGAATATCTCTGGCGGTGAAAAAGGTGCCATGGAAGCCTAAGCATTTTGCATAATATTCCTGCTCCTGCATAACATAATCTCTGTTGGCGATAATGACACATGTCTGCTCTGATAAATCACTGATATGAAGGGCTTTGATTTCAGGTGGGAAAGAATGTTTCGGTACGCAAATGCATAAATCTGCGATTTCTAAAAGCTCTCCCGCAAGAAAGTTATTATCAGCTTCACGATCTTCCGTGATAAGCATATCTATTTCTTTGTTTGCAAGCATTGTCAGGAGCTGTTCATGGTCACCGTACAATAATTCCAGATGATATGTTTGACTGTTCTTGTTGAGCATATTGATAACGTTGAGCAGGCGACAGACATTATAACCTGTTTTACAGCCGATGATATAGCTCGGTACCTGGTCGGTTTCCGCAAAATGCTGCATGTTTTGCATTAAATTTTGCACGTCTCCGACTATGCGTTTACAAGGCTCGTAAAACTTTTCGCCTGCTGGTGTAAGACTGAAATTACAATTGTTGCGGTTGATGAGCTTTACACCAAGCTCTTTTTCAAGCTGCTTTATTTGTAGAGAGAAGGATGGCTGCGAGATAAAGCATTGCTTTGCTGCTTCATTGAAGCTTTTGCAATATACTGCTGCCAGAAAATATTTCATTTGACGCAAAAGCATAGCCTGCCTCCTGTGGTGTATATTAAAATCATCAATACGCGTATAGAATATCTGTATTTGCTAAATACGAAGCATCACGATATAATGTAATAGTACTTGGTGCTAATATGCAAAAATTACTTAACAAATTAATTATATCACACGCATAGTGTGTTTGCAATGAATACCAAGAGCAATGAGTTTTTGTTGTGTATGAAAGCTGATATATTGCGTAAGGGAAACAAGGATACCTTATGTGAAATATACATTTTATATTAGGAGTGAGTATATTTTATGAAGAAAAGACAGATTGCTTTAGCTGCTGCTATCTGCACGGCATTGACAAGTGTAGGCTTTGTCGGTAATGCCTTTGCTGCAGAAAAAAACGATGATGATTTAATGTCATTCAATCTTGCCGAGATTGTTGTACACGGTCAACGTTACATTGCCGGTGAATTTGTCCGTGCAACATCTAATGTTGGTATTTTAGGTGAGCAGGATGCTATGAAGAGTCCTATTAGTACAACTACTATTTCGGAAAAGGCTGTAGGAACCTTCTTGTCCTCCACCGAAGGCTTAAGCAAAACGCTGAGCCTTGTTCCTTCTGTTGTGAAAACACATGATGCAGCGGTAGACTGTGTTACCATAAGAGGCTTTGGGGATGATGGACGCAGCTTTGTCATCAATGGCATTCCCGGTATGCAGGCTATGACACGTCAATCCAGCAATTACATTGAATCTGTTGATGTTATTGAAGGACCGGCAACCGGTATCAATGGTTCTTCTATGTATAACCGTTCCGGCGGTACCATCAACATTAACAGCAAAAAGGCTTTAATGGATGAAGATACACGTAAGGTTGGCATTAAATATCATTCCAAGGGTGCTCATGAGGAATATGTAGATTTTGGCACGCGCTTAGGCGAGGATAAACGCTATGGCGTGCGTATTAATGCCAGCAATACTAATGGCGAGCGTTCCATTGAAAACTGGAACCTGAAGCAGAAAAATATTTATATCAACCTGGATCAGGAAACGGAAAACAGCAAGACTAACTTTATGTTTGGCTATACTGATACTGACAGCCAGGGCAGACCTTATGGTTTGTCTGTTAAAAGTTCTGGGAGTGATAAGTTTGTTGGCAATGCTTTACCGAGCGCTCCTGACGGAAAAATCAATACAAATCCATCTTGGCGTCGTGATAAAAACACTAACCTTGTTATGACCTTGAACCATGAACAGAAAATCAATGATCATTTAAAGGCTTTCCTGAATGCAGGTCATTTTAAACAGGATTGGTATTATTATGTTGGCTTTAGCAAGACCTTGTTGAATGAAGCTGGCGATTTTAAAGCGACTTCTGACAACTGGTCTCTGCTTGAGAAACGCGATTATGCTCAAATAGGCTTGAAGGGTGATTTTAAAACCGGTGATTTGAAGCATGAATGGGTAGCAGGCGTTGACAGAATGTGGCACTATTATGGCGGTCCTAGTAACTATTCAGAAGAATCCGGCTGGACAGGCAATATTTATCATCCTAATACCAGTAGCTTTGCTCCGCCGACCTTTGCGCAAGCTAATGCCTACTACAAAGATCATGCACGTATCAGCGGCTGGTCTGTGATGGATTCTATTACCACAGGTAATGATAAATTGAATATCCTGGTTGGCTTGAACGGTAAGTCTATCGCTAAGGATTTCTACAAACCAGACGGCTCGCATAATAAAAAAAGCGGCGATTACTATGACGTATCCCCAAGCTATGGCATCAACTACACCTTTGATCCGCGTGTAGCTGTTTATGCAAGCCATACGGAAGATTTTGTTGAAGGCGGTATTGTTGGCAACGGTTATGCAAACCAAGGAACTACTTTAGATCCTTATAAAACAAAGCAAAACGAAATTGGCGTGAAGTTTAAAACCGGTGATTTCTTCCATAAAATCAGTTATTTTGATATCAAGAAAGCTAATCCTGTAGATGTTTACAAAGGCGGTCTTAAATATAGGCTTGTTGATGGTGAAGCTAGACACAAAGGTTTTGAATATACAGCAACCGGCACTTTGGCAGAAAAATGGAACCTGATTGGTGGCTTTATGCACTTGAATGCTAAACAAAAAACTGATAAAGTAGAAACCAATGGCAAGCGTCCGAACGGTGTGCCGGAATGGAGCGCAAATTTGGGCGTAGAATATAAGGCTTCCGATGATTTCTCTGTCTTGATGCGTGGCAACTATGTAGGTTCGTCCTATGTCCTTGATGAAAAATATGGCGTTCCCAGCTACTTCACGCTGGATGCAGGCGTAAATTACAAAACTTCTCTTAACGGCACTCCTGTAACCTTAAGAGCAATGTGCTATAATGTTACCGATAAAAAGTATTGGACAACTGAAAGTGGGGCTAATAGGCTGCACTCCGGTGGTCCGAGAACCTTTATGCTCTCCGCTGAATTTGATATCTAATTAAATTCGGTTTATATACTCAATATATTTCATACATCATACTCTCATCATTTTTAACCGAGTACGCTCATTAATTTTTAATGAGCGTACTTTGGTATCTTTTTGTACAGTAAGGAAATTTTATGATGTTTAGCTTTTTTAAAGAAATAAACGGCGTGTGTGTGTGCGTTGCGTTGGTGCTTGTCTTAATAGCAGCTATGTTTTTGGCACTTTCTGTCGGCACGGTGCAAATACCCTTGGAGCAGATTTATGCTGTAATCATCAGTCAGCTGCAAAGCGGTACTTCGCTTGACGGCGCGCTTCAAGGCTCTGTGCATGACATTATCTGGCAGCTGCGCCTGCCGAGAATCGTTTTGGCTGCTGCCGTCGGAGCAGGATTGGCGAGCAGCGGTGTCATTATGCAGGCCATCGTTAAAAACCCCTTAGCGGATCCATATATCTTGGGCATTTCCTCCGGTGCTTCCTTGGGCGCGACGGCGGCTATCCTTTTAGGTATAGGCGCAGGACTGGGTGAAAATTTTATTGGCCTGGCAGCCTTTGCCGGTGCCTTTGCTATTTCTCTTCTGGTATTATTTATTTCGAACCTTGGCGGACGCAGTAACTCGGTAAAGCTTTTGCTGGCAGGTATGGCGCTCAGCGCTGTGTGCAGTGCTTTTTCAAGCTTTATAGTTTACTTTGCCAACAACAAAGAAGGCATGCAGACTATTGCCTATTGGATGATGGGCAGCTTTTCCGGGGCTAAGTGGGATAACCTGATCGTTATTGTGCCGATAGTAATCGTCGCAGTGCTGTTCTTTTGGAGCCAGAGCCGTATTTTGAATCTTATGCTTCTTGGTGATGAATCAGCGCTGACCTTGGGGACGGATTTACATGTCTACAGGCAATTTTATCTTTTAATCAGCTCGATTATTGTCGGCTTTGTTGTCTATGCTGCCGGTACTGTAGGCTTCGTTGGCTTGATAGTTCCGCATGTTATCAGAATGCTTGTAGGTACGGATCATAAAAGGCTCGTTCCTGTAACAGCTTTAGCCGGAGCAATTTTTTTAGTTGTGGCTGATACGCTTTGCCGTATCCTGATTCCCGGCGCAGAGCTGCCGATTGGTATTCTTGTAGCAATGATTGGTGCTCCCTGCTTTGTTTATCTGATGGTAAAACGCACCTATGGCTTTGGAGGTAACTGATTGTGGAAATATTAGCTGAAGCAGTCAAAATGTTTGTGGGGAAAAAGGAGATTCTGAAGGGAATTGATTTTTCTTTGCATAACAAGGAGTTTCTTGGTATTATAGGGCCGAATGGCAGTGGCAAAAGCACCTTTTTGAAATGCGTTTATCGTGTGCAAAAGCCGACTAGCGGCGACATTTATTTTGATGGGCAGCATTTGGACGAGCTTTCTTATCGCGAATCTGCTTTAAAGCTGGCTGTTGTTGCTCAGCATAATTTTTATAGCTTTGATTTTTCGGTTCTGGATGTTGTGCTTATGGGGCGTTCACCGCATAAAAAAATGCTGGAGCGTGATAATCTGGAGGATTTTAAAATTGCCAGAAGCGCTTTGGCGAGAGTGGGTATGGAAAGCTTTGAAAAGCGCATGTTCTCTACGCTGAGTGGCGGTGAGCAGCAGCGTGTTATTTTGGCAAGAGCGTTGGCGCAGCAGACGGAGTGTCTTGTTTTGGATGAGCCGACGAATCATCTGGATATTAAATATCAGCTGGAAATAATGGATATAGTCAAGGGCTTAAATGCTACCGTTGCAGCAGCAATCCATGATTTGAATATCGCGGCTATGTATTGTGACAGGCTGATAGCAATCAAGAATGGCCTGGTGGTTGGCATGGGAACGCCTCAAGAATTATTGACAGAAGAGTTCATTTATGATATGTATAGTGTACATAGTAAGGTTGCTTACGATGCAGAATCAGGACGCATGAACATTATTTATCTGCCGAAGCATTGGAGGGAATAATTTGAAAAAGATTGTTATATTACGCTGCCTGCGCTCAGAAGAAAATTGTACCGGAGCGGCATGCTTTCAGGCATTTAATAATCGCAGTTCGCAGTTTGCGCGTTATGGTGACGAAGAAATCCAACTGGTGGCGTTTATGGCCTGCAATGGATGCCGTAAGCTTATCTTGGGAGATAGCAGCGGGTTAGAAGAGAAGATTGAAAGAATTTTAAGTATTAAACCTGATGTTGTTCATGTTGGCATTTGTTGTAAGACGCGTACAGATGATAACGAATATTGTCCCGAAGTTTTAAGACTGGTTGATATTTTCCGCAATCATGGTATAGAAATTGTTTGGGGAACACATAGCGGTGCCACCCGGCATCCAAGGAAGCAACCTTATGAATAAGCGATTTACCCTGGCTTCCCTTGCTATAGTACTTGGTATTTGTGCATTCATATTTTTTACACAGACGCAGGCGTTTAACGCTAAACGTCCCGTTGGGCACACTCAATCTGCCTATGGCGTAAGAGCTGTAAAAAATGTCAGAGTGCAGAATTATAATGCCTTGGGTGAAAATATCTCTTATTATGATAAGGTGCCGCAAAGAGTCATCGCTGTCGGTGAGCAGATTAATGAAACCTTGGTAGCCTTAGGCGTGGAGCAGAATGTTATCTGTCCGGTGCGTTATGGCAACCCCTTTTATACACCTGAACCACAGTATGCTGCAGGATATAACAAAATCAAGTTTCAGCGCAACGTTGTCCTGAATATGGAGAACGTTTTATCCATGCAGCCTGATTTGATTATTTCCGGCCAGGTGCTTTATGCAGATAAGGCGCTCAAAAGCACGGATTTTTGGAATAAGCGTGGTATTCATACCTATGTCTCCACCAATGCCAATTCTCCTACCTCGCATAATAAAAAGGAGACCTTGGAGCAGGAATGCGATTTTATTTTGGGCTTGGGCACAATTTTTGACAAGGAAAACGAAGCAAAGAAAATTGTTGCCGATATGCAGCAGGATATCGCTGTGGTCAGAGAAAAAACGCAGAATATGCCAAAGCCTAAGGTAATGATTATCGAAATGCTGGGCAAGAACATTGTTGCCTATGATTCGACCAAGCTGGCAGGCGATATTTGCGTTAAATTAGGTGCTAATGTCCCCAGCTTTTCTTCAGGAACGATAGGCTTGGAAACCATTATCGAAGAGAATCCTGACGTGCTTTTTGTTGTGAAGAGTGGCGGTAATCCTGAGGAGGCAGCGGATTTTTTCCGTCAGCATGCTGGCCTGCAATCACTTAAGGTTGTTCGTGAAGGCAAGGTATATGGTATATCCTTGAATTATACGTATAACAGTGCTATCAAAACAGGTGAAGGTATTAAAAAATTTGCTCATGGTATGTATCAGGAGCTGTTCTGAAAGATGAAACCGTACAACCCCTTGCCACACAAGGCTTTGGGACTGTACGGTTTTTGCATGTGTACGGTATTGAGTTGGCGAATTTTAAAATATCCTCATGAAATTGTAGTCGACACTTCAAAATATCCTCATGAAATTGTTGTTAGTACCCAGAAATAGGCTCATTTTTTGTTGAAGGAGTATTGCGTACGTTGTATAATAGAAAAAAGAGCACAAAAGGAGAGTGAAGGCATGACTTATCTGGAGCGAAAAATAGATACCTATCTGATGCAGTGGAAGCAGGAAAAAGAGCATAAGCCGCTGATTGTTAAAGGTCCTCGCCAGGTAGGCAAAACTGAATCTGTCAGACGTTTTGCTGAAGCAAATTACGAGCATGTTATTTACATAAATTTTGTTGAAGAACCCAAGTACAAGATGATTACTGCTGATGGCTATAATACAGATGCGATTATAAAAAATATTTCCTTGCTGGATACAAGTAAAATATTCGAGCCGCAGAAAACAATAATCTTCTTTGATGAATTACAGGATTTTCCTGAAATTGCTACAGCGTTAAAATTTTTTAAGCTTGATGGACGTTTTGATGTTATCTGCAGTGGTTCCATGCTTGGTATCAATTACAAAAGGATTGAAAGCAACAGTGTAGGCTATAAAACAGATTACGAAATGTATTCCATGGATTTTGAGGAATTTTTGTGGGCCAAGGGACATCAAAAATCTGTGCGCGACAGCTTTTTAGAGCATATGCGCACGCTTAAGCCTTTTAGTGAGGTTGAAATGCAGGTGTTCATGCAATTATTTACCGAGTACTGCATTTTAGGCGGCATGCCTGCTGTAGTGAGCGAATACATAGAGAAGGGAACTTTTGCCGGTTCTCTGGAAACACAAAGGCAGCTTTTGGCGGATTACGAGGAGGATATACGTAAGTATGCCGATGGCATGGACCAGACACGTATTCTGAATGTATTCAAGCATATACCTGTACAGCTGGCTAAGGATAATAAAAAGTTTCAGATAACGAAGGTAGCTAGGGGGGCACGTTTTAAGGATTATCGTGGCTGCATAGAATGGCTGTGTGATGCAGGGATTATTAATGCTTGCTACTGTCTGTCTTTTCCTGAGCTGCCACTTAAGGGCAATTATGATGAGACGAAATATAAGCTGTATATGGCTGATACCGGTCTGTTGGTGGCCATGCTTGACGATGAGGCGCAGGAGGATTTGCGTGCCTATAAAAATTTAGGTGTCTATAAGGGGGCGTTGTACGAAAATATTGCAGCAGAGGCGTTGAAAAAAGCCGGCTGTGGTTTGTATTATTATAAAAAGGATGATTCTACGCTGGAAGAAGACTTCTTTATGCGTACTGCTGACAATCTTGTGCCGGTTGAGGTTAAAGCGACTAATAACATGGCCCGCTCCTTGAATACTTTGATTAATAGCGATAAGTATCCTGATATAAGATTCGGGATTAAGGTTGTAGGTGGTAATATAGGCTGCAATAACAATGTCTATACGTTTCCTTATTTCTGTACCTTTTTGCTGAAGGAGTATTTGCGCAGCTTGGGCAAGTAGGCCTGCCTAAACCTCCCTCTTGCGGGATTTTCAGTGAAACTGAATTTATCACGTCAGAGGGCAACCGCCTACCGTTATGGAAGCACCATAAAAATATTTCAACATATATAAAGGAAAGTGTACAACGAACAAGCTGTGAAAGTTTGGCGTGGAATTTTACCAATGCCTTTCGCACGAAGAAGAAAGCATTATGATTTCCAAGTGGCCTAAGGCTGTTATCGAAAAAGAAAAAGCTAAGGCTGAAGACCTTATAAAAATAAGCTAGACTAAAAAAATCTGCTGTCGCCGGATTTGTACTAGTGAATAGGTACGAGTTCGGCGGCAGTTTTTTATAGCAATAAAATAGTCAGAAAATTATGTTGACTTCTGTCAAAATGGATGCTATACTGTTAAAAATAGAGAATAATCAGATAATTATAAAGGAGTTGCTGAGATGCAGACAGATTATAAGCTTATCAGACAGGTAATAGAAGGACTAAGTATGATGAATAATAAATTTATGAATCTTATGCTGGATGAGAATGTGTCGGCAGCGCAAATAATGTTGCGCGTTATTTTGAAAGATGATAAAATCAAAGTGAAAAATGTAAGGATACAAAGATTTATTCAAAATATTTACGGACATTCCGCACAGCTGGATATTTTGGCAGAGGATGGATTTGGCAGATATTTTAATGTGGAAGTGCAGCGAAGCGATGAAGGCGCATCTGTGAGAAGAGCAAGATTCTACAGCAGTGTGTTAGACACGCAATTTTTGCAAGCCAATAGGGATTACAATGAGCTGCCTGACAGCTATATCATTTTTATTACTGAAAATGATGTATTTAAGAAAGGACTTCCGCTTTACAGCGTAGAGCGCGTAATTAAAGAGGAGAGTTCAGATTTCTCTGATGGCTCGTATATTGTTTATGTAAACAGTAATTGTCGTGACAATACTGCGTTGGGGAGACTGATGCAGGATTTATATTGTACAGAACCGGCAAAGCTGCATTATAAAGAGTTTGCCGAGCGTATGGAGTTTTTAAAATGTAGCAAGGAGGGCGAAGAAAAAATGACAGACATCATTGAATTATATGCACAGAATGTAGCTGAGCAAGCAGCTAAAGAGACAGTGCACAAGAAAAGTGTAGAGGTTGCATTGAGCTTGTTGGCAGATGGGATGAGTATTGATTTTGCTGCTAAGCACAGCAAGCTTACTGTGGAAGAGGTGCGCCGTCTAGCAGAAAAGAGAACTGCTTAAGCTTAATGCAGTGCTTCCTGAAAAGCGTACAAACCGTACAATCCCTTGCCACATGCGGCTTTGGGGCTGTACGGTTTGTTTATCTGTGTACGGTATGGAGTTGGCTTAGCTATAAGTGTATTACTAAATTCTGTGCATTTGCACACTTTTTAGGAGTAGGGAAATTTATCAGCTGGTGCTTACAATTTGCTACTACAATTGTTATGCCAGTTAAAGCAGCAAACAAGCAGCCTTTTTACTTACGCAGCTTGCGCCTGCGGCGGCAAATAGCGCAGGTCAATATCTCGGCGGTGGCGCTGGAAGACGATATTATAGGAATCCAGGAGCAACTGCTTTTTGGTGTTGATTCTGCGGCCAAGGCTATTGTTGGAAATTTTATTGTAATGCATAGCGTCCAGCAGTCCCTGCGCTGTGCCATGCCAATGGCCGTTGCATTGCTGCACAAAGGCGCTGATTGCTTCCAAAACCTCATCCGGTGGCTGCAGAAAGCGGCTTGCAGCAGCCCGTTCCAGCTTCCAGAGGCAGTGTGCCTGCGAAAAGCTCAGCGTAAGCAGCTGGTCCACAAGGTCGCGGCCGACAATCTCCAGGGAAGCCTTATTGTCACCGCGCTGACTTTTGCGCAGCACCATAGCACCGTCCGCCGCACCCAAAAGACCGTTGGAGCCGGAAATCATCTCAAAGGAGTCTTCTGACTGCTGCTTGCGCGTATGATGTACCAGCAGAAGGCAAATATTATGCTTATCAGCAAATTCCTTCAGCTTAGCTGCACTGCTGTAATCGCGGGCGTAATTACATTTTTCATCCTGAGCGCTGCGTATTTTCTGCAGGGTGTCAATAATTATCAGGCGTACGTCCGGATACTTTTGCATAAAGGAGTTCAGCTGCTACTCCAGGCCGTTATCAACGTCCTGCGCACTGACTGCCATATGCAGGTTATCTGCGACCTCCATATCAAACATGCGCACAAGGCGCTGCTGCAGGCGGTAAAACTTATCCTCCAGTGCCAGGTAAAGCACACCGCTTTGCTGTATGGGGTAGTTCCACAGCTGTTCACCGCGGGCAACGTGGTAGGCAAGCTGCGCCATCAGAAACGATTTACCTATCTTCGGTGCACCTGCCAGAATATACAGCCCCGGATAGAGCAGATCCTGGATAATTGGCTGAGGCACGGGAAACTCCGTGTCATAAAGCTCCGGCATGGAAAGCGTCTGCAGCTCCTGTGCAGCAAGAGAAGGTTGCTTAGGTTGAAATACGTGGTTAATTGTCGTCATAGAAGGACTCCTTTCGAAATATTCTGTTTACTAAAGCAAAAAGCGTTTAGTAGATACTCCTATTATAATAAACTAATTTAGTTAAGTCAAGAAAAGTAGCGGGAATGTTCTGAAAATAATACGCGAGCTTGCCAACAGATTTATCTGCTACTATACTAAAGATAACAGAATTTGTTTTAGTTGGAGGTGTTTGCTATGGCAGTAAGCAGACGCATAAGCTATTTTCGTCAAAAGCATAATTTGACGCAGAAGCAGCTGGGACTGCTGCTGGGATTTTCGGAATCCACAGCGGAGGTGCGCGTCAACCAGTATGAGCACGGCAACAGGAAGCCGAAGGAGGCAACGCTGGAAAAGCTGGGCGAGATTTTTGGCGTGGACGCTGCAGTTTTCAGGATTCCTGATATTCATAACCGCGCCGGCCTGATGCAGACCTTTTTTGCCCTGGAGGATTATGCAGGCTGGAAGCTTACTAAAGTGGATGGTCGTTTTGCAGTGGTGATTGGCACAGCAACAGCAGGACCGCAGAAGACGTTTGATGATTATGTGCTGCAGGAATGGCTGGATATGCAGACGGCGCTGGAGCAGGGTGAAATAACCCGCAAGGAATATGACGAATGGCGTTATCATTATAATGATGCCAGCTTAGAAAAGCATTTAATGGCTACGTATAAACAGCTGGAGGAATTGCAGAAGGAGGAATAAAACCGTACACCAAAAAGAAAACCGTACAGGCGCAAAGCCTTGCAGCATGTGGCTTTGTACGGTTTGTACAGTTTTGTACGGTTTTGGAGGAGTGCAGGCATTGTACGCTTTTTGTTTTGTTGCCTAAGGCACATTTTCTTGAATTACAGTGCTATTTGCGTTACAATAAAAGCAAAGGGAGGCGGTAAAGATGGCTAAATTCTGTACTAATTGCGGGAGTGAGTTGAATCCAGGTGTTAAATTCTGCGAAAACTGCGGCCAGAAGGTGGAGCAGGAGCAAAATCAGCAGGCGGGAGCTGGAGTTGCCGGTGTTGCAGCCGGTGCTGCCAGCAGTGCTGATATAAGCTATAAAAAGAGTATTAATGACAGCTCTAAGCAGGAAGGTTTTGCTGCTGCCAATGCTCAAGAAAATGTACATACTGACGCTAATGCTAATAGCAATCCTAAGGTTAATTCTGATCCTGACGAATTTAAGCATACCAATGCTGCAGGTGAAGCTAACAGCGATACGTATAGCGCTCAGGCAGCACCCAAAGCAGGCAAGAAGTTTTTGAACCTTGGCGAGGGCCTGAACCTGCTGTTCAAGGATAGCAGTGCGGACAAGGAGGCTGTTTTCAAGGAGCTGTTCTTTACGTCTAAAGGACGCCTGAACCGCAAATCCTATATTTACAGAAACTTTTTCCTGTCATTTGTGCTAAACATTATACGGATTATTTTGGCGGTTTTAGCTGCTTACATTGATGCATTGGAGCTTTTGTTTACGGGTCTGCTTTATGTATCAGGTATATTTGGCTTTGTAGCTAGTATTATGATGCTGGCACGTCGTCTGCATGACTTGGATAAAAGCGGTTGGTGGATGTTGCTTTTGTTTGTGCCGCTGGTTAACATTTTGTTTTACATCTATATTTTATTCTTCAAAGGAACCGAAGGACCGAACCAATATGGCGAGGATCCCTTGCAGCAGTAGGCCTGTATTGGCAGCTGAAAGCTGCTATATATAATATGTAAGTATTTCGCTTAACAAAATAGTCGCTCGTTCTTGTGACGCAGCGGCTATTTTTGCGCTTTTTCGCAAGACGCGGCGTGCGAAACTATGTTATAATAAACTGTCAGTTAATTATTGATGGAGGCGTAAGCACAATGAATTATACAGAAAGCCTGGCATATTTGGACAGCCTGGGCAAATTTGGCATTAAGCTCGGTATGGAGCGTATTGAAGGACTTTTGCGTGAGCTGGGAAACCCGGAGCAGAAGATTAAAACAGTGCATGTAACCGGCACTAACGGCAAGGGCTCTGTTACCAGCATGATTACGAATATTCTGCTGGCAGCAAACCTGAAGGTGGGCAAGTTCACTTCCCCACATCTGGTGAAGTACAACGAGCGCATTAACCTCAACGGCAAGGATATCAGCGATGAGGATTTTGCTACGGCTATTACTGCGGTAAAGGTTGCTGCCGACAGCGTTGTCAAAAAGGGCGTGTGCGAGCAGCCGACGCAGTTTGAGATTCTGACGGCTGCTGCATTTTTATATTTTTATCTGCAGAAGGTGGATTATGCTGTTATTGAGGTAGGCATGGGCGGCCTGTGGGATTCCACCAACGTGATTACGCCTGTTGTCAGCGTTATTACCAACGTTGCGCTGGACCATACCGACCGCTGCGGTAAAACCTTGGAGCGCATTGCTATGCAAAAGGCCGGTATTATCAAGGAGAAGGTGCCTCTGGTTACTGCGGCCGAGGGCAATGAAGCTCTTGGTCCTATTGTAAGCCTGGCTATGTTTAAGGAAGCGCCGGTATATCTTTACGGCAAGGCTTTTCACGGCACGGAGGTAAAAAGCTCGATGGAGGGCCAGACCTTTACGCTGCATGCAGGTGATTTTTATCATTCTGATTATGAAATCAAGCTGCCGGGCGAGCATCAGATTAAGAATACCAGCGTAGCGATTGTTGCTGCCAAGCTTGTCAGCAAGCAGGATGACCGCATTAACGAGCTGGCGCTGCATGTGGGTGTAGCGAATACCGTTTGGCCGGGACGCTTGGAGCGCATTCATAAGAATCCGGATATTATTCTGGATGGTGCGCATAATCCTGACGGCGCCAAGGCTCTGCGTAATGCTTTGGATAAATATTATCCCGGCAAGCAGGTGCAATTTGTCTTTGGCATGATGGGTGACAAGGATATGAGCGGTGTTATCAAAACGCTGATTAAGCAGGATGATGTTGTTTATACCGTGCGTGCCGATGAGGGTGCGCGTGCAGCAGAGGCTGTGGATTTGGCAAAACTGGTGGGCAGCAATGCAGTTGCGGAGGCAGATTTGGCAACTGCGTATGATGCTGCTATCCGCAATGCAGGCGCTGACGGTGTTGTGTGCGTTTGCGGCAGCCTGTATCTGGTGGGCGAGTTTAAGAAGATGCTGCTGGCGGATAAGCGTGGGATGAACTGAAGACGATATTGAGGTTTATTGACTTCGGTAACGAGTATCTGCGTCGCAATTAAATATCGCGCTGAGATATACTAATTGCTCGTTTAGAAAATAGAATTTTTTGTTAGGGTGCATCATGACAAAACTGGCAAATTATCTCGAAAATAAAATATGGTATATGCTGCTGTTTACTGTGGCAGTTATTCCGCTGGAGCAGGAGTTCACATCCTTCTGCGTAGCAATGACCTTTATCGGCGCAGTGATTGTGTCGCATGTTAAGGGACGTCCACAGCAGGAGAATGTGCTGAAGCCATGGCAGCAGGGAGCGTTTTATGCACTGCTGCTGATTGCGCTTGTTTCAGTATATTTTTCCCTGGACAGATTTTTGTCCTTCTGGAATCTGGTATATGTTGTAGGCCAGTATGCGGCGCTGTTTTTTGTGCTGCTGCGCTACGCCTCGGTAGGAAATAGTGAAAAGTGTATAGTGGATAGTGAAGGTTTGGCGAACACTAAACAGAACACTAAAAACAATTCACTAAACACTAACCACTATTCACTAATCACTAACTACTACAAACTATTCACTAATTTACCGCGTCCGCTGCAGCTCATAGGCGCCTTTTTAATCGTATCGCTGCTGGTGAGTGCGATTGGTATCGCGCAAAAGATTTTCGGCGTTACGGCTGAAGGTATCTGGGTGGACCCGGCTCAGTTCCCGGATTTGAAGGTGCGCGTTTTCTCTACGCTGGTCAATCCCAATATCCTGGCAGGCTATCTGGTGCTGGTGGTGGCTTACAGCACAGCCTTTTTCAACCAGACGAAGGCGTATAAAAAATGGCGTCTGGCCTTTCTGGCAACGGGACTTTTGGCAGCAGTCTGCCTGCTTTATACATATTCACGCGGTAACTGGGTGGCCTGCGCTGTGATGCTGCTGGCGTTCTGCGTGCTTTTCTGCCGCAAAGCCTTTATTCCTATATTGGGCGGCGGCGCTGCTGCGCTGGCACTTGGCGGACAGGCGGTGCTGCAGCGTCTGGAATCTATTCGCGGCGGCTATGGGGGTGACACCTCTATTGCTTTGCGTATGGCCTATTTAAAGAGCACCAAGTGGATTATTGAGGAATTTCCTTTTGGTGTAGGCTGGTATGGTTATCGCTTTGTTTACCCCACGTACAATTTTTATCTGGCAGATAAGAACGTCATTATGTACCACTGCCACAATATTTTCCTGAACATCTGGGCAGAGCTGGGAGCACATGGCCTATTGGTGTTTCTTGTTATCTGGTTCGGCATTTTTCTGCCTGCAGGCTGGAGATTGGCCTATCAAGGACGCAGCCTGTGGCTGAAGGCCATGGGACGCGGTTATGTGCTGGCAACAGTAGGTATTATTGTGGGTGGCTTAACAGACCACGTTTACTTTAATACCCAAATGGGATTACTGTTTTGGACCTTGGGTGGCTTGACACTGCTTTGCGCACGCCTGAATGAGCAGTGTGATTGAGCTAAATATATAACTACAAGGAATATTTAATATTCTCAATAGAAATAAAGAAAAAATAGAATGCATATTAATAATAAGTAAGAAAATATTAAAAATTCTTTTAGAAAGCGCTGGACAAATGCATTGCTTAGTAGTATAATTACGTATGTAAAACAGTTGCTGGAAAAACTTGCTTGCAGATGATAAGAGTTATCGTTACTCCCTGTGATTGCTTACGAAATCGCGGGGAGTAATATTTTTTTCAACAATTTTTTCAGAAAATAATTAACAGTCAAACGAATTTGAGGCAAGACAGCTGATACTGAGCCAGGTATAAGATAAAGCTTGCTTAGGGTATTGGAAAGGAGGAAGATTAAGTCCTTGTTTATTGATGAATTTGGTAAAGAATAATAAATACGGAAGGCGTGATGTAATGCATAAGTGTAATCCTCCGAGTATCCAAAAAACTATGGCTTTTTATAGAGATAATTGTGAAAGCTGGGCCCAT
Source organism: uncultured Phascolarctobacterium sp. (assembly GCF_902463975.1). Taxonomy (GTDB): domain Bacteria; phylum Bacillota; class Negativicutes; order Acidaminococcales; family Acidaminococcaceae; genus Phascolarctobacterium_A. The sequence continues at coordinate 16,364 of NZ_CABQHJ010000039.1, forward strand.
GCTTTGGCATTAAATACTAAGTATCATGTTAGTGTAGAAGCATATGAGGAGCTGCCACCCTGGAGCCTTGTTCATAACGCTAATGGCAGTGACCATTTCCTGAAAGATAACATTATCATGCTCAAGGTCTGTGATTTGGAAAAAAGGCTTGTCTATTATCCTGTCTTTCCTGAAAAAATGGGACTCAGGCTGCTGGAAGCATGGGAGATGCCGGTGCCACCGAAGCTGACAGCCTTTGAGCAGGATAATGAAGCGGACGAAAATGTTCATCCTGCCAATAGAAGCTTGCGTAATCTTATAGCCTTTGCCCGCTTGTTTATGCTGACGCAGAGCCGTTGGCACAAGCCTATGGCCTATAGCTTCAACAATATTATTTCGCAATTATATCTTGTACCGGATACCGGTGTTTCGCCGGAGACTATTCAGCTTATTAATAACGTCATTGGTGAATATATTAATGATGATTCGCAGGAGCATTATATCAAATGTGCTAATCTGCAGGATTTTCTTGCCTATCTGAAAAACAAGTATATGCTGGTGCCCTTCAAATCTGATGATTTCAGATGTTTGCGGCAATTACTGCATAGCACTTATCCTAAGGAAAAGTTGTATTTTTAATATAAATTATCAAGCGCAGAACCAAAACATCAGGTGGTTCTGCGCTTTTTTTGCCATAATGGTAACAAGAAAGCAGAATAATACTGCTATATTGTGAAAGAGGGGACGATTACTAAAATTCTAACTCGACAAGAATTAATTAAACGAATTAAAAGTAGTTCTAACTCGATAAAACGAGTTAAAACGAGTTAAAAACTGAATTAGATTTAGCAGTACTAAGATTTAACCAGGCACACCAGCGCCGCAATACGGTATTACTTGTTCCTCTTTGCCTTTCGTGGTTTTCACGATAACTCAACAGAACCCGATGGTATCGCCAAGTGATACTGTCGGGATTTTTTATAATGCAGCGGCAGATGTTGAAGGACGGTATAAACTTTGGGCTTTCTTACATATTAGTTACATATTTTCTTGCCTTGCTATGATATAATAATCATATTAATGTTTATTCTATGTGAGCGGCATAGAGGAGGAGCAATTATGGCAGATAAATTTTTAGTTATAGATGGCAGCAGCCTGATACATAGAGCGTTTTTTGCGCTGCCGCCGCTGACTACGCGTCAGGGCATCCATACGGGAGCAGTGTACGGGCTGTGCAACATGCTGCTGAAGCTTTTGGATGAGGTGAAGCCGCGTTATATGGCTGTTGCCTTTGATAAATCGCGCAAAACCTTCCGTAGCAAGCTGTATGCGGAATACAAGGCGCAGCGTAAGCCTACTCCGAGCGAGCTGAGCGAGCAGTTTCCTTTGGCAATGAAGGTTTTGGAATGCATGGGAATCAAAACTCTGGAGCTGGACGATTATGAGGCCGATGATATTATCGGTACCTTTGCTGTGCAGGCACCGCCGGAGGTTGAGGTTATTATTGTTACCGGTGACCGCGACGAGCTGCAGCTGATTGATAAGCGTACCAAGGTTTTTTATACGAAGCGCGGCATCAGCGATATTCAAGTTTTTGATGAAGCGGAATTTGCTGCCAACTACGAAGGACTGCAGCCGAAGCAGCTTATCGAGCTGAAGGGTCTGATGGGCGATACCTCTGATAATATTCCCGGTGTTCCGGGCGTAGGTCCTAAAACAGCGATGAAGCTGATTAAGGAATACGGCAATGTGGAAACGGTGCTGGAGAATATCGACAAGGTTTCCGGCAAGTCGCTGAAAACGAAGCTGACAGACAACAAGGAATCTGCCCTGCTGTCGAAGCAGCTGGCAACAATCTGCACGGAGGCGCCGGTTGATACTGCTGTACAGACCTATGAGCTGCAGCCGCTGAAGGAGGAAGCACGCACCCTGCTGCAGGATTTGGAGTTCCGCAATATGTACGAGCGCTTTGCCGCGGTGCTTGGCGGTGCGCGGGACAGCTTTGATCTTTTCGGCGAGGCGATTGAGCAGGAAGGCTTGCCGCAGGTGGCAGTAAATACGCCGCAGCTGGCAGAGGAGCTTTTTGCTGCCCTGGCCAAAGCAAAGCAGCCTGTTGCTGTGCATGCGCAGGTAGCAGGACAACTGCCGGAGCTGTATTTCAGCAGTGCCGAAATTTTGGTTGATGATAAAATTTATGTGCTGGATGCGCAAAGCGGTTGTTGGGATAAATTCGACACTTGGCTGGCAGACGCGGACAGCAAAAAGATAACTATAGACAGCAAGGAGCTTTATAAATGCTGCCTGTGCCGCAAGGTGAAGGTGCAGGGAATAGTTGATGATGTAGCTTTGGCAGGCTATGTTGCGGACAGCGGCCACAGCTCCTACAGCCTGGAGGATTTGAGCCGCCGCAATCTGCCGGGAGTACTGGCAACGCCTTGCGAAAATCTGCAGCAACTCGCATCTAAGCTGCGCGGACTGTTGGCTGAACAGCAGCAGCTCAAGCTTTACGAGGAATTTGAGCTGCCGTTGGCACCGGTGCTGGCGCAGATGGAGTTTGCCGGTATTACGCCGGACAAGGAGCTTTTGCTGCAGCTGAACGAAGATATGGGGCACCGTATTGCAAAGCTGGAGTCTTTGGCACAGGAGCAGGCGGGCGAAGAGTTTAACCTGAAATCTCCCAAGCAGCTGGGCGTGATTTTGTTTGAACGACTGCAGCTGCCGGTAATCAAGAAGACCAAAACAGGCTATTCTACCGATGCCAAGGTATTGGAAGCACTGGAGGGCAAGCATCCGCTGATTGCTACAATTCTGGAGCACCGCAAGCTGGCGAAGCTGCAGTCTACCTATCTGGAAGGCCTGCAGCCGTTGATTAATCCCAAAACGGGACGCATTCATACGCACTTCCAGCAGACGGTGACGGTAACAGGACGCTTATCCAGCACGGACCCTAACCTGCAGAATATTCCTGCACGTACGGAAGAAGGCAGACAGATTCGCCGTATTTTTGTTCCGGGAGCAGGCTATGACCTTTTGATGAGCTGCGATTATTCGCAGGTTGAGCTGCGTATTCTGGCCTGCATTGCGCAGGATGAGCTGCTTTTGGAGGCCTTCCGTCATGGTCAGGATATCCATGCGCGCACCGCTGCCGAGGTTTTCGGTGTGCCGCTTGAGGAGGTAACGCCCGAAATGCGCAGCCGTGCGAAGGCTGTTAACTTCGGTATTGTTTACGGTATCAGCGATTTTGGTCTGGCCAAACAGCTGGATGTCGGCCGCAAGGAGGCAGCAGGCTATATTGACAGCTACTTTGAACGCTATACCGGTGTAAAAAAATATATGGAAGATATTGTAGCCAAGGCGCGTGAGCAGGGCTATGTCAGCACGCTGATGGGACGCAGACGCTATCTGCCGGAAATCCGCAGCAGTAATTTCAATCTGCGCAGCTTTGCGGAGCGTACCGCTATCAACACCCCGATTCAGGGAACTGCCGCAGATATTATGAAGAAGGCAATGATTGCTGTGCAGCGCGAGCTGGATAAGGCGCAGTGCAAGAGCAGAATCCTGCTGCAGGTGCACGATGAGCTGGTGCTGGAGGTTACTGAAGACGAAAGGGAGCAGGCAGCGCAGCTGGTGCGCACAGCCATGGAAGGTGCTGCGTCACTGGATATTCCGCTGCTGGCCGACGTTAATTGCGGTCGTGACTGGGCGGAAACAAAATAACGGATACTTTACGGAAAGAGGGGAAGACCTGTGCCGGAAATGCCTGAGGTGGAGCAGGTGCGCAAAACACTTGCGCCTCATATAGAAGGAAAGAAAATTTTAGCAGTAGAAATATATTTGGAGCGCTTGATAAAATATCCTCAGCCGGAGGATTTTATTAAAGGACTGGTGGGAAAAACTATCATAAGCGTAGGCCGACGCGGTAAATACCTGGTGCTGCAGACTGCACTGAAGCAGCAGCTGATAGTGCATCTGCGCATGACAGGCGCGCTGTTGGCGCAGCCGTCAGCTGCACCTGCACCGGCGTATGCCAAAATCAAGTTCACGCTTTCTGATGACGTGACGATGTGGTTTACGGATATCCGTACTTTCGGTACGCTGTATCTGGTAACTGATAATGATACATATATTGAAGGCTTTGAAACGCTGGGACCGGAGCCGCTGAGCGAGGGCTTTACTGCCGCATATCTGTTGCCGTTGGCGCAAAAAAGCAAGAAGGCTATCAAGAGCTTTATTCTGGACCAGCAGATTATCGCCGGTCTTGGCAATATCTATGCCGATGAATGCCTGGCTCTGTCCGGTATTCTGCCTATGCGTAAAGCCTGCAGCCTGAGCGCTGCTGAGATAGTGCGCTTGTGTGAGGCAGTCAATGCAGTAATCGCGCAGGGCATCAAAAATCGTGGTACAACCTTCCGTGATTATAAGGATGGCGAAGGAAATAAGGGCGATAACCAGAACCATCTGCTGGTGTACGGCAGAGGAGGCAAGCCCTGTAAAAAATGCGGTGCGCTGCTGCAGACAACCAAGGTAGGCGGCAGAGGCACGGTTTATTGTGAGCATTGCCAAAAGTAGGAGTAGAGAATAATGATAACAATTGGTTTGACAGGAGGCATTGCTTCCGGCAAAAGTACAGTTTCCGCAGAGCTGCGCAGCCTGGGACTGCCTGTTTTTGATGCGGATGCCGAAGCGCGCCTGGCAGTAGCTGCAGGCAGCGCGGGACTGGCGCAGGTAATTGCTGTACTGGGTAAGGAATATCTGAGTGAGGAAGGAACACTGGACAGAGCCAAGGTTGCCGAGCGCATTTTCCGCGATAAGGAAGCGCTGAAGGCAGTGGAGGCGATTATCCATAAAATAGTCTGGCAGCAGGCAGAAGACTTTTTGGCAGCAAGCCGCAAGCAGGGACATAAGGCAGCAGTGCTGGATGTGCCGCTTTTGATTGAATGTGGCTGGCACAAGAATGTGGACAGCGTGTGGCTTGTATCTGTCAGCCGTCAGCAGCAGGTGGAAAGGGCGATGCTGCGCAGCGGTATGACAGCAGACGAGGTTAATGCGCGCATTGAGGCGCAGATGTCGCTGGCAGAAAAGAAAAAATATGCTGATGTAGTTCTTGATAACAGCGGCAGCCAGGAGGCAACCATGCAGGCCGTGCGCGTGCAGCTGGAGCAGCTTTTAAACAATGAGCGTGAAGGTTAACCGTAAGGCCCGCAGCAGACGGCGCAAGAAGCATGGTCGTCTGCATAGCTGGCTGCTAATGTTTGGCGTACTGCTGGCAGTATGCTTTGGCTGCTGGAAGATTTGGAGCAGTGATGCTGTGCAGATGCGCTTCGTATATATGTGGGATTATCAGCAGGACATTGTGACCTACAGTAAGAAAAACGATGTGGACCCGTTTTTAGTTGCGGCCATCATCAAAAACGAAAGCAACTTTAAGCATGATGCTGTTTCTAAAGTGGGCGCTGTTGGCCTGATGCAGATTATGCCGGAAACTGGGCGCTGGATTGCTGAGCAGATGGGGCTGAAGCAGTATCAGGACAGCGATTTGTACCAGACCAGGACTAACATTCGCATGGGCTGCTGGTATGTGGGCGAGCTGGAGCACGAATTCCAGCATAACCTGGTGCTGCTGATGGTGGCCTACAATGCAGGGCGTGGGCAGACGCATGAGTGGATGCAGGAAAATGGCTGGGACTATAATTTCAATGATGTGAAGGCCATTCCCTATCCCGATACACGTGAATATGTTGCCAAGGTGCTGCAGGACCGGGATAAATATTATCTGCTTTATAAGGATAAGCTGAAATAGCAGAGCGGAAACTTTTTTAGAAAAATTTTCGTCAGGTTACTTGACGAACGCGTCAGAGTATGCTATTATATCTATGTTGCTTATGACAGCAACGAAGTGCATAAAGCATGCGGTAGTGGCGGAACGGCAGACGCGCTAGCCTCAGGAGCTAGTGGGGGAGACCCCGTGGAGGTTCAAATCCTCTCTACCGCACCATTTTTATTTATGAACTTTATCCCAAAGACGCGGTCGTGGTGGAACGGCAGACACGCCACTTTGAGGGGGTGGTGGGAGAAATCCCGTGTGGGTTCAAATCCCACCGACCGCACCAATGTTGAACTATTGAGGACTTATGTTAACGCATGAGTCCTTTTCTTGTTTTTGGGTTTCAAATTTTTATAGAAAAAATTCAAAAATAGTGTTGACAGGACATGCAGTATGTGTTATTATATCTATGTTGCTTACGACGGCAACGAAAAGCATAAAGCATGCGGTAGTGGCGGAACGGCAGACGCGCTAGCCTCAGGAGCTAGTGGGGGAGACCCCGTGGAGGTTCAAATCCTCTCTACCGCACCATTT
>NZ_CABQHJ010000040.1:0-17346 GCF_902463975.1 uncultured Phascolarctobacterium sp.
AGCATAGCTTAAATTTTTATTAAAAGCAACCTAAGCTATGACTATATTATACGAGGAGCTTTAATGAATAATATGCGAATTTTTCTTTTCGTCGGTACTATTGATGCTCTCATGAGTATCATCGGTTATATGTATTATCGCCACAACCTGCCCTTCGGACGTACGCTGGCCTTTGGGCTTCTATATCTTTTTATGGCACTTGGTACTGCTATCAGCGTTATGCTGCCACAGGGAACGCCTCATTTTCTGCTCAAGCTTACTGCGTGGATAGAAGGACTTTGGATTGCTTTTTGCTACTACACACTTCTGTTGGCAATCATTCATCTTCTCTGCCTGCTTATCAGTAAGCTGGGCGCTTGGCAGCTACCTTCAGCAAAAATCAGTATCATCGGCCTTGCCTTTATCTGCTGCTTCATTACCTGGGGCAGCTGGCGCGCCTTTCACCCGACAGTACGCACAGAAGCGCTGGTAACGGAAAAGCTGCCGCAGAATGCTCATTATAAAATTGTCTTTCTCACCGACCTGCATATGGGAAGAATACTCGGCCATGACTACGCAGAACGTCTGGCAGCACGCATCAACGAGCAGCAGCCGGATTTCGTTGTTGTCAGCGGCGATATGCTTGACGAGCGTATTTTTTATGTAGAAGATGAGGATACGCTTTCTGCTCTGGCTCAAATCAAAGCGCCTGTCTACATGGCCTTCGGCAACCATGATTATCTTGATGAACCATTGCGCTGGCAACAAATGCTCACAGACAAGGGCTTCTACATCCTGCGCAATACCGATACCATTATCGACAACAAAATCAAAATAACCGGTATAGATGATTACAGCAAAAACCGTACCAACAGCCAGCTTATAAATCTTTCCTCCCAAAATAAAGACTACTACAGTATTCTTCTCGATCATCAGCCTCGCCGTATGGACGCTGCAGCTGATGCGGGCTATGACCTTTATCTGGCAGGACATACGCATACAGGACAGCTTTTCCCTAACCGTCTCGTAACGAAGAAAATGTACAAACTGGACTACGGCCGTACCGATTTTGGCAATCTTACAGCTATCACCAATAACGGCTACGGCTTTTGGGGACCTCCGGTTCGTACAGAGGTTGCTCCGGAAATGGTTGTATTGGAGCTGCGGGGAAAATAACTTCTTCCGGATAAAGCTTTCCAAAAAAATACACAGCAGACTAATATAATCTGTTGTGTTACAAAAAATAGGACCACTGCGTGTTTATAGCGTAGTGGTCCTTTTGATTGATATTATTCTGCTTTTGCTTCTTTGGGTGCTTCAACAATAATTTTTGCATCAACAACATTTTTCTTAATGGACTCAATGCCGCGTTTGCATCCTGCCATTGCTTTGTAGCCTTCACCGGTAGCAATAATCTGTCCGTTGGTTGCCTTCAGGCGGAAGCGGAATTCCCCTGCCTTATCCTTATAAACCTCAAATTTTGGATGCTTACAGGGGGTAAAGCCTTCTAACGTCTGATCCTCAATCGGAGCGATTGGAGCATTATTGATAACGCTGGCAATACCTTTACGGCAATACTTTTCGTCCTTATAAACTTGGGAGCTGGCAATAACTTCACCATTTGCAGCCTTCAGATTAAACTTAATGCCATTTTTTGCCTGAGAAATTACGAATTTACCCATTTTTGTAGCCTCCTTTAAATTTATTCTGGTCTCTAAGTTTATTTTATGCCATCAGTCCTAAAAAGACAAGTATTTTTATTGTAAACATATGCGTTTGCAGCTTTTAATCAATCGTATTCTCTAATGAGCCAATTTTTTCGATAGAACAAACGATTTTATCGCCATGCTGCAAGAATGTCGGCGGTTTCATACCCATACCTACACCTGCCGGAGTACCGGTAGCAATAATTGTTCCTGAAGCTAGCGTCATACCCTCTGACAGCTCTGCAATGGCCCCACAGACACTCTGAATCATATAACGGGTATTACTGCTCTGGCGCAGCTCTCCGTTAACGGTACAGCTGATATCAAGTGCCTGCTCATCCCCAATCTCATCGGCAGTAACAATACATGGTCCCATTGGCGTAAAACCATCAAGGCTTTTTCCCAAATACCATTGCTTATGACGCGTCTGCAGGTTACGTGCACTGATATCATTAATAATTGTATAACCAAAAATGTAATCTCTGGCGTTTTCTTTGCTTACACCTTTAGCATCTTTAGCTAAAATCACTCCCAGCTCTGCTTCATAGTCAAGGCTGTCTACTAAGCCTTCATAACGTGGAACACTTTCACCACTTGCTGTAGCTCTGTTCACACGCTTGGAAAAATAAATCGTATAGGGACGCTCACCACCAAAGGCTTCACTGGAAAAACGGCCTGCTTCCTGAGCATGTGCATCATAATTGATACCAAGGCAGACTACATCCTGACGCGGATGAACAATAGGTGCCAAAAGCTTTACTTCCGCAAGCTTTACTGCAGCTCCCTGCAGCACATCCTCATTTTCTGCCAAACGCTCCAGCTTTTCCTTTACTGCCGGTGTACAGCAGCAAATCAGTTCATTCATATCATCAGTTGCCAGCTCTGGCACCAAGCTTGCCAATAAGCTCAATCTGTATACCGCAGCCTCCTGTTGAAAGCCGACGAGTATTTCCTGTTTTCCCTTAATATCAACTGTATAAAAACGCATTATCTTGTCCTCCTCATGTTATGATATATATCTGACTACTACTATAAATATCCTTCAGCATGCTTGCTGATTATTGGATTTTACATAACACTATTATACACAGACTTTTTTCAGAACGCAAAAAAAAGCAGGAACCTAAGTTCCTGCTTTTCCAGCTCTAAATTAGATAAGTTCGATGATAGCCATTTCAGCTGCATCGCCACGGCGAGGACCTACTCTGTAAATACGAGTAAAGCCGCCTTGTCTGCCTTCATATTTCGGAGCAATTTCTTCAAACAGTTTTTTGGTAATGGTTTCGTCAACCAGAACTGCCATAACCTGACGACGAGCATGCAGGTCATTGCGTTTAGCCAAAGTAATCAGTTGAGCGGATTGCTTAGCAACTTCTTTAGCTTTGGTAACGGTAGTTTCAATCTTACCATATTTGAAGAAGGAAGTTAAAATGCTGCGAAACAGAGCCTTACGGTTGCTGGAGTTACGACCCAGTTTTCTGTATGCCATGTACTTCTGACCCCCTTAATTATTCTTCATCGTTTTTGCGAAAATGCAAGCCCATATCCTCAAGTTTCTTTTTAATCTCTTCAAGAGATTTGCTGCCTAAGTTACGGACTTTAATCATATCAGCTTCGGTTTTCTGGATTAATTCTTCGACAGTATTGATTCCTGCACGTCTCAGGCAGTTATTGCTGCGAACGGACAAATCCAAATCGTCGATAGACATTGTGTTTTGACCTTCTTGCTTGCTCGGCTCCGGAGATTCAGGCTCAGAACCGCCAGTAACAGTGATTACAGAACCTTTGCCATCACTGGTCTGGAAGAGCTTGAGATAGTCAATCAGGATGGTGGAAGCCATGTCAACAGCTTCATCAGGCTTCATGCTGCCATCAGTCCAAACTTCCAAAGTAAGCTTGTCATAGTTGGTAACATTACCTACGCGGGTATCGTTAACAGCAAATTTCACTCTGGTAATAGGAGAGTAAATGGAGTCTACCGGAATTACGCCGATAGGCTGATCAGGCTGTTTATTTTTGTCCGCGGGTACATAGCCACGACCTTTATCAATATGGATTTCCATATTGAAAACTGCGTCTTTATCCAAAGTCGCAATGTGCAGTTCAGGGTTCAAAATTTCAACATCGCTATCAGCAATGATGTTAGCTGCAGTAACTTCCTGTTCACCGGAACATTCAATACGCAGAATTTTTTCCCCTTCACCTTCCATTTTAAGGCATAATGCCTTGATGTTCAGGATGATATCAGCAACATCTTCGCGAACACCTGGAATAGTAGCAAACTCATGCAGAACACCGTCAATCTTGACGTAGGTTACTGCAGCACCCGGCAGGGAGGACAGCAGCACACGACGCAGGCTGTTGCCCAGCGTGATGCCGTAGCCTCTCTCGAGCGGCTCCCAAACGAATTTGCCATAACGACCATCTTCGCTGACATCAGATGTAACCATCTTAGGTTTTTCAATTTCAATCATTCGGAAAGCCTCCTTCTATCGCGTATTACCACAATACGTCTCATAAGTGGGTGGCACAAGATATTCACTAATTATTTGGAGTACAACTCTACGATGAAGTGCTCTTCAATAGGAACATCAATTTCCTCACGAGTCGGGAAACGGTCTACCTTGCCGCTAACGTTAGCAGCGTCCAGAACCAGCCAAGCCGGAACTGCTTTGGTAGCCAGAGTTTCGTCCATGCCTTTGAAGTATTCTTTAGCACGGCTGTTTTCCATAACGGTTACAACATCGCCAACTCTTACCAATGCAGAAGGAATGTCCAGACGTTTGCCGTTAACAGCAATGTGGCCATGTCTTACGATTTGGCGAGCCTGACGGCGGGTGTTAGCCAAGCCGAGGCGGAAAACTACGTTGTCGATTCTTCTTTCGAGGAGGATCAGCAGGTTTTCACCGGTGATGCCTTCCATCTTTTTAGCTTTATCATAGTAGCCACGGAATTGTTTTTCCAGTACACCATAGATAAATTTAGCTTTTTGTTTTTCAGTTAACTGAATGCCATATTCGCTCTTTTTTCTGTTTTGGCGGCGAACTTGGCGTTTAGATTCCTTGCTAATGCCCATGAATGCGGGAGCTAAGCCCAAAGATCTGCATCTTTTCAGGACAGGAGTTCTATCAATTGCCATCTATTTACACCCCCAATTATACTCTTCTACGTTTCGGCGGACGGCAGCCGTTATGCGGGATCGGAGTAACGTCTTTAATAGAGTTAACTTCCAGACCTGCAGCCTGAAGTGCACGAATTGCTGCTTCACGGCCAGCGCCAGGACCTTTTACATATACTTCTACTTGTTTCAAGCCATGCTCCATAGCAGCTTTGGTTGCTTCTTCAGCAGCCATTTGTGCAGCAAACGGAGTGCTCTTACGGCTGCCACGGAAACCGAGGCCGCCTGCGGAGGCCCAGCTCAGAACATTACCTTCGGTATCAGCGATGGTAACGATAGTATTATTGAAGGTGGAGCGGATATGTGCTACACCGTTGATTACGTTTTTGCTAACTTTTTTCTTGTTGCGAACAACTTTCTTGCCAGCCACTGGTTTATCCCTCCCTCGCTAATTATTTCTTCTTGCCTGCAATAGTACGTTTCGGACCTTTACGGGTGCGGGCATTGTTTTTAGTGTTTTGACCACGAACAGGCAGACCCATACGATGTCTTCTGCCACGATAGCTGCCAATTTCAATCAGACGTTTAATGTTCAGGGATTCCTCACGGCGGAGGTCACCTTCAACTTTATAGTCCTGATCCAGAGTTTCACGGATCTTAGCAACTTCTTCTTCAGTCAGGTCGCGAACGCGAGTGTCCGGGTTAATACCGGTTTTAGCTAAAATTTCACGAGAGAGAGTCAGGCCGATGCCGTAGATGTACGGCAGAGCATACTCAATACGTTTATCTCTCGGTAAATCGACACCAGAAATACGTGCCATTAATGTGCACCTCCTTCTTATCCTTGTTTTTGTTTATGTTTCGGGTTTTCGCAAATTACCATTACATGGCCTTTACGTTTAATGACTTTGCATTTTTCACATATTGGCTTAACAGACGGTCTTACTTTCATAATTTAAACCTCCTCTTTGCCTGTTGGATTATTTATACCGATAAGTAATTCTTCCACGATTGAGGTCGTACGGAGTAAGCTCCACGGTAACCTTATCACCAGGCAAAATCTTGATGAAGTTCATACGAATCTTACCGGATATATGTGCTAAAATTGTATGGCCGTTAACCAGTTGAACTTGGAACATAGCATTGGGAAGTGCTTCTAAGATTGTACCTTCAACCTCAATAACATCCTGTTTGGACACTGTTGTACCTCCTTATTTGCTACATCCGAGACTAACTTTAACGTCAGCATATACTTTATCGATAGGCTGCAAGCCATCGATTTCTTTGTACAGGCCTTGTTTTTTGTAGTACTCAATTAACGGTTCTGTTTGTTCATGATATGCATGCAGACGATTTACAACGGTTTCTTCTTTATCGTCGTTACGTTGATAAAGGTTGCCACCGCATTTGTCGCAAACATTTTCTACCTTGCTGGGGTTAAAGCTTACATGATAGGTAGCACCGCAAGCCTTGCAGATACGGCGGCCAACTACACGCGCAACCAGCTCGGAGTCAGGAACAGAGATATTAACAACACCGGTCAATTTAATGCCCAGGTCTTTGAGGATTCCGTCGAGAGCAACTGCTTGCTCCTCAGTTCTCGGGAAGCCATCTAAGATGAAACCATTTGCACATTCGGGTTTGGACAAGCCTTCACGAACAATGCCGATGGTTACGACGTCGGGGACAAGTCCGCCAGCGTCCATGTATTTTTTTGCCTCTTTACCAAGTTCGGTGCCTGCGCTTACTGCTGCACGGAACATGTCTCCTGTGGAGATATGAGGGATTTTAAATTCATCAATGAGTTTTTCTGCTTGAGTGCCTTTACCAGCACCCGGAGGTCCCATTAAAAGAATGTACATTCTGAACTCCTCCTATTTCATAAAGCCATGATAATGACGCATCAGAACCATGGACTCTATCTGCTTCATAGTTTGTAATGCAACACCAACAACGATCAACAAAGCGGTACCGCCGAAGTACACACCTTCAATGCGGGTTACCCATCCGATAACATGAGGCATCAGCGCAATTAATGAGAGGAAAATCGCACCGGCCAAAGTTATTCTGGACATTACCTTGTCAAGATATTCTGTAGTAGGATTACCGGGTCTTAAACCAGGAATAAAGCCACCGTTCTTTTTGATATTATCGGAAAGATCTCCGATGTTCAGGCTTACTGCTGTATAGAAGTAAGTGAAGAACAAAATCATCAGAACATATAATGTGGTCTGCAGCGGGCTGCCCCACTGAAAGAGCTTACCCATTGCTTTAACCCAGGGAACATCAACGAACTGAGCAATTGTTACCGGGAACATCAACACCGAAGAAGCGAAGATGATCGGAATAACGCCTGCCTGGTTGACCTTCAGAGGGATATAGCTTGTATGACCGCCATAAGCCTTTTTTCCTACTACACGCTTAGCATACTGAACGGGGATTTTGCGAATACCCTCAGAAATGATAATTACGAAAACTACCATCGCCAGGGCTATAGCCGCGAACAAAATAACATTCAATAAGCTTACCGTGCCAGCCTGCAGATATTGGAAAATTACCTTAAGTCCATCCGGCAGTCTGGATACGATACCGGCAAAGATTATCAGGGAAATACCATTGCCGACACCGCGAGCTGTAATCTGCTCGCCTATCCACATAAGGAAAACGGTTCCTGCAGTAAGTGTGAGAGCAATAAGCAGGATTGAGAAAATCCCGGGGTTATTAATCGCCATCTTCAGGCCGTAGGCCATACCGCAGGCTTGGATAAACGCCAAAGCCACCGTCAGCATACGTGTAAGCTTTGTCGTTTTCTTGAAGCCTTCCTCACCTTCCTTGGACCATTGTTCCAAGGTCGGTACAACTACCTTCAATAACTGTAAAATAATTGAAGCATTGATATATGGGGTAATACTCATAGCAAAAATGGAGAATTTGCTCAAGGCGCCGCCACTGAACATATCAAGCAGTCCGAAGAGATTACCGCTGCGGAAAAGCTGTTCAATGACAGAAGCGTTTACGCCAGGAACAGGTATATGTGTTCCAGCCCTGAATACGATGAACATGGCGAGAGTAAATAAAACTTTTTGCCTGAGTTCTGTTATTCTAAATATGTTTGCAAGGGCTGCTAACACTTTAGATCACCTCAATCTTACCGCCAGCTGCAACGATTTTCTCTTCAGCGGATTTGCTGAAGCCCATAGCTTGTACAGTAAGCTTTTTGGTTAATTCGCCATTGCCAAGAATACGGATGCCGTCGCGAATGTTCTTAACAACACCTTCTTCAATAAGCATTACGGGTTCAACAACGGTGCCGTCCTCAAAGCGATTGAGTACGGAAACGTTGATTTCAACATAATCTTTACCAAATTTATTGTAGAAACCGCGTTTAGGAAGACGCAGGTACAGAGGTCTTTGACCACCTTCAAATCCAGGGCGCTTAACACCGCCGGAACGGGATTTCTGACCTTTCTGGCCTTTGCCGGAAGTCTTGCCCAAGCCACTGCCCAGGCCACGACCTACGCGAACTGCTACACGTTTAGATCCCGGAGCGGGAGACAATTCATGTAAATTCATCTTCAGTACACCTCCTTGTCTTACGCTTCTTCAACCTTCACGAGATGTTCAACCTTGTGAACCATGCCGCGAATAGTCGGAGTATCTTCTTTAACAACGCTAGTATTGATTTTACCTAAGCCCAGAGCTTTAACGGTTGCACGCTGATCTTTGGGGTAACCGATCAGGCTGCGGGTCAGGGTGATTTTAATTTGTGCCATGACAAAGTCCTCCTTAGCCCAACAATTCTTCTACGGTTTTACCACGCAGAGCTGCAACAGCTTCAGCACTCTTCAAGGATTTCAGACCTTCAATGGTTGCACGAACCATGTTGTTCGGGTTGGAAGAGCCTTGAGATTTAGTAAGAATATCACGAACGCCAGCCAGTTCCAGTACGGCACGTACAGGGCCGCCAGCGATAACGCCGGTACCTTCTGCAGCCGGTTTCAGGAATACGCGGCCTGCGCCGAATACACCGATGTTTTCATGAGGAATGGTAGTACCAACCAGCGGTACAGTAACCAGGTTTTTCTTAGCGTCTTCAACGCCTTTACGAATAGCTTCAGGAACCTCTGCAGCTTTACCCAGGCCCATGCCTACATGACCATTTTCATCACCTACAACAACAAGTGCAGCGAAGGAGAAACGACGTCCGCCTTTAACAACCTTAGCAACACGGTTGATGAAAACGACTTTTTCTTGTAATTCGTTTTCTTTATTTTCGAAGTTCGCCACTTTATTTCCTCCTTCTCTTAGAATACCAGGCCAGCTTCGCGAGCAGCTTCAGCCAGGGCAGCTACACGGCCGTGGTACAGATAGCCACCACGATCGAATACAACTTCTTTTACACCCTTAGCCAGCGCTTTTTCAGCGATTGCTTTGCCTACAGCTTTAGCAGCCTCAATGTTGCCGCCGTAGTTTTCTTTCAGATCTTTTTCAACGGTGCTGGCAGCAGCGATAGTTTCGCCGGTCTCATCGTTAATAACCTGTGCATAAATGTTGGACAGGGAACGGTATACGTTCAGACGAGGTTTTTCAGCAGTACCGATAATATATCTACGAGAACGGAGATGACGTTTTTGACGTTTCTCGTTTTTATCAACTCTGTTAAGCAAGAGTTTCACTCCCTTCTTTTAGAAATTATTTCTTGCCTTTAGCGCCGGCTTTACCAATCTTACGACGAACATGTTCGCCTTCGTAACGGATACCTTTACCTTTGTAAGGTTCAGGCGGACGCAAAGTACGGATATCTGCAGCAACTGCACCTACAACTTCTTTATCAGCACCGCTAACAACGATTTTGTTCGGAGCGGGAACTTCAAAAGTAATACCTGCAGGCGGCTCTTTTACAACCGGGTGAGAGAAACCCAGAGTGAAGTTAATGTTTTGGCCTTGCTTAGCAGCACGGTAACCAACACCATTAATTTCCAGAGTTTTGCTGAAGCCTTGGGTTACACCGATGATCATGTTGTTGATCAGAGTGCGGGACAGACCATGCAGAGAACGGTTTTCTTTTTCATCGTCCGGACGTTCAACGGTGATTACACCATTGTCCATGGTCAGCTTCATGTTTTTATTGATTTGGCGAGCTAATTCGCCTTTAGGACCTTTAACGGTCACGTGATTATCTTCAATAGTAACTGTTACACCAGCGGGAACAGTAATTGGCATCTTACCAATTCTAGACACGTACGAGCACCTCCTATCTTTTTAGTATTACCATACGTATGCAAGAACTTCGCCGCCCAAGCCTGCTTTACGAGCAGCTTTGTCGGTCATCAAGCCTTGGGAAGTAGAAATTAATGCAATACCCAGACCTCCGAGGACTCTAGGCAGTTGGTCTTTTTGAGAATAAACTCTCAGACCAGGTTTGGAAATACGTTTAATACCGGAGATAACCTTCTCTTTATTAGCACCGTATTTCAGGCTGACGCGGATAACATTTTGTTTGCTGTCAGCAATAACTTCGAAATCTTTAATGAAACCTTCGGCTTTCAGGATTTCAGCAATAGCCAGCTTAATCTTGCTGCCGGGGATCTCAACTTTATCATGATGAACTGAATTTGCGTTACGAATACGGGTAAGCATATCAGCAATCGGGTCAGTCATTACCATACTTAAATACCCTCCTTCCTTGTTGTCTGTCTTACCAGCTTGCTTTGGTTACGCCCGGAATAGCTCCTTTATAAGCATATTCACGGAAGCAGATACGGCAGAGGCCAAATTTACGCATATAGCCATGAGGTCTGCCGCAAACTTTGCAGCGGTTATAATGACGAACTTCGAATTTCGGTTCGCCTTTCCATTTTTCGATCAGGGCTTTTTTAGCCAATGTGTTCCCTCCTCACTTATGCGCCGAACGGCATTCCGAGGAGTTTGAGCAGCTCTCTAGCTTCCTCGTCTGTCTTAGCGGTAGTCACAATGATGATATCCATGCCACGAACTTTATCGATCTTATCATATTCGATTTCCGGGAAAATCAATTGTTCTTTCAGACCCAGTGCGTAGTTGCCACGGCCGTCAAATGCGGAAGCATTTACGCCACGGAAGTCACGTACGCGCGGAAGAGCGAGATTCATCAGTTTATCAAGGAAATAGTACATACGGTCGCCACGCAGGGTTACTTTAGCACCCAGAGGCATGCCTTGACGTACTTTGAAAGCTGCGATGGATTTCTTAGCTTTGGTGATAACAGGTTTTTGACCTGCGATCTGAGTCATATCAGCAACTGCGCTTTCCAGAGCTTTGCTGTTGCCTACAGCCTCGCCAACACCCATGTTGATTACAACTTTCTCAATTTTAGGGATTTCCATTACGTTTTTATATTGGAATTTGTCATGCATAGCCTTAGCTACTTCAGACAAATATTTTTCTTGCAATCTGGTCTTTGCCATTCAGTTATTTCCTCCTTTCCCGGAAAATTATTTATCGATTACTTCACCGCATTTTTTGCAGGTTCTTACGAAAGCACCGGCAACTTCGGTCTTTTTAATACGGGTAGCTTGTTTGCAAACCGGGCATACCAGCATTACTTTGGAAGAAGCGAGCGGAGCTTCTTTAGTAATGATGCCGCCTTGAGGATTTGCCTGAGACGGTTTGGTATGACGTTTTACTTTATTCACGCCTTCAACAACCACTTTGGCTTTCTTAGGCAGAGCTTCAACGATCTTACCTTGCTTGCCTTTATCCTTGCCGGACAGTACAAGAACGGTATCGCCTTTTTTAACATGCAGCTTTACAGCATTTGCCATGTCAAGAACACCTCCTTACAGTGCGTTATCTAATTTCTTACAGCACTTCCGGTGCCAGAGAAATGATTTTCATGAAGTCTTTTTCGCGAAGTTCGCGGGCAACAGGCCCAAAAATACGAGTGCCGCGCGGGCTCTTGTCGTCTTTGATTACAACTGCTGCGTTCTCATCGAAACGGATGTAGGAACCGTCTGCACGGCGAACACCTTTAACGGAACGAACAACAACTGCTTTAACTACGTCGCCTTTTTTTACAACGCCACCGGGTGATGCATCTTTAACAGCACATACGATAACGTCACCGATATTAGCATATTTACGGTAAGAACCGCCTAATACACGGATACACATAACCTTCTTAGCGCCAGTGTTGTCACCAACATTAAGGATAGTTTGTTGTTGTATCATGGATTTCCCTCCCTTGCCGGACTAACTCTTCGGCAAAATTATTTAGCACGCTCTAAGATTTCAATAACGCGCCAGCATTTATCTTTAGACAGCGGACGAGTTTGCATAATTTCAACTACGTCGCCAACATGTGCTTCGTTATTTTCATCATGAGCTTTAAATTTAATAGTATGTTGTACGCCTTTTTTGTACAGCGGATGCTGAACGAAACGTTCTACTGCAACTACGACAGTTTTCTGCATTTTATCGCTGACAACTTTACCAATACGGGTAACACGTGCGTTTCTTTCTTCGGTCACGACTGTTTCCTCCTTGTTATACTTCAAAACAGTTAAGCCTTGAGCTCACGTTCACGCTGGATTGTTTTGATACGGGCAATGGATTTCTTAACGTCACGAATTTTCATCGGATTTTCACATTGACCGGTTGCCATTTGAAAACGCAGATTGAAGAGTTCCTCTTTCAAATCTGCCAACTTGGTGTCTAACTCAGCAGCAGACAATTCACGAATTTCTGTTGTTTTCATTAAGCTTCACCACCCTTTTCTTGTGCGGCAGCTTCAGCTTCCTGTTGAGCGCGAGTTACAAATTTGCATTTGATAGGCAATTTGTGGCTAGCAAGACGCATTGCTTCTTTAGCAACTTCTTCGCTAACACCGTTCATTTCGAACAGAACGCGACCAGGTTTAACTACTGCTACCCAGTACTCCGGAGAACCTTTACCAGAACCCATACGAGTTTCAGCAGGTTTTGCAGTAATCGGTTTATCCGGGAAAATTTGAATCCAAACTTGACCGCCACGTTTGATATAACGTGTCATTGCGATACGGGCTGCCTCAATCTGGCGGTTGGTAATCCAAGCGGGCTCCAATGCTACCAGACCGAAATCGCCATGAGCGATTCTATTACCGCGCATAGCACGGCCAGTCATACGACCTCTATGTTGTTTACGATGTTTAACTCTCTTCGGTAATAACATGTCTGATTATGCCTCCTTTGCCGGAGCAACTTTAGCTGCTTCTTTGCTTTCAGGAAGAACTTCACCTTTGTAAATCCATACCTTAATGCCGATACGGCCATAAGTGGTATGTGCTTCTGCAGTGCCATAATCGATGTCAGCACGCAGGGTGTGCAGAGGAATGCTGCCTTCACGATAGGATTCGCTGCGTGCAATTTCAGCACCGCCAAGACGACCGCCGCAGGTAATTTTGATACCTTTAGCACCCATACGCATGGTACGGCCAACGCATTGTTTCATAGCACGACGGAAAGCGATACGGCGTTCCAGCTGTGCTGCAATGTTCTCTGCAACCAAGGTTGCGTCCATATCCGGGGTTTTAACTTCTACGATGTTGATTTCGATAGCGCTCTCAGTCATTTTCTTCAGGTCGGATTTCAGCAGTTCGATGTTGCTGCCTTGACGACCGATTACCATACCAGGTTTTGCAGTATGGATGGAAATGCGGGCTTTATTAGATGCGCGTTCGATTTCTACTTTAGAGATACCGGACAGGAACAGTTTTTCTTTGATGAACTCACGGATTTTAATGTCTTCTAACAAGAATTTCTCATAGTCTTTGCCAGCGTACCATTTGGAATCCCAGCCTTTGATAACGCCAACACGGAGACCATGCGGATTAACTTTTTGACCCACTATCTTTTCCCTCCTTCTGACGGGATATTATTTTTCTTTAACTGCTACAGTTACGTGGCTAGAACGTTTCAGAATTTTGAAAGCCTGTCCACGGGAACGAGGATGAATACGTTTCATGGTCGGACCTTGATCTACTGCACAGTAGGATACGATCAGGTTATCCACGTTCATGTCAAAATTGTGCTCTGCGTTTGCTACTGCACTGCGCAGAACTTTCTCGATTACCTCAGAACCAACCTTCGGGGTATATTTGAGGATCGCGAATGCTTCACCAACGGATTTGCCGCGGATGAGATTGATTACGATGCGCAGTTTGCGCGGCGCAATACGGATATATTTTGCAATTGCCTTTGCTTCCATTGTTTGGTCCCCCTTTCCCCTTATTTTAAGCCGGTGCTCTTATCTGCGTGACCTTTGTAAGTACGAGTAGGAGCGAATTCTCCTAATTTGTGGCCTACCATATCCTCGGTAATGAATACCGGAACATGTTTGCGTCCGTCATGAACCGCAATGGTGTGACCAACGAAAGACGGAATAATAGTAGAGCTGCGAGACCAGGTCTTAACAACTTTTTTATCATTAGCGGCATTAAGCACGTCAATCTTTTTCAAAAGACTTGCATGGACAAAAGGTCCTTTTTTAACTGATCTGGACACTAGGTTAGCCTCCTTTCCTTATCCTGTTTTATTATTTAGTTCTACGTTTCAGAATTAACTTAGTAGAAGCTTTCTTCTCTCTGCGAGTACGAGTACCGAATGCACATTTACCCCAAGGAGTAACAGGACGTTTACGACCAACGGGGGAGTGACCTTCACCACCACCATGCGGATGGTCGTTAGGATTCATAACAACGCCGCGGTTAGCAGGACGGATACCCAGCCAACGGCTGCGGCCAGCTTTACCGATGCAGATGTTTTCAGCATCAATGTTACCAACTTGACCGATGGTTGCACGGCAGTTGATATGTACTTTACGGATTTCGCCAGAAGGAAGACGGAGCAGAGCGTAGTCGCCCTCTTTAGCCATCAGCTGAGCGCTGGTACCAGCACTACGAGCCATTTGGCCGCCTTTACCAATTTTCATTTCCACGTTGTGTACGGTAGTACCAAGCGGAATGTTTTTCAGCGGCAGGCAGTTACCGGTTTTGATATCTGCGTCAGGACCGCTTACTACGATATCGCCAACTTTCAAATCAAGCGGAGCGATGATGTAACGTTTTTCGCCGTCAACATAGTTGATCAGAGCGATACGAGCGTTACGGTTAGGATCGTATTCAATGGTAGCAACCTTAGCCGGAATGCCGTCTTTGGTACGCTTGAAATCAATGATACGATATTGTTTTTTATGACCGCCGCCTTGATGACGAACAGTCATTTTACCGGTATTATTACGGCCTGCATGTTTACCAAGTTTTTCAACAAGCGGGCGGTAAGGCTTGTCAGTCGTAATCTCTTCGAAGGCAGACACAGTAATAAAGCGTCTGGAAGGAGAATACGGATTAAAGCTTTTAATAGCCATTTAATTTACCTCCTATACGTTAATTACATTCCTTCGAAAAGGGGAATCGTATTGCCTTCAGCAAGCTTCACGATAGCTTTCTTATAATCGGAACGTTTGCCAACATATTTACCCATGCGTTTGGTTTTGCCCATTACGCGGATGGTATTTACATTCAATACTTTTACGTTGAAAATCGCCTCAACAGCTTGGCGGATTTCTACTTTGTTAGCATCCAGAGGAACCTGGAAAGTGTATTTGTTCTCCTGCATCATCTGAGAAGTCTTTTCAGTGATGATGGGACGAATCAGTATATCGCGAGGATTAGCAGCCATTATGCGAGCACCTCCTCAATTTTTTCTACAGCATCTTTAGCAAGGAATACCTTTTTGCTGTTCAGGATATCAAAGCAGTTCAGGCCCATGTTGGTGATGGTGGTTACTTTCGGCATGTTACGTGCGGAAAGAGCAACGTTTTCGTTGGAACCATCGGTAATCAACAGAGCTTTAGTGTCAACAGCTTCAAAAGCTTTCAGCAGAGAAGCTACTCGTTTAGTTTTCGGAGCGTCAAAAGCCAGGCCTTCAACAACTACCAGTTCACCAGCTGCTACTTTAGCAGACAGTGCGCAGCACAGAGCTAAGCGACGTGCTTTACGAGGCATTTTCTTTGCATAGCTGCGGGGTTGGGGACCAAAAGTGGTACCACCGCCAACCCATACGGGAGAACGGTTGGAACCGCAACGAGCGCGGCCAGTACCTTTTTGTTTCCAGGGTTTACGACCGCCACCGCGTACCATAGCACGGGTTTTAGTAGCGGAAGTTCCTTGACGTTGGTTTGCCAGCTGCATTACAACTGCTTGATGTACTACAGCTTCATTGAACTCAGCGCCAAATACGGAATCATTTAATTCTATTTCACCGGTTTGTGCACCGGAAAGATCATATACTGATAACTTCGGCATTAGAAGCATCCTCCTTTCTTTCGCTTATCTTATTATTTGTTAGGTTTTACGGTTTCCTTCAATACTACGTAAGAACCAGTAGCACCCGGAATAGCACCCTTAACCAGAATAAGATTACGTTCTGCGTCAACCTTAACAACGGTCAGACGTTGAACAGTTACATTTGCATTACCCATACGGCCAGGCAGTTTTTTGCCTTTGATTACACGGCCGCCAGGACCGGAATGCATGGGGCCCATAGAACCAGGCTCACGATGAGACTTAGAACCATGTTTCATAGGTCCGCGAGAGAAATTGTGGCGCTTAATAGTGCCTGCAAAACCTTTGCCGCGGGAAACGCCGCTTGCGTCAATCAGTTCGCCTGCAGCAAAAATATCAGCAGCGATTTTATCGCCTACTGCATATTCGGAAGGAGCAGCCAGACGCAGCTCTCTGACAAATTTAACCGGTGCTACACCAGCTTTGTCAAAATGGCCTTTCATCGGTTTGGTGGTATGTTTTTCTTTAATTTCACCAAAACCAAGTTGAACAGCATTATAACCGTCTGTTTCTTCGGTTTTGTTTTGAAGTACAACGCAGGGGCCTGCTTCTACAACAGTAACAGGAATCAGTCTGCCATCAGCTTCAAAAATTTGGGTCATGCCCAGTTTTTTGCCTAAGATACCTTTAGCCATTATTGCACCTCCTCCTTACAGTTTAATTTCAATATCTACGCCAGCGGGCAGGTCAAGACGCATCAGAGCGTCAACAGTCTTACCGGTGGGTTCCAGAATGTCTACAAGACGTTTGTGAGTACGCATCTCGAATTGCTCACGGGAATCTTTGTTAACATGCGGAGAACGCAGAATAGTGTAAATGTTTTTTTCTGTAGGAAGGGGAATCGGACCGGAAACTTGTGCACCGGTACGTTTTGCAGTTTCTACAATCTTAGAAGCACTTTGGTCAAGTGCTTTATGATCATACGCTTTCAGGCGTATTCTAATCTTTTGAGACTTAGCCATTAAAAAATATCCTCCTAAATTCGCCCAGTTTCTATGAACGGACATACTCCGTGAAAATCTCCCTGTCTAACAGGCAAGCAACCTTTCACATCATCGCAGGGCCATACCAACAAACATAAGAATAGAGGGGAGGTTAACCCCCCTCATATTCTTCCAGGGATCTAACTAAAATTATTTCTCTTCTACTTCGGAAACAACGCCAGCGCCAACGGTACGGCCGCC
>NZ_CABQHJ010000041.1:0-16671 GCF_902463975.1 uncultured Phascolarctobacterium sp.
TCTATTTGGTTTAAGTTTTTTATCTTTGCCTCCTTGACTTTTTATAGTTAGTCTTTATTTTTATTTCTCTTTGCAAATTATTAAGGTTCCAATATGGTTTCGAAATGGATACTGTTAGTATAACATAACGCAAGCAGAATTGCTAGTATTATCTGAAAATTTAATATACTTCTAGGAGGAACTTTTCGGAGCTTTAAGATTTGCCTTGCGTAGAATTATTATGGTCCCTTTATTTTTCTAGAAATATAAATTTAAAGATAGCATATCATCGTTTTAATTTACTTTTATATACATCACTGTTATAATCTTCTTAAGAAAGGCACCCAATCAAAGCTTTGCCTAAAGAAAAAAGGGGAAAGTCATGAAGTTTTTTCTAATACTTGTCATTGTTGTTTATATTCTAGCTGTTTTAAGCCATACTAAATCTCCGTTTGCTGATATAGCATATGTCATAACATTTTATGCGATTATGCGTTATACAGGAAAAATCTGTAAAGTGATTTTTTTTGATGAGAGAATACAGTGGCCGGATGCGTTGAGTAATATAAAAAAGCTTTATTTTGCTTTAGCCAAAGCAATTGCTATACTTCTTAATGGTGGCACAGCCTATCTGTTATTGCTTTTAATTTATAAGTTGTTTTCGGGTATTAAATATGATATTTTGGACTTTTGGTGCTCAGTATTACTTTTAGCAGCATATCTTTTGTTTGCATGCTGTTCTACATTTTTTGAATGTTGGTGTTTGCATGATAGATGGGCAGAGCAAAATGATTCTCTGCGTATTGCGACATTAATGGATGAAAGAATTAAGGGGAGCAGGAAACCATCTAGTTATGATTGGCTGTTTTTTGATGTAGTTTTACTATCTGTTCTTTTTGCTTTCATTAATAAGTCATCTAACATTCGTTCATTAGAAGAATGGCTCTTATGTGCTGGAATATGGTTAATCATGTTATCTGAAATCATTTTTCATCTATGGTTGTGGTGCAAGTATAAGGATGTATAGGGAATAATAAAACTCCTGTCATAGGCTGGCGTAAGACAGCTTGTGACAGGAGTTTGTGTTTGTTGGATTCTTAAAATAAACTTATTTCTCTTCTTCCTCAAATTGAAAAATGTATTCCACCGGCTTGCCAAACACCTTGGCGATATCCATTGCTAGCTTAAGCGAGGGATTGTATTTTCCGTTTTCCAGGTTGCCGATGGTTTCTCTTCTGACACCGACAAGCTCTGCAAGGTCGCTTTGCTGCATTTTTCTTTCCTTGCGCAGTTCGTGGATTCTAGTTTTTAATACAGGCATTTTGCACCATCCTCACTATTTGCGTTCAAAGTACAGGAAATAATATCCAAAAAATGAAAAGCTGATGCCAAGTATAAGTCTGAACATGGTGTCTACATCAAGAGTAACATGGCACAAAAGTACGATACATTCCAAGATGCTGATTAAACAAATTATCATAAGGAAAGCGCGGTAACCAGCTCGGTGAAGGTTATCCAGAGCACGTTCGTCATCTATTTCAGATTTAAGAAGAAGTGCAAGCAAAAATCCGACTGATGCTATTAAATTTAATAACGAGCTGCCAACACTTAAATATATGTTGCTAGATTTGCCTACTAATGCCAGAAGAATAAAACTGATTCCAGAAAAAATGGCAGTATAACCATATTTCTGCTTGAGTGTTAATCTGAAATTCTTCATTTCCAATGCCTCCAATGTGATATATTTCTAACTTATGCTGAAATGATATCACATAATTTGTTCGTAGTCAAGAAAAATGTGAGAAATATATCACGTGCGGATGCTCGCTGGATTTACATGAGCAGAGATAGTTAATAAATTTAATACGCTTAGCGAAGATGTTAGCAATATGCTTTTTGATTTTACTGCCTTAACCACTGCAAAAACTTTTCGAAACAAAAAGTTTCTGCACTTGAGTGAAAAAACTCTCAAAAAAATAAAGTTTTTGCATTTCAAAGCATGAAGTTCATCAAAAAGCATGAAAAAACTTCTACTGGCTTAAGCCTTTAGAGGGGGAGAATACTCCCCATCCCCTCCACACTTAATTCACAATAGTTTTATATTTTCTTTTAGTAACCTATGCTATAATATGCTTAGAAAGTGTAAACGAGGTGATTATCATGCGTAAATTTACAGCCTTACTATTAGCTGCCTTAGTGCTTGTAGGTGCCAATACAGCTCTTGCTGATAAAACCATAACCTTAGATAAGGATACCAAGCTGGTGCCGCAGGGCTGGACGGTAGCGGACGATATCAAGTTCAAGAAGAATACTGTTGTAAAGCTCAACGATGACGGTCAGGTAATCGAGGGCGTGCTGGCGAGCGCCACCTATCTACGTCCAGCAGGTTGGAAGAGCCTGGCGAGCAACTATTATTATGTAGAGCGGAGTGCGCCGTTCTTCCCGCCGCGCTTCTTCTACCATCCGTACCGCCCGGGGCTGGTGATTCCTGCCGACGGTCATGTGCGCTACATGGGCAACAAGTCCGTGACCTTTGCTAAGGACGGCACTGTGCTCAGCGGTGTGATTGACAATGATGTTATCCTGCAGCTGAGCGATAACGGCTACGGCTTTGCGCGCTTTAAAAATGACAATCTGCTGACTTTTGATGCAGATGGCAGGGTTATAAGCGGTACTCTGGCGGAGGCAACGAAGCTGCGTCCGCTTGGCTGGCAGCACAACCTGCAGGATGAAAGTGCCGGTTTTGTAGAGTTCAAGAGCGGCACAGGCATCACTTTTGATGCGACCGGCCTTGTAACCAACGGCTCGCTGAGCAAGAAAACTTTGTGGTATAATGCTGACGGCAGCACGAAGGAGCTGGAGGCTAAGGCACCGGTTGCCTTTACTGCGGACGGAGCAGAGCAGGGTTAAGCTGATAATTTCAAAACGTTAATACCGTACAGGCTTCTGGGACGTTAGTCAGGAGGTCTGCACGGTATTTTTTTATAGGTGGGTATGCCTAAGAATAAAATAGATTTTTTGACATCAGCGTTTGTAACAGGCGCGAAGTGTAGCCGTAAAAGCAATACTGTACAATTATGGAGTAATGAGGTATACTATATGTAGTGCGAAAGCAATATTATTATGAATTGAAAAAATTTTCTTCAAGGAGGAAACAGCATGGAAGAAACAAGACCCTTTGTAAGCTGGGACTTAGTCCACGATTTTATGGTAGACGTATTTGTTAAATACGGCGTTCCCGAAGAGGATGCACGCATTTGTACAGACGTTCTGCTGGAAAGCGACAGACGCGGTATTGAAAGCCACGGCTGCAACCGCTTCAAGCCTATTTACCTGGATCGTATTAAAAATGGCACCCTGCTGCCGAAAACCGAAATTGAAATTGTCAAGGATACTCCTTGTACTGTAGTTATGGATGCTCACAACGGCATGGGCATGGTTGCTTCTCATAAGATGATGGAAATGCTGATTGAAAAGGCTTCCAAGTATGGTATGGCCGGCGGTACCATCTTTAATTCTACTCACTACGGCATTGCAGGCTACTGGACCACTATGGCTGAAAAGGCAGGCATGATCGGTATTTCCGGTACTAACGCAAGACCTTCCGTTGCTCCTACCTTTGGCGTTGAGCCGATGATGGGCACTAACCCGCTGACCTTTACTATGCCTACCGATGAGGAGTTCCCGTTCAACTTTGACTGCGCAACCAGCATTATCCAAAACGGTAAGATTGAGTTCTATGCTAGACAGGGCAAGGATACTCCGGCTGGTCTGGTAGTTGCTAAGGACGGCGGCACTATGACCGAATCCGCTAACATCCTGAAGGAAATGCGTGCAGGCAACGTTGCGCTGCTGCCGTTGGGCGGTCTGGGCGAAGAAACCGGCGGCTACAAGGGCTACGGCTTCACTACTATCGTAGAGATTCTGTCTTCCGCATTAGCAGGCGGTCCTTTCATGAAGGCACTGTCCGGTAAGGATGAAAACGGCAACAACGCTATGTATCATCTGGGTCACTTCTTCTTCGTTATCAATCCGGCGTTCTTCATGGGCGTTGACACCTTCAAGAAAACTGCCGGCGATATCTGCCGCGGTCTGCGCAATTCCACCAAGGCTCCCGGTCAGGAACGCATCTATACTGCCGGCGAGAAGGAATACATGGCTTGGCTGGATAGAAAAGACAAGGGTGTACCGGTTGGCGAATCCATTCAGAAGGAATTCATTCAGCTCAGAGATGAGCTGGGACTGACTCAGTACCAATTCCCATTTGAAAAATAATAAGCTATAACAAAAGCCTGGGCGTTTGCTCAGGCTTTTTACGTTTGGGGAGATGTAGTTTTTAAGGCATGAAAAAGCCGTACGGCTTTATTTTTACTATTACAGTAAATTTATAGTCGTACGGCTTGATTTTTTAGTCTTTATTCTTGATGAAGATGAAAATCAGTCCGCTGATACCCATCAGCAGCGGATAGAAGCAGTAGGGGATGATGGCGAAGGGGTTCAGTCCCGTGAGGCTTGCTGCAGCCAAAAGCTGTGCGCCGTAGGGAATAAGTCCCTGGCCCATGGAGCTGAACATATCCAGCAGAGAGGCGCTGCGGCGAGGCGTTACGCCGAACTCTTCGCTGATATCTTTGGCAATAGGACCTGCCATAACAATAGCTACAGTGTTGTTCGCGGTGCAGATATCAACAAGCAGTGCGAGAGCGGCAATACCCAGCTCACCGCCTTTTGTGCTGCTGATGCGGCTCTTGATGAAGTTCAGTACGAAATCAATACCGCCGTATTCCTTGATCAGGGTAATGATGCAGGCTACAATGATAGAAATAACGGTGATGTCATACATAGACATAATGCCGTTGCCAACGTGGGTAAACATTTTGGTAGCGGTAAACATGCCTGTTCCGAGGCCTACCAGCATACTGAGCACAGTACCGATAATAAGAATCACGAAAACGTTTACACCGCTTACGGCACCGATTAATACGAACAGATAGGGGAGAACCTTAATCAGACTGTAATCAAGATTGCCGTTAACCTGGTATTCGTTGGTGTTGCCCAAGAAGTAGAACAGGCCAAGAGTGATGATTGCTGCCGGCAGGACGATTTTAAAGTTTTCACGGAACTTGTCGCGCATATCGCAGCCCTGTGTTTTGACAGCAGCAATGGTTGTATCGGAAATAATAGAAAGGTTGTCACCGAACATAGCACCGCAGACTACGGCACCGGCGCAAATAGCCATCGGGAAGCCGGTTTTGTCGCTGATGCCTGCAGCAATCGGAGCAAGTGCGGTAATAGTGCCTACGGAAGTACCCATAGAAATGGAAATAAAGCAGCCGATAGCGAAAAGGCCTGCTACCGCCATATTGCCCGGTAGAATGGAAAGTCCAAGGTTAACAGTGCTTTCTACACCGCCGGCAGCGCGGACAGCGCCGGAAAAGGCACCTGCGGCAAGGAAGATGAGGCACATGGTGAGAATGTTTTCGTCACCCACACCGGTAGAAGCAAGGCGCAGCTTCTGCACAAAGCTGAGCTTTTTGTTTTGCAGGAAGGCTATGATTAAAGCAATTAAAAAGCCTACAATCGCAGGCATGCTGTAAAAATCCCCGGTAATCAGGCCTGAGCCTATAAAAAACAGCAAAAAGACTGCGATAGGCAGCAGAGCGATGGCACGCCCCTTGGAATGGTTGTTGGTCATAAACAGAATCTCCTTTTATATAATTTTCAGCTTTTTCTATTATATCAATTAAATTTTTAGTATGCAAGGAAGATTGATGAAGGATTACTAAAAGAATAACAAAAAAACCTTAGCTGCATTGCTGCAACTGAGGCGATTTGGCAGGCCTATGCTTATAAATCTTTCGTTTTGAATTCTTCGTAGCCTTCGTACATATAGCTTGCATCAATGCCCTTCATATAAACTTCGCGGTCGTCAATATGCTCGGTCAGAGCGTTCTTTAAGAGAAACTTGATTTCCAGGTCCTTAATCGGACTGCGCTCCATAGCGGAAAGATAATCTTCCTTATTAACCTTGCTCCAATCAATAACCAGCTGCAGCTCTTTCTTCAAAATAAGATCAAGCCAGATGCGCGTACTGCGACCATTGCCCTCACGGAAAGGGTGGGCGACATTCATTTCAACATATTTTTCGATGATTTCGTTGAAAGTGCTTTGCGGCATACGCTCAATCTGCTTCAGCGCATCGAGCAGATACATGGCCGGAACAAAACGGAAGCCACCCTTGGCAATGTTTACAGAACGGACCTTGCCTGCAAAATCGTAAATATCCATAAAAAGCTGCTTATGAATCGCCTGCAGCGTTTTGAAAGTGCCTGCCTCCAGCTTGTCCAGCATACCGCTTTCGAAAAGCTCTAACGCACGCTTTTTGCTTAAGCGCTCCTCCTGAGTTGCCAGCTCGGCAGAGCTGGTAATGCCTAATTTATTTTCCAAAGTCATAGTATAGATACCTCGTTGGTAATAGTGATGTACTTATTATATCATAAATCAATTTCAGGAAAAACAAAAAGCTTCGAACTCCTAAAAGTTCGAAGCTTTAACTTTTTGGCTCCCCGAGTAGGACTCGAACCTACGACGCCCTGATTAACAGTCAGGTGTTCTACCGGCTGAACTATCGGGGAATTAAGGTTGGTAAGTCAACCAACGAAGACTATTATACTCGCATGGCAATTATTTGTCAACAGTTTTTTTAGAAAAATTTATAAGTATTTTTGGAAGGCGATAAATGCGCGGAATTTAGGAGATGAAATGCCTATATAGAATTAAGGCAAGTGATATGAAAGGCGAGGGAAAGATAGTCTTGATGTGTTGCCTTAAAGGCACCACTTTTCGCCTTTACTTAATGCAGAAAGTGAAGAAAGCAGGAAGAGCTAAAATTTTTAGACAAATAGTAGGCGCTTTTAAGGTTTTATGCTATAATATCCTTAATGATATAAACTACATGTGTAAAGGAGTGTTCCCCATGGAAGAAGCTGTATTATACGCTGTGGAAAACAATATTGCGACGATTACTATGAACCGTCCGAAGAGCCTGAACTCAATGAATGACGCGCTGATTGACGGTCTGCATGCTGCCATTACCAAGGCTGCTGCTGACGCTGAGGTGCGTGCTATCGTACTTACCGGCAACGGCAAGGCATTTTGTGCTGGCGGAGACCTGAGCTATCTGAACGGCTTAGAAGGCGTTGCTGCCAAAAAGGATTTTATCGCTAAGGTTGGCGACGTTGCCAAACGCCTGACTACTATTCCTAAACCTGTTATTGCTTATATCAACGGCGTTACTGCCGGTGCCGGCGTTAACCTGATGCTGGCCTGCGACCTGGTGTATGCTTCTGCTAAAGCACGCTTTGGCGAGAGCTTTGCCAAGGTTGGCCTGATTCCCGACTGCGGCGGTCTGTACTTCTTGCCGAAGGCTATCGGTGTGCTGAAGGCTAAAGAGCTGATGTTTACCGGTGACTTGATTGACGCTGCAACTGCCAAGGAGCTTGGCATGCTGAACGACGTATATGAAGACGAAGAGCTGAAGGACAAGGTTTATGCTATGGCTGCACGCTTGGCAGCAAGCGCTCCGCTGTCTATCAGCCTGACGAAAAAATATCTTAACGACCATGACCTGACTCTGGACGAGGTGCTGGCAATCGAAGAAACTACTCAGGCGCTGCTGATGGGTACCGACGACTGCAAGGAAGGCATTGCTGCTTTCTATGAGAAGCGCGCACCGCAATTCACAGGTAAATAAGAAAAAAATTAGCAGAACAAAGTAAATTTTTACGGAACTGTCACATAATTTATACTGATGGTTCCGTTTTCTTTTTGACGTAGGAATACAAGATGTTGTATAATAAATCTATTGATAAATTTTTCTCGGAGGAAAGTATGCTCGATTTCAGTACAATGATCTATCGCATTCCTGCGCTGCTGTTTGCGATTACAATACACGAATATGCCCATGCGCAATGTGCGGACAGCATGGGTGACCCGACTGCGCGTTATATGGGACGCATGACCTTCAACCCGATGGCGCATCTGGACCCGTTGGGCGCAATTCTGCTGGTGGTAGCAGGCTTCGGCTGGGCAAGACCTGTAGAAATTAACCCTAGCAATTTCCGTAACCGCCGCGAAGGTATTCTGAAGGTTTCCTTTGCCGGCCCCGCAGCCAATCTGTTTTTGTGCTTTCTTGCAGCATTTTTCATGACGTTTTTAAATCGCTTTGGTCTTTTGAGTGATGGCGTTTACCGCTTTTTGCTGTGGATGCAATTATATAATGTATGGTTTGCTTTCTTCAATCTGATTCCGGTGCCGCCGTTGGACGGCTCCAAGATTCTTTCGGAGCTTTTGCCGCCGTCTATGGCCTGGAAGTTTGACAATCTGGTGGGACGCTACGGCTTTTATATTCTGATTGCTTTGGTGTTCACCGGTATTACAGGTGCGATTATCAGACCGCTTGCCGCAGGCTACATGATGCTGGTAAACGGTATATTGGGTTTAGTGTTCTAAGCCATGGCTGATTTATCGTTGAAGCTGACTGCGTTCGAAGGTCCGCTGGATTTGCTCCTGCATCTTATCGAGCGTGATAAAGTAGATATTTATGATATTCCCATCGCTGCGGTTACGGAGCAGTATATAAGCTATCTGCGCAGCATGAGTGAATTTGATATGGAGGTCGCCAGTGATTTTCTGGTGATGGCCGCAACGCTGCTGCAGATTAAATCGCGCATGCTGCTGCCCAAGCAGTCCGCTGAGGGCGAGGAGGAGGAAGCAGACCCGCGCCAACAGCTGGTGGAGATGCTGGTGGAATACCGCCGCATTAAGCGTGCCGCCGCTGCTTTGGCAGATATGAAGCAGAGCGCTGACCTGTACTGGCAGCGTGAGCCGATGTTCGGCAATCTGGTGGAGCGCACTATTGCTCCCTGCACGGTGCAGCAGTTATTGAAGGCTTTGGCAGGTATGACGACTGCGCCTGATGGCAGACCGGCAGCCTTTATCGAGCCGCAGGCCTATAGCGTGCAGGATAAAATGGCAGATATTCTGCAAAGACTGCAGCGTCAGCCGCAGGGCTTTATGCTGAATGAGATTTTTACCGCAGGCAGTCCTGCCGAGAAGGTGGCCTGCTTTTTGGGTGTACTGGAGCTGCTGAAGCTGGGGTTGATTACTATCAGCCAGGCACAGCGCTTTGCACCGATTTATATCTTCGGCAAGCAGGGACAGGAGGAAGCAAACAATGTATCTTGATAAAATGACAGGAGCACTGGAAGCGGTGCTGTTTGCTGCAGGTGAGCCTGTTTCTGTGGCAGAGCTTGCGGACCTTCTGCAGCTGGATAAGCCGCAGGTGTGGGAGCTTGTTTCGGAGCTGAAGCAATCCTACGAGGCGGAAAGCAGGGGATTGATGCTGCGTGAAACAGCAGGCTGCTTTCAGCTGGTAACCAAGCCGGTTTACTACAGCATATTGCTGGGCTTGGGACGCAAAAAGGAAGTAAAGCTGACGAATGCGTCTTTGGAAACCTTGGCGATTGTCGCTTTTAAACAGCCGGTGACGCGCGCAGAGATGGAAGCCATCCGTGGCGTAAAAGTTGACGGCGTACTCAATACACTGCTGGATTTAGGTCTGGTGGTAGAGGCAGGACGCAAGAAGGCCTTGGGTAACCCCATTTTATATGCGACAACAGATAAATTTCTGACGGTGTTCGGACTGAACTCATTGGAGGAACTGCCGCCGTTGGAAACAAGGCCGGAAGATGAGGCAGAGGCTGCGCAACAGGTGCTGCAGCTTGATAATACATTAGAAGCAAAGGAAAACTGAGATAGATGGAAGAACGTTTACAAAAAATTCTGGCGGCAGCAGGCGTTGCCTCCCGCCGCGAAGCAGAAAAAATTATTACGGCAGGTCGCGTCCGCGTGAACGGTAAAGTAGTTACCGAGCTGGGCTGCAAGTTTGATGCATCAAAGGTACGCATCAGCGTTGACGGCAAGCCGATCGCCCAAGAGGCCAAGGCATATTACATGTTCTATAAGCCGAGGGGAGTAGTCACCACGATGTCCGACCCGCAAAACCGCCGCAGCATTGCCGATTTCGTGCAGAACCTGCCGGAGAGAGTTTTCCCGGTAGGCCGCCTGGACTTCAATACCGAAGGACTGCTGCTGCTGACGAATGACGGTGCGTTGGCACAGGCGCTGATGCACCCGAGCCATGAGGTAAACAAAACCTACCTCGTTAAGGTTCCGGGCATTGTGCCGCAGGAAAAGCTGGACCAGCTGCGCTTAGGCGTAAAGCTGGAAGACGGCCCGACCGCTCCGGCGATTGTCAACCTGCGTGATTATGACCATGAGCGTGGCTTTACGCTTTTTGATATCACCATCCACGAGGGACGTAACCGCCAGATTCGCCGTATGTGTGACGCTATCGGCTTCCCGGTGCGCGATTTAAAGCGCATCAAGCTGGGACCGCTGCAGCTGAGCAATTTGGGACGCGGCAAGTTCCGCAGCCTGAGCGAGCAGGAATTATCCCAGCTCAGAAAGGCGGCTAAGCTATGACGCGAGTTGCGATTGTAGGCGGCGGCGCGGCAGGCCTGTTGGCAGGGATTGCTGCAGCCTGGGGCGGAGCGCAGGTAACGATTTATGAAAAAATGCGTGTGCCGGGCAAGAAAATGCTCATCACAGGCAAGGGACGCTGCAACATTACCAACGCTTGCGAAATCCCCGATTTCATAAAAAATCTGCCCGGAAACGGAAGATTTTTAAATAGTGCTTTACATAGGTTCACAAATGATGATATAGTATTGCTGTTGGAGAGTAACGGACTGCCGACGAAGGTTGAACGCGGCGGACGTATTTTCCCGGTAAGCGACAAGGCGAAGGATGTAGTTGATACGTTGGTAAGGATTTATACCGAGGCCGGCGGCAAGCTGCAGACCGACACCAAGGTTATTGATATTATGGTCAAGGAAGGCCATGTGTACGGCGTGCGCACGGTCAACGGCGTGTACGAGGCAGACAGAGTTATTCTGGCTGCGGGCGGCGCCTCCTATCCGGGCACAGGCAGCGACGGCGGCGGCGCAAAGCTGGCAAAGAAGCTGGGGCACACTATTGTACCGCTGAAGCCTTCTCTGATTCCGCTGGAAAGCGATTATCCTTATGTTGATGACCTGCAGGGTTTATCTTTGCGCAACGTGCAGGCAACGCTTTTGGCCGACGGCATAAAGCTGGGCAGTGAATTTGGTGAGATGCTGTTTACACATTTCGGTGTTTCCGGTCCGATTGTGCTTTCGCTGAGCAATCTTGCCGCAGACGCTTTGGCTGCAGGCAAGGATGTAGAGCTGGAGGTTGACCTGAAGCCTGCGCTAAGCGAGGAAAAGCTGGATGCGCGCATTCAGCGCGATTTTGTGCAGTACAGCCGTAAGCAGGTGCTCAACGGCATGAAGGACCTGCTGCCGCAGCGACTGATTCCCGTTGTACTGGATATGTCCTACGTTGATGAGAACAAATTCATCAACCAGGTTTCGCGCGAGGAGCGTCACAGACTGCTGCAGACGCTGAAGCATTTTGTGATTACTATTTCCGCAACACGTCCGATTGCAGAGGCTATTGTTACCGCAGGCGGCGTGAGCGTGAAGGAGATTGACCCCAAGACCATGGAATCCAAGCGTATCAAGGGCCTGTACTTTGCAGGCGAGGTTATGGATGTCGACGGCTATACCGGCGGCTATAATCTGCAGGCGGCCTTCAGCAGCGGTCATGCTGCTGGCGAAGCGGCGGCTGCAGAAGAATAATTCATAAATTTGACTTAAATTAGGCTATCCATATACATGTAAAACATGGTATTATATAGATAGCTAATACATTATAAAGTGTGGTTATGTAGAATGAAGAAAATTGTTGTGGCAATTGATGGTCCCGCAGGTGCAGGCAAAAGCACTATTGCGAAGCTGGCTGCCGAAAAATTAGGCTATGCCTATATTGATACCGGTGCCATGTACAGAAGCGTAGCCTGGAAGTTTTTGCAGACAGGCAAACCTTTTGACGAGGACTTTATCAGCGGCTTATCCAAAACTATGCTGATTGACTTCAAACCGGAGGCAAAAATCAACCGTGTTTTTGTGGACGGTACCGAGGTTACCGATGCTATCCGTACTCCCGAAGTGACGGCGATTGTGTCGCGTGTTGCTGCTATCGGAGCAGTGCGTGAGGCAATGGTGGACCAGCAGCGCCGTATGGGCGAGGCAGGCGGTGTCCTGATGGACGGCCGTGATATCGGTACGGTGGTATTCCCGAACGCACAGCTGAAAATTTTTCTTACTGCTTCGGTTGAGGAAAGAGCGCGCCGCCGTTATGCGGAAATGGTGGCCAAAGGTCAGCAGGTTGATCTGCAGCAGCTGCAGGCAGATATTGCCGAGCGCGACAAGCAGGACAGCGAGCGCGCTATCAGTCCGCTGCGTCAGGCAGAGGATGCACTGCTTCTGGATACATCCGATATGGGCATCAGCGAGGTTACCGAGAGAATTTTACAGCTGGTGCAGGAGCGCGCACAATGATTTATACCTTAGTGAAGAATCTCTTTAAAATTCTTTTTACCATCTTTTTGCGATTGAAGGTAGAAGGAACAGAAAATATTCCCAAGGATGGTCCGCTGGTTATAGCGAGCAACCATCTGAGTCTGCTTGATCCGCCTGTACTTGGTACGGCAGCAACCCGTAAGGTCCATTTTATGGCCAAGGAAGAGCTGTTTGTGCCGGTTCTGGGCACTATCTATAAAATTCTGGGTGCTTTCCCGGTGCGCCGCGGTGGTGCGGACCGTGCTGCAATTAAGCATGGTATTGATATTCTGGAAAGCGGTCAGGTGCTGGCGATTTTCCCTGAGGGAACACGCAGCAAGACCGGCGAGCTTGGTAAGGCTCAGCCCGGAGCGCTGATGATGGCGAGCAAGGCGAAGGCAACTATTGTGCCGGCCTGTATCATCGGTACCGATTACAAGCGTCACGGCCGTACATGGCCGAAGGTTACGGTGCGCTTTGGCAAACCGATGCCTTTTCCTGAGGACGCTGTGGTCAACAAAGAATTTTTGCATGCAATGACTGAAGAGCTGATGCAGCACATTGCAAAGCTGCAGGCAGGTGAAGATGCATAATGGAAATTAAGGTAGCAGAGCACTGTGGTTTTTGCTATGGTGTGAAGCGCGCGGTGGCGTTGGCCCAGAAGGCTGCGACTGACCGTGTGCAGGGTGCAACGCTGGGACCGTTGATACACAATCCCCAGCTGATTGCCGAGCTTGCATCTGAGGGCATTGCCTGTAAGGACAGTCTGGAGCAGTTTGCTCCCGGTGAAACGGTTATCTTCCGTTCACATGGCGAGGGGCCTGAAACCTACGCGCAGGCAGAAAAACAAGGGCTGACAATTCTGGACGCAACCTGTCCGAATGTACGCCTGGCACAGAAAAAGGCTGCTCAGGCAGCAGCTGATGGCTATTTTCCTGTAATAGTCGGAGAAAAAAATCATCCGGAAGTAAAAAGTATTTTAAAATGGGCAGGAAAAAACGCTATCTGTGTAGAATGTATAAAAGATATCTCTTATGTACCGCGCCAGGAGCGTTATGGAGTAATCATCCAGACGACTTTTGAGCTGCAGAAATTTAATGATATATTG
Source organism: uncultured Phascolarctobacterium sp. (assembly GCF_902463975.1). Lineage (GTDB taxonomy): Bacteria > Bacillota > Negativicutes > Acidaminococcales > Acidaminococcaceae > Phascolarctobacterium_A. Next base: position 13,627 of record NZ_CABQHJ010000041.1, read on the forward strand.
CAGGCACTGCAGGAGCAGCGCCCGGGAGAATACCGTGTGGAGCGCACCATCTGTCTGGCGACAGCGCAAAGACAGCAGGCGGCTGTAAAGCTGGCTGCAGAGTCGGATGCCGTTATCGTCATCGGCGGACGTAACAGCGCCAACACAAGGCATCTCTTCGAGCTGGTGCAAAAGCATTGCAGGCAAGCATATCATATAGAGACTGCCAGCGAGCTGAGCAGCGATATGCTAAGGGGTTGCAATAAAATAGGAATCACGGCAGGAGCATCGACTCCGGACCGTTTAATTAAGGAGGCTATTTTAGTAATGGAAAACATGGATTTTGAAAGCATGCTCAACGAAAGTATGGAGGTAGAGGTATATCCTGGCAAAGTTGTCAACGGTACCGTTATTCAATTGGATAAAGACGGCGTTTATGTATCTTTTGGATATAGACATGATGGTCTGATTCCTTATTCCGAATGGTCCCAGACCGAATCTGCTGAAGAACTGCAAAACTCTATCAAAGTTGGCGACGAAGTAGAAGCTAAGGTTGTTCCTGGCAGCACCAAGAGCGATTTCGTTCGTCTGTCCAAAATCAAAGCTGAGCGCGACGCTGCATGGAAAAATGTTGCTGAGCTGCCCGAAGGCGAAAAACGCCCGGCAACCGTTAAGGTTCTGCGCATCATCAAAAACAAAGCTAAAAACATCGTTGGTCTGGGTGTTGCAGTTGAAGGTGTTGAAGGCTTCATGCCCGCATCTCATGTTGAACTGCGCCGCGTAGAAGACTTCAGCGGTTACATCGGCAAAGAGCTGGAAGCTGAAATCATCGAAGTTGACCTGGAGAAAAAACGCATCGTTGTTTCCCGCCGCGACCTGCTGAGAACTGAAGCTGACGCTAAACGCAAAGCTTACAAGGAAGCTAAAGAAGCTCGCATTGCTGCTGCTAAAGAAGCACGCGCTGCTGCTGAAGAAGCTGCTTACAACTCTGTTGAAGAAGGCAAAGTATACACCGGTAAGGTTGTAAAAGTTGCTGAATTCGGTCTGTTCGTTGAAATCGGCGAAGGTCTGGTTGGCTTGGTTCACAACACCGAGCTGTCTTGGGACCGTAGCGTAAAAGCTGCTGACGTTGCTAAAGAAGGCGACGAAGTAACCGTTCTGGTTAAGAGCATCGACCGCGAAAACAAACGTGTTGCTCTGAGCATCAAAGCTACTCTGGAAGATCCCTGGAAGGTTGAAGCTTCTCAATTCCATATTGGCGACATTCTGGACGTAGAAGTTGTTCGTCTGCTGGCTTTCGGCGCTATCGTTAAACTGAGCGACAAGGTTGAAGGTCTGGTTCACATTTCCGAAATCGCTCCTGAGCGCATCGAAGCTCCTAGCGACGTTCTGGAAGTTGGCCAAGTTGTTAAAGCTGAAATCATTAAAATGGATCTGGACAGCAAAAAAATCGGCCTGAGCATTTCCAAGGTTAAACGTGATGCTGAAAAGAACGAATTCCGTTCCTACATGGGCAGCAAAAAATCTCACCTGAGCCAAAACCTGTCCGAGCAGCTGGAAAGCCTCGAAAAATAATTGGAGAAGGATATGCAACGTGCAAAGCGTAAGCTAGAACATATTCAATATGCACTGGAGCTGGGCGACGGTCCGGCGGCAACGCACCTTGCTGATCTCCGCTTCTTACACAACTGTCTGCCGGAGATTAATCCGGCAGACTTTGTTTTATCTGGAGAAATTTTAGGCAAACGTCTGCGTTTGCCTTTTTTCATTGATGCTATTACTGGCAGTACAGATGCGGTGACGGAGATTAACAGAAAGCTGGCGCAGGTGGCGGCAAGAACCGGTATCGGTATGGCTGTAGGCTCGCAGTTCGGCGCTGTGCGTGACGGCAGCGGTATCGCGAGCTATACTGTGGTGCGCGAGGAGCTTGCCGAAGGTCTTGTTATCGGTAACATCAGTGCTCTTGCTACGCCTGCGCAGGCGCAGGCTGCCATTGACATGCTGCAGGCTGACGCGCTGGAGGTTCACCTGAATGCTGCACAAGAGCTGTGGATGGCCGAAGGCGACAAGGATACCTGCGGACTTTTGGCAAACCTGGTGCAGATCCGTAATGCTGTGAGCGTACCTGTTATCGTTAAGGAAACAGGCTGCGGTATTGCGGCAGAGCAGTACGAGCTTTTTCTGGAGCAGGGCTTTAGAGCCTTTGACTGTGCCGGCGCAGGGGGGACGAACTTCCCGGCGATTGAGGCAAAGCGTCAGGGCGTGGAGCTGACGGAGGAGTTTGCTGCCTGGGGCGTGCCTACGTGCTGGAGCTTGCTTGACGCGCAGCAGACACTGCCGCAGAATGCTTTGCTTTTGGCGAGCGGCGGCATTCGCAGTGCAGGTGACGCAGCGCGTGCTTTTGCTCTGGGTGCGGACGCGGTGGGGATTACCGCCCCGCTTTTGCGTCTGGTTATGGAGCAGGGAGTTGACGCTGCCGTAGATTATGTGCATTCACTGGCGGAAGGACTGCAGAAGTATATGCTGCTTTTGGGCTGCCTGACGCCGAAGGAGTTGCGTGACGTTCCGCTGATTGTGACGGGAGAAACGCGTGACTTTATTGCCAGCCGCGGCTACGATTTGGCGAAGCTGTGCAGATGGCGCAGAGGATAGAAGAAGAGGATAGAAAAACTGCGGAGCAGGCGAGAGCTTGCTCCGCAGTTTTTGGTGAGAAAACCGTTCTAAGTTACTTATGACTTTTACTTCTTTACCTCTAAACGTAATACCATATTTGTAAATGGTATGTACATTACGAGCGAGAAATTCTGTATCGTATTTTTTATCTAAATGAAAGTTGTGTAATGAGGATTAGTCGTTGGAGAGGTTGAGCAGAGTAGAGGTTATTTATTAACAAATTTCATAGCATACTATCTGCGAGGGCATGAAAGCTTGCGCAGATTTTTTCTCGCCGACTACAAAATAGACTTCGTGATAGTTGGTGAAGCTTATGGATATTGGTAATTAAAGCTTCTAAAATAAGAAGACAAAATAAAATACTTAAAAATAAATTCCGAAATGGGAATATAG
>NZ_CABQHJ010000042.1:0-15505 GCF_902463975.1 uncultured Phascolarctobacterium sp.
CATCTGTGCCCTGCCTGTTGTCTTAGTGCCACTGTTATCTACTGAAGTCATTAAAATCCAGGGCTTTGTGCGCTTAATATCTATAACAAGATTACTTTCACCTTCTTTACTGCCCGGCTCAATCTTTATATCTGCACTCTGCGAAGGCACATTGTTAAAATTATCTATGGTCTGTTCTATATCACGTATATTAAGTATTGAACCTCGCTTCATGCAAACTGCATTATGCCAAGTTCCCCAGGTATTTTCATTTCTGAATTTAATATCCCCCACAATACCAGGAACTAATGAAAAGACAAATTTACCTTTTGATAAATCCTGTTCCCCAACATAAGCTCGCGTTGTTACATATCCGCGGTTAATGATTTCCTGGTTGATTCGTTTCAGCAATTCATTGATGCCGTTCACGCCGATTCTCTGAGCATTAAACTGTGCCAGATATTCATCTATCCAAGTAAATTTATATCCATACTCAGGCGCAGAAAGTACAAACTGTTTGATTTTAAAACTATTCTCTTCCGCTGGTAAAACAAAAGCCTCCAAACGGCTGCTTTGCTGCTGCGATTTAGCCATAGACTGACTAACGCGATGCTGCAAATCCTGTTCAGCGCGTTTGGAAGCTTGCTCCTGCTCTTTCTGAGCAATTATATGTTGTTGTGTATCTAATTGAGCTGCATCAGCATATACAGGCAATAAAAAACCTGCTGCCAAAGCTATTGACGAAACCAGCAATCCTTTTCCCACAAAATCACCTGCTTAAAATATTTTATAATTCAAGTAACTTTAATTAAACGATTCCTAAGATGATTCTATCATAAAAACTCTGATTTGTGAATAATTTATTTTCATGAGTACTCTAAAAGCGGGAAATGATATAGATTTTTTATTATCTTTAGGTGTGCAAATGCATTATACAATCTACTAACATGAAATTTATTCATTTTTACATCGAATACGGATTTTAATCATCCTCCTCTAACTCCCACCTTGACAATCCCCCATCACCGCAATATAATTATTTTCGATAATTACTTTTAGTAATCATTTATAAAGGAGAATCATCATGACACATAAACTGCCTATCGAAGCAATCAAAACTCTGCTCATCGCCTGCCACGAAGCAAAGCGTGTAGTAGAGCTGCAGCCGCCTCTGCCGGAAGGCTTAACTCCCGGCAATCTCAAGGTGCTAGACTACATTGAATACCTTGAACGTACCGCGCAGCCTCCCAAGGTCAGCGACATTGCGGATCTGCTGCAGGTAACGCGCCCCGGCATCACTCGTCTGGTAAGCGAGCTGCAGGCAATCAATGTTATCGAAAAAATCAGCGATGAGCAGGATAAACGCATCGTCAGACTGCGTATGACAGACGCAGGACGAAAGATTCACGCCCATTACATTGAACAATATCACAGCTGGCTGGCTACACAAATCACCGATATCAGCGAAGCAGATATCAGCACCACTGCAGCCACCATCGCCAAGCTTTACCAAACCATGTCTACGCATAAGCCTGCTCTGCAGGGCCAAGCTCCCGTTATCATGCATAGTGAGGAAAAAAATAATGACTGACAACTCCGCGCGTGTGTTAGATGCACGCTTACTATTATCAATTATCGCCGCCGGCATTATGTCCTTTAGCGGCGTGGTTGTCGAAACCGCTATGAACGTTACCTTTCCCACGCTCATGCACGAATTTAATATCGGCACCTCGCTCGTACAATGGGTAACTACCGGCTATCTGTTGGTGCTGGCACTGATTATCCCAACATCTGCCTACCTCAAACGACGTTTTGCAACACGCAGCCTGTTTACTGCTGCCATCGCCAGCTTTCTTGCAGGCACACTGCTCGCCGCCTGGTCGCCTTATTTCAATGTTCTGCTTATCGGCAGGCTGCTGCAGGGAATCGGTACAGGTATCGCCTTGCCGATGATGTTTAACATTATTCTGGAGCAGGTTCCCGGTGAACGCCTGGGCTTTATGATTGGCATAGCTTCGCTTATCACCGCCATGGCACCGGCTGTCGGCCCATCTCTCGGCGGTATGATTGTCAGCTACTTTGGCTGGCGGATGATTTTTATCAGCCTGCTGCCATTTTTATTACTGTCTGCTGTCTTGGGTATCAAAAATATCCGTCAGGCAGGCAAGCTGGAGCAAACAAGCTTTAACTTCGGCTTATACCTTTTGCTTATCATCGGCTTCAGCAGCCTGATTTTTGCCACCAGTATTGCCTCTGACTTCGGTTGGTTCAGTATCGAGGTGCTTGCGCTTTTCGCAATCTGCTTTGCTGCGTTAACTGCCTTCTACAAACAATCATTACGCAGCAGCGCACCGCTTTTACGCGTACAGATTTTCCGTTATCTGCCCTATACTCTCAGCACAGTCAGCCTTTTACTCGTCGGCTTTATCTGCCTTGGCCTTGGTTTTTTAATCCCCAACTATGCGCAGCTTGTTTCGCATACAGATGCCTTTACCGCCGGCTGTCTGCTGCTGCCTGGGTGCATTATCGGTGCTATGCTTGCGCCTATCAGCGGCAGGCTGTTGGATAAATTTGGTGCCAAACGTCCTATTATATTAGGCAATATATCGATTCTCGTATCCGTCATCTGCTACAGCCTTTATCCGGGTGAACTGAGCTCGTTGCTCTTCATTGTGTTCTACCTGTTCTTTGCCTTCGGCCAAGGATTTTCCATGGGAACGATTATGACCAATGGCCTGAGCCAGTTACCGGAAGAGCTGAATGCCGACGGCAACGCAGCTATGAATACGCTGCTGCAGCTGGCAGGTGCAGTCGGCACAGCGGTTATCAGCACAATTGTTGCGACAGCACAGGCTGCGGAACCGGCAAACATTGCGCATGCTACCATGCTTGGCAGCAGACATGGCTTTTATGTGCTTGCTGTCAGTGCAGTACTCATCCTTTGCTGCTCCTTCAAGGTGTTCGCTCTTATTAAAAATAAACAGCTTGCTCACGCTTAATCTACTGCATTCTGTCATAAATATTGCAAAAACCTCCCTCGCGCAGATGCGCCGGGAGGATTTTTATATCAAAAACGTTATGCCGGCATGTCAAAAAGGCCGCTTCCTGCATCTGACGCGCAGGTAAGCGACCTTTTAATATTTCCCTTATTTTTAATTACTGCAAGCCACGCAGCTTTTATTTTTCTATGCTGCGTTTACGGCTCACATTCTTTCCCTTATTTTTTGCAATCCGGACAGCTGATTTTTTCTGTATGCTGTCCTTAGCGGATTACGCTCTTTCCCTTATTTTTGTCTATCGTAATCCCGGCAGCTATTTTTTTCTGTACGCTGCCTTTAGCGGATTACGCTCTTCCCCTTATTTTTATTTTCTGCACTAAAAGTGCCAATAAGCTGTTGATTATTTTTTCTTCAGGAAGCTCATCATGCCACGCAGCTGTGCGCCAACCTGTTCAGCCTGGGTTGCTGCAGCACGACGACGCATAGCGTTGAATTGCGGACGGCCGCATTGGTTTTCCAACAGCCATTTCTTAGCAAAGGTACCATCCTGAATTTCAGCCAGGACCTGTTTCATAGCAGCTTTGGTTTCAGCAGTGATGATGCGAGGACCGGTTACATAATCGCCATATTCAGCGGTATCTGAGATGGAATGACGCATTTTAGCCATGCCGCCTTCATACATCAGGTCAACAATCAGCTTCATCTCATGCATGCATTCGAAGTATGCGCTTTCAGGCTCATAGCCTGCTTCTACCAAGGTTTCAAAGCCTGCGTTCATCAGAGCGCAAACGCCGCCGCAGAGAACTGCCTGCTCGCCGAAGAGATCGGTTTCGGTTTCTTCACGGAAGGTGGTTTCCAGAGCGCCTGCACGGGTACCGCCAATGCCCTTAGCATAAGCCAGAGCCAGGTCATGAGCCTTGCCGGTCGGGTTTTGGTAAGCAGTTACCAGAACGGGAACACCGCTGCCTTCTGTATAGGTACGACGAACCAAATGGCCGGGGCCTTTAGGAGCAACCATGAATACGTCTACATCAGCAGGCGGAACAATCTGACCGAAGTGAATGTTGAAGCCATGTGCAAAAGCCAAAGCATTGCCTGCCTCCAGATTCGGAGCAATATCTTTTTTATATGTAGCAGCTTGCTTTTCATCAGGAATCAGCATCATGATGATATCGGCAGCCTTAGCAGCTTCTGCGGTAGTCATAACCTTCAGGCCGGCAGCTTCTGCCTTAGCTTTGGATTTGGAGCCTTCATACAGGCCTACAACTACGTTTACGCCGCTCTCCTGCAGGTTCAGTGCATGTGCATGGCCTTGAGAACCATAGCCGATAATAGCAACTGTTTTGCCATTCAATAATTCCAGATTCGCATCGTTGTCATAATACATTTTAACCATTGTTATTACCTCTTTCTTTTCCCTTATTTTAATATACAAATTTAATAAAAAATTTCCCTTATTTATAGCTGTTTATCTGCATCTGTTAATCTTGACGAAATCATCTACCGCAGCACCGGCTGCCACCATAGGCTCCACCAGATCTCCCTGCTCTACGATTACTTCAATCAGGAAGGGCTTGTCAGCCTCGCGCGCTGCCTTCAGCGCCTCCTGGAATTCTTTGCAGGTTGCTGCTCTGCGACCGCCTGCACCGCAGGAATGAGCAAAACCGATGAAGTCAAACTCTGTCAGCAGAGTATTGGAGTAATGCTCGTTGTAGAAGAGCTGCTGCCATTGGCGGACCATGCCTAAGCAGCTGTTATTAATAACGATACTGATAAGCTTTTTGCCTTCACGAGCTGCCGTATACAGCTCCATGCCTGTCATCTTGAAGCCGCCGTCACCGCAGATATGTACTACCTGCTTATCAGGCTCGGCAAAGGCTGCACCCAACGCACCTGGGAGACCGAAGCCCATCGTACCGCAGCCACCGCTCGTCAGATGGTGACGCGGTTTATCAACAACTAAATGCTGTGCTGCCCACATCTGGTTCTGACCAACGTCAGTTACATAAATCGGATGCTCGCCTTCAAAGCTGCGGCTCAGCTCCTTCATCATCCAGGGAGCTGTCAGGCGGTCACCTGCCAGCAGGCTGCGGTCCTCTGTTGCATCCCAGGCCTTAATCTGCTGCCACCAGTCGGCATGCGCTGCCTTCTGCACCAACGGTAGCAGGCTTTGCAGTGTCTGCTTTACATCACCCATTACGGAAAGGCTTGTTGCTATATTTTTATCTATTTCCGTCGGGTCGATATCAAGCTGGATAATCGTCTTTTGTCCTACGTAACGGTTGCGGTCACCGGTTACACGGTCGCTGAAGCGGCTGCCGGCTACTACCAGCACATCAGCCTGCGCTACAGCCATGTTGGAAGCGATATGACCATGCATACCGGTCATGCCCAAGGAGCGTTCATCAGACTCGGGATAAACGCCAATGCCCATCAGCGTATTTACTACCGGCAAATCAGCCTTCTGTGCCAGCTCCAGCAGTTCTTCCTGCGCACCGCTATTGACAGCGCCGCCGCCAACCAGCAGTACCGGACGCTGTGCCTTGTTCAGCACTGCCGCTGCCTGCTGCAGCTGCTCCGGTGTTGCCTGCGGCAGCTCATCTGCTGCAGAAGCTGCCTGTGGCTCGCTCCATTCAAGCTCCTCAACCTGTACACTGCTGGGAATATCCACCAGCACAGGTCCCGGTCTGCCCTCCTGCGCCAAGGCAAATGCTTTACGCAGTGCCGGCAGCAGCTCTTCCTTGCTGCGTACCAGCATGTTGTATTTGGTAATCGGCATTGTAACGCCGACAATATCAATCTCCTGGAAGGAATCACGTCCCAGCATGCTTACGCCAACCTGACCGGTAATCGCTACCAGCGGAATGGAATCAAGATAAGCAGTTGCCAGGCCGGTAACAATGTTTGTAGCACCGGGACCGGAGGTTGCGATACATACGCCGGTTCTGCCGCTCGCACGGGCATAACCGTCAGCTGCGTGAATAGCGCCCTGCTCATGTGCTGTCAGCACATTTTTCAGCGGTGCATCGTACAATGCATCATACAAAGGAATCACAGCACCTCCGGGATAACCGAAGACTGTATCTACGCCCTGCTCCAAAAGGACCTTTACAATGGCTTCTGAGCCCTTCAGCTTCATCAGTCCGTCCCCCTTACGCCATAGTAGCTACAGACTCAACTGCAACCTGCTTAGCCAGCAGCTTGGCAACCTGAGCAGCAGCTACATCTGCCAGCTGGATTTCCAGCTTCAGACGATTTTCTTCTGCATCCATGCGCAGGGAGCGTACCTGAGCACCTTGCTTGGAAAGCACACGCAATACACGCGGCAATAAAGTTTCATCATTCTGACCAGTTACCAATACCTTTTCAAACATTTTAATTCCTCCTATCAAGAACACCTTAATTTTCTACTACGTCAATTATCTTTTGATGGACTTTTCAGGAGTAGTATTAAAAAAACGCCCCTGCATATATGCAGGGGCGTATAATACGCGGTACCACCCTAATTTATTACTTTCAGCACCAGTCCATCAACCGGCTCGGAAATAACGCATCCGTTGCGCATCAGTCTACTTGCAAAGCTTTCGCTGACGAGTTCATGGGTGATTTAATCAATAAGGCTTCGTACCGGTTTGCACCAGACACCGGCTCTCTAAAACTCTACGCTTATCTTTAGTCCCAATCATAACCTTTGGTTTGCAATTTGAAATTACTGATACTATACACCCATCTAAATCGTTTGTCAACACCTTTTTGCAAAATTTTACATTCTTCTTCTTTTAGTCACTGTATATGAACATTTTCAGCTTTTTGTCTATTGTGCATATACTAATCAAATGATTAAATTTTTCGCGCTACTTTTCAGTAGACAAAGTACACTAATATCCATTATGCAAAAACACGCTAAAAACGCTGTTTTGTATCGTTTAAAACAAAAGACTTCCCAAAAATTTTTGGGAAGCCCTTGAATTTTAATTTCAGATATTCTTTAATTTAGCAGCCACATTCTCTTTGATAGCGGAAGCATATTCATCATGATGTGCCTCCAGGAAAGCCTTCATGTCAGCAGCAACATTGCCTTCTTCCTTCGGATTCAGCGCCTTTCTGTAGCCAAGCACCAGTGCGCGGTCGGCAGCGTCTGCTGCAGCCTCACAGCCGCAGGCAGCACACAGCTTGCCGAACAGGTCGGCATCCAGAGCTTTGGCAAGCTCTATTGCGCTAATCCAGAGGATATTGTTCATTTTAAAATGAACCTTGCCCTTCAGATATTTCATAGCAGCAGCAGTATCGTTCATAGCGATATCCGCATTTTTAAAGCTCAGGCGATAGCCAAAGGTGTCCGCAATCTCGCAGTGCAGCTGCAGGTTATCGTTTACAGCCTCTGCGTCCTTCAGCGGGTCAAGGCAGATAGAGCTCAGCTTGATACCGTTACGCTGCAGCTCGTTACCGATCAGGTAATGCTCCTGCGGAGTCAGCACTTTACCCGGTTTGGACAGGTCCAGCTCAAAATCAATATCCCACGGAGTATTCTTCAAATAGGAGTTATAGATGAACTGGATATGCATAATTGCTTCGCCGTATTCCAGAACGATACGATGCAGCTGATTTTCAGTAAAGGTAATCTTGCTGCTGCCAACCTTGAACTCAGCGTTCAGATAGGAAGCATGCACAGCAGCACGGAAGGTTTCGTTGAACTGCTCAAAGCGTTTGTCAACAGCCTCGTCGGACAGCTTTTCAATGCCCAGGTCAATCTTATCGCTGCAGTCAAAGCCAATCATGCTGTAACCATAAAGCAGAGCCTTAACGATTTCTTCTTCGGTTTTCAGGCCGGCAGCATTAGCGCCGTAGCCTTCCTTGTAGCCCTCTTCGAGCACGCCCCAGGTTGCAGTATCCACAGCCTGTACAAAATAGCGCTGCAAAGCCTCGCTGTCCTCGGTAGTAAAATCAACTAATACCGGTTTCAGCTGACGCTTGCCGAACAGCTCCGCCACAACAGCATCCGCTTCGCCCAGCCAATCGCTGAAGCCGATGCTGGCACCTTTAGTGCCGCAGGCAGTCGGTGCAGTCCATTTAACATAGCGGCGCACCAGCGCAGCATTATTTGCATTCAGTGCCATAACAGAAACATGTACGTCCTTAACGTCTGCTTCCTTTTCAACATCCTTCCACAGTGCGCTCAGCGTAGCTTCACCCTTCGCAGCAAAAGCCAGGCGCTTGCCTTCCTCAGTATTTACCAGTGCCAGCCAGTTACCCTGTACATCACACAAAGAAGTTTCTATAACTTCACCTGCAGCCTCACGCAAAACTGCCAATGCATCCATTTGCTTTAATGCCATAACCTAATCTTCCTCCATTTACTTACAATTAGTCATAATAATATTATGAACAAAAATCGTCTATTACGCAAGCAAAAACTTTGCAGATAGCAAAAAAACTTGCGTTTGTATACAAAATACCACCTCAGCAATAGGAAATTATCTTGTTTTCCTGGAAAATATATCCCCCTTTTCCGATATTTAGTGCAGGGTTATCAACAGTATCAACAGACTTATCCACAGTTTTTGTGCATAACTTTTAGTTATGCAGAGTGTTATCCACCAGCCTCAGAGAAAAAAGTGGCTTGTTTACAAGGATTTTACACAATTATCAACATGTTATGCACAATCTGTGGATAACTTTAATAACAACTAGGGGGAGATTTCCACAACACTATATCTAGGGGTCCCGCTTCGTCCCGCTCACAAGCAAAACAGCCTTTTAAAACGTCAAAAACAGCGAACAAACTATTATTTGTCGCTGTTTCCGATGCAAAATTAAATTTTATTCTGCTTACCAGAGATTAAGCAGATGCTGCAAAAGCAGGCTCACAACCGTAATGCCTGCCCAACAGCCAAGACCGAGTCCCAAAGGCTTGCTGCTTGTTGTCACAAGCTTGACGATATTCGTATTCAGACCTACCGCAGCCATCGCCATAACGATAAAGAACTTGCTGAGCCATTTGAGCGGTGCAAAAAACTCTGCTGCTACGCCCATGCTTGTCGCCAGCGTAGTGATAAGCGAAGCCAGTACGAAGTACAGTATAAAGCTCGGCACAATGCTCCTGATATTAACTTCATGATTTGCACCCTGTTCACGCTTGCCTACAAGATAACCTAATACCAGCGTAATCGGAATAATTGCCAGTGTACGCGTCAGCTTTACTGTTACCGCCTTATCCAGCGTTGCCGTGCCAAGACCGAACATGGCATCCCAAGTCGCTGCCGTTGCCGTAACCGAAGAAGTATCGTTAACAGCAGTACCGGCAAAAATACCGAAGGCTTCACCGCTTGTCGTAGAAAATCCCAACACTGTACCCAACCAGGGGAAAAGCAGCGCTGCCAGCACATTAAAGAAAAAGATAACGCTGATAGCCTGCGCCACCTCTTCATCGTCCGCCTTGATGACAGGCGCTGTCGCTGCCACCGCACTGCCGCCGCAGATAGATGAACCTACGCCGATAAGCGTGGAAATCTTGCCCGGGATATTCATCATCTTATGCAATACATAGGCCACGATAAGCGAGGTTGCAATCGTGCAGACGATAATCGGCAGTGACTGCTTACCGGTTGCCAGCACTACGGAAATATTCAGACCGAAGCCAAGCAGGATTACTGCGTATTGCAGCACCTTTTTGGATACAAAGCCTACACCGCTTTTAAACGCAGCCTGTACGGGCCACACAAGCGCCACCAGCATGCCTAAAAGAATTGCAAAGACCGGTGCGCCGACAACAGGCACCAGCTTGCCTAAAAACCAGCACGGCACTGCCAAAACAGCACATAAAATAATACCGCGCCACTTATCTGAGAAAAAGCTCACTATAACACCTCCATAAAAAAACAAATATAATTATAGCATAAGCAGCCTGGATTTTTCAAAAAGAGAGGATAGGCAGTTCTGCTATGGAAACAGATTTATTCCCGAAGAATCATTAAAATTTTTGTAACAACAAGCGTTTTTGTGGTAAAATATAAATAATTAAATATTGTTGTCGTTCTCTTAGGAGTATTGTAGTACCAACTGCAATACTCCTTTTTTATTAAAAACTAAACTGCTTGCATTATGATAGCATACATGCTATCATATATGTGTGAGCAGTAATAAAATGACAGGAGTGCACTAATATGTATACTATTGAATTTTATGAAGACTCACGAGGAAATTCTTCTGTATGGCAATTTCTGGAAACCTTACGCATCAAGGCACTTACCAATAAAGATGCACGCATTCAATACAAGCAAATATGTTTATGCTTAAACTTATTGGAAGAGAAAGGTACTTATTTACCGGAAACTATTACAAAATATATTGCTGACGGAATTTGGGAATTACGTCCTGGAAACAATCGTATTCTTTATTTTTCCTACACAAATGACCGCTTTGTTTTGCTGCATCACTTCAGAAAAAAGACTCAAAAACTTCCAAGGAAAGAGTTTGAGCAAGCTATAAATAACCGTAGACAATATTTAAAACGTCAGGAGGTCCAAAAATGAGAACTTGGCAAGATTACAAAGAGTATGTAAAAAGCATTGACGAAAATAATAATTTGCTGATGGAAGAAATAGACGAGTTGACTGCAATTGTCAGTGCAATGATAGAAAAACGCAACGCCCTAGGTATAAGTCAAAGAGAATTAGCACAGCTTTGCGGACTTCCGCAATCATCCATTGCGCGTATTGAATCAGGAAAAACTACTCCAAAATTAGATACGCTCCTAAAAATCATGCATCCACTCGGATTAAAAATAAAACTTGTATCTATATAACGCTAAAAACTCCTGCCTCCAGGCCTATAGCCTGCCTGCAGGAGTTTATTTTTATCTTCTTAGCTGCGACCAGATGAACAGTGCCAGTCCCGCCCAAATGCAGCCAAAGGCTGTAGCAGTAGTACCGGTGAACGGTTCACCGTAAATCAGCACGCCTATCATCAGCGAGATAGAAGGCGAAATATATTGCAAAAAGCCAACAATATTCAATGGCAGCTTACGCGCGCAGGCCGTAAACAGCAGCATTGGCGTTGCCGTAACAGCGCCGGCACCTGCCAAAAGCAGCAGCGTATTTATATCGCAGCTTTGGTATACATTGCCTCCCACAGTATTCAGGTAATACAAATAGCCTGCAGCCAAAGGTGAAATCAACAATGTTTCCAACAGGATACTCGTCATCGGTTGGGCAACGATAATTTTTTTCAGCAAACCATAGAAGGCAAAGGTCAATGGCAGTGTCAATGCTATCCAGGGCAAGCCACCATTATGGACAATAATCACACCGATGCCGACAGCAGCGCAGCTAACCGCTGCAATTTGCAGCTTAGCAAGGCGCTCACGCAGAAATACTACACCAAAGAGCACATTCATCAGCGGACTGATATAATAGCCCATACTCGTTTCTACAATGCGTCCTGCTTCTACCGCCCAAATAAAAATACCCCAGTTAAAGCTGATCATAATTGCTGCCAGCACCATGCAGCAGGCAGTCTTTTTTGTGCTGAAAATTGCCTTGGTTTCCTGCATGAAGATGTTCAGCTTGCCTGTTGCCAATAACAAGAGAAAAACGAAAACGGCCGACCATAAAAAACGGCTCGCCAAAATTTCCATCGCCTCAACATGCTGCAGCAGCTTCCAGTATATCGGCAGCACGCCCCATAAAAGATAGGCACCAAGACCATAAAAAATACCAAGTCTATAGTTATTATCCATAAGAAAATACCCCTCTATAAAAAATTATTATATGATTTACCTAAGATAAACGAAAAGTTCCGAAGACCATTTTTTCAGCATATGCTGTTTTATTTTTGTAATTTTTTCGGTATCGGAATCCAAATAGCCGTAATCGCAGCTACAATCGGCAGCCATACCAAAAGCTGCATAACCATCGGCAGACCGAACTTATCAGCCAACACGCCCAAAATCGTTACACCAAAACCGCCTAAGCCAACACTGAAGCCTATTGTCAGACCGGACGCCATGCCAACATTATTCGGCATCATACACTGCGCAATGATAATGGTTGTCGCAAAGGAGCCGATGATGCAAAAGCCTGCAACAACAACCGAAGCCATAGCAAAAAGCTTTGTCGTAGCAATAGTAATGCAATAAATCGCCGGAATGCTCAACGTAATAGAGCCTAAAAGAATTTTGCGTGCACCAAGTCTATCGCTTAAAATAGAGCCTACATAAGTGCCGGCCACACCGCCTAAGAGGAAGCCGGAAACCAGACTGCTGGAGAAGACTGCCTCAAAGCCGCGGAACTTCATAAAATACAACGGCAAATACGTTGAAATACCGCTGTGAATAGAAGAACGCATGAAGATATAGAACAAAATCAGGAAAAGCGCAAAATACGACATTTTTTCGCTTGTACCGTCTGCAGCCTTCTTGGCCTGCTGCACCTCATGCTCCTTGTTGACACGGATATAATCCGGCATCGCCTTAGCCATCAGCAAGAAAACCAGCAAGCCGGGGACAGCAAAATACATGGTGTTATGAATACCGCCGGCCAGGCCTAAAAGGAAGGTCATGAAGATAGAGCCAACCGCCATACCGGCGTTACCGCCGATAGAAAATAAGCCCATATTCTTCGTGCGATTTGTATCATCACTCAAAAAATTTACTGTTTTGGAAGCCTGCGGATGGTATGTTGCACTCGCCAGGCTGATGAAGATAACAGTACACAAAAGCAGCGTGTAGCTTGATACCCAGCCTACAAAGGCAAAGCCTGCACCTGCCAGCGCTGCGCAAAGCGGCAGAAAGCGCGGCAGCGAGCGCCTGTCGGTAAGATAGCCGAAGGCCGGCTGAATAACGGATGACATAATATTTTGCAGCAGTACAATCGCTGCCAATTGTGAATAGCTCAAGGAAAACAGCTCCTTCAGCTGCGGTAAAACGATAGGCAGCGCACCCGCCTGCATATCGGTAACCAGATGTCCCAATGCCAATGCGACAACAGGATAATACATTTTATTCATAAAAAACTCCTTTATAACGCTGTGCCCTTTGTCGGTACAGTTAATTTACTCATATCTGCCTTTTCTATCTCTAACAAACGCACCTTGCGCCACATACCGCCGCCATAGCCGGTAAGGCTGCCATCAGCGCCTATTACGCGATGACACGGAATAATAATGCAGAGCGGATTACGCCCCACTGCACCGCCTACAGCCTGCGCCGACATACGGGCAAGACCACGCTGCGCTGCAATTTCGCACGCAATATCGCCGTAAGTAATGAGGCTGCCATAAGGGATTTTTTGCAATATCTTCCAGACACTTTTCTGAAAATCACTGCCGCTAAATTGCAAAGGTACATTTACCTTCGGCTCGCAGCCTGCGAAATATTCAGCCAGCCACTTTTCGGCACGTGCAAAAACAGGCAGCTCCGCATTTTGCGCATCTTGAATATCTTTATCGCCATAATGCTTATCGTCTGCAAACCATAGACCGGTTAAACTTTCACCATCGCTGCGTAAAGTTATTTCGCCTAAAGGCGAGGAAATCTTTTTATAGTACAACATCTTCAACCTCATTTATTTTGCGTGGTAGCACTAAGGGGAATAGAACCCTTATAATTTAACATTTTTTCTCAGGCGCATAATCCTTCATGCCCTCTATCGCACCGCCGGCAATCGCCCAAAGGTAAATTGCTGCCGTGCTGCCGTAGGGACTGTAACGCTTTTGGTATTTGGCAAACAGCTCACGCGTAATTTTGCGGTGATGGTACAGCATCCGTAAACCGCGCTGAATTGCCAAGTCATCATAGCTTAAAATATCCGGTCGCTGCAGGCAGAACAGCAAAATCATTTCTGCCGTCCATTTACCTATACCCTTCAGGCTGCTCAAAGCAGCAATCGCCTCTGCATCACTCATCTGCTCCACGGACTGCAAATCAAATTCACCACTGACAATTTTATCCGCAAAATCCTTGATATATTCTGCCTTACGCAGGCTCATGCCTAAGGCCTGCAGCTCCTGTGCTGACGCAGCATGCACTGCCAAAGGTGTAACATCTTTCAGCCTTGCTTCTATACGTGCCCAAACCGTCACCTGTGCCTTAGATGATATCTGCTGCCCAACAATGTGACGTACAACAGCAGCAAATAAATCAGCGTCCAGCTTGCGCTCGATATGACCGATTTGCTCTATCGCCCACGCCAGCTTTTTATCCTTGCGCTTGAGATAATTTATTTCTGTTTCGCCGTATTGAAAGTACATCATATCACCTGCCCATATGCTTTGCTTTTAATATTATAGCGCCTTGCATAGAAAAATAATAGCATTTAAGCATGCAAATTTATGCTTAGACATGCAAAATCCGGATAGCCATGACAGCTATCCGGTAAATTATAATTCTTTGATGATTGCTTGCAAAACTTCCGTAGTTTTTTCTAATGGCAAAGCCATACTCTCATCCATCACCATTTCCGGCAGCAACGGTACATGTACAAAGCCAACTTTAGTATCAGTATCGTGGAAAGCATGCAAAGTAAGATAAAAAATATCATTGCAGACAAAGCCGCCGGAACTAAGCGCCAAATCAACGGGATAATGCTTGGCACGTAAAGAGCGTACCATATCATGCACAGGAATGGTAGCAAAATAAGCATCAGGAGCGCCCTCTCTGATAGGTACTCCCCAAGGTCTGTGACCAAGGTTATCCTCTAACAAGGCATCGCGGATATTTAATGCTGCCAGATTTAATTGTATTCTTGTACCGCCGCTGTTCATACCACACAGCAAAATAACATCAGGCTTAACCCTGCCAACTTCCTCTAACAGTATTTTAGCCTCTAAATCAAATATATTCGGCAGCATCAGCTTATGCAGCTGATAATTGCCAACAATTTCCGGCAAAGCCTTTACTGCCTTCCAGGAAGGATTGACGATATAATGGGCAAACGGATCAAAGCCGGTGATAAGTAATTTTTTCATGCTAATACTCCCGGAAAATAAGATAGGTATATTATAGAACAAGTGACATTGGGGTGCAAGTACTACGGACTCAAGTAAATTGAGCGAGGGATATATCGTGCAAGGAATAGCAATTTTAGCAAATGAGCATCTGGTACCATAGAAACAAGGGGACGTAACAAAATGTTACCGTCTGACAAATTTTACCGCAGTTTCGTTCTGGTTCCATGCGAAATTTGCGTTGTGCCCTACAGGCACGGGAAAATTGCTGCTGATTGGAACGATATAACTCTCGCGAACAGCAATACTTCATTAAGAAGCTCCCGCCGCCGACTTGATTCCATAATTGTAGAATCTATCCTCAATCGACAAGCTGATTACATCAGCTCGTCGATACGCCTCGCCACAAACGCGCCTATGCGTCGCAAAGCTCCTTTAGGCACGGTGGCTGGGCAGCCAGGCCTGCGGCCTGTTCGTATGCATAATTACACAGATAGAAAAAAAGAACCATACCTTTTGGTATGGTTCTTTTTTTCTAACCGGCAGCTATCTATCCTCCCAGGCCGCTTCCAGCCAAGTACTTT
>NZ_CABQHJ010000043.1:0-15457 GCF_902463975.1 uncultured Phascolarctobacterium sp.
ATCTTGAGAAATATCAAAGCTAATTTTGCTGGAATTATGATGGTTCCCTTATCAAAATCACTTTGAAAAATTTTTAGCGTGTAATGACGCATAACGAATGAGGTGAATTTTAATGATACAAGCAATTAAAATATTAGGCGTACCTGTACACGCAATGACTATGCAGGAGGCAGTAAAAACGCTTGAAGAAAGAATGCTCGCCAAGGAGCAGACCTTCGTTGTTACGGCGAATGCAGAAATCATTATGATGTGCCAGGAAAACGCAGATTACAAGAAAATCATCTGCGAGGATGCGGAGCTGGTGCTGCCCGACGGCGCCGGTGCCGTGTGGGCAGGCAGACACCTGGGCTACAAGGTGCCGGAGCGTGTAGCAGGCTTTGACCTCTATAACGAGCTGTTGGATTTATCGGCGCACAAGGGCTACAAGGCGTACTTTTTCGGCGGCAGTCCGGGAATTGCCGAAGCTGCGAAGGCGAAGGCTGAGGAGCTTTATCCGGGCGTACAGGTAGTAGGCTGCCACAACGGTTACTTTAATGATGAGGATGTGCCGCAGATTATTGCGGACATCAACACCAGCGGTGCAGATATGCTTTTCGTTGCCTTGGGCGCACCGAAGCAGGAAAAATGGCTGGTGGCACACCGCGCGGAGCTGAACGCCAAAATTCTGATGGGCATCGGCGGCAGCTTTGACGTGCTCGCCGGCAAAATGGAGCGCGCACCGAAATGGATGCAGGATGCTTCTTTGGAATGGGCCTTCCGCCTGTACAAGCAGCCCAGCCGTTTTATGCGCATGATGGCGTTGCCTAAGTTTGTAATCAAGGTAATGGCGTCTAAGTTTTAGGCTATACTGCAAGAACATTGTGCTTGTCAAAAGTGCTAAGAATTTTACACTTATATAGACAAAAGCAGGTTGGTGTATTATAATAAAGTGATGGAAGTAGCATTCCATCACTTTTTATATCCGCAAAAAAACAGACTGCACAGTCAGTTTGAGGTCGTTTGCTGATATGAAATTTTAGATTAAAAGAAATATTCGCAGGAAAGCGAGGCTTTATATGTTTATTGTAAAAGATGGTTATATTTATGTTGGTGTTTCTCTGTTGTTGGCTGCAATAGTATATTATTTCTTCGGCGCTGTGTGGGCCGTAATCCCTGTAGTGCTGGCATTATACTTTGCCTACTTCTTCCGTGATTTCCACCGCGTTACGCCTTATGATCCCAACATCCTGTATTCGCCTGCAGACGGTACGGTAATGGGCGTAGATGAAATTTTTGATGATGAATATCTCAACGAGCCTGCGATTAAGGTAACTATTTTCCTTTCCGTATTCAACGTGCATACCAACCGTGCGCCGCTCGACGGCGAAATCAAATATCAGCGCTATACCTGCGGTCAGTTCGTGCCTGCGTATGAGAAAAACGCTTCTTTTGAAAACGAGCGTCATGCTATCGGTATGGATAATGGCCGTATGCGTTTCCTGGTAATCCAGATTGCCGGTCTGCTGGCACGCCGTATCGTTTCCTGGGTAACTGTAGGAACCAACCTCAAACAGGGTGAAACCTACGGTATGATCAAATTTGGCTCCAGCACGGAGCTGGTTGTGCCCAGAAATGTTGAAATCACCGTTAAGAAGGGTGATAAGGTTGTTGGCGGTATTACCGTAGTGGGGAGGGTTAAAGAACAATGAACTGGCGTCGTCTGATTCCGAACAGCATCAGCTCTGCGAGCCTTATTTTCGGTGTGCTGTCTATCTTTAAAACTATCGAGGGTGATTTCTTCCTTGCCCCCGTTTTCATCGTAATCGCTGTAATTTTTGATTCTATGGATGGCCGTGCTGCCCGCGCTCTCGGCGTTGGCGGCGGTGACTTCGGCAAGGAGATGGATTCTCTTTGCGATATGTGCTCCTTCGGCGTTGCGCCTGCCATCATGATTTATATGTATGGCCTGCAGGAGCTGGGCCTTGCAGGTCAGGTTATCGCCGCACTCTTCGCTGTAGGCGGCTGCCTGCGTCTGGCACGCTTCAACTGCAACACCGGTGTTGTACATGGTTATTTTCAGGGCATGCCTATTCCGGCAGGTGCCTGCTTCTTGGCAACCTATGTTGTTTCCGGATATCAATTCGCTCCGTCTGTCCTGGCAGCAGTTACTCTGGTAATTGCCTGCATCATGTACAGCGAGGTCAAATTCCCGGATTTCAAGGGCAAGGGTAATCCTATGTACCGTCTGCCTGTAATCATTGCTGTAATTGTCGGTGCCGTAATGCTGTACGAGCGTCCCGGTGCGTGGCCGTTTGTAGCAATGTTCACCTATACGCTGGCAGGCATTGTAAACCATGTTTACCGTGCTCTTACAGGTAAGAACAAATAATTTGCCGTTAGGGGAGTAAAGGAGATTTTTGATGTATACAGCTTTTGATATAATCATGATACCTTTGCAGCTATTGATTATATTTTTTACGCTCTACTACTTTTTTGTTTCTTGGTTCGGCCTGTTCGGCAAGAAGAAGGAAGTTAAGATATATAATGAAAGCAAAACCTTTGCCTTGATTGCCTGTGCGCATAATGAGGAAAGAGTTATTGCCCAGTTAGTAGATAACCTGCGTCGTCTGAATTATAATGACGCTTTATATGATATCTATGTTGTTGCAGATAACTGCTCGGACAAAACCGCAGAGGTTGCACGCAAGGCCGGCGCGCTGGTGCATGAGCGCTTCAGCGAAACCGGCAAGGGCAAGGGCTTTGCTCTCGCGTGGATGTTCGACAGACTGTTCAAGCTGGATAAAAAGTATGATGCGGTTTGCGTTTTCGATGCCGATAACCTGGTGCATCCCAACTTCCTGCAGGAGATGAACAGCCGTCTGTGCAACGGCGAACGCATTATCCAAGGCTATATGGATGCCAAAAACCCGACTGATACCTGGGTAAGCGGCGTATTTGCAATTTCCTTCTGGATTGTTAACCATGTATGGAGCTTGGCAAAGTACAACATGGGCCTGTCCTGCTGCCTTGGCGGCACCGGCATGTGCTTTGATACCGAGGTATTGAAGCGTTACGGCTGGCGTGCAACCTGCCTGACCGAGGATATGGAGTTCACCATTCAGGCGATGATGGAAGGTATTCCTACAACCTGGGCGCATGATGCAATCATCTATGACGAAAAGCCGCTGACCTTCAAGCAGACCTGGAACCAGCGTAAGCGTTGGTCGCAGGGTCACTTTGACGTTGCGGACCGCTATCTCATCCCGATGATCAAAAAAGCAATCAAGACACGCAATATTGTCATGCTGGACTGCTCTGTGAACCTCATTCAGCCGTACTTCCTGATGATTTCCACGTTCTTTGTGCTTTGCAGCTATATTTATAACTTCTATCCGTTCTACACCAATATCCTGTATACCATTATTCCGGTAGAGGTTTGGACCTTGGTTGGTATTGGCCAGTATATTTTCCCGGTAGCGGTACTGTGGAAAATCCGTGCTTCCTTCAAGTCCTGGATGTATCTGCTGCTGTATCCGCTGTTTATTTACAGCTGGATTCCTATTACAGCCCTTGGTTGGTGGCACCGCCATGACCATGAGTGGAGCCACACGCTGCACACCCGCGGCATCAGCTTCGACGATGTAATTATTCCCGAGGACGCAGTAAATGACGGTCCTAAGGAAGTAGTCTTTGCCAAAAAGGACGAAAAATAAGTTTTATAAGCACTTCTGCGCAAGCGGGAGTGCTTTTTTAGTGCGCAAAGGCAGGTAAACATGATATAATAAATTTATTATGCTTATGCAAATTTTATGAAGATGAGCTAAAAGAGCAGAGAGGATATGAAGATGCAGATTAAGGGAATACTTTTTGATTTTGACGGCACTATTGCCAATACCATAGATTTGATTATTGCCACCTTTGAGCACACCTGCCGTGAGGTGCTGGGCTTTACACCGGAGCGTGAAAAGATTGTGGCTACCTTCGGCCTGCCGTTGCCGGAGGCTATGATTGCGCTTTCCGGTAAGCCGGAGCTGGTGGAAACTATGCTCGACGCTTACAGGGAATATAATAACGCACATCACGATGATATGATTCGTCCTATCCCCGGCGTGAAGGAAACACTGGAGCAGCTGAAAGCACAGGGCATTAAGCTGGCGGTGGTTACCTCCAAGAAGCCGCCGATGCTGCGCCGTGGCATGGACTGCCTGCAGCTGACGCAGTATTTTGATGCGACCATTGCCTTGGGCGATACAAAGGAGAGTAAGCCGCATCCCGAGCCGATGCTGGCAGCCTGCGCCAAGTTGGGCCTGCAGCCAGAGGAGTGCCTGTGCGTCGGCGACAGTCCCTTTGATTTGCAGAGCGGACGCAGTGCGGGGGCGAAAACCGTTGCCGTGCGCTATACGGCCTTTGGCTGGGAAAAGCTGCTGGAGGAGGGCAGGCCGGATCTTGTGATTGCAAGGCCGGAGGAGCTGCTGGAGCTTGTGGAGAAGTAATTAAAGTTTTTAATGAAAATATATTTGTTAAAACTATTTTTATCGAGTATAATGGACTTAAGAAGTTATGTGTTATATACGTTAACAAGAAATTTCTGTCAAGAATATTTTTAAAGCTATTTTTATTATAAATTGCTGATTTGAAGGTGAGTTCCTATGCTAGACTTTTTTAACATCGAAAAATACAAAGAAAATAATCGTTTGGAAGCAAAAGCGGCTGCCGTTGGCCTGCCGAAGAGTTTGTGGGCAACTTATTCTGCATTTGCTAATACTAATGGTGGTATAATTTTACTTGGTGTTACAGAAGATGCGCAACATCAGTTGCATGTTGAAGGTGTAAATGATGCTGATGCATTAGTAATAGACTTTTGGAATATCATCAACAATCAAAGCAAAATCAGTATCAATGTCCTTAACGATAAAGATGTTATAGTTCGTGAATTCGACGGTAAAAAGATCATTATTATTAGTGTACCGCGCGCGCAGAGATATGATAAGCCTATATACCTTGATGGTAATTTGTTTTCGTCATACAAACGCAATGGCGAGGGTGATTATCGCTGTACCAAAGAGGTTATTCAGGCAATGCTGCGCGATGCTTCGCCTAAAACACAGGATATGCTTGTGTTAGGAAACATGAATTTAGATGTCTTTGATAAAGATACTATTAAACGTTACCGCATAAGAATGCAGGGGATAAGACCGGGGCATGTTTGGGAAGCACTTGAAGATGTTGATTTTCTCTATCGTATAGGAGCAGTCGGCAGAGATGCTGATGGTAAATTACATCCTACTGCTGCAGGCTTGTTGATGTTCGGGTACGAGTATGAGATTGTAAGAGAATATCCGCATTACTTTTTGGATTATCGCGAAAAGCTGGATGATGATACTCGTTGGAGTGATAGGTTTGTTTCTAGTTCCGGTGATTGGAGCGGTAATATATATGATTTTTATTTCCGTGTATATAACCGCATTGCTCAGTCTGTTAAAGTACCGTTTGCTTTAGACGGGATAAGTCGCATTGATGATACAGAATTGCATAAGGCTTTAAGAGAGGCTTTGGCAAATACCTTAATCAACGCTGATTACTATGGAAATACAGGTGTTGTTATTGAAAGAAACATTACCAGTATAACGATGACTAATGCCGGTACATTCAGAATTGATTTAGATGAAGCAATAAATGGCGGAATTTCCGATCCACGTAATTCCGGCTTAATAAAGATGTTTAGTCTAATAAATATAGGTGAACGTGCTGGCAGTGGTTTACCTATGATCTTTAAAGCTTGGACAGGTACTGATTTTGCTATGCCGGATATTACAGAAAAGGAAAATCCTGACAGGGTATGCTTGATATTACCTGTTGAAAGTTTGGGAGAAGTTGGGCTGACGAGTGCCCAATGTCCTAATAAAAATGCAAATGAAGGCTCTGATGTCCTAATAAATGAGTTGACGAGTGCCGGATGTCCTAATAAAAGTGCAAATGAAGGCTCTGATGTCCTAATAAATGAGTCGATGGGTGCCGGATGTCCTAATAAAAGTGCAAATGAAGGCTCTAAACTAACGATAGATGATTCAACAGACAGTGAGATAGATAAGCAAAAGCAATTATTGAATATATTAGAGAAAAATCCACATATTACACAACATGTTATGGCTTTAGAGTTGAATACTACAGATAGAACCATTAGAAGAATGCTTGCATCATTACAAAAAACTGGTATCGTAAAACGTAAAGGTTCTAAGAAAAATGGTTATTGGCTTATTTTAAAATAACCCACTTCGCACTCTCACACCTGCTGAGAGTGCTTTTTCTTTACTCTTTAAATTATGCCTTATTTATGGTATTATATAATAGAAAAAGTGTGGAGAATCTGCATAGATATTATGCGTAATAACATACTTCAGCAAACAGTTTTCATTATCAGATTTAACTATAAGGGAGGCAAAGCATATGCGTAAAATTGCTATCATTGGCGGAACCGGTATTGATAATCCCGATACTTTGAAGGGATTCGAAAAGAAAATTATAGAAACACCGTTTGGTAAGGCTTTGTGCAACATCGGCACAATGAGCGGTAATCAGGTGGTTTTCGTAAGCCGTCACGGCGTAGACCATTCCGTGCCGCCCCACAAGGTAAACTACCGTGCCAACATCTGGGCTATGAAGAGCCTGGGAACAGAGGAAATTTTTGCTACTACCGCAGTTGGCTCCCTCAACCCGGAGATGAAGGCAGGTCACTTCGTAGTTTGCGACAACGTGCTGGACTTCACCAAGAGCCGTATCAACACCTTTTACGATTCCCCCGAGCGTGGTGTAGCGCACTGCGATTTCACCTATCCGTATTGCCCGACTCTGCGTGAGAAGGTTATCAAATGTCTGGAGAAAACGGATATCACTTTCCATAAGCATGGTGTTTATGTTTGCACCGAAGGCCCGCGCTTTGAAAGTGCTGCCGAAATTAAAATGTTCGCCATGCTGGGTGGTGACCTGGTTGGCATGACCAATATGCCCGAGTCTATTCTGGCGCGTGAGGCAGAGATGTGCTACACTAACTGCTCCATCGTTACCAATATGGCTGCCGGCATTTCCCCGACACCGCTTTCCCATAAAGAGGTTTGCGACGCTATGGCACTGAGCATTAAGAATATGGAAAAGCTGATTCTGTCCTTCATCGCTTATGAAGAGCCGACTGAGGCGAAATGCAACTGCCATCACGCTATGCAGGAGTTTGGCGGCTTTAAGCTGTAAGAGGTTGTTATGGTAGAAACTATGCGTTGGGAGCAGGGGAGCCTGGTGCTGTTGGACCAGACGCTGCTGCCGCAAAAGATAGAATGGATTACCTGCGTGGATTACAAGCGCGTGAAAGTGGCGATTGAACGCTTGGAGGTGCGTGGTGCTCCGGCAATCGGCGCTGCCGCTGCCTTCGCTATGGTGCTGGGTGCGCGCGAGGTTGCGGACAAGCCGGACTTTTTGGGTGCGCTGGATGCTGTGCGCGCAGATCTGATTACTGCGCGTCCGACGGCGGTAAATCTGGCGTGGGCGGCAAATCTGCAGTACGCTCTTGCTGTGCGTTTGAACGGTGAGGACAAGTCCCATGCGGCGATTATCAAGGCGCTGGAGGTCAAGGCCGAGCAGATTTATGCGGACGATATCACCATGAATAAGCGTATGGGCGAATACGGCGCTGCTGTGCTGCCTGACGCTGCCGTAGTGCTGACGCACTGCAACGCAGGCGCACTGGCAACCTGCGGTTGGGGTACGGCACTGGGCGTTATCCGCAGTGCCTATGCACAGGGCAAGCTGAAAATGGTTTATGCCGACGAAACGCGCCCGCTCCTGCAGGGTGCGCGCTTAACGGCGTTTGAGCTGTTTGAGGACGGTATTCCCGTTACGCTGATTACCGATAATATGGCAGCGTGGACCATGCGCACCAAGGGCGTGAACGCTGTGGTAGTCGGTGCCGACAGAATCGCGGCTAACGGCGACACGGCGAACAAGATTGGCACCTATGGTGTGGCACTGGCGGCGAAGGCACACGGAATTCCGTTTTATATCGCCGCGCCGACGAGCACCTTTGATTTTACGATTGCGACAGGTGCGCAGATTCCTATTGAGGAGCGCAAGGCCGACGAGGTACGTCATTTCCGCAGCGAGCAGACTGCGCCTGAGGGCGTGGCAGTGTTTAACCCTGCGTTTGACGTGACACCGGCAGAGCTTATTACCGGTATTATTACCGAGCATGGCGTAATTAAAGCGCCGTATACAGAAAGTATTAAGAAATTGCAGGCTCTTTTACAAGATTAAAGAGCATATATTAAAGGAGGATTTTTAGATTTATGCAAAGCATTATTAAAGACATCAAATTGGCACCGTTAGGTCATCAACGTATCGCGTGGGCAAAGGAATATATGCCTCTGCTGAACCATCTGAACGATGAATACAGCAAAACTAAACCCTTCCAAGGCATCAACATGGTTGTAACCATTCATCTGGAAGCAAAAACCGCTTATCTGGCACTCGTGCTGAAGAATGCAGGCGCTAATGTTGTTGTTACCGGCAGCAACCCGCTTTCCACTCAGGACGAAATTGCCGCAGCACTGGTTGACAGCGGCGTAACCGTTTTCGCAACCCATGGCTGCACCAACGAAGAATATGACATGTATCTGCGCGAGGCTTTAAAGAGCGAACCGCAGCTGATTATTGATGACGGCGGCGATTTGGTTAATATGCTGCACGGCGAACGTCGTGACCTGATTCCTAACCTGATGGGCGGCAGCGAGGAAACCACCACCGGCGTACATCGTCTGAAGGCTCTGGCTGCAGCAGGTCATCTGGCATTCCCGATGATTGCCGTTAATGATGCTTACTGCAAGTATCTGTTTGATAACCGTTACGGTACCGGCCAATCCTCCTGGGATGGCATCATGCGTACCACCAACATGTCCGTAGCAGGCAGAACTGTTGTTGTTGCAGGCTACGGCTGGTGCGGTAAGGGCGTTGCTATGCGTGCCAAAGGTCTGGGCGCTAACGTTATCGTTACCGAGGTTGACCCGATTAAGGGTATTGAAGCAGTATTTGACGGCTTCCGCGTTATGCCGATGCAGGAGGCTGCTAAGCACGGCGATATCTTTGTAACCGTAACCGGCTGCAAGGACGTAATTACCAAACCTCATATGGAGGTTATGAAGAACGGCGCTGTTATGTGCAATGCAGGCCACTTCGACGTAGAAATCAACAAACATCATCTGGAGGAGCTTTCCGTAGTTGCTCCGTATGAAGTACGCAAAAATATCATGACCTACACCATGGCTGACGGACGTAAGCTGAACCTGCTGGGCGAAGGCCGTCTGGTTAACCTGGCATGCGGTGACGGTCACCCGATTGAAATCATGGACCTGTCCTTCGCTATGCAGTTCCTGGCTATGAAATACTTGCTTGACCATAAGGGAGCAATGGAAAACAAACTGTATGTACTGCCGGAAGAACTGAATACCGAAATCGCTGCTCTGAAGCTGCAGGCTATGGGCGCAGGCATCGACACCCTGAGCGAAGAGCAGAAGGCATATCTGGCTGCCGAATAATCATGGAAACGCAGTTATTTGCTAAAGAAAGTGCATGTGCCGCCATTGTGGAAACAGGCCATGCACTGATTGAAAAAAAGCTCGTTGCAGGCTCCTGGGGCAACATCAGCTGCCGTATTGACGCGCAGAATATTGCTATCACACCCTCCGGCCACGGCTATGAAACACTGACGCCCGAGGACGTTGTTATCATCAACCGTGAGGGCGACGTAGTTGAAGGCAAGCACATTCCTTCTTCCGAACTGAAGGTGCACACCGCCATTTACAACGCTTATCCCGAGGCAGGTGCCGTAATCCATACGCACAGCATTTATGCCAGTGCGCTTGCGGCTATGCATCAGGGAGTGCCGGCGATTATTGAGGATATCGTGCAGATTATCGGCGGCAGGGTGGAGTGCGCCCAGTACGCTCTTTGCGGTACGCAGGAGCTGGCGGAGAACACCGTGCGCGCGCTGAACGGCAAAAAGGCTGTGCTACTGGCCAACCATGGCGCTGTCTGCTGGGGCAAAAACCTGGCAGAGGCACTGCTGGCTGCCGAAATTCTGGAAAAGGCGGCGCAGATTGCCGTAATCTGTGCAGGCACCGGCAATAAGGTGTACGAGCTGAGCTGTGAGGACGTGGACGTGATGCATGATTTTTATGAAAAGCATTACTCCAAGCGTCAGCAGGGCGAAGAGTAGAAAACAATAATATCACTGTCATCTGCCTCTCTGAACAGGGAGGCAGGACTTAATTTATACCAAGGAAGTGAAATCTTTTGTCTAAGCTACTGATAAAAAATATCGAGCTTCTGCATACTCCGAACGGTGAAATGCAGAGCATCGCTGTTGAAGATAATAAGATTGTTTATGTAGGCAAGGAAGTGCCTGCAGACTTTGCTGCCGACGAAATCGTGGACGGCAAGGGCAAGCTGGCTACCGCAGGCATGGTCAACACCCACGGCCACGTATCTATGACGCTGCTGCGCAGCTATGCTGACGATATGGCGCTCATGGATTGGCTGCAGAACAAAATCTGGCCTATTGAAGACAAGATGGACGCTAACGACATCTACTGGGGCGCAATGCTGGGCATCGTAGAAATGCTGAAGGGCGGTACTACCTGCTTTGCTGATATGTACGCCTTCATGGAGGATGTTGCGCGTGCCTGTGCCGAAACTGGTATCCGCGCTAACCTCAGCCGCGGCCTGATCGGCGTAGCGCCGGACAAGGACGTAAAGCTGGCTGAAAACACTGTGCTGGCGAAGAACTGGCAGGGCTATGACAACGGCCGTATCCGCATTACCTACGGTCCGCACGCCCCGTATACATGTCCTGTTGATTATCTGGAAAAGGTTATTGCCGAGGCTGCTGCCAACAAGGCAGAAATCCAGATGCATCTGTGCGAAACTAAATTTGAGGTTGATACCGTTGTCAAAGAGCATGGCATGACACCGATTCAGCTGATGGATAAGCTAGGCATGTTTGAGTTGGGTACCATTGCTGCACACTGCGTACATCTGACAGACGAGGATATGGACATCATGGCTGCCAAGCATGTGCGTGTAGCACACAATCCGCAGAGCAACCTGAAGCTGGCAAGCGGCATCGCACCGGTAGCGGCAATGCTGAACAAGGGCATTTGCGTTGGACTGGGCACGGACGGCGCATCCAGCAACAACAATCTGGATATGCTGGAGGAATGCCGCGCTGCCGCAATGCTGCATAAGGCAACCACCTTTGATCCTCTCGTTGTTCCTGCTAAAAAAGCGTGGGAGATGGCAACCGTTGACGGTGCTAAGACTCTGGGCTTTGCTGATACAGGACTTTTGGAGGCAGGCCAGCAGGCAGATATCGTACTGTGGGATATGCATAAGCCTTACTGGTATCCGCGTCACAATAAGCTGTCCCAGCTGGTTTATGCAGCAAGCAGCACCGATGCCGACACTGTTTTCGTAGCAGGCAAAAAGGTTGTGGAAGCAGGCAAGCTGCTGACCTTTGACGAAGAAAAGATTTACGCGGAAGCTGAGGCTTGCACCAGAAAGCTCTTGAATAAATAGCAATTAGCAGCAAAAGGAGAAAAGCAAGAAAATGGCTAAAATCATTACCAAAGCAAATTTAGCACCTGCTGTTTACGAGTTCGTCGTAGACGCGCCGCTGGTGGCACACAAATGCCATCCGGGACAGTTTGTAATCATCCGCACTGATGAATACAGCGAACGTATTCCTCTGACTATTGCGGATTTTGACCGTGAAAAAGGCTATATCACCTTAATCGTGCAGGCTGTGGGCAACACCACCAAGCACTTGTGCGACACCTTTAACGAGGGTGATGATATTCTCGACGTAGTTGGTCCTTTGGGACATCCTTCCGAGATGGGCAAGTTCGGTACTGTTGTAGTAGTTGGCGGCGGTATCGGCGTTGCGCCTGTTTATCCTATCGCACGTGCATATCACGAGCTGGGCAATAAGGTTATCTCCATCATCGGTGCGCGCGACAAGAATCTGGTAATCTGGCAGGATAAAATGGCTGCTATCAGCGACGAGCTGATTTTGACCACCGATAACGGCAGTGCAGGCCGCAAGGGCTTTGTAACCGACCCGCTGCGTGAAATGCTGGAGGCAGGCGAGAAGATTGACCTGGTATTGGCCATCGGCCCTGTTATCATGATGAAAAACGTGGCAGCGACCACCAAACCATTCGGCGTTAAAACTACAGCCAGCCTCAACACTATCATGGTAGACGGCACCGGCATGTGCGGCGGCTGCCGTGTAATGGTTGGCGGCGAGAACAAATTTGCCTGTGTAGACGGACCGGAGTTTGATGCTCACGAGGTAGATTTTGCGAACCTGGTAATGCGTCAGCAGATGTACAAGGACCAGGAAGCACTGGAATATAGCTGTGGAGGTCATTGCAAATGCGTGGAGGAATGAGAAATGCTATGCCGGAGCAGCCGGCTGATGTGCGTAACAAAAACTTTCAGGAGGTAGCACTTGGCTACACTAAGGAAATGGCGGTAGACGAGGCACAGCGTTGTCTGAACTGCCCCAAACCGCGTTGTGTAGGCAGTTGCCCGGTTAATATTGATATTCCTAAGTTTATCCATGAGGTGGCACAGGAAAACTTTGCCGAGGCTTATAAAATTCTCAAGCAGAAGAGCACTCTGCCCGCTGTCTGCGGACGTGTCTGCCCGCAGGAAAACCAGTGCGAGGGTAAGTGCGTGCTGGGCATCAAGGGCGAGCCTGTAGCAATCGGTCGCCTGGAGCGCTTTGTTGCCGACTATGCGCGTGAGCACGGCCTGGATAACGATGTGGAAGCTCCGGCAGAACGCAAGGGCAAAAAGGTTGCCGTAGTAGGCAGCGGCCCCAGCGGCCTGACCTGCGCAGGCGATTTGGCAAAAATGGGCTATGATGTAACCATGTACGAAGCGCTGCACGCTGCCGGTGGTGTGCTGATGTATGGTATTCCGCAGTTCCGTCTGCCGAAGGAAATCGTACAGCATGAAATCTCCGCACTGAAAAAGCTGGGCGTAAAAATCGTAGTTGACGCTGTTATCGGCCGCACCTTCACCATCAAGGAGCTGATGGAGGAGGAAGGCTTCAGCGCTGTTTATGTTGGTACCGGCGCCGGTCTGCCGCACTTTATGCAGATTGACGGCGAAAACCTCAACGGCGTATATTCCGCTAACGAATTTTTGACGCGTGTAAACCTGATGAAGGCTTACGAATTCCCGAACTACGCTACACCTGTATACGTTGGCAAGAAGGCTGCTATCGTTGGCGCAGGCAACGTAGCAATGGACGCAGCGCGTACCGCGAAGCGCCTTGGCGCGGAGCAGGTATATATCGTGTACCGTCGCAGTGAGGAGGAAATGCCCGCACGTAAGGAAGAAATCGGCCACGCTAAGGAGGAAGGCATTGAGCTGTGCCTCTTGAACAATCCGGTTGCAATCTTGGGCGATGAAAAGGGCTGGGTTAACGGCCTGAAGTGCATCAAGATGGAGCTTGGCGAAGCGGATGCCAGCGGCCGTCGCAGCCCTGTAGCTATCGCAGGCAGCGAATATGTGCTCGACGTTGACATGGTAGTTATGGCTATCGGTCAGGGCCCGAACCCGCTGATTAAGCAGACTACCCCTGATCTGGAGGTTAACAAGCGCGGTAACATCGTTGCTGACGAAGCAGGTGCTACTTCTATTCCGGGCGTGTTCGCCGGCGGCGATATCGTAACCGGTGCTGCAACCGTAATCAGCGCTATGGGCGCAGGCAAGAAGGCTGCAGCTGCTATTGACGAGTACCTGAGCAAGTAAGGGGAAGCCGGCGCTGTTGCATAATTTAATATGAGATAAGCGTAAAATCCTATTGCAGATGTTTTAATATAGTCTGCAATAGGATTTTTATTTATATACATTATTGTTGTAGCTTTGAAAATAATTTGAACGGTTATAAAAAATTTCTTCCACACAACTCATACAATCTTGTATCACATTAAATCACTCGAAAAACTGAGCTTTTCATTATAAACAATGAAACACTCAAAAGAATAAAAATCCAGATTTTTTACAACACGATCTCTTTGAAAAACATTTGCTTTTCACGTAACAAAATAATATAATATAGCCAATTTCACCATAAGAACAAAGGAGTGTAGCAAATGGGATGGTTTAGTTCAATCAAAAATCCTGAAACAGATTATGATTCTATTATTACAACAACCGGCGACTTAAAAGAAGAATATTCTATCATGGGAATCATTTTTTCGGATGGTTCTTTAGGAGACAGTACGCAAGATTGGGAAGTTGAACTCATTAAACTGAAAACCAAGGCTTTAGCAATGAAAGGTCATGCTATAATTTACGTCAAAGCAATTAGCGACGGGAAATATAGTAGATTAATGGGTACAGTAGTACAATTCATTTAATATAAAAGAGGCTGGGATAGAACCTGGTATCTTTGTTTTTAAATATGCTTAAAATAAAAAACACACCTTTAGAGGTGTATTTTAAAAATATTAATATTATGTTATAATACATTTTGAGATAACTGGTAGTCGGTTTTTCTACTCCCTTGTGAGTGGGGGTGATGTTATGACTGTTTTCGAAGCGTTATCTTTGATGATTGCTTTCGCAACTCTGGTCGTGCTGATACTTACGTATTGTAAGTAATTACAGCATGAAAAAACCGCCTAGCGGTAAGACGGTTTCTTTCTAACTTCTAAACAATGAGGAGAACCGGCTTTCCACAACCAGTTGTCTCTTTATGTCTATTATACGTTTTATATTGTTTTTTGTCAAACCTGAAGGGTTTGCAGGGGTGGTTTTCGGAGAGCTGTGGGGTAGTGGAAGCTATTAAATTTTCCAGGAGTGAATAATTTTAAGGTGTTCAACTTCTTTGTAGATGGCTGGATTAATAAGCTTAATCAAAGTACCCTTTGCACCCTTGGATTTGGTTTCGAAAACTTTGCCACTCTGAAGTTTTTTGAGGGCATTGACTGCAACGCTTCGGGTGATGCCAATCTTGTCCGCCATTTGTGATGCTACGATGATTGTCTCGTCCTGGTTGTTAAGTTCATCTAGAATGTGCAGGATGATGCGGTATTCAGAGTAGGAGAGCGTTCCCAAAGCGTTCCTGGCAGATATTTTCTGGTGAATCTTGTTTTCTGCTTGGAGTGTACGTCTAAATTGTTGCTGTAGCTCTATGAGAGCTGTCATGCATTCATTCATTACAAGCTTTTCTTCTCTTAATGTGGTTTCCCTTTCGAGCTGTATTAAGGTAGCTTTTGTGTTATGAAAGTTTTCGTCATGCTCGTTGGCAAAAGTTTTAAATAACTGATTCATGTTGTCTCTGAGGTTCATCGGTTGTTTTTACTCCTCGTATAATATAGTCATAGCTTAGGTTGCTTTTAATAAAAATTTAAGCTATGCT
>NZ_CABQHJ010000044.1:0-13536 GCF_902463975.1 uncultured Phascolarctobacterium sp.
CACGACCTCCGCCGTGACAGGGCGGCATTCTAACCAACTGAACCACCGGGCCAATCAACTACGAATAATATTATACAGGGTTGACCTCGTTTTGTCAACAGCTTTTTATGCTTTTTTTAAATTTTCCAATGTAGCCATTAAATTTGCTTCCATATGCACCTGCAAAGCCTGCAGCTTATCCTCTGCCGGCACGTTGCCCAGAACGTCAAAAGCGTCTGTGGTCAAGGGCAGGTGATTCTTGCGCATTTCCGCAAACAGCTCATCACGGAAAATATTATAGGAAAAGTATATCTGATTGCCATGCTTAAAATCAGTATAATCCAAAAAGATAAAGGAACCGTTGATATAAGGCAAGGGATTATCGGGCGTAATATACAACTCATAATCGCCTACCTGAGCAGGCAGCGAGCGCCAGTAGTCCCACTGCTCAAAGTGCAGCGCTTTTGCTTCATACGGCAGCGCATGCACGGTTTTCTTGTCCATGCTGGCCAAAATATCCGGCAGGCTCTTGCGCATCATATCGGCAAAGTGCTCGCGGTCACGGCAGAAGAAGCGCACGTCGCGAAACGTATGCAGGCCTACGGTTTTTACCGGCACATAATCAAAGGTTTCTTTTGTATAAGTCAAATCAAGACGACAGTGTGATACTTCGTGCACATAGGCTGCAATATTCAAAATCTGTCCGTCGATGCCGGAGCCCGGCACAAGGGTATAATCACCTATAGCAGCAGGCAGATTGCGCACAAAGTCCCAATCCTTAAGCCCTGCCTCTATTTCTTTGATATCAGGCTGTCCCATCTCAACCTCCGCACTTTTCCAGCAGCTTGCCGATTTTACTGTAAATCCTTACTGCATTGTTATAAAATACATCCTCGTGATAGCATTCGGGAACAACATGGCTGATCATCCAGATATACAGGGGAATATTTACAAGCGGCCAGTCACTGCCATACATGATTTTTTCATAATTGCCAAGATAATTCAGCCAGGTATGCAGCTGACGCAAAAAGCCACGCTGTCTTTCGAGCAGCATCAGCGGTTTAGGATTGCCCTCCACCAGACCGGAAAGGTCGATGCATACGTTAGCGTTTTTGCAGGCCACCTCTGCCGCATCGGCGAACCATGGGCAACCACAGTGCGCTATAACAAAGGTAACGTCGGGAAATGCCACTGCTGCTTCATCAACAGTCAGCGGATGCGAATATTTCAAAAGACCGCTGGGCCAGGCAGTATCGCCTGTGTGAATTGCAACAGGCACATTATAGGCACGCGCCAGTTCAAACAGCGGCCAATGCCTTTTATCGTTGACATAGACAGCGTTATAACCGGGATAGAGCTTAATGCCCAGACAATGCGGGTCCTTAATGAAGCGTTCAAATTCCTGCGCCGTTTTTTCCGCATTTGCTTCGGTAATAGCCTCGCTGTTTACACCCATGCAGTAACCCATGTTCTGCGGCTGATTGTAATGCTCCTCGTCAAAGGGCGCTGCAAGGTCAATCATACGCGGTGTAACACCACCGTATTTCGAAGACGTATAATTAGTGTTGCCCATAGCTACGGAAAAAACGATATTGTTTTCTTCGCATATCTTCTGCCAGCAGGCCGCTGTATTTTCATAGCCTGCATTGGCTGCAACCTGCACAAAACCATCAACATTGTAATAATGCATATGGGCATCAATAATCTTCATTTGTAACCCCTCTTTATTTTAAAACACGTATCGCTATTCTTCTTCCTCTTTAGGCAGAATGATATTTAACACCATAGCCACGATAAAAACTACGGCTACACAGTTTTCTGCAAAAACATTCTTAATCAGATCCGGGAAAATCTTAAAAATTGCCGGTGTCTGAGTAAAGCCGATACCGATGCTGAGTGCCAGAGAAGCAATCGTCACATTACGGGAATTGTAGCCGCAGTTGGCAATCATCTGCACGCCGCTGACTACGATAGAACCGAACATCATCAAGGTGCAACCGCCCAAAACAGCCTCCGGCAGAGATGCCAGCAGTACGCCAAGCGCCGGGAACAGGCCTGCCATAATCATAATAACAGCGCCTGTCATGATGGCAAAGCGATTGACAACCTTCGTCATAGCAATCAGGCCTACGTTCTGGCTGAAGGAGGTGATAGGCAGGCAACCGAAAACAGAAGACAAGCTGCTTACCAGACCATCGCAGACAATAGAACCGGAAATCTCTTTTTCTTTAACATCACGGCGCAGACCGATAGCAGTCATGGCGGAGGTATCACCAATGGTTTCGGTAGCGGAAACCAGGAATATCAAAAAGAATGCAAAAATTGCATCATGATGGAATTCCATGGTAAAAGGCATCAGCTGAGGAATAGCAATCAGCTTAACCTCAGCGAGCTTGCTCATGTTTACCATGCCCATAAAATAAGCAACTACATAGCCGACAATCAAACCAAAAAGCACGGAAAGCTGTTTATAGAAGGATTTGGCGAAAATATTGTAGGCAATGCAGCTTACCAAAGTAATTGTACCTACAATAATATAAGGAGCATCACCGAAGTTTGGGTTACCGAAGCCGCCGCCGAAGGAATTAGCACCTACCGACAGCAAAGAGAACCCGATGGAGGTAACAACGGTAGCAGCAACAATCGGCGGAATCAGACGGCGCCAGTATTTTGCGCCTAAGCCCAAAAAGCCTTCCAGCAAGCCGCCAACCAGTACCGCACCCATAACGCCGCCGTAACCGTACTTAGCGCCGATAACGCAGGCGATAGATACGAAAGTAAAACTAATGCCCATAACGATAGGCAACCCGCTGCCCACGCGCCATATTGGATAAAGTTGAATCAGCGTACCGATGCCTGCTACCAGCATTGCCGACTGCACCAGCGCACCGCTCTGTTCTACCGGCATTTTTACCACACCGGCTACAATCAGAATCGGAGCGATATTCGCTACGAACATCGCCAGAATATGCTGCAGGCCGAAGGGAATCGCTTTGCTTACAGATATTTTTCCGTCTAAGTCGTATATCGGATCACTATATTGTTTTTCGCTCATTACGCTTCCTCATGTCTGAACACTACTGTGTTGGTTTTGGCATCCATCTTATCAATAATAGCTAAGGAATGCAGGTTGTAGCCGGCTTTGCGCAGCTTGTCGCCGCCGCCCTGGAAGCCTTTTTCTACAGCAACGCCAACGCCTTCAACAGTAGCGCCGGACTGACGTACAATATCGATAAGTCCTTCCAGTGCACAACCGTTAGCCAGAAAGTCATCAATAATCAGCACATGGTCTGTTTTGGACAGGAATCTTTTGGAAACAACAACGTCGTTTGTTTTGCTATGGGTATAGGAATAAATTTGAGTGAAGTAAACATCCTTATCCATATTGCTGCCGCTGGATTTCTTGGCAAACACTACCGGAACGCCAAAATACATTGCCGCAACGCAGGCAATACCGATGCCGGAGGCTTCAATAGTCAGGATTTTAGTAATATTCCTGTCTGCAAACAAGCGCTTTAATTCTTTACCAAGCTCCGCAACAAACGGCACATCAATCTGATGATTTAAAAAGCTGTCAACCTTCAGGACATTACCGCTTTTGATAACACCGTCATTAACAATTTTTTCTTCCAATAATTTCATCGTCAAGCCCTCCATAAATTGTTTTTTTAACTGCTGCTACGAACATGTCAGCAATAAATTTGCCTTTTAAGTATAAAGATTATTTTATCACACTGACAATCTATGGTAAAGTGATTTTCTGCTTCTACAGAGATATTTTTGCCTTAATCTACCACCAGTGCGACTTCGCTGCCTGTCCCCTGCAGGCCGCGTTTTTTCTTGACGAGAATTTTTTTGTCGATCATTTCCTGCAAATCATGTACATGCGAAATAATGCCTACAAGGCGATGGCCTTCACTGAGGCCCTGCAGCGTAGCAATAGCCTGCTGCAGACTGCTGTCATCCAGTGATCCGAAGCCTTCGTCGACAAACATCGTATCCAGCTGAATGCCGCCGGCACAGGACTGCACCTCATCCGCCAGCCCCAGCGCCAACGCCAGCGATGCCATGAAGGATTCGCCGCCGCTCAAGGTTTTGACGCTACGCAGATTACCGCTGTAGTAATCCTTGACCTCCAAATCGAGGCCTGTTTTGCTGTTGCCCGTCTTGCTGTCCGCATCCTGCATTTTGTCACGGCACAGCTCGTACTGGCCGCGGCTCATGTGCAGCAGCCTTACATTGGCGCGCTGCAGAATTTTATCGAAGTAGTGCATCTGCACATAGGTTTCCAGATTAACGCGTTTTTTGCCTGTCAAGGTTCCGTTCAGTGTTGCGGAAAGGCTGTTGATCAAGCTGTATTCCGCTTCGCAGGCTGCCCTGCGCGCTTCATAGCCGCTGACCTCCTGCTTAATCCGCTGATTGTTTTTGATGGCGGCATACAATCGCTTGTCCTGCAGCTCCAGCTCACGCTGCTGCGCCAACAGCTTTTCATGCTCCTGCTGCAGCTTCTGTTCATCCACATCCGTCAGCAGCTCATTCTGCTCGGCAAGCTGCTTTTTCAGCTCCTGCAGCTGCCCTTCGGCACCTGCCAGCTGCTGCCTCATGCTCTGCGCCGCAGCCTCCGCCTGCTTGTCGGCAGCCTTCTGCTGCTCCAAAGTGTTCGCCAGCTTACGGTATTGCTCCACCTTTTCCTGCAAAAAGCCCATTTTCAAGCGCAGGGCCGTAATCTTATTGTTAACATCCTTCAGCTCTGCCTGCGCTCTTTCGGCAATCAGCTTCAAATCATCACAGCCAAGCAGCTCCACGCCCTTGCCTAGCAGCAAGGTTTTGTCCAGCTCCAGATGTTCCTTTAAAGCCTTGCCTTCACCTATAAGACCATCCCTTATCTTCTGAGCAGCCTCAGCTTTAGCGCGCGCCTGCTCAACATCATTTTCGGTAGGTGCGTCCTGCGCCAGCTGCACAGGCTGCGGATGCTCGCAGGAACCGCAAACCGGGCATGGCTTGCCGGGCTTCAGCTTATCGTGTGCCAAAAGTCCCGCCTGCGCGCCCAAAAATCTGTCAAAGCAAGCGTCGCTCAGCTCATTAAGATGATTGAAATTATCACAGGCCTGCTTATACTCTTGTCGCTTCTGCAGCAGCGAAACCTCCTGACTTTGGTAACGCTGCTGCATTTCCTGTAATTGCTGCAGCTCTCTTTGGCGTGCAGCCAGCTGCTGCCTTTCTGTTTGCATCTGTGCCAGCTCCACCTCGCCCTTTTGCGCTTCGCTGACCTCTGCCTCAAGCTTTTGCAGAGACTCCTGTCTTTGCACTGCTGCAGCTGCTTCCTGCTCCAGTTGCTTTCGCATGCCTGCTATTCTCACTTCTGTCGTCTGCATATATTTTTCAAGCTGCTGCTTTTTATCAATAGCGCTCAGGCTGTCCTGCAGCGCAGTCAGATTTTTCGTCACAATAGCCGCCGCTGCCGCCACCTGCTGCTGTTCCTTTTCGTCAAGAGTAATAATTGTGTCAACCAAGGCCAGTACTTCTTCAACACAGCCCTCGTAATGACGCAAAGCAAAGCTCTGCAGCTGCTCCGTATATGCGGGATAAATGCAGCTGATGCCGCTTAAAGCCTGCTCGCTTCGGCGCTGCTGCTCGGCAAATTCGTTACGCTTAGCCGCAGCATCCTGCTTCAGCTTATCCTGCAGCTGTTGGAAGAAGTAGGTATGAAATAAATCACGGAAGATTTTACTGCGCTCATCAGTGTTGGTATCCAAAAATTTGCGGAACTGCCCCTGAGCAATCATCGTAATCTGCGTAAACTGCTTGTGATTAAGCCCCAAAAGCTCCACAATGCTCTTGTCTACATCAGACATTCTCGTTACCGGCACGCGGCCATCGGGATAGTACAGCTCTGCGCCGGCTTTTTCCTTCGTCATACCGCCGCCACGCTTCGCCGGACGGCGATACTCAGGATTGCGTCTTACCCTGTAGCACTTGCCTCGGAAGGAAAACTCCAGCTCCACAAACGTCGGTGTATCCGCGTCTGCATATTGGCTGCGCAGCATGTTGGCATCACGCACACCGCCGCTCGTCTGTCCGTACAGGGCATAGGAAACAGCGTCAAAAATCACAGTTTTACCGGCACCGGTATCTCCGGTAATCAGGTACAGCCCCTGCTCCCCAAGCTGGGAAAAATCTATAACGGTTTGGCCTGCATACGGACCAAACGCACTCATAACCAGCTTCAGCGGTCTCATAATACGTCACCTACCATTTCCGAAAGCAGATTAGTAAGATACTGCTTCTGCTCCTCGCTCAGTTTCTGATTGTTCTGCAGACGATAAAAATCATCAATAAGCTCTAACGGTGTTTTCTCTACCAAATCTTCCGTTATTTCCAGTTCTGCATTCGCCTGCGTGCGCTTATTGTCGTAGTCAAGCTGCAGCAAATTCTTATATACAGTCTGCAGGCGTTGCATAGCATTAGTTACATCGTTTTCATCCGTAAGCGTCAGATAATAAAAATCCTGCAGGAAGCCATTTTCATCCATCGGAAACATGGCATAATTCGGTCTTGTCATTAAATTCTCAAAGGTATCCTTTAAATAGCGCACCTCACGCAACGGCGTCAGCGGCAGCTGCGTAACCTTCATATTACCTTTTTCGGCAAGCTCCACCAGCGTCACGGATTTTTGCTGCTGCCATTCGCTGAAGGAATATTTCAGCGGTGTACCGCAATAGCGGATACGCTCATTACCGCCGACGTTTTGAGGATTATGGATATGCCCCAAGGCCACATAATCAAAAGCAGCAAAAACCTCTGCACCGATATTATCCAACCCGCCCACATTAACAGCCTCGCTGCCTGCAGTAACAGCGCCGGTAACAAACTGATGCGCAACAAGCACATTGCGCTCGTCCTGTGCCAACTGCAGCTGCGACACAGCATATTTCACCGCATCATGGTAGCTGCTAATCTCTGCTACGGCCTCCTCTGGTGCCCAGTGCTTCACAACAGCAGGCTTCAAAAATGGCAGCAGGAAAATATTCACCCTGCCGAATTCATCCTCCAGCACAAGCTTCTGCTCCTCACCGTTGTAGCTGCCCGCAAAATGAATGCCGCTGCCGCTCATCAGCTGCGCGCCGAACGCCAGGCGCTCTGCCGAATCATGGTTGCCGCTGATGATGCACACAGGCACCTTAAGCTCCGCCAGCTGATTCAGAAAATCATCAAACAAAACGACAGCTTCTGCCGGCGGCACCGGTTTATCATAAATATCTCCGGCAAGCAGTACGCAATCAGGCTGCTTGGCGCAAATCATCTGTACAATCCGTTGTAGAATATATTTTTGATCCTCATAAAGAGAAAATTCATTGAGTTTTTTTCCTAAATGCAGATCCGACAAATGTAAAAGCTTCATGCTATCACTCCCTGTCACGAATATTTATTCACTGTTATTTAATCGTTGTATTATCTTGATTTTATCATGCTAAAGCATATGCGTCAATCTATACTTCAAACAAACGTTGCCGTTCCTCCTAAACTTTCTAGAAAAAATTTCTACTTTTTTTCAAAAAAGTACTTGACCAACTGCTATCTATCTGCTACAATTGTTATTGTTCTGATGAGCGTGCTCAAAAAGAACTGCTACTCCGGGATGGTGTAATGGTAGCACAAGTGACTCTGGATCATTCGGTCTGGGTTCGAGTCCTAGTCCCGGAGCCAAATGGCGCTATGGTCAAGCGGCTAAGACGTCGCCCTCTCAAGGCGAAATCAAGGGTTCGATTCCCTTTAGCGCTACCAGAAGTTAACGCTGATGCATAAGCATCAGCGTTTTTTATTGTTTAAATGTAAACCAAACCTAAACCGCATCTTGTTATGCGGTTTTTTTTGTGCGTAAAAAGGAGAAAATCTACTAAAAAGTTTTGTGACTGAAAGGTAGCGCTCTATAACGCTGACGCTCTGTTATCAGATTTTTGTACAGAAAATATAAATTTTGGTATCTTAATCCCCCTATGCCAATCCTAATTTTCATATTTGAAAAGCCATGTCTTACCGAAAATCAGTAAAACATGGCTTTCTCTGTAAATCTGCGTTAGTCCATTACTTATGCTTAAAGATTCCCTGGACTAATGCTATATTTTTATTATTCTAGAGTCTTTCTCAGAAGCTGAAGTTGAGGCTCAGGTTGAAGCCTACACCCTTTTGCTTACCAACGGAGCCGTTAACGCCAAGACCCAGTTCGAATTTGTCGGAGTTGTTAACTCTCCAGCCAAGCTCCATAATACCGGTATCGCCCTTCATGGAAGGAGCAGGAGCGGAAGCAGAGCCAAGGGTTGTTGCTACAATTGCATTAGATTCACCGTCAAATTCATGCTGCCATGCCAAGCCTACATAGAAAGCGTTCTTCTCGCTCAGCTGATGCGTATATCTTGCACCAAGACGAGTACGCAGAGAGGTTGTAGCATCAAAATCATAGGTTGCGCCGGTGCCTACAGTAACCTTGTCACCCTGTTGACGAGTGTAGAACAGCTTGCCATAGTAGTCAAGGGTATCCTTATCGTTCAGCTGAACAACCTTGCCCATGCCAAGATGTGCTGCGTAATAGGTTGCATCGCTGTCGTATTTAATGCCGCCTGCAACAGCAGATTGATAATCGGTGCTCATTCTGCCTGCACGCAGGGAACCTTCATAATAGAAGCCATCATCATTGAGCTGCTTAGCCATCAAGCCTGCACCCCAGAAGTGTGCGTCGCCGTCGCCGTGCGTACCATTGTCGAGGTAGGAATCGTAGCTGCCGCGACCGTATTCAATCACAGGCGCAATTAACAGCTTACCGGAATTGTTGTTGATTTTCTTTGCAAAGCCAAGATTCATGTTCCATGCTTTAAGGTCAACGTGAGAACCGGTATCGAGCTTATGATTGTTAGCGCTCATGGTGATAAACGGGTTAACAGAACCTTCTTCCTCACCTTCAACAGCCAGTGCAGCATTTTCATAACCTGCAGTTGTCAGCAAATCATGGCCCAAGTTCAGCATAGTGAGCGCAGCGGACTGTGTTTCAACCGGAGATTTTGCGTCAGCATCAGCATAAAGGCCGCCGGCACCAGGAGTTGTGCCGCCACCACCCGGAGGTGTTGTGCCACCGCCGCCCGGAGGTGTTGTGCCACCGCCGCCCGGAGGTGTTGTGCCGCCGCCACCCGGAGGTGTTGTGCCACCGCCACCCGGAGGTGTTGTGCCATTGATAACTCCGACTAATTTATTGCCATCAGTTCCAACAGTAACCTGTAGTCCCTGATCAATTGAGATTAAGCCATCAGTCAAGGTTCCTGTTGTGATATTTTCAGCCTTTAGTGCGCCTGCAGTAATCAGGTTGATTTTATCATTTTCGTTTAATTTAGTACCAAGCTCTACGCCAGCCTTAATCTCTGCGTTATTGATAAGAGCAGTACCTGTTACTTTAAGCATAGTATTGTTGGCAACAAGATCTTTGGTGATAAAGAAGTTGAGCTTATCAAAATTTTGAATGCTTTTTGCTTCGTTGCCTTTTCCAACTACTTCCAGAGTGTTGTTGTTAATATTGGCTTTACTCAGCTTATCATAGCCACCGTAAACATCACCCTTGATTTTCGCACCATTTTTGAAAATA
This sequence comes from uncultured Phascolarctobacterium sp., assembly GCF_902463975.1. Lineage (GTDB taxonomy): Bacteria > Bacillota > Negativicutes > Acidaminococcales > Acidaminococcaceae > Phascolarctobacterium_A. The sequence goes on from NZ_CABQHJ010000044.1 coordinate 9,611, forward strand.
ACTTTATTATTTTGGATTTTTTCAGATATAGCACCATCGCTTTCCGTATAACCACCATAGACATTTTCATTAACAGTACTATTATCAACAGTTACAGTATTATCCATGCTATTGCCTTTAAAGGAATAACCGCCATAAACATTTTTATTAACGCTACTGCCATCTGTGATGCTTATAATATTACCAATGCTATCTTTAGCACCATAACCGCCATAGACATTCATATTAACAGTGCTCTTAGCAATATTTACTTTATTATCCTCGCTATTGCCTTTTAAAGCAACACCACCGGCAATATTTGCTGTTACGCCGCTAGCACCATTTAGTATCACCTCATTATTCTTACTATCAGCTTTCTCTGAAAAGCCACCAAATACACTTTGGCCAACCTTAGCACCATTAGTAATGCTTACTTTGTTCTCGTTGGTGTTATGAGTTGCATAGCCTCCATAAATATTCCCCTCCACTACGCTTCCCGCACCAATGGCAACCTCGTTTTTTTCAGCACTGCCATTCTTATCATTATCTGCATAACCACCATATACAGTATCTTTAATTGTACCTTCGCTGATCTCTACGCTATTTCCCTTACTATTTGTGTCGCCTTTTCCACCAAATACATTAGCAGCACCGCTCTTGATAATCCTGACAGTATTGCCCTCGCTGATTCCTGCTATAGCAACACCACCGGCAACATATGCGGTTACAACACCAGCACCCTCGATTGTTACTTCATTCTTTTTGCTGTCACCTTTCACTGAAAAGCCACCAAAAACACTTTGGCCAACCTCAGCACCATTAGTAATGCTTACTTTGTTCTCGTTGGTGTTATGAGTTGCATAGCCTCCATAAATATCTTCACTTACTTTGCTTCCCGCGCCAATGGCAACCTCGTTTTTTTCAGCACTGCCATTTTTATCATTATCTGCATAACCACCATATACATTTTTCTTGATGGTACTGCCAATAATCTCTACATTATTTTCCTTGCTGCTTGTGTCACCTTTACCACCATATACTATACCGTTTACTTCGCTATTATCTTTAATAACAACATGGTTTTTTATAGCTTCTGCAGCTCCGGAGCCACCACCACATACAACATCTCCCAAACTATTACCGCTAATCGTTACAGTATTCTCTTTGACATTACCATAAAAAGAATATGCTCCACATACGCTGCTAGTTGCAGCGGTACCGGTAATAGTAACATAGTTCTTAAAGACTTCCGGTGGAGACACCTTTGTATCATTATAGCCACCGTAAACATAATCATAAGTACCAGAATTAAGTGTAACATTAGCACCGGTTGACATATGAGTCTTGCCATCATCACCATAATAATTATCTGCCCAAGCACTCGGCATTACCAATACACCGGTGCACAGCAAACCGCACAAAATACCGCCAAGTTTTCTCTGCATTTGTTTTTCTTTCATTTTTGCCAAAAACTTCATATTAAAAGCCTCCTTTTAATTAAGATGGAACCTCTTTATTAACGTCAGTATAGCACTTAAAAGAATTTTTCACCCCACCCCAAACCACGATTCCGGGTAGGCTAGGCAAAAAAATTTGACTGTTTTTATGGAAAAGACGAAAATTCAACTGAAATCCCGGCTACGGCACTAATTGACGAGTGCGATGACTTACTTTATATGGGCATCGTTTACTTTCGTGCTAATTTCGTATATAACATTAAACATATTTATAGCTAATATTTTATTCTCAAAGTGTTATTTGCGCAAGTTTCAGCTAATATATTACCAATTGTCACTAACCGCTAAATATTTTTACATATGGTAGTACTATATAACGCTTCATTCTTTGACGCTTTTTGTTTTGGAAAAGCCAAATTCCCTGCTTTTTTCAAACAGCCTTATCCAAAGCATTGATATTATGATATAATCTAAGTAATAAATCTGTTGTATGAGAGGAGCGATAATTTTGAACGGATTGAAATTTCCTGTTGGTATCTCCAATTTCGCCAAGATTCGCGATGAAGGATATTACTATATAGATAAAACAAACCTGATCACCGAAATACTTGAGTCCGGTATTGCTGAAGTAACGTTAATTACTCGCCCCAGACGTTTCGGCAAAACCCTCGGCATGAGTATGCTGGCGGATTTTTTTGATGTCCGCAAAGACAGCAGCAAGCATTTCGCCAGATTATCTGTCTCCAAGAACACTAATATTTGTAATCAATGGATGAATAGATACCCAACTATCTTTGTTTCATTAAAAGATGTTGACGGTATTTCCTTTAATGATGCCTACGCTCAGCTCTCTCTGCAATTTGCTGATTTATACAAGGAATATGCTTTTTTGCTTGACAGCAAGAATATAGATAGCGATGACCGTAACATTTTTCAAAGAATTAAGGCTGGCGAAGCAAGCCTGCCTGACCTGAGCCGCGCTCTGAGCACCCTGATGAAAATATTGAACGCCTATTATGGCAAGCCGGTAATCCTGCTTTTGGATGAATACGATGTCCCCATCGCCAAAGCCAGCAGCCACGGTTATTACACTGAAATGATGAACATTATCAAGCCGTTGCTGAGCACCTCTCTGAAGGATAACCCCAATCTTTGCTTTGCCTTGATTACTGGCTGTCTGCGAATTGCTAAAGAGAGTGTTTTTACCGGTACCAATAATTTTATTTCCGACTCTATTGTACGCTCAAATCTCAAAGAATCCTTTGGTTTTACGCAAAAGGAAGTAGATAAGCTGCTGGCAGATGCTAATGCGGAAGCTTATGCAGATACTATCCGCACCTGGTATGATGGCTATCATTTCGACACAGCCGACGTTTACTGCCCTTGGGATGTTATCAGCTACTTGTATGACCTGCAGCGTAATCCGCAAGCAAAGCCTGTAAGCTATTGGCGCAACACCAGCGATAACTCCATTATCCGCTCCTTTATTGACTGCGCAAGCAGTAATATCACGGAAAAGCTGGAAACCCTTTTATCCGGCAGCTTCATCGTACAAAAGGTTGATGACAGCCTGACCTATGATTATCTGCACTCCTCTGAAGATAATCTTTGGAGCATTTTATATCTGACAGGATATCTGACCAAAGTTCGCAATGATGCTCTGCCCGCTGCTATACCGGATGGTTATTCAGCTTTGATTATTCCTAATGAAGAGATTAAGGAAATCTATGAAACTACTGTTATGAAGTGGTTTGCCGATAGTGCGCAAGCTTCTAACCGCAATGCATTATTTACGGCTGTATGGAGCGGAGACAGTAAAGCACTTACTCAGGAAATAACGAAGCTTCTGCGTATGACCATCAGCTACCATGATTATCGCGAGGATTTTTACCATGCTTTCCTGGCAGGCATCTTCACCGGTGCAGGATATGTTGTTGAATCTAACCGTGAGCATGGTGAAGGACGCAGTGATGTAATTGTTAAGGATATCCGCAATGGCCGTATAGCGATTTTTGAAGCTAAATATGCAAAAACGCTGAATAACTTGCCAGACGCTTGCGATTTAGCAATCGACCAGATCAATACGCGTATCTATGCAGATGATTTCCAAGATGATTACGATGATATTTTATGCTATGGCATTGCATTTTTCAAAAAGCGGTGCTTAGTAAAGATAAAATAAACGTTTCGCTAGAAGTGATTACTTTATTACAATCCGATATTTAGAACCTAAAGACCGCCGCTGGCGGTCTTTTTACGTTTAATGTCACGAATTATATACATTATTCGTGACATTTTGCGCACTCTGCAAGCTGATTTAGTTGTTATGACACAATAAAAAAACAGCCTGGAAAAATCCAGGCAAATTGGAACGGAATGCATATGAACAAGGTATACATATTTAGGCATGCGCATTGGGGATGACCGCACGCTATGTACAATTTTATTATAGTGCATTTCTTCACTACTATCAAGTTTATTTTATAAATT
>NZ_CABQHJ010000045.1:0-13463 GCF_902463975.1 uncultured Phascolarctobacterium sp.
CTATACTAATGGCTTTTTTTTGCGATTTTTTCACCCCCTCAGTTAAAAAAATTTTAAAAAATATTTTTCTAAAAAAATTTGCACAGGGGGGTGAAAATTTTAGCATTTTTAGCCATTAGTATAATGAGTTTTCTTTTTTCTCTCTTTCTTTTTTATAATTTTTTCTTTCTGTCTTTATTTCTTTTGGCTGTGATAAAAACTACTAGCGTAAGCTAGTAGTAACCTTGTTCTTTAGAGTAATACCTAGAGGTTAGACGTAAAGTACGGTAGAAGTAGAGCGTAGGTGCAGCCCAAGTCTATACTGTACCCATAGTACTTGACAGTCCAAAAGAGAGATTTTCCAAAGTCTTGACACTGAAAAAAGGAGGTTTCCTAAATCCTTGACAATAAAAAAAGAAATTTTCCCAACTCTTGACAAAAAGAAAAAGCTGAATCCATGTTCCTTGACAAAAGAAAAGGTTGAATCCCATTTACTTGACATTGCTCTTTTTTTGGACAGTTCTCTTTTGGTGAAACCCCAAAAACTGGACACTCTTGTTTTTACATCCGCACAGTAAAAAAGCGTCCTGCCCATAGTAGGGCGGAACGCTTAGCGGATTAAGCAATTATTGCTTTTAATTTTTTTAGACCGTTAGCACGATGCTTGTAAGCAGTTTTCACACTGCACTTATGCTTATCGCAAAATATTTTGTAATCAACATCCTGCAGAACAAGCTCATTGACAGCAGTAAATTGCTCTTTAGTGAGCTTACGCATCGTATCAGACAATAGCTGATTATGCATCAGCTCGTCAATATCATTCTTCTTGTCAGCAATCTGCGTTTCTTCGCCTTCTTCCTCTGCGTCCAGATAATAACAATCCTTGACAGATTTTCCACGCGTAAACTTATGCAGCAGTCCGTAATGGACATGGTACTGCAATAGTCCTGGCAGATGCCCGAAGTCGCGATCCTTATACTTCTTGATTTGCTCTAAAAAGATTAACCAGGCAGTATTGATTGCGTCCTCGCCCAAGGCTTCACGCACTTCGTAGCGATAGGCCTCTTTGTAGATTAAGGGCTTAAAGGCGTTGCATAATGTGTTGATGGCCTCGCGGTCACTATTTTGGGCGCTGTGAACCAGCTCCTTGAATTCTGTGAGAGTGAAGGTTGTTTTTTCCTCCGTGCAGTCTTGCGGTTCGGTGCCTTCCGGCACGCAGCAGATTACCTGTTCGGTATTTTCCTGCTCAGGGCAGTTTTTGGTTGTTATGTTGTCCAGTTCCTTTCTGTGGCGGTAGTTTTACCGCATATGGCAGAATTCTGTGCTGTACTGCATCAAGTCTTGATGTGCCTATTATAACACAGAAGATTAGCAAGTTTCTTATTTGAGCATAATAATGCGCAAAAACGTTTTGACTAGTCTTTTTGTAATAATCTGTTAGCAAAATAGTAATATTTTGAGGTGACAGTATGAGAAAAAGACTTAGAAATTTGTATTCTGAAGAGCTGGTGGATTCGGATTATTTGCCAGAACTGGTTGAACTGGGAGTGCTTATAGGATCGCATAGAACGGCATCAGGGATAAATCAGGAAGAGTTTGCCAGGATGATTGGGGTGTCGCGACGGACGATGACTAAGATTGAAAATGGCAGGCAGTCTTTGAGTTTTGTTGCTTTTTTGAGAATTGCTGCTGTGCTGGAGATGCGACCGGAGTATTTGCTGCAGGAGCTGACGCGGGTGACGCAGAGGAAGTGGAGTACGAAGGGGGAGGATTGAGGGAGAGGTGGCTTGTTAGAACATAAGTTAAACTGATAATTTAGGTTGAGTGCTTTTGACAGAGCACTATTATTTTTTAATTCGCAACCAAATGGATATTTGGTTGCGGGGGGGGGGACAAGATGATATAATAAAGTTATAGCTATTCTTAAAATTTTATTAGGATAGGAGAGTGTGTTTATGTATTGTAAAGTTTGTGGAGAGAATCTTAAACCAGATGCTAAATTCTGTGAAAATTGCGGAACGAAAGTAAAAAAAGAGACTGATGCTATTCCTAAGACTGATATAAAAAAGAGTACAGAACCGGTAAAACCAAAAGTAAAGTTAGAAGAAACGAAAACTTCAAAAAAACAAACTATTACTGGGGTACTTGCTTCTTTAGTAATCATTGGTCTAATTTTTACTGCTACAAGTAGCGATACACAGAAAGAGGCTAACAAACAGATAACGGTTAATAAGAAAATTACAACTTCTATACCAAAAGAGCATAGGGAATTCTTAACAAAAATTGGTTTAAAAGTTCCTGCTGATGATAAGATTGAGTTTTCGGATGCAAATAGTAATTTAAATTACTATAGAATTCCATCTCAAGATGGAGAACAAGGAGTTACTACGATATTTGTTGGTGATAACGGAGCTATTAGTAAAGTTAATGTATCGCATAATAATCAAAAATGTATGAGAACTTTTGATTTAGTTGAAAATGGAAAGGTTCTTGGTACATATAGTGATAAATTGGCTGAACATAAATTAGCAGATGCCAAGGCTGAACAAGAAGCTAAGGCTAGGGAAGCTCAACAAGCCGCTGAAACTGCAGAAAGAGAAGCAAAGGCGAGAGAATTTGCTAATTATTTAGGATGTACGCCAGAAGAGTATAAGGAACATTTTGGTCCTATGCTTAGTGCTGGATTTGAAAGAGGTAGATTAGAGTCGTGGTATAATGATAGTTCTTCAACTTCAATCAATACATATGGAAAGCGTACACAATATGTTCTGCATTTAGTAGGTCGTGGTAAAAATGGCAATAGAGTTTACGTGAATGTATATGAGTATTCAGATAAACCGGGAAAGTATCAATTTCAAGTTATGAACACTTCTCATGAATAATTTATCAAGGGGGAATCCATATGCCGTTTTGGGATACTGATTACAAAAAAGAAGCAATGAAAACTAAGGCTGCAAAGGAAGCTGCCGAAGAAAGAGCAGCTGAGGCTAAACAAAGAGCAGCCGAATATCGGCAAAAGGTTAATGCCGTAATTGTTACGACTGGTGATTTAAAAGAGGATTATGAAATTATTGGCCCCGTATATTTTCAGGTTTCTAACAAAGGGTTATTTAGTAGTACCTTGAGTGATCTTGTCAATAAGTATAGCGCTGAAATTGAAGATATGAAGAACAGTGCTTTAATGTCTGAGAGAAGGAGCGATTGGGGGTTCTTATGGGGAGAATATTCTGTCGGTCAGAATGATTTTGAAAAAGCATTTTTTGTTGCTACTCAAGAACTGAAGAAAAGAGCACTAATGCTTGGTGGAGATGCTGTCGTTTGTATGCGTCAGGACATAGACCTTGATACTAGTGGATTTCAATATTTTTATTTGCAGATGTATGGAACTGTTGTGAAAAGAATAAATGGGTAAAATTGTTTATTTCCCCAGCTTTATGCTTGCGTAAGGCTGGGGAGATTTTTGTAAAAACAAAAAACATACAACACAAACTTCACAGCTTGTTCGTTGTATGTTTATATTCTGTATGATAAAATACTATGCAAGACGACCGTGTTGCAGGGTGGCATTGCCAAAATTCTTAGGAATGGAGGTGATGTCTATGGTATATTTCAGTTTTCAGGACTTAATGTCCTTTGGAATTTTTATCGTAGTGTTGCTGACGTTCATTTTTCAGAACCGAAAGTAATAAGACAGTTACGGACATAGAAAAACCACTCCTGAACTTTGACCGGTAACGGAGTGGCTTTTCTACTCTTTTTTCGGGCAACCCACCTTGTTGCGGGTGCATCCAAGAAGCGAGTCCGTAGGACAATGCTGATTGGCTCATGCACGCCATGCGATAGTGCCCCAAGAGGCGTAGCCGATTGGATTGGCACGAACCGCTTAGGCGGTTGTCTTCTTGCCTATAATATAACATAAAGAAGTATTTTTCGCAAGCGAGTGTTTGTGACGTTTTGGTTAAAGACTGAAGTTCAAATAATTTATGTTAACAGAGCAGGATTAAGAATAATTCTTCGATTGGATTGTTAACATATGACTTTAGCAGTAAGAAGTCTGAAGATGTGTATTATAAAATTTTGGCAGTGCAGGGCTCTTCACTCCTTGACTTATCACATTGTCTAATGTATAATATTAGCGTTTATTGATATTTGCTAACGCGATGAAAAAGACAGTAGCTTGCGGCGCAGGTTAAGCGAGCCGGGGGATGGTGCAAGCCCGGACGAAGTAAAGCAGGTGAAAATCACTTTGGAGCGGATGCGGCGAACCTGAGTAGCTGCATACGGGAGCGCCCGATATTGCGCACACGAGTGGCGTGCAGCAAAGGCTGTCGTCATGAGGGTGGTACCACGGAGTACACGTTTGTTAATGATGCATGATACGCAAGCGTATTAATCGTTGTTAGTCTAAAGCTTCGTCCCTTATCTGAGGGACGAAGCTTTTTTATATTGTTAAATTTTTTGTTTAATAAAATTGGAGGTTATTAGTAATGGACTATGGTAAAACACTGAATCTGCCCGAAACAGAGTTCCCTATGCGTGCAGGTCTGCCGCAACGCGAACCTGATTTTCTGAAATTCTGGGAAGAAAACGATATTTATGGCAAAAAGCAGGCTCTGCATGCAGGCCACAAGAAATTTGTTCTGCATGACGGCCCTCCGTATGCAAACGGCAAAATCCACATGGGTCATGCCCTGAACAAAATCTTAAAAGATATCATCATGAAATACAAATATGCTCGCGGCTTCGATACCCCGTATGTTCCCGGCTGGGATACTCACGGCATGCCGATTGAGCACGCTGCTATCAAAGAGCTGGGCCTGAACCGCAATGAGCTGGATCCGCTGACTCTGCGCCGCAAATGCCATGACTTCGCTCTGCAATGGGTTGATATCCAACGCGAAGACTTCAAACGTCTGGGCGTTCTGGGCGATTGGGAAAACCCGTACATCACTCTGCATCACAGCTTTGAAGCTGAGCAGATCCGTGTATTCGGCACCATGGCTAACAAGGGCTATATCTACAAAGGCAAAAAGACCGTTTACTGGTGCCCGCATTGCGAAACCGCTCTGGCTGAAGCAGAAATCGAATACGGCGAACAAAAAACTCCGACTATCTTCGTAAAAATGCCGCTGGTAAAAGACAACGGCCAGACTCCGGAAGCTGCTAAAGGCAAAAAAGCTTACATGGTAATTTGGACCACCACCCCGTGGACCATGCCGGCGAACGTTGCTGTTGCTCTGAACCCTGCTCTGGAATATGCCTGGGTTGAATGCGAAGGCGAAGTTCTCTTCATGGCAAAGGACCTGCTGGCTCAGGTTGGCGCTGTCTGCCACAAGGACCTCAGCAATATCCTTGGCACTACTCTTGGTAAGGATATGGAATTCGCTGAATGCGTGCATCCGTTCCCTGAATACAACAACCGCCGTTCTCTCGTAGTTATGGCTGACTATGTAACTACCGAAGCCGGTACCGGCTGCGTACATACCGCTCCCGGTCATGGCGATGTCGACTTTGAAACCGGCCTGAAATACAAGCTGCCGATTCTCTGCCCTGTTGATTCCCAGGGCAAGCTGACTGAAGAAGCCGGCGAACGCTTCAAGGGCATGTTCGTATTCGACGCTAATATCCCGGTACTGAAATATCTGGCTGAGCTGAACTGCTTGCTGGGTAAAGAAAACATTAAGCACCAATACGCACACTGCTGGCGCTGCAAAAACCCGATTATCTTCCGCGCAACCTCTCAATGGTTCGCTTCTATCGACGGCTTCCGTGATGAAGCACTGAAATCTATCGACGATGTACAGTGGATTCCTTCCTGGGGCCAACAGCGTATCCATAACATGGTAAGCGACCGTCATGATTGGTGCATCAGCCGTCAGCGCGTATGGGGTGTTCCTATCCCGGTATTCTACTGCGATAACTGCGGCGAGCATCTGATTAACGAAGCTACCATTGATTCCGTTGCTAACTGGTTCGAAAAAGAAGGCAGCGATGCATGGTGGGCTCACACTGCAGAAGAGCTGCTGCCGGAAGGCACTGTCTGCCCGAAATGCGGTGGTAAGCACTTCCACAAGGAAAGCGATATCATGGACGTATGGTTCGACAGCGGTTCCTCTCATATGGCTGTTGCTGCAAAACGTCCGGAGCTGTCCTGGCCGGTTGCTATGTACCTCGAAGGCAGTGACCAGCATCGTGGCTGGTTCCAGTCCTCTCTGCTGACTTCCGTTGCTGTTGCAGGCCGTGCTCCGTACGAATCCGTACTGACTCATGGTTATGTAGTTGACGGCGATGGCCGCAAGATGTCCAAATCCGTAGGTAACGTTATCGTTCCGCAGGACGTAATCAAACAATACGGTGCTGATATCATCCGCCTGTGGACTGCTTCCTCCGATTATAAGGCAGATATCCGTATCTCCCCGAAAATCCTGAAGCAGCTGGCTGAGGTATACCGCAAAATCCGTAACACCATCCGTTACATTCTGGGCAACACCAACGATTTCAACTACGAAACCGATGCTGTTCCGTTCAACGAAATGCTGGAGCTTGACCAATGGGCTCTGATGCATCTGCAGCTGCTGAAGAAGGAAGTTACCGCTGCTTACGAAAGCTATGATTTCCATGTACTGTATCATGCAATCCACAACTTCTGCACCGTTGAAATGTCCAGCTTCTATCTGGATATCATCAAGGATCGTCTGTATGCTTACAAGGCTGACAGCAAAGAGCGTCGCAGTGCACAAACCGCTATGCATGAAATCCTCATGGATCTCATCGTTATGCTGTCCCCGGTACTGAGCTTCACTATGGAAGAAGTATGGCAGTTCATGAAGAAACCTGCTAATGCTCCGGAATCCGTACAAATGCTGCCCTGGCCGGAAGTTAAGGAAGAATACATCAACGAAGAGCTGGAAACTAAATGGGATAACTTCATTGAAATCCGCAGCGAAATCACCAAGGTGCTGGAGCTGGCTCGTCGTAACAAACAAATCGGTCACTCTCTGGACGCTAAGGTTGAGCTGCACGCCGAAGGCGAAGCACTGGCTATCCTGAAATCCGTAGAAAAAGACCTGGCAACTCTGCTGATCGTTTCTCAGGCAGTTGTTGTTGAAGGCGCTGCCGAAGGTGCCGAAGCAACCGGCCGTGAGGACCTGAAGGTTACCGTTGCTGCTGCCGAAGGCCACAAGTGCGAGCGTTGCTGGATTTACAGCGACGAGGTTGGTCAGGACGCTGAGCATCCGACTCTGTGCAAACGTTGCGCTGAAGCAGTTAAAGCTTGAGTATAAGGCATCATCTTTGCATAAGGCTGTAGTCAACATAAAATAAAAGCTTAAAGCCGTCGTATCATGTAAATTTTGCTGATACGGCGGCTTTTTTGCTACATTTTTTACAAAAAATTATTTTGCTTTATGGCCTAACTATGGTACAATAATGTTAATATTATATATTTTACGGAGGTGAAACTGTTTTTCTGCAATCTGCAGGATTACAGAGATTTTTGGACTATCTCATATGTTTGTTTAATGTTATAGCGATTTTATTTTTGGTGGCGCTGAACGGCTTTTTCGTTGCTTCGGAGTTTTCTATCGTCAAGGTACGCCCTTCGCGTCTTGATGCGCTGATTAAGGAAGGCAATACGCGGGCAGAAAGCGCTAAGCAGGTAACGGAGCATCTTGATGCATATCTTTCGGTTACGCAGCTGGGCATAACCATTGCTTCGCTGGGCTTAGGCTGGATTGGCGAGCCGACGGTGGCGAAGCTGATGCATCCTGTATTTAATCTGCTGCAGCTGCCGCCGCAGGTTGAGCATACAATAGCCTTTGTTGTCGGCTTTGGTGTTATCACTGCTTTGCATATTGTTTTAGGTGAGCTGGTGCCTAAATCATTGTCTATTCAAAAGACTGAGCAGATTGTTCTGTTTGTGGCAGCTCCGCTGATTTTGTTTGATAAGCTGATGTATCCTGCGGTGTGGTTCCTCAATCACGTTGCCAACTGGGTGCTGCACAAATTGGGCGTTGAGGCTGCGAGCGAGGCGGAAGAGGCGCACAACGAGGATGAAATCCGCATACTGATGGAAGAAAGCCATAAGCATGGCTATATTGATAAAACAGAGCTTACTTATCTGGATAATGTCTTTGACTTTTCCGACCGTCGCGCCAGCGACATCATGGTGCCGCGTACCGATATGATCTGCCTGTATCTGGAGGATTCCTGGGAGGATAATATCAAGACGGCGCTGGAAGAGCGCATGACGCGTTATCCTATCTGTGATGAGGACAAGGACCACATTATCGGCTTTTTGCATATCAAGGATTTGCTGCGCAGCTTAAATGCCGGCGAGCGTCCTGATTTGCGCAGTCTGGCGCGTAAGGTACTGCTGGTGCCGGAATCACTGCCTATCAGCAAGCTGCTGCGTATTCTGCAGAAGCATCGCAGCCAGCTGGCAATCCTCGTTGATGAATACGGCGGTACCGCAGGTATGGTTACCGTTGAGGATATTCTGGAGGAAATCGTAGGCGAGATTCAGGATGAGTTTGACGAGGAACGTCCGGAGGTAGAAGAAAAGGGCAGCAAAACCTATTCTGTAGACGGCAAAATGCTGTTGGAGGATGTTAACGATACCTTCGAGCTGGCCTTGGACACAGAAAACTGTGATACTATCGGCGGCTGGGTTTATTCTCAGCTTGATTATCCGCCTAAGGTGGGGCAAAAGGTGCAGACACCTGCTGCTGCTTTTACGGTAGAGGAGATTGACAAGATGCGTATTGTGCGCGTCGGCATCCAGCTTTTGCACGAGCCGGAAAAGATTCACGAGGAGCTTCAGGAAGAACATCTGGAGGATGTAAAATAATATCTGCATAAAAAGAGAGCACGCTGAGATTGATTTCTCAGCGTGCTCTTTAGCGTTGTGCTTATAAATCGTGGAATTTCATACCGATGTTGCTATGACGCAGGAAGTTAAGAGTTACCTCAGGGAAGGAGGCGTAGCTTAAAACGTCTTCAATCGGTGCGTTAGGGAAGCCCTCTTCAGCCAGCTTTTCACGCAGCTTTTTCATCTGCGGCGGAATATCGTCGGCAGGACGGTGGTCGATTTGCGGCGCGTCACCGATGGCAAGGCGTTTTACCTCAGGGTCAATCGGTCCCGGAGTGCGGCCGTATTTGCCAAGAATCAAATCCTTAACCTCGCGGGGAATCATCTTATAGCGTCCAAGTGCAACGTTCAATACGGACATAGAACCTACAATCTGGCTGGTAGGAGTAACCAGCGGCGGATAACCGAGCTCGGCACGCACGCGCGGCATTTCCTCAAGCAGCTGCGGATATTTGTCGGCAACGCCCATTTCCTTCATCTGGTTCAGCAGGTTGGAAAGCATACCGCCCGGAATCTGGAAGGTGAGCACCTTGGGATCGATGGGGATGTTGGCGTTCAGGTTGAAATCGTGGATAAGGTTCTTGCGTACATCCTTGAAATAGTCAGCCAATGCATTAAGCTCGGAAAGGTTGATGCCTGTATCGTAGGGAGTGCCTTCCAGCGTTGCTACCAGAGCTTCGGTGCAGGGCTGGCTGGTAGATTCAGAGAACGGAGAAAGCGCAGTATCAATCATGTCCGCACCGGCTTCAACAGCCTTCAGGTAAGTCATATCACCCATACCGCTGGTGAAGTGAGTGTGCAGGTCGATAGGCAGGTCAAGCTCCGCCTTCAGGCTGCGGATAAGGCTTTCGGCAGCGTAGGGACGCAGCAGGCCCGCCATATCCTTAATGCAGATGGAATCTGCGCCCATCTGTGCCAGTTCTTTACCGAGCTGTACAAAGTCCTTGTCCTGATGGTAGGGGCTGATGGTATATACAATGCAGCCCTGAACATGTGCGCCTGCTTCCTTAGCGGCACGCATAGCGCATTCCAGGTTGCGTGTATCGTTAAGAGCATCGAAAATACGGATGATGGATACGCCGTTATCAACAGAACGGTTTACAAATTCGCGTACAACGTCATCGGCATAATGGTTATAGCCCAAAATGTTCTGACCGCGCAGCAGCATTTGAATAGGGGTTTTGCGCAGATGCTTTTTGAGCGTGCGTAGACGTTGCCAGGGATCCTCGTTAAGGAAGCGCAGGCAGGAGTCAAAGGTGGCGCCGCCCCAAGCCTCTAAAGCATAGTAGCCGGCGTTATCCAGCTGTTCCAGTGCCGGCAGCATGTCGCTGATGCGCATTCTGGTGGCAGCAAGAGACTGGTGGCCGTCACGCAGGACGGTTTCAACTATTTTTACGGGTTTCTTCTCCATGGCAGTACTCCTTTTATTAGTATAGTTCGTTAATTAAAGCTGATTTATAGCTGTCATTATTATAGCATAAATCTGTATTCATGTATACAATATACTTAGTTTCGAGCAATAAAAAATGGTGGCCACACTTGGTGACCACCATAAAAGTGAATTAGTTACGCGGAGTAGGCTGGTTGCTGACAACAGGCTTGCCCATGATTTCGTTAACGCGGTCCTTCATGCTGCGTTTCTTTTTAGTGGGCTGGCTGCTTACTACAGGTGACTGGTTGGCATTGCCTTCAGTTGTTACCGTAGCGGGAGCCTGCTTGTCTTTGTCCTTATCTTTATCCTTATCCTTGTCTTTATCTTTGTCCTTATCATCCTGCTTGATTTCCGGTTCCGGCGGAACAGCTACGCCCGGATTACTGAAGCCGGTGCGCGGAGTAGAGGCCAGAGCGTTGACCATGAAATCATGCCAGATAGAAAGCGGAGCGCCGCTGCCGTACATACGGTTCATAGATTTGTTGTTATCATCGCCAACCCATACGGCAGTACTGAGGTCGGGAGTGTAACCAACGAACCAGGCATCAATGTTGGTATCGGTAGTACCGGTTTTACCTGCTGCCGGACGGCCGATTCCCATGCCGCCTGCAGTGCCGCTGATAAGAACATCCTGCAGCATATTAGTAGTCAGGTATGCTGCTTCGGCATCAATAACACGTTTGGGTTCAGGCTTAGCTTCGTACAGAACCTTACCCTCACGGTCAACAATCTTCAGCAGAGCAATAGGCTTGCAATACATACCATTGCTTGCCAGAACGCCGTAGGCTGCAGCCATTTCCAAGGGATTAACGCCCTTGCTGAGGCCGCCGAGTGCCATAGCGAGGTTTGCATCGCTGTAAGCGCCGGAATCAACCAGAGTAGTAATACCCATTTTTTCGGCATTGTTAATAATTTTGCTTACACCAACCTCTTGGGCCAGCTTAACGGTAGGCACGTTCATAGAACGTACCAGAGCAGTACGCAGGCTTACATTACCATGCCATGCTCTGTCGGAGTTCTGCGGTTTCCAGCCGGGAGAGAATTCTTCTTCCTTATCTTCAATGACACTGGCCGGAGAATAACCGTTCTGCATAGCGGTCAGATAGACAAAAGGCTTGAAGGCAGAACCGGGCTGACGTACTGCAAGAGTAGCACGGTTGAACTTATCCTGGCCGCGGCCGCCGATCATAGCTTTAACATAACCGTTATGCGGGTCAACGGCAACAAGAGCCATTTGCGGCTGAGTCAGCTTCTTGCCGTCTGTATAATAGCCCGGCAGATGCTTCATAGCATTTTCAGCAGCCTTTTGCATATCCGGGTCTAAAGTGGTGTAAATCTTAAGACCGCCCTTATAGAGAGCGTCTGCACCAACCTCTTCGATAACCTTTTGGGTAATCATATCGAAGAAATAGGAGCGAGGATCGGAATTGGTTTTATGTGTTGTGCTGAAGACAAGCTTTTCTGCTTTGGCAGCATTACCGTCGGCAGCAGAGATAAAACCGTATTTAACCATCTGGTCGATAACAAGCTCCTGACGTTTTTTACTTTCCTGCGGATTTTCAAAAGGATTAAAGTAGTTAGGGCTTTTGGGAATAGCTGCCAGAGTAGCAGCTTCAGCGATATCCAGATTCTGAACATGCTTATTGAAGTAATACATGGAAGCACTTTCAATACCGTATGCACCCTGACCAAAATAAATCTGGTTCAGATACATAGTGAGGATTTCATCCTTAGTATATTTGTGCTCAAGTTCCTTGGCAATAAAAGCTTCCTTAATTTTACGGATGATGGAACGTTCCTGGGTAAGGAAAGCATTCTTTGCCAGCTGTTGGGTAATGGTACTGCCGCCCTGTACTTCGTGACCGCTTAATGTAGAAAGCAGAGCACGTGCTGTGCCGCGGTAGTCAATACCACCGTGTTCATAGAAGCGATTATCTTCAATAGCAATAAAGGCACGCTGCACATGCTTAGGAATCTTATCAATAGTAACAGGTACTCTGCGTTCTTCCGAAAGCGTAGTATAGATTGCGTTACCATTGATATCGTAGAACTGTGAAGCAGCGTCCGGAATCAGTGTTTCATCCATATTAGGAGGTGCAAAAAGACTGGAGAAGCCATAAAGCACTGACGCTCCCATTATAATGAGGCAAACAACACTGATGACAATGAATTTTAGTACTTTAAACATTTTCTACCTCTTCTTCATTATATTGACTGCGCAGCCAATACCAAAGGCTGCAAATAGAAGTCATCTTATTATAGCATTTTCAGACAACTTTGTCATAGAATTATTGAAAACTCAGCGTATTTATTTTAAAGGAAAGTATGTAAAAGTATGCTCCGGAAGGATATGTATTGAATCGGCAGCTTGCGGATAATGAAGATAGAAGAAAAAACCTATATGATTTTAAGAAAAAAATCTGCGCAGCAAAGAAAAATTTTACTGATTTTCGGCGGTTTTTATGGAAAAAACAGCTGAAAATGCTACTTTTTTTGAGATTTTTTGAAGAATTTTTAATGCTGATAAAGGCGATAATCAAGCATGTTTCTTTTTCCACGAATCCTAGTGTTTCTCGAAAAAATCTTAAAAAAGTGCCGAAAAAAGTGTTGACATAACCTAGGTCACGTGGTATTATATACAAGTCGACGCGATACGGCAACAAAACAAAAGCCAAAATCGCTAGGCACTGAACCTTGAAAACTGAACATAAACCTAGAAAAAAGCGAATGTGCGGGTCGAGCGCGAAAGCGCAAGACCAAGTCAAATAACTTCTTTTTTAAATAATAAGAGCTAGATTAGTTCTTCAATAAACTTTATTGGAGAGTTTGATCCTGGCTCAGGACGAACGCTGGCGGCATGCCTAACACATGCAAGTCGAACGGAGATTACTTCGGTAATCTTAGTGGCGAACGGGTGAGTAACGCGTGGGCAACCTGCCCTCTAGATGGGGACAACATCCCGAAAGGGGTGCTAATACCGAATGTGACAGCAATCTCGCATGAGGATGCTGTGAAAGATGGCCTCTATTTATAAGCTATCGCTAGAGGATGGGCCTGCGTCTGATTAGCTAGTTGGTGGGGTAACGGCCTACCAAGGCGATGATCAGTAGCCGGTCTGAGAGGATGAACGGCCACATTGGGACTGAGACACGGCCCAGACTCCTACGGGAGGCAGCAGTGGGG
>NZ_CABQHJ010000046.1:0-13462 GCF_902463975.1 uncultured Phascolarctobacterium sp.
ATAAAATTTTACAGGGGAAAATAAAAAAAGACTTGACTTTTGTTAGCAGGTTTTTTTGCGTTTTTACCGAGTTCATAGCCAAATTTGACACAAGCCAAACCGAAGCCTAATAATGCGAGGACTTCAAGAATATTCATCGGCGCCACCCTCTTTCTTGTAGATTTCCATAAGGATATGGATCCTTGCAATAGGAGAGCCGCAAAGCCCTCCGAGGAGAGCAACTGCCTACCGCTGTGCTAGCAATAATTAATTTTAACATATGTTTGGGTAAAAGGGAATACACAGGAATATAAAAGCGGTTGATAATATCAGTGCATAAAAAATCCCTTCCCATACAAAATGGAAAGGGTACTTTTTCTTTTTGGTGCGCCTGAGAGGAATCGAACCTCCGCACACGGTTCCGGAGACCATTGCTCTATCCACTGAGCTACAGGCGCAAAAACTACAATGGAATTATACCACAGATGTGAAACTTATGCAAAGAAAAGCCTTCTTTTTTGTCTTGTGCGCGCTTATATGTTACAATAATATTATTAATTTAATAAGCATGTATTACCTTGGACATGCGCTTTGAATAGAGGTTGCTTATGAAAGAAAGAAATCCTTATTGTCTGCTGGCCTTTGCAATTGTGCTTATCTGGGCGCTGTGGAATTACAATGTCAGCCTAAAACTGCTGGCTGGTATATATGATGTTTTGCTGCCGTTTGTCATTGGCGGTTGTATGGCTTTTATCGTCAACGTGCTGATGAAGAAGCTGGAGCAATATTGGCGCAGAATTTTTAAGCAGAGCGTGGTATCGCGTTTCTAGCGTCCAGTGTGTTTGCTTTTGAGCCTTGCAATCATTATCGGCTTTTTGGCCTTCTTTGTGCTGACGATTGTGCCCGAGCTGCACGCCAGCATGAAAATGCTCGTCAAGATGCTGCCGCCGGCGTTGGCTAAGCTGAATATTTATCTGCAGCAGAAGGCGCAGGAGCTTTCCTTCTCGGCAGACGAGCTGGCTGTGGTACAGGCGCAGGCTAAAGAGGTTTATCAGACGATGCTCAATTATCTGCAGAACAACAAGCGTCTTTTGCTGGAGCAGACGTTTTTGGCAACGGCCTCCGTTCTGGAGGTGCTTGCAAGCTGTGTTATAGGTTTTGTCGTAGCAATCTATTGTCTGCTGGAAAAGCATCGTCTTGCGCGCAACTTTAAATGCGTAATTTTTGCCTTTTGCTCGAAGGAGCGCGCTGCTTATATTCTGCATGTATTGCAGACATCAGAGCAGATTTTCCGCGGCTTTGTGGGCGGACAGCTGGTAGTGGCGCTGCTTTTGGGCGTGATGTATTTCGTCGGCATGACGCTTTGCGGCTTCCCTTATGCGACGGTCATTTCGCTGCTGGTGGCAGTGCTGAGCCTGATACCGATTCTCGGTACCTTAATCAGTGCTCTTATCGGTTGCTTTTTAATACTGGTGGCCGCGCCGGAAAAAATCTGGTATTTTATCATATTATACATTGTGCTGCAGCGCATCGAAGCTGATTTGCTTTATCCTAAGATTGTGGGTAAGGCTGTAGGTCTTTCGGAGCTGTGGGTGTTGGCAGCGGTGACGATTGGCGCGAGCATTGGCGGTGTTGCCGGTATGATTGTCTGCGTACCGCTGTTTTCCGTAATTTATGCTTTGCTGGCTGAAAAGGTTAAGCGCCTGCTGGCAGAGAAAAATTTATCTAATTTATAAGATTTGTTAGGCACTTGGCGTTAAAAGTGCTATAATAATAAATTGATTGTAAGCCTGTTATCTGCAGGCAGCCTTGAAGATGCAAAGGAGATTTTATGATTACAATACGAGATAAGGTGCGTTTTGTTGAAACTGATATGATGGGTGTTGTGCATCATGCCAATTATCTGCGCTGGTTTGAAATGGGACGTGTAGCATATCTGCGTGCCTGCGGTATTTCCCTAGGCGAGCTGATGGCTGACGGCGTTATTTTCCCGATTACCGAGGTACGCGCCAAGTATAAAAATTCCTGTACCTTTGATGATGATTTTGAAGTGCAGGTAAAAATGAGTGCCTTTAATAAAGCAAAAATGGAATTTGATTATACTGTTATCCGTCTGCGCGACGGCGCTGTGGCGGTTGAAGGCCATACGCGCAATGTGTTTACCGATAACGAAGGCCACATTGTTCGTTTGAAGCCTGAATGGTATGATAAAATTCAGAAGGTATATGCAGCGGATAAGGCTGCGGAGGAGATGTGAGAGTATGGAAAAATATAAGATTGTTCCTGTGCCGACAAGAATTTTGACTCATCACGATGATATCTGTGATGCTATTCTGGAATATGCCAAGGATAAAATCGGCCCCAATGATGTTGTCTGCACTGCCGAAAGCGTAGTTGCTATTACCCAAGGCAGAGCAATGCGCTGCGAGGAGTTCCATCCGGGACCACTGGCTAAGGTGCTGTCGCATTTATTCCCTGCTAAGGGCAGTATCAGCAGCTGGTACAGCATGCAGTCCCTGATTGACGCAGAGGGCGGTGCACGTGTTCTGTGGGCAGTAATCTGCGGCTTTGCGGCTAAATGCGTAGGCGTAAGCGGTACCTTCTACCGTATGGCAGGCAAACAGGCTCGCCTGATTGACGATGTTACCGGCACAATGCCTCCGTATGACAAGCATATTGTTTATGGTCCGGCAGAACCGGAAAAGGTTGCCGAAGCTATTACCAAGGCTTGCGGCTGCTATGGCGCTGCTATTGCCGACGTTAACGATTTGAAGCGCTCTGCAGTGCTTGGCTGGTCTAAGGGCGTTGATCCGGATAAGGTTGCGGAAATCCTCATTGATAATCCTTTTGGCAACGGCAGTGAAAAAACACCAATCTGCATTATCAAGGATTATCATAAGGCGTAAGGGGGAAGCAAGATGCTGATGACGATTGTGGGAGTCCTTGTAGGACTGTTGATTTTAGGCGTTATAATTGTAGGTGTATATATTTCTATTCAGGGTGATGCTGTAATGCGTCTGCTGGTAAAGCAGCGCACCAAGGCTGTTTTGGATAAGGTATATGCCGATAGAATTGATTTTTCCTTAGAGGTACCTTTTGATAACGTAGGCAAGCAGGAGGGTACGATTTTGGATGCTTATATGCGTATTTATCTGCCGCAGGAGCAGTATGGCGACGTGCTGCTGCGTGGCAAGGTTAACCGCGAAGGTTACCTGCGTGATGACGATTATTTTGAAGCAATGCTGGTTCCTGCTGGCACCGGCGAAAAATTTGTCCTGCGCTTTGAGGCTTATGCCAAAAACGGCAAGAGCTTAGAGGAAGCAATGGAAAATATTCCTGATGTTGATGTTGCTTTGTTTGCTGATTGCCGCGGTCGCCGTGAGCTTTACACTGTAAAGGAATACTTTACTCTGACTGCGGATGAAATGCGTGCTTTGGTCAAATAAGCTGATACTTTTATGTGTTGTCTTTAAAAATATATAAACGATACTTTATTATGGATGCTTCTCTGCTGTGGGAGAGGCATCCATTTTTCTTTGCCTTGAAAGTTATGAGAGATAATTTGCAAAAAAAATTCAAAAAAATGCAGCTTTTTGCTCAAAAATGATTGATTTTGCGTGAAAATGGTTATATAATATCTGCAAGAGGAGAGATGCTCATGTTAACGCAAGAAAGATTTGAAGAAATCACTCGCATTGTCACGCGTGACGGTGCGGCGACAGTACCGGAGCTGGCAAGGCTTCTGGAAACCTCTGAGTCCACTATCCGCCGAGATTTGGTACAGCTGGACAGCTTGGGCAAGGTACGCAAGGTGCATGGCGGTGCGACTGCCGTGCGCGAGGCGGAGCCTGTGCAGGAGCGCAACATGCAGGAAAAATACAGTCGTAATATTGAAGACAAGCGCACAATTGCCGCGTATGCGGCAACGCTGGTGCGTCCGAACGACTTTATTTTTCTTGATGCAGGCTCGACAACCGAGCAGCTGGCAACCTACCTGACGGAAAAGGATGCTGTTTATGTAACAAACGGCATTACGTTGGCGCAGAAGCTTGCGCAGCGCGGCCTGAAAACACTGCTTATAGCAGGGCGCGTGAAGGCAACAACTGATGCGGTAATCGGCACGGAGGCGGTTGCTTCCCTGCAGCATTACAATTTCAGCAAGGGCTTTTTCGGAACGAACGGCATTACTGTGGAAGAGGGCTTCACAACTCCTGATATCGAGGAGGCCATGAATAAGCGTGTGGCGATGGAGCATTGCCATAAATGCTATGTCCTGGCGGATGCCAGCAAGTTTGAGGCACTGTCGAACGTGTCCTTCGCCCCGTTGTCTAAGGGCGTGATTATTACGGCTGCGCAGGAGGCTCTGAATGTTAACTCCTATAAGCAGCATACGGAGGTGATTGTGCTTTGATTTACACTGTAACCTTTAACCCTTCGCTTGATTATGTGGTAAAGGTTGATGCTTTTGCAGTAGGCGAGATTAACCGCACCCAAGCAGAAAATATATATCCGGGTGGTAAGGGAATCAATGTTTCGCTGGTGCTGCAAAATCTGGGGCTGCAATCGGTAGCCTTGGGCTTCACGGCCGGTTTCAGCGGTACAGAAATAGAACGCCTGCTGCAGGAAGCAGGCTGTCGTTGCGATTTTATTCGGGCTGCTGCAGGCTACTCGCGCATTAATACGAAGATTATTTCGGACTCGGAAACGGCGCTGAACGGTCAGGGACCGCAGCTGAGCAAGGAGGAGCTGCACAAGCTTTTCACCAAGCTGCAGGGACTGACGCAGGATGATATTTTGGTTTTGGCAGGAAGCATACCCGCTTCGCTGCCGGATGATATTTATGAGCAGATTCTGGAGCTGCTGCAGCCTGCTTGCACACGGGTTGTGGTAGATGCTACTGGCGATTTGCTGCTCAAGGTGCTGAAATATAAGCCGTTTTTAATCAAACCAAACCATGAGGAATTAGGAGAGTTCTTTGGCCGGGGACCGTTGCTGAATGAGGAGGATATTCTTGCTGCTGCGCTGAAGCTGCAGCAGCAGGGAGCACGTAATGTGCTGGTTTCGCGTGGAGCGGACGGAGCTGTACTGTTGGACGAAAATGGCAGGCAGCACAGTATGGCTTCACCGAAGGGTAAACTGGTAAACTCTGTTGGTGCCGGTGACAGCATGGTAGCAGGCTTTTTAGCAGGCTATCTCAAAATGCAGGATTATGAGGAAGCGCTGCGCCTGGGCGTAGCCGCAGGCAGCGCAAGCGCGTTTAAGGATTGGCTGGCAACACGTGAGGATATTGATGAAATTATTTTACAGGGCGTGAATAATAAATAAAAAAGAAGGGGCAAAATAAGATGAAAATAGTTGATTTGCTGAAGGTAGAAAGCATTGATCTTAAAGCGCAGCCTAAGGATAAGGCAGCAGCGCTGGAGCATTTGATTACGCTGATGGAGAGAGGCGGTAATCTGCTTGATAAGGATGAATACAGAGCCTGCGTGCTGCGCCGTGAGGAGGAGGGCAGCACAGGTATCGGTGAAGGCATTGCCATTCCGCATGCTAAGACAAGTGCTGTAAAGGCACCGGGACTGGCAGCTATGCTGGTAAAGGACGGCGTTGACTTCGACAGTCTGGACGGCGAGCCTGCGAAGCTGTTCTTCCTGATTGCTGCACCTGATACGAAGGATAATGTGCATCTTGATGTTCTGAGCCATCTGAGCATGCTGCTGATGAACGATGATTTCCGCAGTGAGCTGCTGAATGCCGCCGATGCTAAGAAATTTTTGGCAGTTATAGACAAATACGAAAACGAAAAATTTGAAGACGAGGAAGCAGAAGCACCGGCAGCAGAGCCTGCTAAGCAGCGCAAGGTGCTGGCTGTTACTGCCTGCCCGACAGGTATTGCACATACTTATATGGCAGCAGAGGCTTTGCAGGAGATGGCCGGTAAGATGGGCGTTGCAATGAAGGTTGAAACCAATGGCAGCGGCGGCGTAAAAAATAAGCTGACGGCGGCAGAGATAGAAGAAGCCGAAGGCATTATTGTGGCTGCAGACAAGAACGTGCCTGTGGAGCGCTTTGCAGGCAAGCCGGTTATCTTCGTTAAGGTAGCTGACGGTATCAACAAGCCGAAGGAGCTTATCGAGGAGATTCTGAGCGGTAATGTTCCTGCTTATGCAGGCAAGGGCGGCAGCGAGGCGACAAGTGACGTGGCAGATGCTGAGGAAAGTCTGGGGAGACAAATTTACAAGCATCTGATGAATGGCGTTTCGCACATGTTGCCGTTTGTAATCGGCGGTGGTATTCTTATCGCGCTGGCATTTATGTTCGATATGGAATTTGCCGGTACAGCTAAGTTTGGCAGCGGCACGCCGCTGGCAGCCTTCTTCAAGAATATCGGCGGCTTAGCGTTCAGCATGATGATGCCGATTCTGGCAGGCTATATCGCTATGAGTATCGGTGAGCGTCCGGCACTGATGCTTGGTATCGTGGGCGGCTTTTTGGCAGCCTCCGGCGGCAGCGGCTTCTTCGGCGCGCTGTTTGCAGGCTTCATCGGCGGTTATCTGATTTTGGCACTGCGCAAGGTATTTAGCGTACTGCCCGACAGTCTGGAAGGCCTGAAGCCGATTCTGCTGTATCCTGTTATCGGCCTGCTGCTTATGGGAATATTGATGACCTACGTTATCAACCCGCCGACTGCAGCCTTTAACCAATGGCTGGCAGGTGCGCTGGCAGGCATGAGCACAACAAGCAAAGTGCTGATGGGCTTTGTGTTGGGTGCTATGATGTCCATTGACTTCGGCGGTCCTCTGAACAAGGCAGCCTATGTTTTCGGTACTGCTTCCTTGGCAGCTGCCGACGGCAGCGCTGTAAGCAGCGAGATTATGGCTGCGGTTATGATTGGCGGTATGGTGCCGCCGCTGGCGATTGCACTGTGTACTATGCTGTTTAAGAGTAAATTTACTTCTAAGGAGCGTCAGTCCGGTGTGACCAACTTTATCATGGGCCTGTCTTTTATTACCGAAGGCGCTATTCCCTTTGCAGCAAGTGACCCGTTGCGTGTAATTCCGACCTGCGCTTTGGGCAGCGGTGTAGCCGGTGCTTTGTCCATGGCCTTTGGCTGTAGCGTTCCGGCACCGCATGGCGGTGTATTTGTTTTCGGCGTAGTGCAGAACTGGCCGATGTATTTTGCAGCTCTGGCAGCAGGCAGTGTGCTGGCAGCTGTGCTTATGGGGTTTGTTAAAAAGAACGTGAACGAATAATATATAGAGAAAAAAGATAAAAACAAAAATAGGATTTTAAGGATTTAGCGGCAGAATATTGTTATTAGCGAAACGGAGGAAATAAAAATGAAACAATTTACTTATGTTATTACTGATGAGGCCGGTATCCATGCACGTCCGGCAGGACTGCTCGTGAAGGAGGCTGCAAAATTTGCCAGCACCACTACGATTGCCAAGGGTGCTAAAAAAGGTGATTTGAAGCGTATCTTCGGTGTTATGGCCTTGGGCGTAAAAAAGGGCGAAGAGATTACTGTTACCTGCGACGGTGCTGATGAGGATGCAGAGGCAGCAGCTTTAGAGGCTTTCTTCCAAGCTAACCTGTAAGTTCGCAGTAAGAGAGATTTTTCGCGAGGTGATAAGATGCTTTCATTAAAGGGTAAGGGCGTTTGCGGCGGCGTAACGCTGGGAACCTTAGCTGTACTGCGCCGTAATACAGCAGCAGTTAAACGCTGTAAGGTGCAGAATGCCGAGGCTGAGGTTGCACGCTTTCAGACAGCGCGTCAGGATGCTATAGATAAGCTGGCAGAGCTTTATGAAAAGGCTGTTGCAGATGTAGGCAAGGATAATGCTGCTATTTTTGAAATCCATCAGATGATGCTGGAGGATCTTGATTATATTGAGTCTGTTGAGGGCATTATCCGCACGCAGCAGGTTAATGCGGAATATGCAGTGCAGACTACCGCAGCTAATTTTGCAGAAATTTTTTCTTCGATGGAAGATGATTATATGCGTGCACGCGCTGCAGACGTCAAGGATATTTCCAACAAGGTGCTTGGCTGCCTGGGTGATGCAGGCAGCAGCTGGGAAAGCGGCAGCGGCAGTTACATTCTGGCAGCAGACGACCTGGCTCCCAGCGAAACCGTACAGCTTGATAAATCGCGTGTGCAGGGTTTTGTGACGGCAGCGGGCAGTGTAAATTCACATACGGCAATTCTGGCGCGCACGATTGGCATTCCTGCGGTTGTCAACACCGGCAGCAACATCGGTGAAGAATATGACGGCAAGCTGGTAGCGGTAGACGGCTATACCGGCGAGGTTTTTGTTGATCCTGATGAGGCAACGCTGGAGCGCATCAAGGCAAAGATGGAGCAGGATGCACAGCATAAAAAGCTGTTGGAGGAGCTCAAGGGCAAAAAGAGCATTACCGGCGGCGGCCAGCAGGTGCATGTATATGCTAACATCGGCGGCACCGGCGATTTAGCCAGCGTACTGGCGAACGATGCAGAGGGCATCGGCCTTTTCCGCAGTGAGTTCATTTATCTGGAAAGCAAGGATTATCCGACAGAGGAGCAGCAATTTGAAAAGTATAAGCTGGCAGCGGAAGCAATGGCCGGCAAGCGTGTTATTATCCGTACGCTTGATATCGGTGCCGATAAGCAGGCTGATTACTTCGAGCTGCCGCAGGAGGAAAATCCGGCGCTTGGCTATCGCGCAATCCGTATCTGCCTGCAAAGACCGGAGCTGTTTGCTACGCAGCTGCGTGCTATCTGCCGCGCTTCTGCTTATGGCAAGCTGGCGGTGATGTTCCCGATGATTATCAGCGTAGAAGAGGTGCGCAAGGCGCGCAAAATTCTGCGCGAGGTGCAGGCAGAGCTGAAATATGCAGGCGTATCCTACGATCCGAAGATGGAAGTCGGCATTATGATTGAAACGCCGGCGGCAGCGCTGATTAGCGCGGAGCTGGCGAAAGAAGTTGATTTCTTCAGCATCGGTACGAACGATTTGAGTCAGTATACCTTGGCGATAGACCGCCAGAACCAGCGGTTAGAGCCGTTCTTTGATGCACACCACCCTGCAATTTTGCGTCTGATTGAAATGACGGTGCAGGGAGCGCATGCAGCAGGTATCTGGTGCGGCGTCTGTGGCGAGCTGGGCGCTGATTTGAGCCTGACTAAGGAATTTGTACGCATGGGAATGGATGAGCTTTCCGTAAGTCCGGCAAGCATTCTGCCGCTGCGCAAAAAAATCCGCAGCCTGTAATTTTTACTCATACTCATATTTCTATATAACGCATGAAAATACCCCTGATAATGCGTGAGCAGTATCAGGGGCAGCTTTCGGCGGCAATGCTTTGTTGTTGCTTTGGGGAGAACCGGTTGTATGACTGGTTCTTTTTTTCTATACGAAGGATTATTTTTTATCAGAAAAGCAAAAAAACACCGCAATTTCTTGCGATGTCAATCTCAAAATGGTGACCTCGGCAGGACTCGAACCTGCGACCTTTTGATTCGTAGTCAAACGCTCTATCCAGCTGAGCTACGAGGCCAACAACAGTATTTATTTTAACGGCAAATCGATATTTTGTCAATACTTTTTTGTGAAAAAATCTTGACTGTTTTTTCACGGCGGGATATAATTTAGCTAATATATATGTGGCTGCTTTGCAAGGAAGCATCAGGAGGCGTATATTTGGTCTGCATTGGGATGCTTGCCGGTATGGGCGATGGGGAATTGTAATGACAGCACAAATGGTTTTTGTATTATATGTTGTTGAAGTCTGCACGATTAGGTCTGATGTGAGGCAGTATAGGGATACTGCCAGCTATGACGTTGTATTTCTTTAACAGGCATGTATAATTTAAAGGAGGATTTTTTGTGCCTGTTTCTTTAGTAATCTTAATATTGTACATTGTTGCTTTGTTCGCTATCAGCTGGTATGCAAAAAAACGTAGTGAAGGAAACAACGAAAACTTTGCTCTTGCGGGACGCAGACTTTCTGCGCCTCTGATTTGTGTCACTATTATAGGTCTGGCTGTCGGCGGTGCGTCGACTATCGGCGTTTCCGAGCATGCCTTCCGTGTTGGCCTGAGTGCCGGATGGTATACCATTGCCTGGGCCTTGGGTGCGATTGTTATGGGCCTGTTCATGGCAAAAAAATATCGTGAGCAGAACATTACGACTATCACCGAGCTTATTGAACACCATCATACTAAGGGCGCGGTAATTTTAGGCGTTTTCTGCCAGATTGTTATCCAACTGGTAATTATCAGCCTGCAATACATTGCCGGTGGCAGTATTCTGCACGCAATCCTGCCGGATATCTTTGATTTCCACACAGGTATGATTGTCAGTGCCATCACCTTTATCGGTATTACCTTTATCGGTGGTATGTGGTCTGCATCCTTATCTAATGTGTTGAACATTATTCTGATTTACGTTGGCATTTTGGCGGCAACTATTATTCAGTTCAAAAAAATCGGCAGCATGGATCATCTGGCTGCTGCGTTACCGGCTAATGTGCCCTGGTTCAGCTTCATTGACGGTGTTGGCCCTGTAACCATCACCAGCTGGGTTGTAACACTTATTACCGTAAATCTTTCTCTGCAAAGTATTCTGCAGATTTCTTTAGGCGCTAAAGACGCTGCAACTGCTAAAAAAGGCTTCGTCTGGGGCGGCATTCTGATGCTGCCGGTAGGCGTTCTGGCTGCCTTCCTTGGTCTTGTTGCCAAGGCTATGTACCCTGATGCGCAGGCTGCATTGGCGCTGCCGCAGGTTATCGTAGGCCTGCAGCCGGTGTTGGCAGGTATCACCCTGGCAGCTCTGTGGGCTGCAGATGTATCTACTGCCTGCAACCTGCTGTTGAGTGCTGGTACCCTGTTCTCCAGTGATATTTACAAGCGCTTCATCAATCCGCAGTGCGACCAGGCGCGTCAGCTTTTGATGACACGTGCCTGCATCATTATCAGCGGTATTCTTACCTTGGGACTTGCTATGAGCGTATCCAGTATTTTGGGTACGATTATGATTGGTCTGTCTTTGACTGCTGCCTTCAGCGTTATCGTAATCGTAGCGCTGTTCTTCCCGCAGTATGCTTCTAAAGCCGCAGGCTTCTGGACTCTGCTGGCAGGCCTGGTGCTGCTGGTGCTGTGGCAGCTTACCCCGGCAGTACGCATTTTCCCGAATGTAATCTACATGGAATGGCTGGTATGTATTGCTGCTTATGCTATTGTAGCTGTTATTTGCCCGGCTAAAAAAGCTGTTGCTGCAGAAAGCAACTAAATAAAAAGTATATTTGAAGCTGAAAAGCCATCTCTGTTGTTCTTGAGGAATACGGAGATGGCTTTTTGATTATAAGGTTAACTATTTCCTGTAAGCAAAAATCCCGTTCACAGACTTGCGTCGTGTAACGGGATTTTTTTGCACTATGAATGAAACGTGACCTGATTAATCAGAGGACATTGTCATGCTTCCTTGCTTGGGGAAATTAAACGATTTTTTCACCGTGATAACGTTCACCATCATTGTCAGGCAGCAGGCCGTAGCGTTCGGTCCACAGGGTTTTGTATTTCAGCGCTTGAGCGTGGATAGCGGCGATACCTTTTTCGTCCAAGGTTTTGATAACCTTGGCAGGAATGCCGGCAACCAGGGAATTCGGCGGTACGATGGTGCCTTTGGTTACAACAGCACCGGCAGCAACGATAGAGCCGTGACCGATTACAGCGCCGTCAAGTACAGTGGAATGCATGCCGATGAGGCAGTGGTCCTCAACGGTGCAGGCATGCAGCAGAGCGCAGTGGCCTACAGTTACATAATCACCGACGATGCAGGCGTAGTTATCAGCAACGTGCAGCACGCTGTTGTCCTGAATATTGCTGTAGCGGCCAACCTCGATGCGGTTAACGTCGCCGCGGATAGTAACGCCGGGCCAAACGCTGGCGTACTCCTTAAGCTCAACCTTGCCAATCAGGGTGGCAGTATTAAAGGCGTAGGCCTTCTCGTCAATTTTGGGGGCTTGTGCTTCAAATTTAAAGATCATCTTATCACCACTTTCTGTAAATTGGCTGCCTTCGCGGCAGTCTTGAAAGATAAACAATTTCTTCTCACACTATTATTATCATATGAGCAGATAATAAAGTCAAGGCGTTCACATTTATTTTGCAGATGTGAAGGATTGGATTTAGTTGTGGGTGTGCGATAGAAAAAATTTTTGTGTTACCTTGACAGATTTACTGATTCGCTATATAATAACCACACAGCACTTAGACAAGCTGTATACATTTGTTTATATAAGAATTTTAGGCTATTATAATGATATTTTCCTATGCGAAAATTTCATTATAATAGCTTTTTTTGTTGCGTTTTTCGCATATTCAGTGTTTTAAAGAAAGGATGATTCTTATATGGCAAATTATTGTTACACAAATTTATACGTCTACGGTCCTCAAGAGGAGCTGGCAGACCTCTTTAAAAAGCTCAAGCGCTGGACGCGCAAGGATGAGCGTAAACCGAAAACTGCCTTTGGCTGCGGCTGGCTCAGCTTCATCGCTGAGGGCGCCGGTATCCAGGCCTTTGAACTCCGCGCTGGCGTTGAAAAAATCCAGTTCGACGGCAAAGGACAGCTCTTTATCAAGTATATATCTGCAGACGGCCCGCAGCCCGCTTTCTGGGAGGCGCTGGTGCGTAAGTTCGCACCGCGCAGCTGGTCCTGCTACCTGGCGGAGGAATCCTGCACAGGCTTGTATCTTACCAATGATACATTGAAGCGGAAAATTACCGCAGATTACGCCATTCCCGGACGTTGCGCCGATGGTTCCTACACCTCGTCATTGGTTCGCCGCAGCACCTTCTACACGCAGTCAGCGTTGCGCGAGCTGCTCAGCAGCAGATATGGTGCCGGCAAGAGCATGGACGAGCTGGTGAAGCTGGCCTTGCAGGATGGCCTGCCTGTGTATGAGGTAAAGCGAGAGGCTTGATGGGTGCAAGAAGCGGCAGCTTTGGGGGCTGTCGCTTACCATAAAAATAAGCGCAAGTCTAAAAGGCTGTTTTAGGCGAGTAGCTTTGCAACTTCAAGTTGTTGGCACAGATTAACTTAAAAGCAGAGAAAAAACTCAGTCAGCTTATTAGCCTAGAAAAACAGACTATATACCTAAAAAATGATTTATATAAACTGCTAATATAATATAGAGAAGTTTTAGCAAGAGGTGATGACGTTGTTTGCTGCGCGTTACAAGAATATTGGATTGAAAATAGCATATTACAGAAAAAAGAGAGGCTATACGCAAGCAGAGTTGGCCGAGCGGATTGGCATGAGTGTTGCCTATCTTGGGCAGATTGAGCGAGGGAACAGAGGCAACAGCTTTTCTTTGGAAACTCTGTATCAGATTGCTGATGCGTTGAAGATTGATGTTAATTTGCTGATAAAAAATGAAATGTTGGCTTGATAGGTGGTAGTTGCTATGTCTTTACAAACTGAGTTCAGAAATATATTAGAA
>NZ_CABQHJ010000047.1:0-12378 GCF_902463975.1 uncultured Phascolarctobacterium sp.
CATGGGCACTGTTTCGCTGCTGAAACTGTTTGAGCAGAAAATCATTTATGCCATTCCCTTGAGCAAACTGATTGCTGATGGTACTCTGGCTAC
This sequence comes from uncultured Phascolarctobacterium sp., assembly GCF_902463975.1. Classification (GTDB taxonomy): domain Bacteria; phylum Bacillota; class Negativicutes; order Acidaminococcales; family Acidaminococcaceae; genus Phascolarctobacterium_A. The sequence goes on from NZ_CABQHJ010000047.1 coordinate 94, forward strand.
GCCGATAAACTTAAAACGTGAAACGAATGTTGAAATTGAAACTTATATTGATAAAGATGAGCTGAAAAAAGTTTTGGCGAAAGGCGATTTGACGGAACAAGCTGTCAACAAGATTGCAAAGATTAACGAACGTAACGAAGTTATTATTAAGGAATACCTTGATAATAAAGAGAAATACGGCAAAACGATAATTTTCGCCTTGAACATTACGCACTGTGATGTTTTGGCAGATATGTTCGTCAAAAAGGGTGTAAAATGTGACCGCATTTATTCTGGCATGGACGACAGTGTGAAAGACGCAATTATTGAACGTTTCCGCCATAACAACCATAAGGATAAGGATGGCAATGATGACCATATCGACGTATTAATTAACGTCAACATTCTTAGCGAGGGCAGCGATATTCCTGATATTCATACAGTTTTTCTGACACGTCCGACGAACAGTGACGTTTTATTAATGCAGATGATTGGGCGCGGCATGCGTGGCGAGCAATGCGGTGGCACAAAAGAAGTGTACATCGTTGACTTCTGTGATAAGTGGGCAAGCTTTACACGTTGGCTCAACCCTTCGTTTCTGCTGGAAGGCGAAGAAGGCGGAATACCGGGAGACACCAAGAAAGAGCCGAAGAAAAAGAACAAATTGGAAGAAATTCCTGTGTCCAGCATTATCGACGCGATGCGTGCCATTTCTTACGGCGATTTGGGCTTCAAGGTGCACGCCGCTGTGCTGCCTGTGGGTTGGTACAATGTTTATGATAAAAATGACATGCCTGAGAAAGTGCTTGTTTTCGCCAACCAACAGGAAGGCTATGCAGCAATGAAGGCAGATACGCAGGCGCTTGTTGCAGCGGAAGAGCAGAACGGCAAACTGCTTTTGCAAAAATATTTCGATGGCTTCGGTGTGATGCCTACGCCTCAGGAATTGGAAGACATTGCAGAGCTGACGGCGACGGAGAAAGCTTTTCCAGAGTTTCAATCGTTCGACGAGCGTGACGACATCGACCCGTCAAAATTGGCGATGAAGTATCGCGAAGAAACGTCTTTGGCCAACATCTTCAAAATTCAGCAGGATATTCATGCAATTTATAATGCGCATAAGACGATCATTGACAGCTTGTATGGCAATGTGGAATCCTATCAACGACGTATTTTTGACTTCCTTCTGTATCCCACCGGCGTTACGCCGATGGGCTCTAGTATTGAAGAAGCAGAAACAGAGTTTGCCTTGCTTAGCGCAGATCCTTTCGCTGAACCGCTGGAAATTTTGCTTGATGAAGTTTTGGCAGAACAAAAAGACAACTTGGGCGACGACTTCAAGCGCCCGACGATTGGCTGGACTAAGAAGGCTTATAAGACGTATTTTGCACAATATATTTATCTTGGCGATAATATCAAAATGAATTGCGGCCTTAATTCTGCCAGCGTGCCGCGTGAAGTACTAAAGTACCTTATTTATCACGAGTGCCTGCATCAGCTGATTCATTCTCACGGACCGAAATTCCGTGAATTGGAACGTAGATTCCCTAATTTCAACGAGCTGGATAATTACTTGGATTATCAGTTCCCAACATTCGTTAAAGAAGAAAGCAGATAATTTGGGAGAGATATAAAGATGGCAAAAGTAGTTTTTTGTAATATAGCATGGATGAAACTTTATAGTGGCATTACTGACAACGACCAACCGAAGAATGGCGGTGCATTTGTCAAAGAAAATAATGATGCTTGTGAAAGTTTCAATTTCTATCCGTATAACCATTACTGCCTTGGGTATGTGCGTGCACCAGGGGAGAGGTTGAATCTGGCGCGTGTAGAGGATGTGCCAGATGATGTAGATAAAATTGATGACGTTACAGTTATCTGGGTAGCGACTAATGATACAGGACGGCATATCGTTGGCTGGTACGAACACGCCGAGATGTATCGTTACTATCAGTATTTTGAAGATAGCATTGTAGAAAATCATACATGTTGGCAATATAATTTTAAAACCAGAGAAGAAAATGCGCATATTATTCCCGAAGAGCTGCGTAATTTTAGGGTTCTTTCGGCATCAAAAGCAGGCGCAGGCTTGGGCATGGGACAGTCGAACCTTTGGTATGCAGACTCTGCAATCACGAAAGAAAAATTTGTGCCGAAGGTTTTGGAGTATCTGGAGAAAATACGTCCGCAGACAATACAACAATATTGGCGTAAAGAATTTGTTGAAAAAATCGCTGATATTCAAGGAAAAAGTGTAGAAGAATTAAATGAATTGGCAGCTAACGAAACGAATCCAGGTAAATTATTTGCCATTGATAATTTGATAATTTCCATGAATCCGCCTGATATGTTTGAAGCAAGATTTCATCGTGCTGCTGATTTGGAGCTCTACCTTTTGTATGATGAAGCGATAGAAGAATATCAGCGTGCTTTAGCTTGTGTAACAGACGAAGATAAAGATAGCGACACATATCTTACATGTTTGTTTAATCTGCAACGTTTACTGGAATTTACTGGCAAATATTTCTTGGGTTGGGAAATGGCACAAAGATGCCTGGCAGAGTCAAAGACTATTGAAGATAAATTTATCGCGATTGAATCAATGCTTATCATGGCAAGCCGTGAAGGAAATACTGAACTGGTAGAAAAAGCTCTTGGCTACTATGCTGATTTAAAAACAGATTACGCCAAAGATACCGTCCAAGATTATAAAAATTGGCTCAAAGAGCAGAAGAAAAATAAGAAATAAAGCTTTTAGTAAAATATTTTGGCCAATAAAAAACACACAGCGCAAACTTCACAGTTTGTTCGTTGTGTGTTTTGGTTTTACATGATAAAATATTGTGTAAGACAACCGAGCTAGAGGGTGGGGCATTGCCGAAATTCTTCGGAATGGAGGTGATGTCTATGGTATATTTCAGTTTTCAGGATTTAATGTCCTTTGGAATTTTTATCGTAGCATTGCTGACGTTCATTTTTCAGAATCGAAAGTAAAAGCATACGGACATAGAAAAACCGCCCCTATACTTTGACGAGAACAGGGCGGCTTTTCCGTAACCTTAATCGGCAACCCACCTGGTTGGGCGGTTGTCTTATCACTTATAATATAACATAAAGCCATACTTTGTGCAAGTTGCGCTTTGTGAACTTTTGAAGACTGTCGCTAATGAGCGCAGTATTTATATAAACCGGAAGAGTTTTGCTTATCTTTTTTATAGCAATATTATTTTGGGGGACAGCATCAGTGCGTCCCCTTTTTGCATTCTTTAAGCTAATATGATATAATAATTTGACGACTAATCTTTTCACGGTTGATTATCTGCATTTTTTAAGGAGTTGTAATGGTAGGACTTATTAGTGGTGTACGCAAGAACAGTTTGGCAGCGGACGCAGGCATCAAGGCCGGCGAAAAGCTGTGCAGCGTAGACGGCGTACAGGTTAAGGATATAATTGAATTGAGCTTCTATACCTCCGATTACGAGGTTGATCTGGAGATAGAGGCCACCGATGGCACACGCCGTCAGGTACATATAGAAAAATATCCGGATGAGGATCTTGGCCTGGAGTTTGATTCCGCAGTTTTTGACAGAGTTGCGACTTGCTACAATAACTGTGTTTTCTGCTTTGTTGACCAGATGATTCCCGGTATGCGTCCGGGTCTGTATGTGCGTGATGACGATTACCGTCTGTCCTTCTTATATGGTAACTTCATTACACTCACCAATATGAAGGATGAAGATTTTGAACGTATTATCCGCACGCATCTGACGCCGCTGTATGTTTCGGTACATGCTACCGACCCGCAGGTGCGCTGCCAGATGATGCACAACCGTTTTGCCGGTCAGCTGATGGAGCGCTTGCAGCTTTTGTTCGATGCGGGCATTCAGGTGCATACACAGATTGTCTGCTGTCCCGGTTATAATGACGGCGAGATTCTTGCCAAGAGCTTCAACGATTTGTACGCGCAGTATCCCAATGTGCTGACGATGGCGGTTGTTCCCGTAGGTACTACTAAGCACCGCGAGCACCTGACGCAGCTTGCTACCTTTACGAAGGAGCAGGCCGCAGAGGTTGTGGAGCAGGTGACCGCATGGCAGGAGCGCTGCCGTAAGGAAACAGGCAAGACGTTTATCTACTTGGGCGATGAATTTTATCTGCTGGCGGAAAAGCCTTTTCCTCCTACCGAATGGTACGACGGCTTCCCGCAGCTGGAAAACGGCATCGGCCTTACTGCCAACTTTATGCTGGAGTGGGACGAGGCGTTGGCGCAGATGCAGAGCTTTCATCCTGCAGAGCCTGCGGTGATTCCCGTGGGTGAGGGCGCTTACCGTGTACTAAAGCCCTTGATGGCCAAGCTGAACAGCCAGTTCGGTTCGGAGCACCGCTTTGTACCTGTGCCTAACAGCTTTTTCGGCGGCAAGGTCAATGTCACCGGTCTTTTGACGGGTAGCGATATCCTTGCGAACGTGCAGGATAAGAAGATTATTCTGCCGGATGTGGTTTTGAATAACGATAAGCTGTTTTTGGATGATATGTCGCTGGCGCAGTTCAAGGAGCGATACCCGGGCAAGGTGGAAATTGCCAAGGGTGCGAAGGAGCTGCTGCATTTATTATTGGAAAGATAGGTGAAGCGTATGCTGCAGGTTTATACAGGTACAGGCAAGGGCAAGACTACTGCCGCTTTGGGCGTGGCGCTGCGTGCCTCTGGTTATGGCATGAAGACGCTGATGCTTTCATTTTTGAAGGATGATCCAGAGTATGGCGAGGCGCGGGCTGCAAAGAATCTACCCTGGTTTACGCTGCGGCAGGTGGGACGCGACGCCTTTGTTAATTTCCGTAATCCCGATCCTATTGATTTAAAGATGTGCCGTGACGGTTGGGAAGAGGCGAAAGAAGCTATCAGCTCGCACGCTGCGGACATTATTATCCTCGATGAGCTGAATATTGTGCTTGCTACCCAAATGCTGCCGACTCAGGAGGTTGTTGATTTTTTGCGTGAGCATAAAAATAACGTTGAGGTTATTACTACTGGTAGAGGTGCACCGGAAGAGCTTATTAAAATTGCCGACCTTGTTACTGATATGAGCGAGGTTAAGCATTACTTCCATAAGGGAGTTGGCTCGCGCAACGGCATCGACCATTGAGGTGTGCGTTATACCACTCCATCTGCGTTACCCCCTTTAGTCGCTGACGCGACAGTCGCCCCAGGTCGCCCTCTCTTGCCCTTCGGGCAATTCACCTTGTCCCCCAAGGGGGAACCAAGAACATACTAATGAAGGCTAATTGAAAGCTATTAGTCTTGCCTGCCCCTCGGGGAAGGTGCCGAGCGCAGCGAGGCGGAAGGGGGATTCCCCATAAATATACAAAAAATTTTACATTTCTATGATAGACACATACTAAAAAATTTATTATGATGAAGGAGATTTGATTATGGCTAAACCAATAGTTGCTATAGTTGGACGTCCGAACGTAGGCAAATCTACTCTTTTTAATATTTTTGCCAACAGCAGGATTTCCATTGTTGAGGATACACCGGGCGTTACCCGCGACCGTCTGTATGCTACCGCCGAATGGCTGGACCACGAGTTTATGATGGTTGATACCGGCGGTATCGAAATCATGAATGCTGATGCTATTGCTGTTTCTATCCGTCAGCAGGCACAGATTGCGATTAAGGAGGCGGACGTTATTCTGTTCGTCTGCGATGCGCGCGCAGGCATTACTACCGAGGATGCTGACGTTGCCCGTCTGCTGCGTCAGTCCAAGAAGCCGATTGTTCTGGCTGTCAATAAGGCGGATTCTCCGAAGCAGGAGATGAATACCTTTGAATTCTATAATCTGGGTATCGGTGATCCGATTGCTGTTTCCGCGTCCAACCATTTGGGCCTGGGCGATTTGCTGGATGCCGTTGTTGCCAAGTTCCCGTCCGATAAGATGGCAGGCGACCTGGAGGAAGAGGACGAAATCAAGGTTGCCCTGATCGGCCGTCCTAACGTGGGCAAGTCCTCTATTTTCAACGCACTGGTAGGCGAGGAGCGTTCTATCGTAAGTGATGTTGCAGGCACTACCCGTGATGCGATTGATACTCCGGTAGTACGCAACGGTCAGAAGTACCTGTTCATTGATACCGCAGGCATGCGCCGCAAGGCTAAGGTTGACGAACCGATTGAAAAATACAGCGTTATGCGTTCTCTGCGTGCGGTTGACCGCAGTGACGTTGTGCTGATGGTTTTTGATGCTGTCGAAGGTGTTACCGAACAGGATAAACGTATCGTCGGCTATGCTCATGAGGCAGGCAAGGCTGTTATTCTGGTTGTCAACAAGTGGGATTTGTACGAGAAGGACAATTCCTCCACTCTGCGTTATACCGAAACTCTGCGCAAGGAGCTTGTTTTCCTGCAGTATGCGCCGGTAGTTTTCGTTTCTGCCGTTACCAAGCAGCGTATTCACCGTCTGCCGGAGGTTATCTCCTATGTTGCCGAGCAGAATGCTATGCGTATCGCTACCAGTATTCTCAACCAGGTTATCGAGGACGCTGTGGCTATCAATCCGCCGCCGACCGAAAAGGGCAAACGTCTTAAGATTCTTTACGTTACACAGGTCAAAATCAAACCGCCAACCTTTGTTATCTTTGTTAACGAACCGGAAATCATGCATTTCTCCTATCAGCGTTATCTGGAGAACAAACTGCGTGAGGCCTTTGGCTTTGAAGGCACACCGATTCAGATGATTATCCGTGGTAAGAACGAGGATGAATAAATAAAAGTCAGGTGATTTGTTATGTTCAATGAGGTGGGTATATTACATTTTCTGCTGGGCTTCGTGCTCGGTCATGTCTGCGGCTCTGTTCCCAGCGGCTTATGGTTGGTGCAGGCCTTTCATGGTATTGATATCCGTAATTACGGCAGCAAAAATATCGGTACAACGAACGTTTTCCGTACCGTCGGTCCCAAGACTGCGGTGCTGGTGCTGATTGCCGATGCCTTCAAGGGTATTCTCGCGGTTGGTATTATGAGTTATTTTTTCCACAATCCGCTGCTGGATGTGGTTACGGCTTTGGGTGCGCTTTTGGGACACAATTATTCGATCTTTCTGGGCTTTAAGGGTGGCAAGGGCGTTGCGACCGCACTGGGCCTGTTGATTTTTATGATGCCTAAGGTTGCTGTGGCTAGCTTCGGTATCTGGCTGGTGTGCGTGCTGCTGACGCGTTATGTATCGCTTGGCTCCATTATGGCTGCTGTCTTTACGCCGCCGCTGGCGTGGTATCTGGGTTATCCCTCTGCTTATGTGATTTTCTCGGTGGTTGCCGCTTTCTTTGTAGTTTTGCGCCACAAGGAAAATATCCATCGCCTGCTCACAGGCACCGAAAGCAAAATCAAACCGGGCAATGCCAAGGATCTGCAGAAATAAAATATCGCTTCTACGCTGATGTAGGCCAATGCTTACATCAGCTTTTTTCATATACTAAAGCAGGATTTTTGTTCTGCCTAAAGAATATAATAATATTACAAGTATTTTAGGTTACTTGCAGTAAAATATATGCTGCAAGAAGGGAGGAACGAAATTGCGATTAGCAAAGCTTTTATATACAGCTGCTGTTGTTTGCGGACTGCTGCTGCCTTTGGGTGCTTCGGCGGCAGGCATTACCAATTATCCGCCGCTGGTGAACCCGTCGCACTGGACGGAGCAGAACAAGAGCGGTGATACGGTTATTCTGGATGCGAAAGGTGTGGCATCCTTCAACGCCAAGGTGCGCGCTGCTTCCCGCAGTATGCCTGACCTGGCAAATTATCCTGCGACGATGAGCGGTGATGCGCTTAAAACGAGGATTATGGATTATTCCATCCTTGACGATGACCTGTATCTGCATGGCAACAAGGTGAGCGAAAACTATAAGAACATCCTGCGTAAGCAAAGCAATATTGCCGCTATTCCCAAAAGCGTGGCTGTGCAATACGCAGTGACGGTGCGCCGTACCGCTGTGCGCGCGCTGCCTACGGGCGAAGGCCTGTATTATTACGCGGGCGACAGGGATTTTGACGCGCTGCAGGAAACTATGCTGGACCCCGGCGAGCCTGTGGCTGTGCTGCACACCAGTGCCAATGGTTATTTTTACTACGTGCAGGCAGTAAATTACAGCGGTTGGGTGAGCAAGTATAATGTAGCCATGACCGACAAGAACACCTGGAACAGCTTTGTAAAGCCGCAGAAGTTTCTTGTTGTTACCGATGCGGAATATAACCTGAAAACGGACGGTGAGCAGGTGCTTTATCAGCAGGGTGCACGCCTGCCGGTTGATAGTGTGCAGAGCAATACCTATACAGTAATTGCGCCGGTGCGCACTAAAACAGGCCACCTTCAGAAGCAGAAGCTGCTGGTGCCAAAGGCTGCCTCTGCCGTGCATTATGGTTATCTGCCATATACCAGCAATAATCTGCTGAATTCCGCCTTCAAATTTTATGGCAAGCCGTATGGCTGGGGCGGTTTGAAAAACAGCGTGGACTGCTCAAGCCTAGTGTTCAATGCTTACCGCACTGTAGGCATTGTGCTGCCGCGTAATGCCGACCAGCAGGAGTTGACCGCAGGCACGAAGAAAAAGCTGAGCGGCACTGCCCAGGAGCGCGCTGCTGTCATCAGCAAGCTGATGCCCGGTGCAGCACTTTATATGGACGGCCATTGCCTGATGTATATCGGCAATATCGACAAGACACCTTATACCATTCATGCGCTGGGTTCTTATTTCCCCAAAGGCCGGAGAATCCGCGAGATGAAGGTGCTGGTGAGCGATTTGACGCTGCAGCGTTCCAGCGGCAATATGATGCTTAACGAATTGCAGACAGCGATAGAATATAAATAATGTTAGGAGATTTTAAGAATGTTAAACCAATTTCAATGCATTGCAGCGGAGTTCAACGCTGCAGCTTATAATGATGCAGATAGTATAGTACTGTTTCTGTGTAAGGAATGTGCGGCAGCTATCGACAAGCTGGAGCTGCCGGAGGCAGCAGCCAAGGTAGCAATGGCGTACACCACGCAGCACGATGATATTTATGACGCAGGCAACGTAACCACACTGGTGCTGCCGCAGGGTGAAGGTTTGCTGACACTGCTTTTGGCAGGCTGCGGCGAGGGCAAGGACTGCAAGCCGAACAATTTCCGTAAGGCTGCCGGCGCTGCTGCCCGCGCTTTGCACAAGGCTAAGGCGCAAAAGGCTGTACTGGCAGCGCCCATCCTGCTGAACGAAGCACGCAGCAAAAACCTGCAGGCGCTCGTCGAAGGCCTCTACCTCGGCGCGTACACCTTCAACAGCTTCAAGAGCGAAGCAAAGCAGGCACCGCTGTGTGAGGCTACAGTGCTGAGCGCTGTGCCGGAGGTGGCGGAAATCATTAACGCTGCGGAAATCTCTGCGGAAGGAGTGTGCTTTGCGCGCGATTTAGTGAATAACCCAGGTAACGTGGTAACACCGCAGACCATGGAAGCAGATGCACTGAAGCTGGGACAGGAGCTGCCGCTGGAAATCACTATTCTGGACGAGGCAGCCATGCAGGACAGAGGCATGAACGCACTGCTGGCAGTAGGTCAGGGCAGTGTTAATCCCTCGCGTTTGATTGCCCTGCGCTATAATGGCAACGGTGATGCGCCCTATACAGCCTTTGTAGGCAAGGGCATTACCTTTGACAGCGGCGGTATTTCCATTAAGCCTGACGATAACATGGGCGAGATGAAAGACGACATGACGGGTGCAGGCGCTGTGCTTGGCGCTATGCGTGCCATCGCACGTTTAGGCCTGAAATGCAACGTTATCGGCGTACTGGCCTGCGCAGAAAATATGCCTGACGGCAAGGCGCAGCGCCCCGGCGACATCGTGCGTGCAGCCAACGGTAAGACCATCGAGGTTGTTTCCACCGATGCGGAAGGACGCATGGTGCTGGCGGACGCAGTCTGGTATGCCTGCCAAACGGGTGCCAAGAAGGTTATTGATATAGCAACGCTCACCGGTGCGGTAATCATCGCGTTGGGCAACGAAACCAGCGGTATTGTGGCGAATAATGACGAGCTGGTAGAGCAGATTAAGCTGGCAGGTCGCATGGCCGGTGAAAACTACTGGCAGCTGCCTTCCCTGCCTGAATGCAAGGAAGCCATCAAGAGCGACGTTGCGGACCTGCTCAACAGCGCAGGACGTGCCGGAGGCTGCATCACCGGTGGCCTGTTCATCGGTGAGTTCGTTGATAAAGATATCCCGTGGGCGCATCTTGATATCGGCGGCACCTCCACCGCAACTAAGACCGATGGCTTCAAGGTTAAAGGCGGTACTGCCTTTGGCACTATGACGCTGATTAAGCTCGCAGGTATGCTGTAATGGCAGCGCAGCTTGTAGATTTACATTTGCACAGCACCTTCAGCGACGGACGCTACACGCCAACGATGCTGGTGGACGAGGCTGTAGCTAAAGGCATTGGCGTAATTGCCATCACCGACCATGATTCGTGGAACGGTATGGCGGAAGCACGCGAGGCGGCGAAACATTATAATGGTCGCATCCGCGTTATCACCGGCGTAGAGCTGGGAACGCAGTACGAGGATGATGCCGTGCATATTTTAGGCTATCACGTTTCTATGGACTGTGAAGCGTTGCATAAGAAGATGGATGAAATGCGCCATGCGCGCGAGCATCGTTTATATGCCATGCTGGAAAAGCTGGAAAAATTAGGCTACCATGTGGAGGTGGATGCCTGCGACCCCAAGAACAGGGCAGTGGGCCGTCCGCATGTGGCCAAGGCATTGGTAGCCAAGGGCTATTTTGCTACCGTGCAGGAGGTTTTCGACGCACTGCTGCACCGCGGCGGACCGGCGTATGTGCCGCAGCCTAAGCTTTCCCCGCAGGAGGCAGTGACGCTGATTCACGAGGCAGGCGGCATCGCTGTGTTGGCACATCCCTCGGAGCTGGTGGATAAAACGCTGCCCGAACGCTTGCTTGCCGCAGAACCGTTTGACGGCATCGAGGTGTGGCACCCCAGCGCGGATGCGCAGGCGCAAAGCCATTGGCTGGCGCTGGCCAAGCAGCGTGGACTGCTGGTGAGCGGTGGCAGTGACTTTCACGGAATCCCTGACCGCTTCCCCACAAAGCTGGGAATCTGGCAGGTGCAATATGATGATGTTAAGGGTGTAATAGAATGGAAGTAGTTGCTTTTGTAGGACCTAGCGGTACAGGCAAGAGCCACCATGCCATCGGCGTGGCCTTTGATAACCGCTGTGATGCTATTATTGACGACGGCCTGCTGATTAAGGGTACTAAAATCCTGGCAGGCATCTCCGCCAAGAACGAAGACAACAGAATACAGGCCGTTAAGCGTGCCATCTTCACAGATGAAGGGCACGCGCAGGCAGTACGTAAGGCGCTGGCAACCAGTAACATTCATCGTCTGCTGATTATTGCTACCTCCGACAATATGATCAACAAAATTATCGGCAGACTGCAGTTGGATAAGCCAGTCAAGACTGTGTATATCAATCAGATTGCCAGCAAGGCCGAAATCAAGAAGGCCCGTCATGCACGTCTGCAGGAGGGCAAGCATATCGTGCCGGTGCCAACGGTGGAGCTGAAGCCGCATTTTACAGGCTATTTTGCGGATTTGCCGTACAATCTTTTTTCCAGCAAGCGTAAGCAGGAGAAGGACGCGGACCGTTCTATCGTACGTCCATCGTTCAGCTTTTACGGCAAGCTGCTGATTTCCGACAGTGCGTTGGAGGATATTATCCAGATCATCGGGCGCAAGTTGGAGGGCGTGGAGCGCGTGACATCGATTAAGGTGCGCCGCCGCAGTGACAACAGCAAAGGTATTGTCATCAGCGTGGAGGTTGTGCTGTATTACGGCGTTAAGCTTTTTGCTGTTACCAAGCAGTTCCAGGCGAAGATTAAGGAAAAGGTTGAGTATATGACAGCCATGAAGGTGAATAACGTGAATGTTTCCATCCGCAGCCTGGCTGTGAAGAAGTGAAGAGAGGTGTCGCATGCTTTACCCTCGCAGGGTTTCCTGCGGGGGATTTTGTTTTTTTGATACTTTGGTTTAATTCAACTTCTTTCATAACTGAAAGAAGTTGGAAGAAAGGTTCGCGCTTTTTGTAAAGCGCGGCAAAACAAAAACTTTTTCAGGAGAAAAAGTTTTACCAAAAAGCTCTCTTAATCGGGTCGCTTTGCTGTTACTAGCGCTTGTTCGTAATTCTTTTAAATGTTCTTTTTTCACGGTATTGACTACATGAAGAAAAACAATATTATCGTTTCCAAAGAAGAAAAGAAAAAAA
>NZ_CABQHJ010000048.1:0-11376 GCF_902463975.1 uncultured Phascolarctobacterium sp.
CATAACCGGTGTAGCCTTCACGCAGCGAAGCTGTTGGAATAAATGCGACTTTCTTATTTTCAATTTCTTCCTTTATCAGACTTCCTACACTTGAAAAGTGCGAACATAAAAATAGTTTCATCAATATTCTCCTTTATAAATTCCGATATGTTGCTCAATTTCGTATTCAAATTATATCATAAAACTTATGAACAATTCTACCGCAAATACTTCAAAAACAGTGTATTAAGCTCATCATACCCCTGCCTGCGTTCCTCAGGCAAGCTCCTGATTTTCTCTTTAAGTCGCGGAATTTCCTCGTCAATAAAAGTATTTATTACATCTGCTTTGGGAATAAATTGCAGCTCGGGCACTTCCATCTTAATGCGCAAAAGCTCCTGCACGGATTCATTAAGATACGCAGGCAAATCGGAGGCCATCAGTTCCGCAAAACGCATCGGTGGCGGAGTGTTAGTCCTAAAAATCCATCTGCAGGCAAGCAGAGGCCGCAAAACATAAAAATATTTTTTAGCTCGCACCATTTCTCCCCGCAGGTACTCCCGATAGTTTCCGTCTGCCATATTCAGGTAATGGTAAAGACCGCTCTTCGTTGAAAAATAGTTTTCCATAAGAGGAATAAACTCATGGCTGAAAGCAGTTTCCCTATAAACAACCGGCGACTTGAACCATTCGAATACCGACGGATTGGAGCGATGCAAAAGCCGTAATGCCTTCTGCAAATCCCAGCCGTTTACATCCAACAAATCGTTGATAGGAAATTCAAGCACATCCCGCGTCTGTTCTAATTTTAAATAATAATTTTTGGGGCGCACATAGATAAAACGCACATCAAAATCGCTGTCCGGTGATTCAAAGCCCCACGCACGGCTGCCGGATTCAACCGCGTGAAGAATCGTAATATTTTCCTGTTGTTCTATCTGCTTTAGCTTTTCAATGATTACTTCCCGCATTGCCACTACACCTCGCCATCAATTATCTTTAACAGTATTTTACAATACGGACTCAAAAAAATCATTGAAAAAAATTTGCGCGTTTATTTTTTCTGTCATTTCTTTACCACTCCAAGGTCAGGCCAACTCCAACCTCCTGCACCGGCAGCTGTGCATGCAAAGCAAATTTCGCCGCCAGATCAGTACAATGGCAGGGATAGATATTTCCCTCAACATTTTGCTTCAGATAATCTGCTGTCGCTAAGGTCTGCTGCGAACGTCCGCTGAAAAGATGCAGGCCTCCGATAATGCTTTTAATCACGCTGCAACCCGTTATCTGTTTGGCATATTCAGCAATATTGCAGATACCGGCATGCGAGCAGCCTGTTATTATGTAAATTCCGTCCTTCTGCCTATAGACCAGCGCCGAATCATCCAGCACATAATCATCATGCCAGCCGTCAGTCAGACAATGCTCTCCCACAGGCTTTTTATTTTCAAAATCATTTTCTCTGGGAATCTCCCCAAGAAACACAAGCTGCTCATCAAGCCACAGAGGCTCTCTTGTAAGCTTAAAAACAAACCTTTCCTGAAGATAAGCCTCCGAAACTGGAAGCGAAATGCACAGGCCATCTGCTTTTTTAGCCTCCATTATTCCCGGATGAGCTATCAGCAAGGGCTCATGCTTCGTCTTGGGATAGAAAGCCAAACCGCCGGTATGGTCATTATTTCCATGCGAAATAATGACAGCGTCAAGCTGCTCAAGATCTATCCCCAGCTTTGCGGCATTCTGCAAATACACATCGCTGTATCCTGTATCAAAAAGATATTTTTTATCGCCATTTTCTATGTATATACTTAAAGCCGGCTCGGCAAGATAATATTGATCAATGTATGTATTGTTGTCTGCAAGGACTGTTAGCTTCATTAACATTCTCCTTCTTTACAAAATAAGCTGAGGTTTCTTAAGTAAGCAGTTTTTAGCAGCATCAGCAGCGTCACAGCCTATTTTTTCTCTAATAAAAATCATGCGCCTTCCTGCTATGCTTGCGCTCTGCACAGCTAGTATCTGCAACCTTACTTTTTAATCGTGCAAGGACGCAGACCATCAAACTCATGGATGCTTAAGGTTCCTCCCTTAGGTATAGCAATAACGCTTTCATCATACTTGCCAGACACAAGCTTCTCCAGCACCTTGTAAGGACCCGGCAGACGCGTAAGCGTTCCTCCCAAAAGCTTTACCAAAGGCATAATATAAGCTTCAACCTCTTGCAAAGCATACGTTCCTGTATCAATGATGTAAAAATCTGTAAAGCCCTTATAAAGCTGCTTCAGAAATGCTTCTGCTTCTTCCTGCCCACGCTCCTGCACCAGCTTGGTATAATCTATCGTAGAGTTCTTCATAAAGTTCATCCAGCTCTTGGTTATAAAAATCGCTCCGTCGGGACGCTTGATACCGGAGCCTGTCAAAAGAACGTCAATGCAGTCCATAGTACGCGGCACAGCAATCGGACAGGTTGTTGCCTTTAAATCGCAAGTAGCCTTGCCACAGCCGGAAACGCAGATAACTATCTCCTCTGCTTCTGTATTTTCATCAATAATCCTTTGCAGCGTCTCATGCATCTTCTGCGGATCGCTGTGCAGCGCAACATTAAGATAAGTTACCTTGCCGTCAAAGCCTATTTTCTTAATGGTGTTTTCCAGCTCCTTTTGCAGTGTAATGCAGGAATATATTGCTCTTTTACCCATGATATCAGCTCCTCATCTATACTCCTTTGATTTTTGACACTTTCTTAATTATATCACTCTCATATGAATCGTAAAAGTAAAAAGGCTTCTTTAACACATTATCTTCACATAAGCTTTCGAGTATTTCTTTATCAGGCTAAGATTTATAATTCATCTTCCCAATTGTTTTAAAATTTACTGCTAAACTACATTCACCGGAGGCAACAGAAAATTTGCCAAACACAAAATTTAGTACTATAATAGGAAATGCATTTTTGATAAATTTATTGTTTTCGAGAGGGGTTAAAAAATGCTTTTAAACGAAAAAAATTCACGTCTGACCTTATGCGGTGAACTCGCACTTTTAGTTGCAGTAATCATCAACAGCTTTAGTGTCGTGCTCATGCTCTACTCCGGTTCCGGCATCAGCGCCATCAGCAGCGTTCCCTTTGCCTTCAGTGAAGCCTTTCCCAAGCTTACACTCGGTACCTGGACCTACATTTTCCAAGGACTGCTCATCGCCAGCCTGATGTACCTGCGCAAAAAATTTATCGCGTCCTATATGTTCAGCTTTGTTGTTGGCTTTGTGTTCAGCCAATTTCTTGATTTGTTTGAGCTGTATATCAACATGCTGCCGCAGGCCTTTTCCTGGCGTGTGCTGTATTTTGTTGTAAGCTATATTTTAATCTGCATCGGCATTGCTTTATCCAACCGCTGCGGCCTGCCCATTATCCCTACGGATCTGTTTCCGCGTGAGCTGAGCGCCATTATAAAAATCGAGTACGCCAAAATCAAAATTACCTTTGACGTCACCTGCCTGGCTATCACAGCACTGCTGACACTGTTCTTGCTGGGACATATCGACGGACTGGGAATCGGCACTATTTTAGCAGCCTTTACCATGGGTAAGGGTGTAGCCTATGCCGGTCAATATTTAGATAAAAACTTTCAGTTCATGCCCTATTTGCAGAAAAACTGAAAAGAGATCACTGTGAAATGCAGCATTAAGAAGCTTGTTTTTATTGACAAATTTCTTAATGCTGTTTTTATTTTTCACAGCAACCTCTCGTTTCATGACAGCTTTCAGACTCGCTTATGACACCGGCATCAGCCTGCCGCTCCTGCATGATTTGGCAGATTACTTCAAGGGTGTCAAAAATGATCTCGTAGATGACTTCAACCTGAACACCAACATTCCAATTGATCCGAAAGTTCTCACCTTCCAAATCCCCGGCGGCATGCTCTCCAATCTGCTCAACCAGATGAAGGAAATGGGCGTAGCTGATAAATATCCGCAGCTGTTGGAAGAAATGCCACGTGTACGCGCAGAGCTCGGTTACCTGCCGTCCGGCCGATTTAATCGAGCCGCAGCTGGAAAAATTCCGCGCACGTCTGGCCGAGGATGGTTATCAAAATGCCAGCACCGAAGACCTGCTCAGCTATATTTCCTTCCCCGAGGTTGCCAAAGCCTTCTTTAGCCGTAACCGCGACTAAAATATCAAACTCATACATCCTACCTTTTCTCCATATCAAAAAGCTGATACCCTGCAAGTCCTTGCGACCTGTATGAATATCAGCTTTTTTAAGCTCCATGATGCCTGGATGAGCTTGAAGCTCATCCTTTTATTTTGCAGCTAATATATCACGCCTTCACCCAGCTTCTAGCCATCCATCTACAGTTCTTGATTCACTAGATATATTAACGCCAATTTTATGTACAGTTCTACTATCATTCAGATAAGGTAAAGCATATTGCTTATCCTCAATCTGCTTTAATGCTTCTTCTGCACTGCCATCAAGCTTGAACTCAAAAATATAAATATCTTTATCACTTTCTATAATGACATCAGCACGCCCTTTGCTGTTCTGCTTTTCAATCAAAGTTGTATAGCAGGATAACAAGCGGAAGATAATATAAAACGTATATTGGAAATGAGTTTCAAAATCCTTAGCACGCTCGTCCTTATTGGCCTCATAAGGAATCGATGCAAGAAAAGCTGTAAAAGCATCCCTAACCTCGTCTAATTCACCACAACGTAGCATTCTGTCTAAATTTACAATCCAATATGCCACTTCACTCTCATCCTTCTTTAAATAGCTGTTAGCCATCAAGGCGACAAAACCTTTTCTTACCTCAACATTAGGATAATCCAAAGTATACTCCCTATAACGCCTATCATAGCCTTTAATTGTCAGATACCCGCTCTGATAAAGCATCGCTAGCGGATTCTCCGCATCCGCCCTATAATCAACAAAATACTGCGACTCATACGGCCTGCTGGTCAGCTTCTGCATATTCACATGATGTCCCTCTAAAAGCTTCACTAAATATGTCGGTGTTCCTGACTTATACCAATAATTGTCAATGTCCATCTTATTGAAAGCATTGATAACACTGAATGGATTATAAACATCAAGTAGAGCATTGCTAAAATGGTAGCCATCATACTGTTTTTTCAGCAAACTCTTCATCTCGTTAACTGTATAGTCAAACTTGTTAGCCATTTCAACTATTGCTTCGCCAAAAACACTATATAGCTCCTCTTCCGTAATACCGCAAATAGCATCATACCTGCTGTCCATGCTGATGTCATTCGGCTGGTTAAAGCCAGAGAAAACCGTAATCTGACTAAACTTCGTAACACCGGTCAGAAGCACAAAGCGCAGGCTGGCATCAGCAGCCTTAAAGGTGCCATAAAAATCCTTCAATATACTGCGATTCTCATCTTCCAGGTCTTCATCCAGTACGTCCAGAAGCGGCTTGTCGTATTCATCTATCAAAATAACCGCTTGATGACCTGTCTGCGCTGCTGCCTGCTCCAAAACATATTGAAAGCGACTGCTGAGCGTTGTATATATATCGCTTTTGCCATATATAGCCTCCCAGCTGCTTACATATTCCTCCAGAATCTTCTCCAGCTCTCCCTCAACATCAAAGCGTCCCTTAGCGAAATCAATTCTAAAAACAGGATAAACATCCCATTTATCCTCTAAGGCTTCCATATGCAGCCCCTGGAACAGCTCCTTGCGGCCAGAAAAATAAGCATCAAGGGTGCTTATAAGCAAAGATTTACCGAAACGACGTGGACGCGACAAAAAGCAAACGTGCTCCTGTGCCAAGCGATATACTAAATCCGTTTTATCTACATATACGTAATTACCGTTTCTAATTGTTGCAAATGTTTGAATGCTGATGGGATAACGCATGGCTTAACCTCCGTGTAACATATATCTACCCATATTTTACCATGAAACAGCTAAAAGCTAAAGCACATGCTTTATACCTTTGTTCCACTTCCGCGTTCCGCCGCCCTACTTTTTAATCGTGCATGGACGCAGTCCATCAAACTCATGAATGCTTAAGGTTCCTCCCTTAGGTATAGCAATAACGCTTTCATCATATTTGCCGGACACAAGCTTCTCCAGCACCTTGTAAGGCCCCGGCAGACGCGTAAGCGTTCCTCCCAAAAGCTTTACCAAAGGCATAATATAAGCTTCAACCTCTTGCAAAGCATACGTTCCTGTATCAATGATGTAAAAATCTGTAAAGCCCTTATAAAGCTGCTTCAGAAATGCTTCTGCTTCTTCCTGCCCACGCTCCTGCACCAGCTTGGTATAATCTATCGTAGAGTTCTTCATAAAGTTCATCCAGCTCTTGGTTATAAAAATCGCTCCGTCGGGACGCTTGATACCGGAGCCTGTCAAAAGAACGTCAATGCAGTCCATAGTACGCGGCACAGCAATCGGACAGGTTGTTGCCTTTAAATCGCAAGTAGCCTTGCCACAGCCGGAAACGCAGATAACTATCTCCTCTGCTTCTGTATTTTCATCAATAATCCTTTGCAGCGTCTCATGCATCTTCTGCGGATCGCTGTGCAGCGCAACATTAAGATAAGTTACTTTGCCGTCAAAGCCTATTTTCTTAATTGTGTTCTCCAGCTCCTTTTGCAGTGTAATGCAGGAATATATTGCTCTTTTACCCATGATAGCAACCCCTCATCTATACTCTTTTGATTTTTGACACTTTTTTAATTATATCACTCTGATATGAATCGTAAAAGTAAAAAGGTTTCTTTAACGCATTATCTTCACATAAGCTTTCAAGTATTTCTTTATACGGATACGAGCCAGCAGCTCCTCAGTTCCAAATGGCGCTGTTTCCATAGAACGCTGCAAGTTCTAATTTTTCAAAAGGGAACTTGCAGCGTTTTCTAATTTGGTGATTATTTCATCACTTTTACAAATCTAAACATTTCATCCGGTCCTTCATCGGGATCATGCTCCTCACCAGCAGGCACACCATGCTCCGACTGAAAATACTCGCACCAAAACTGATCAATCTGAAAGCCGCACTTGTTGACATAGAAATGGATATTGCGCTTCTCAAAATACGGTGTACAGGTCTCCCAGACAACTGTTTCGGGGGTGTATTGCTTCTACTGCCTGCCATGCGCCATAGCCGATGCCTTTGCTATGCTCATTTGGCAGGGTAAAAAGAATTTCCAGTTCGTTGTGATGCGTCTCCTTGTTGATCTTCAGGATTACACCGCCAACATTTTTGCCATCCACAACAATGCGGTAGGTTTCGTTTTTCGGATCGTCAATGCAGCGCTCGATGGTATCACGGGAAATGATTTCTCCATCATCATCAATGTGATCATCCCGCTCACCGAACTCAATCATGGCTCCGTGCTTGAATGCCCACTGATTATCCAGAATAAACTGTTCCCGATCATCCGCCATCAGCGACACAAGGGTTACTTTTGTGTTTTTCATACTGAATTCCTCCTAAAAATGAAAACAGCTCGGCTATTACCCTAAAGTAATAACCGAGCTCACTCGAAATCTTATCTGACAGGCGGCCTGCATGATTGCACTGCAATCCTACTATCCCCTACACTACGGTGTACTGTCCTCCGATGACATATCTTATTCATATGTATGATAGCAAAAAACATTCTCGATTGCAACATGATATTTAAATTACAGCGAAAACAGTATGACTTCTGATTGATTTTGCCGTTATCGTTACTGGCCTTGCTGTCGTGTTTCTATTCTATGGGTGCTGAATAAATCGTAAAATTGCAATCGGTAGAAGATTTCAGCTTTCGTCTTTTCAAATTATCACATTAGGTTTTGCAGGAGTTATTCTGCTGGGTACCTTGCTTCTGATGCTGCCAATTTCCGTAGCAGAACGCTGTGTAACGCCGTTTCATGATGCGTTATTTACCGCAACCTCCGCAGTATGTGTAACAGGTATTGTGCTACATGATACCGGCAGCTACTGGTCGTCCTTTGGATTGTATTAGCCCCCTGTACACTTTCCAACAGATTTTATTCTTCATCTTCTGCCAGCATACGATAGCCTACACCAAGCTCATTGACGATATAGCGCTTTTCTCCCGGTGTCACACCCATTTTCTTCCTGATGTTTTTCATATTTACCTGTAGCTTTTTGACGCTCCCATAATCAGAATAACCCCATACTGCTTGGATTATGGCAGCATAAGTCAGCACCTTTCCCGCATGGATGGAGAGGAAAGTCAAAATATTGTATTCCGTCTGTGTCAGTTCGATTTCCTTTCCATCGACCAAAACCTGCCTTTTATCGTAATCAATCATCAAATCTTGAAATTTAAATTTACCGATGTGATTACCCTCGTTTTTCTCACTGTAACGATGACTGCGAAGCACTGCGCGGATACGAGCCATCAGTTCCTCAGTTCCAAACGGCTTGGTAATATAATCATTCGCGCCAAGGTCTAAGGCTTCCACCTTATCCATTTCGCCGGAACGGGCAGAAAGGACAATGATGGGAACAGTATCAGCTTCTCTAACATCCTGAATTAAGCTCAAGCCATCACGGTCCGGCAACCCGAGATCCAGAACAATGAGATCCGGATGATAAGAAGCGTACATCATCATGCCGAGCGCACATGTTTCTGCACAGATTACCTGATAATCACTTATTTCCAAGTTGGCTTTGATGAAGCTAAGGATGTTTGCTTCATCCTCTACGATTAAAATTTTGAATTTATTATTGCTCATCATCGCACCCTCTTGCCAAAGAAAAGCGGAATACAGCACCGCCGCCCTTCCTATTTTCCACAAAAATCTCGCTGCCATGCGCCTTAATAATAGCAGCACAAACCGAAATACCGATGCCCATATTACTGCGCGTTCCGTCTATCGGTGCTGCAGACTTTTTATAGCATCCGGTAAAAATCTTATCCAAAATCTCCTCCGGAATACCGCATCCGTTGTCGGCAACTTCAAATATGGCCTTATCTCCTGCAAGGGAAACCGACAGCTTCAGCTCTGTCATACCTTTCGCATGAAAAACGGCATTTTCCAAAAAGTTCAGCAACACCTGCTCGATAAGGATAGAATCCATAGGAATATCCACAAAGTCGGCCGGTATCTGCGTAATCACCTTCTGATTCGGGTGTTTTTTGGCGAATTTCATAAGAACTGAGTCAATCAGCTCATCTAAAACGATTGGCGTTTTCACAATCTTGACCTTTGCACCATCGATTCTTGTAACAGCCAGCAGGTTTTCGACCATACGGATAAGCCATTCACTATCCTCTTGAATTTCTCCCAACAGCTTTAGCTGCTGTCCTTCCGAAAGTGCATCCTTCTTAGAAATCAGCGTAGAAGCTGAGCCGTATATTGATGTAAGAGGTGTACGCAAATCATGAGAGATTGCCCGCAGCAGATTGCCCCTCATCCTCTCCTTTTCGCTTTCTGCCCGCAAATTCTCCTGATCACGTATCCTACTGTTCAACGTACTGGTGGAAACGGCAACAAGCAGCATAATTATAGCGGATAATATACTTTCTTCTACGAAAAAATCCAAAGTATAATAAGGATAAGTAAAGGCAAAATTCACTGCAAATACACTTAAGACAGCCGAAACAATACCATAGCAATACCCGTGCGTTTTCAGCGATATCAGAAAAACGCCGAATACAAAAATCATAGGAACCAGCGTTTGGGTTGTAAAGAGCTTCCGAATCAAAAGATTAATGGCAAAAGCACCGAAAAAAACGCAGACCGAAAACAAAATATCTTCTTTTCGTTGTTGATGCTTCATAATGCTTCTCCTAATTATTTTTACAACTTCATTATACTTCACGAGCAAAAGCGCTTCAAGATTTATCACAAGATACTGATGCTCTACGCTCGTTTCTTTACCAAATCTACACCGAAAAAATGCTATGATAGGAACCATCAAAGCAGTGTTCAATATACGGCTTTTACATTGTGTCCGCAACAAGCACAATGAATGTATAAACAGATTAACAAGAAGGTGTAGGTATGTCAGAAGAAATAATTAGCAGAAGATTTCAGCTTTCATCTTTTCAAATTATCATATTAGGTTTTGCGGGAGTAATCCTGCTGGGTGCATTACTGCTGATGCTGCCGATTGCTACGCAGGAAGGCTGCACAACTCCGTTTAACGAAGCGCTTTTTACCGCAACCTCCGCAGTTTGTGTAACCGGTCTTGTGATACATGATACCGGCAGCTACTGGTCGTCCTTTGGGCAGACAATCATTCTGACGCTGATACAGATTGGCGGTCTTGGTGTTGTAACAGTAGCGGCATCATTTGCACTTCTGTCCAGGCGAAGAATTTCTTTAATGCAGCGCAGCACCATGCAGGATGCCCTATCAGCGCCAAATGTAGGCGGTATCGTCCGGCTTACGAAGTTTATCCTGTGGGGAACATTTTTGATTGAACTGATTGGTGCACTTGCCATGCTGCCGGTGTTCTGCTACGACTATGGCTGGCACGGTATTTGGCTGGCAGTCTTTCACTCTATTTCTGCCTTTTGCAATGCAGGCTTCGATATTTTGGGAACCGCAGACAACATCTACCCCTCCCTTACCGGTTATGCGCAGAATCCTATGATAAATATAACGATTATGCTGCTTATCATAATTGGCGGTATCGGTTTTTTGACCTGGGAGGACATTTGTGAAAACAAGCTGCAGTTCCGACGCTACAGAATGCAAAGTAAAGTAATCCTCATTTTTACGTTGATTCTTATTATCTTCCCGGCAATTTTTTTCTTCTTTGCTGATTTTGCTTCTCTCCCCATGGAAGCGCGGCTTCAAGCGTCCCTGTTCCAGTCGGTTACAACAAGAACAGCGGGCTTCAACACAGCAAATTTATCTGCTATGTCCAGCTCGTCTCAAGGCATTATGATTCTTCTGATGCTGATTGGCGGTTCACCGGGCTCAACGGCCGGCGGTATGAAAACAACAACCTTTGCCGTCCTGCTTGCCAACATTGTTGCGACCTATCGCCAACAGGACAGTGCCCATTTTTTTGATCGCAGAGTCGATTACAATGCAATCAAGCTTGCCTCTACTATCCTCACCATGTATATTGCACTATTTTTTGGGGGAGGAATTTTTATCAGTGCCTATGAGAACCTGCCACTGTCATCCTGCTTATACGAAACAGCATCAGCATTGGGAACAGTCGGACTGACGTTGGGAATTACACCGCAGCTGCATGTACCCTCACAACTGATACTGATTTTACTTATGTATCTTGGCAGAGTAGGCAGCCTTACGCTCATGTACGCAGCATTATCCGGCAAAAAAGCAGTTAATTCAAAACTGCCGCTGGAAAAAATCACAATTGGTTAAATAAAGACTAACTATAAAAAGTCAAGGAGGCAAAGATAAAAAACTTAAACCAAATAGA
>NZ_CABQHJ010000049.1:0-9965 GCF_902463975.1 uncultured Phascolarctobacterium sp.
AGGAGCTAGTGGGGGAGACCCCGTGGAGGTTCAAATCCTCTCTACCGCACCATTTAAATCTCAGGTCTAAGAGCATGGCTCTTGGGCTTTTTTTGTTTTGCTTGCGAAAGCTCTGCAAGTATGAGAAAATGTAAGCATAGTATAAGCTTCTTGAATAATTATCTAAGGGAGTGTGTGCTTATGGCATTTGATCAATTGCAGAATATTAATAGAAAGACTGCGGCTGTGTGTGTAGCGGCGCTGGTAATCGGCTTTATCGCCGGGGCAGGCTATGCCTGGAGCGGCAATAAGACTTCAACGCATTACAATGCGGCGAAGCTCACGAGCGAGCTGCATTATGCCAAGGTGGAAAGCGGCAGACAGCAGTGTATTGTGCAGAGTGATAAGGCTGCTTTGTATAGTGATCCTTCAGGGCTACGCGGCAAGATTATTGATTATTTATCTGCGGGAGTCAAGGTTGATTATGTCGATACAGTTTCCAGCCAGGATAAGGATGAACGTTATGCTGTTGTGGAGCAGCAGCTGCAGTTCCGCAGGTTTTTCGGAAGACGGCATATTATTCCTGCAGGCACGCAGGTGCTTATTCTGCAGCCAGACAGAGGCAATGGTGAAACCAGGGGACGTGTTTTGGTTGACGATAAAGAATATGACCTTGATTTTTCTACTAATATGTTGCGCTTCCCGTATGTTGGTCAGTGGAAAAAGGTTGAATTCAATGGTAAGCCGGGCTTTGTAAAATATAATGAGCTTTCGGACGCGAAGCTGATGTGAGGTGGGCAAAATGAGTAATAAGCTGGTAACGAGAATTGTGGCGTTGCTCTGCCTGCTGGCAGGCTTTGCCATCGGTATGAATGTTTTGGGACTGAAGGACAGAAGCTACAGCGTGAAGGAGGGCGACTGCTTT
Organism: uncultured Phascolarctobacterium sp.; assembly: GCF_902463975.1. Taxonomy (GTDB): domain Bacteria; phylum Bacillota; class Negativicutes; order Acidaminococcales; family Acidaminococcaceae; genus Phascolarctobacterium_A. Next base: position 905 of record NZ_CABQHJ010000049.1, read on the forward strand.
TACAGAGAACCTTCTGTGACTGCGCAGCTGGCGGATAACTTCAGTAGGGGCGAGGAGCTGGATGTGACAGATAAGCTTGAGCTTGCTGCGCCTACAGCAGTGAAGGTGCTACAGACTAAGATAGTAGAGGATAAAAACCGTACTAAATATCAGCTGCGTGAGGGCGATGTCTATAAGCTGGTGGAGGCGCGCATGGATAAGGCTAATACTCCCTGCGTCATTGAGGTGCAGACGGTAAAGGGCGCAACTGCTAAGCTTGAAGTGGATAAGGCATTGCTGCAGCCTGTTGACGAAGGCACGTGGCTGCAGGTGCGCAGCAAGGGCGGAGCAGGCGCGTGGGTGCGTGTGCAGAGCCGTTGGTATTAGAGGGTAAAGGGATTTACGGAGGTACTTAATCATGAAAAGCGTAGCTTATCCTATTATTTTAGAAAAAGAAGCTGATGGTTATTTTGTAACTGTACCTGATATTGATAGATATACACAGGGAGAAGATATAGCGGACGCTATGGAAATGGCACGTGATTTGATTTGCTTGTGGCTGCTTGATCTGGAGGAATCCGGCAAAAGCATTCCGCAACCTGCGTCAATGGAGCTGAATGTCAGCAAGGATGCAATAGTAACCTTTGTTGATGTAAATCTTGATGAGTACAGGAAAAAATATGGTACACGTGTTGTGAAGAAAAACTGCACAATTCCGGCCTGGCTTAATGCCCGCGCCGAGGCTATCGGCGTAAACTTCAGCCAGACGCTGCAGGAAGCGCTGCTGGCTAAGATTGAGGCTTGCTGATTTTTCACACATAATGCTTGCAGCAGTTCATTATGAGCTGCTGCTTTTTTACTTTTATCGAAGGCATCGTTCACTTTAGACTTGACTTTTGGTTAACCTGGTGTTACTCTTTGCATATCGGAATGTCTGCACAGACAGGCTTTAGACTGATAACGAAGAGTATTAAGAGAATCGGAGAGGATGATATATATGCGTAAACGTATTTTGGAGCTGCTGCGAAACAGTAAGGGGACACCGGTTTCCGGTGAAGAGATTTCCAAGGAGCTGGAGGTTTCGCGCACTGCTATCTGGAAGCATATCCAGGCATTGAAGAACGAGGGCTACGAGATTGAGTCTGTGCCTAAGCGCGGTTATATTCTGCGCGAGGTGCCGGACCGTCTGTTCCCGCAGGAAATTTTGTCCCATCTGCAGACCAAATGGCTGGGACGCAATATCTGCTATCGTGACAGCGTTGATTCCAGCAATAACCTGGCTAAAGCATTGGCCAACGAAGGCTGTGAAAACGGTCTGCTGGTAGTAGCAGAGGAGCAGGGCGCAGGCAAAGGACGTTTATCACGCGGCTGGATTTCCCCCTATGCGAAGGGCATCTGGTTTTCCGTGGTGCTGAAGCCGCCGTTCCTGCCGCAGGAAGCCTCCAAATGTACGCTTTTGGCAGCTGTTGCCGTAGTAAAGGCTATCAACAAGATTGCCGGCGTTCATGCCGCTATAAAATGGCCTAATGATGTGCTTTTGCTGGGACGCAAGCTTGTAGGCATTCTGACGGAGATGAATGCCGAATTCGGTCATATCAATTATGTTGTTATCGGCACCGGCATCAACACAAGCGCTTCTCCAGAAGATTATCCCGAAGAAGTACGCGATTTAGCTGTTTCTGTGGCTGATGCCGCAACGGAGCCGTTTACCAGAGTACAGCTTTTGTGCGATATCCTCAAGAATATGGAGGACCTGTATGAAACTGCGGTTCAGGAGGGCTTTGACCCCGTGTTTGACGAATGGCGCCGTTATTCCTGCACCTTAGGTCAGGAGGTAAAGGTTATTGCCCCTGATATGACTTATTTCGGTACGGCCGAGGATATTGATGAGGAAGGCCTGCTGATTGTACGCCGCGAGGACGGCAGCAAGGAAAAGGTTGTAGCCGGTGATGTTTCTATCCGTCCGGCGAAGGCTAAGGGGAATGAGTACGCGTAAAATGGTAAGCGTTAATTAGCTACAATTTCTTCTTGCAATATTTCCGCTTTGTGGTAAAATAAAAAAGGCTTTTATGCCGTATTTTGCGAATGGAACGCAGATTTCCGAGGAGGATCTTAGAATGTTACTTGTTGTGGATGTAGGAAATACAAACATTGTAGCCGGTGTTTTTGAGGATAAGACTTTAAAGGTACACTGGCGCTTTTCTACAGACCGTTCTAAAACTGCAGATGAATTTGGTATTATGCTGCGCAGCATGTTTGCTTATAGTGATGTAGAAATGGATAAGATTTCTTCCGTCATTATTTCCAGTGTTGTGCCTCCGGTGCTGATTCCCTTGTGCCACATGTGTGAGCGCTATTTCGGTATTAAACCGATGGTTGTAGGACCCGGCGTTAAAAACGGCATTTTCATTAAATACGATAATCCCAAGGAGGTTGGTGCAGACCGTATTGTCAACGCTGTGGCAGCCTTCCATAAATTCAGTCATCTGGGCAGACCGATGATTATCATTGATTTCGGTACTGCCAACACCTTCTGTGCTTTGCTGCCGACAGGTGAATACTTGGGCGGTGCTATTGCGCCCGGCATCGGTATTTCTACTGAAGCGCTGTTCCAGCGTGCGGCAAAGCTGCCGCGTATCGAGCTCGTTAAGCCGAAATCCGTTATCTGCCGCAACACTGTAAGCTCTATGCAGGCAGGTGCTATTTACGGCTTCGTAGGTCAGATGGAGGGCATTGTCAACCATATGAAGAAGGAGCTCGGCGGTGATGCTTACGTTATTGCTACCGGTGGCTTTGCCAATACTATGGCTGCAGAATCTGACTGTATTGATGTTGTAGAACCGTTCCTGACCTTGGATGGTCTGCGCATTCTGTACGAAAAAAACGCTAAATAAGAGCAGGATTGATTCCGTCGCTCGTGAAAAAAGTTAAAGCTGTCGTGAGTAGCGTTTTGCTGCGCGGCAGCTTTTTTCGATAGGAGTTATTTTTATGAATATTGGTAATATAGAGCTGTCTGCACCGTTGGCGCTGGCACCGATGGCAGGCATTACGGATTTGCCGTTCCGCCTGATCTGCCGCCGTTTGGGCTGCGGCATGACAGTGTCGGAGATGGTTAGCGCCAAGGGCCTGCTGTATAAAAACGTCAAGACTACCGAAATGCTGCGCATTGATGATTGTGAGCGTCCTACGGCCATCCAGCTGTTCGGCAGCGTGCCTGCGGAGCTGGCTGAGGCTGCACGCATGGTAGAGGCCAGCGGTGCGGATATGATTGATTTCAATATGGGCTGCCCGGTGCCGAAGATTGTCAATAACGGTGAAGGCTCGGCGCTGATGAAGAATCCGCAGCTGGCACATGATATTCTGGCGGCGATGGTGAAGGCCGTCAAGATTCCGGTGACGGTAAAGTTCCGCGCTGGCTGGGACGATAACAACCGCAATGCGGTGGAGATTGCCCGTGCCGTGGAGGCAGCAGGCGTGAGCGCTGTTGCCGTACACGGACGTACGCGTCAGCAGTTTTACGAGGGCAAGGCCGATTGGAGCATTATCGCCGACGTGAAGCAGGCAGTGAAGGTGCCTGTGTTTGGCAATGGTGATATTTTTACGGTAGCAGACGGATTGCGGATGCTGGAGCAGACAGGCTGCGACGGCTTGATGATCGGCCGCGGCGCTGACGGCAACCCGTGGCTGTTTACCGCACTGGCGGCAGCACTGCGCGGTGAGCCGCTGCCGCAGCCGCCTTCTCTGAAGGAGCGTCTGGCGCAGGCGGCGGAGCATCTGGAAATGCTCATTGCTTATAAGAACGAAGTTGTTGCGGTCAAGGAGATGCGCCGCCATATTTCTGCTTATCTTAAAGGCATGCCGCATGCAGCGGAATTCAGAGGACGTTTTCACAAGGTTGATACGCAGGAGCAGTTTTCGGAGCTGCTGGCAGAATACAGCGAATGCGCGCATTGCTATTATGAAACAGAAAAACATTTTGCATCTGGCATTGTCTAAGACGCGCAAATATGTTAAAATAATAATTTGTAAAAGAAGCATTTAGGGAGTTAAAAACATGGAAGCAGCTAATAACGCAAAACATGTAGTAAGTATCAGTCTGGGGTCATCAAAACGTGACGCCGGCGCCATATTGGAACTGGGAGGACGCAAAATCAGCATCGAACGCCGGGGAACCGACGGCGATTTTGACAGAGCACGTCAGCTCCTTGAGCAATGGGACGGCAAAGCTGATGCCATCGGTCTGGGGGGTACGGATTTATATGTTTATGCAGGCAAAAAGCGTTATACCTTCCGTGAATCGGCTCATCTGATTGCTAATGTAAAAAAGACACCGGTTTTGGATGGCAGCGGCCTGAAAAATTCGCTGGAGCGTAAGCTGATTGAATCACTTGCGGCCGGCAGCAAGGTGCCGATAAAGGGCAGCAAGGTGCTGATGGTCTGCGGCGTGGACCGCTTCGGTATGGCGGAGGCATTGCTGGAGGCAGGTGCTGAGGTAACCTTCGGTGACCTTATTTTCGGTCTGAATGTCAATAAGCCGTTATATTCGCTGAAGGCGCTTGCATGGTGGGCGGCGCTGCTGGCACCGCTTGTTACCAAGCTGCCGGTAAGCTGGTTTTACCCTATGGGCAAGGATCAGGAATTGCGGGTGGTGCGTCATCCGGAATATTTTCTGGAGAACGATATCATTGCCGGTGATTTTCATTATATAAAAAAGTTTATGCCGGATAAGCTGCCGGGAAAAACTATTATTACTAATACAGTTACTGCTGCTGATAGAGTGATGCTGCAGGAGGCGGGAATCAAAATGCTGATTACGACAACTCCCTGTATTCAAGGACGCAGCTTCGGCACCAATGTTATGGAGGCCATGCTGGTTGCATTGCACGGCGGTAAAGAACCGCTCACGGCGGATGAATATCTGAAGCTTTTAGAGCATTATCATATAGAATCTTCTGTTGAGTACTTTGGTACGAAGGAGTAGTTTGTTTTTATGGAAAAATTTGCTTTTATTCTACATCCATTATCCCTGCAGGATATGGAACACTTATCACCCTTGATGAGGTATATTCCCGACCCGATAATCGAAGCCTGTCTGAAAATGAAGAAGCCGTTCAAGGTTTCGCATATTACCGGCATCAAGAGTCCTTATGCCGAAGCCGAAGGCTGGTTTATCGGCTGTCCGCTGACTGCTAAGCAGATGGTGGAGCTGCCTGAGGAATTTGTTATGGACAGAATTATTGAGTCCGGCAAGGTTGCTCAGGAGCTGGGAGCCAAGATTGTCGGCCTGGGAGCTTTCACTTCTATTGTCGGTGATGCAGGCATTACCGTAGCGAAAAATCTGGATATAGCCGTTACCAGCGGCAACAGCTATACCGTTGCTACCGCTATTCAGGGCACTAAGCAGGCTGCCCGAATGATGGGCAAGGACCTGAAGGAATGCCGTGCTGTCGTAGTCGGTGCCACCGGCTCTATCGGTGCTGCTTCCGTACGCCTGCTGGCCAAAGAGGTTAAGCATATTACGCTTGTTGCACGTCATATGGGACCGCTGGAGGAGCTGGCGCAGGAGCTTATTGAGCAAAATCATTGCGAGGTTGCCGTAAGCCAGGATATTCGCACATCTCTGCAGGAGGCTGACATTGTTATTACCGTAACCAGCGCGCTGGACTTTTTGATTGAGCCTGGCGACCTGAAGCCTGGCGCTGTAGTATGCGATGTTGCGCGTCCGCGTAATGTATCGCGTGAGGTATCGCTGCAGCGTAACGATGTGCTGGTAATCGAAGGCGGCGTTATTAACGTGCCCGGTGACGTAGATTTTCATTTCAACTTCGGCTTCCCGCCGCACACATCCTATGCATGCATGGCAGAAACTATGATTCTGGCACTGGATGGCCGTTATGAAAACTTCTCCCTGGGCAGATCTCTGGATATCAATAAGATCAATCTTATTTCTCAGCTGGCAGATAAGCATAACTTCAAGATGGCGGGCTTCCGTAATTTTGAACGTGCTGTTTCTACGCAGCATATTGAGGAAGTCAAGCATAATGCCCAGCATGCGCTGGCAGTGCATGGCTGCTGATATTGACAAGTAAATCCGGCGACTATTATAATCAGTATATGCGTTTAAGTAAATTTTTATATAAATAATGATAAAGGAGCAGGAACATGGCAAGCAAAGAAACTATTTTAACAGCTGAAGGCTTAAGAAAATTACAAGAAGAATTAGCTCAACGTAAGGGCGAAATCCGTGAAGAAATCGTTGAACGTCTGAAGGAAGCAAGAGCACAGGGCGACTTGAGCGAGAACTCCGAGTACGATCAGGCCAAGGAAGACCAAGGTAAAAACGAAGGCCGTATTCTGGAGCTGGAGCAGATGATTAAAACTGCTACCATTATCGATGACAGTGCCAGCAAAGCAGCAGGCATTGTATCTCTTGGTTCTACCGTACTGCTGAAGGACGTAGAAACCGGCGATGAAGAAACCTATACCATCGTTGGTACTACCGAAGCAGATCCGTTCGAAAACCGTATTTCCAACGAATCTCCTGTAGGTGCAGCTATTTTGGGCCGCAAGGTGCATGATGTTGTTATAACCAAAACCCCTGTAGGTGAATTGTCCTACGAAATCGTGGAAATTAAATAATAAGGAGAAGGGCGACAATGGCAGAGGTAAAGAATAAACCTAATACAGAAGAAGCTGCAGTGCTTACCGAAAACGAAATCAACGAGCAAATGCAGGTCCGCATTGACAAGATGCATAAAATTGAGGAGCATGGCTGGAAGCCTTTCGGCTATCGCTTCCTGTACACTCATCGCGCGGCAGATATCGCTGCGCAGTTCGATGAGCTGTCCGAAAAAGAAACCGAAGTTAAAATGGCAGGCCGTATTATGGCTATTCGCGGCCATGGCAAAACCTGCTTCATGGATATGCAGGATAAGACCGGCCGTATTCAGGTATATGTACGTAAGGACGTTATCGGCGAAGAAAACTATGCGCTGATTAAGCTGATGGATATCGGTGATACTGTAGGTATTACCGGTACTGCCTTCCGCACCCATATGGGCGAGCTGTCTATTAAAGCAAATTCCGTAGAAATGCTGTCCAAATCCCTGCGTCCGCTGCCGGAAAAATGGCATGGACTGAAGGACGTTGAAACCCGTTACCGTCAACGCTATGTTGACCTGATTGTTAATCCGGAAGTACGTGATACCTTTGTAAAACGCAGCCAGATTATCAGAAGTGTACGCGAGGTTCTCGACAGTCATGATTTCCTGGAGGTAGAAACTCCTATTCTCAACACCATCGCAGGTGGTGCTGCTGCACGTCCGTTTATCAGCTATCATAACGCTCTGGATATGCAGGTATATATGCGTATTGCACCTGAACTGTACCTCAAACGCCTTATCGTAGGCGGTATGGATCGCGTATATGAAATGGGCCGCGTATTCCGTAACGAGGGCATTGACAACCGTCATAACCCGGAATTCACCAGCGTTGAGATTTATCAGGCTTTTGCCGATTACCGCGATATGATGGACCTGACCGAAGAGGTTGTTGTTAAGACTGCTGAGAAGGTTCTGGGCACTACCACTATCAACTATGAAGGCACTACTATCGAGCTGGCTTCTCCCTGGAAGCGTATGAGCATGATTGAAGCTGTAAAAGAATATTCCGGCAAGGACTTTACTAACGTAACCGATCTGGAAGAAGCACGCGCTATCGCTAAAGAGCTGAATGTGGCTGTTGAGCCTTCCTTTGGCATTGGCAAAATTATCAACGCATGCTTTGAAGAATATGTTGAAGATAAGCTGATTCAGCCTACCTTTATTACCGGTCACCCGAAAGAAATTTCCCCGCTGGCCAAGAGCAACCCTGAAAACCCTGAAATCACCGATCGTTTCGAGGCTTATATCTATGGCCGCGAAATCTGCAACGGCTTTACCGAATTGAACGATCCTATCGACCAGAAGGAGCGTTTCTTAAAGCAGGTTGAAGAACGCGCTAACGGCGATGAAGAAGCAAATATGATGGACGAGGACTTTGTCAACGCCCTGGAATACGGCCTGCCTCCGACAGGTGGTTTAGGCATTGGTATCGACCGTCTGGTAATGTTCCTGACCAACAGCTCTACCATTCGTGACGTACTGTTCTTCCCGACCATGAAACCGTTGGGCAAGGCTGTAAGCGAGAAGCCTGACTTTATGCAGGCTGCTGCTGTTGCTGCACCCGTAGAAGAGGCTAAGGAGGAAACTATCGATTTCTCTAAGGTTGTTATTGAGCCTGCATATGAAGAATATGTTGATTTTGACACCTTCTGCAAGTCTGATATCCGTGTAGTTAAGGTTAAAGAATGTACCGCTGTACCCAAGAGCAAAAAGCTGCTGAAATTCGTTCTGAATGACGGTACCGGTACCGATCGTGTAATTTTGAGCGGTATCCATGCATTCTATGAGCCTGAAGAGCTGGTAGGCAAGACTTTGGTTGCTATTGTTAACCTGCCGCCGCGCAAAATGATGGGTATTGATTCCTGCGGTATGCTGCTGTCTGCTATCCATGAAGAGGAAGGCGCAGAGAAACTGAACCTTATTATGGTAGATAAGCGTATCCCGGCTGGTGCACGCCTGCACTAAAACTAAAAATTATTCTGGCGCTATGCGAAAGCATAGCGCCTTTTTTCTTCCGTGCATAGTTATTTCTTAAGTGGCAGAGGATTATTTTTCTTAGCTACAATGAGTTAAGAGAGAATTTTATTCAGTATAATCACTGTTGCTACGAGGACCTTATGAAGAAATTTCAGGAAAAAACAAGCAAAAATTTGAGAAAAAATTTCTGAAGCAGAGAAAAATTTTTACTGATTTTTAGCTTTTTTTGAGAAAAAACAGCTAAAATCAGCACTTTTTTTGAAGTTTTTTCAAGAAATTTTAAAGGCCATAAAGGCGATAATCAAGCATGTTTCTTTTTCCACGAATCCAAGTGTTTCACTAAAAAATCTCAAAAAAGTGTCGAAAAAAGTGTTGACATAACCTAGACCACGTGGTATTATATACAAGTCGACGCGATACGGCAACAAAACAAAAGCCAAAAT
>NZ_CABQHJ010000050.1:0-8958 GCF_902463975.1 uncultured Phascolarctobacterium sp.
GAGGTGAACAGAATGCCGGATATTACAATAATTATTGATTTTTAATTTAGCCGATAATGCTTGGGAGTGAGATTTTAAAACTGCTGGCAAAAAGCTTGCTTATCAAACTTCCGAAGAAAATGGCTAAAAAATTCGTTGAAGAAAAGAAGGTTAATGATTTACTTTCTAAATAAGATTTAAAATTTTGGGAGGCGTACATTATGGGTTTTAAACAATGTGGAAATAATATAGTTGTCAAGTCTTCGGTTGGTTATGCAGGTGACCGTCATTTGCAAAATAACAACGGGAAGAATGCAGGTACAAAAATTAATTCAAGAACAGTTGGAGCAGCAAGCTGTGGTTTGGCTGTACAGGAAGCTGCAAGGGCTGCTGCTATATCCGGCAGATTCGCAGCTGGCCTGGAAAACCTTAATACGGCACGTGGTGGCCAAAAGGGATTGTTCGGCTTTGTTGGTGAAGAGATGCAGGCAGCTGATGCTTCGATTAATGGTAAAATGACCTATGTAATTAATAATAACGGTGCAGCAGATTTGGTTTACGTTGGCAAGAATGGTCATAAGTACTATCAACAGGTAAAGCTGGGTTATGAAAATAGCTTTAAGCAAAAAATAAATTTTGCAGAATATAAAGGCCAGACTATCGTTGTTGATAAAGGCAATCCGAGCTTTGCCAAGATAAAGGCTGAAGGTGCTAAGCATGGTGTAAAGGTTATTGAAGGTAACATCACAAAAGCGGAAGCACAGGAATTGGCCAAATATATGCAGCAGGAAACAGCTATAACCGGTGCTAAAAAAGCGGTTATCGTACCTAAAGTGGCTGCTGCTCATAAAGCAGGCTTGAGCACCGCTAAAGCAGGTGCCTTGTACGGTGCCGGTTTCAGCATGGGTTCCAATCTTGTTGATGTCGCGTGTGGCGATAAGGAGATAGGAGAGGCTGCTAAGGATGTGGCAAAGGATACTGCTGTTAGCTATGCTGCCGGTTACGCTTTGGGTGCAGCTGGCTCTGCAGTAGCATCAACTTCTGCGGGAGCTGCCATGATTTCTGGTGTGAGTGCAGCAGGAACTGCTGTTACCAGTACTACTGTCGGTGCTGCTCTTGCATCTGGTGCTACGGCCGCTGGTGCTACGGTTGCCGGTGCCGGTGCAGCTGCAACCGGAGCTGTAGTAGGTTCTGTTGCTGCGGCCGGAAGTGCCGTAGGCAGTGCAGCTATTGCGGCAACTGCCGGAACTGCGATTGGTGGTGCTGTTGCAGGTGGCGTTGCTGCGACTGCTGCCGCCGGTGCTGCTGTAGGAGCTGCTGCGGTAGCTGCTGCCCCGGTAGTTGCTGTAGGTGCCGTTTTGGGATTAGGTTGCAGTGTGTTCAAAAAATTATTTGATTAATCCCGTGGCTGCCACGCAAGTGGTGGCCTTCGGGTTTCTGCTTTAGATATTGAGTGTGCCGGTTTTGCATAGACTTTGCACCACTTGCTCCAGTTGCACCACTTTTTTCAGCCTTTTTGCTAAAAAATCAGTGGCTCGAAAATTTTAATATAATATAAATAAAAATTTCTTGAAATAGCTGTAAATGCCATAAAATAAAGGACTAGAACCCTTACGAAGACTTTACTTACAGGGATATATATTATGGTTAGTGGCGCAGTTTTTCTTTTTGCTCCAAAAGTAGTGGTTCAAGTGGTGCAAGTGGTGCAGAATAAGAAAAGCAAAAAATCTCAAAACTTCTTGACACATCTTATATTTTGTCGTATACTAACCGTAGCGTAGAAAACGCTACCTATAATTCAACCATATAAGAATTATAAGATGTCATTATGGGAAAAATCTAAGATTGTGTGTACTAGTAGTGTGTATGCTATTAGTGTACCCAAAAATTGATTCCCATAATGGCTTTTTTTATTGCCTTATTCTAGCCTAGTTAAGTGTTTTAAAGAAAGGATGATTCTTATATGGCAAATTATTGTTACACAAATTTATACGTCTACGGTCCTCAAGAGGAGCTGGCAGACCTCTTTAAAAAGCTCAAGCGCTGGACGCGCAAGGATGAGCGTAAACCGAAAACTGCCTTTGGCTGCGGCTGGCTCAGCTTCATCGCTGAGGGCGCCGGTATCCAGGCCTTTGAACTCCGCGCTGGCGTTGAAAAAATCCAGTTCGACGGCAAAGGACAGCTCTTTATCAAGTATATATCTGCAGACGGCCCGCAGCCCGCTTTCTGGGAGGCGCTGGTGCGTAAGTTCGCACCGCGCAGCTGGTCCTGCTACCTGGCGGAGGAATCCTGCACAGGCTTGTACATTACCAACGATAAATTGAAGCGGAAAATTACCGCAGATTACGCCATTCCCGGACGTTGGGCCGACGGTTCCTACACCTCGTCGCTTGTTCGTCGCAGCACCTTCTACTCTGAAGGAGCTATGCGCGAGCTGCTCGTCAGCAAATACGGTGCTGGCAAGGCTATGGCCGAGCTCCTGGAGCTGGCCAAAAAGGATAACCTTCCTGTCTACAAGGTAAAACGCGTCGACTAGGACGCAGGGCTGCCACGCAAGTGGCGCCCTTTTTTTGTGTGCCGGTTTTTCTTCTTGACGAAGAGAAGATGCGTGCTGTATAATGAAGATGTAATAGGCAATGCAACGCTGCTGTTTGGCAAACGTGTTTGGAAGAGGCGAGTTAGACGTCCCGCGAGCGGGCTTTTTGTAGCTTCAAGGTTGTTCGCTTTTGCAGGGTATGCAGACAGAGCGGCTGCGGAGGTTTGCCAAATTTATGAAGGCCTTGCGTGATAAGGGTTTTGAGAGCCGGGCGTTGGGGAAAAACGTTGAAAAAGGCGTTTTTCAGATGAATAATGGTAAACGTTGATTTGGTTTGCCAAAGTGTACCCAAAGAGCCGCTCCAGGCAAGGGTTTCAAGGGGTGCTGTTGCAACAGTGATTACCGCTTGCGGTTTTGTAACAATCATAGTCATAAGAATTTCAGATTTCTTTCTAAAGTTGCAACAGTGATTACCGCTTGCGGTTTTGTAACGAATCCAGCTTTAGCACTAGAACCACCAGCAGAACCGTTGCAACAGTGATTACCGCTTGCGGTTTTGTAACTCGTAGATGCGTCAGTAAAAATGTTAATTGTATTTCCGTTGCAACAGTGATTACCGCTTGCGGTTTTGTAACATGGAACGAATGAAGGCTTCACACTGTTCTTTGGTTGTTGCAACAGCGATTACTGCTTGCGGTATAAAGAAAAAGACATAACGACTTTTATGGTCGTTATGTCTCTTTTTTGTTCACAGGAGTTTTGAAAAGCTACTTGCTTTATACTGTGTTATACTTTGCCTATATAAAGCATATAAAAATATTACATCTGATAAGGAATTTTCTATGGTAACAGCATTCAGCAAGATGTGTAAATGTTAGAAAGGAGTCCCGAATGCAAGTTATAATTTGCTATGATGTTAGTGATAACAAGTTAAGATATAAGCTGGTTAAGCATTTGGAAAAAATAGCTGTTAGAGTGCAGCTGAGTGTTTTTAAGGCAGAGCTGAAGCCTGCGGAAATTTCTAAGCTTGATAAGTATGCTAAAAAGCTTTTGCATAATGGGGCAAAAGGCAATGTACTCATATATCAGGTAGAGCAGGAATTTACCAATAGCGAGCAAAATTTTTTGCCCGAAGCTTTTATTGTAATATGAGGTGAAGATGATGAGCGATATTTATCTTAATCAGCATGGAATAGAAGTTAGCAAGGATGGTGGCAGACTGACCATTAAGAGCAAAGACGGTCAAGTCAAATACTTGCCGTTGAGCTATGCAGATTGCCTGATTGTAACTGCTTCAGTGCAGATAACCTATGCGGCAATTATGGCTGTTTTAGCAAATAAGGGCAGTATCATTTATATAGATAATAATGGCGATATTGCGGGTGAGTTGGGGATGAAAATGGGTAAAAGCAGACAGCTTGTAAGGCAGCTGCAGTGCTACAGCGATGTTAGCAAAAGACAGGAAATTGCTGCTGATATTGTCAAAAAGAAAATTTTAGCTCAACGCAATATACTGAGTGTCAAAAATAAAAGCCTGCAAAATTCCGCTATAAAAAGCGTTATAGGCAAGCTTAGCGCCTTGGCTAAATTGGCTGAAGGAAGTAAAAGCATTGAAAAGCTTATGGGTATAGAGGGCGTTGCAGCGAAAGCGTATTTTGATACATTTGCGATTTTGTTAAGTGGCGGCGCATTCAAATGGAATGGACGACACAAGAGACCTGCAACGGATCCTGTAAATGCTATGCTGAGTTTTGGCTATTCCATGTTGGAAAAGGATGTTAGGCGAGCTATTTCAACAGCAGGTCTCGCAAGCTCGATAGGCTTTTTGCATGAGCTTAACTATCGCAAGGATAGCCTGGTATATGATTTGATGGAGGTTTTTCGCCCAACGATTATCGATAAATTAGTATTGCGATGCATAAGCCTGAAGATATTTACGGAAAGTGATTTTGTTATTTCTGATGGCAAGTGTTTGTTTGAGGAAGATGCAAAAAAACGCTTTATTGCGGAGTATGAAAATTATGTCGGACAGGATGATGACGATATAGAAATGAGTAAAAGAAAGCGGATTATCTTGGAGGCAAAGGGATTGGTGAAGAAAATGAGAGATTTAGAAGCAGCGGAGATAAAAAGTTAAGTTCGCAGGAGTTTTGAAAAGATATTCAGTGAGTGTGGTGTTAAAATATAATCAATCCGAGGGGCACAACCCCAAAGCTTATACAGAACTATAAAACAAAGGGAGCTGCAAGGAGATGCCGGATATTACTATAATTGTTGAATGGTAAGTTAGCTGATAATGCTTAAGAAGGGAGATGAAGAGAATGAATCCAGTAATAATTATGGCGTTGATTACTGCTGCTTATGAGATATTGGATGCTATTGATGATGATTGAGTGATTCCCGGTACAGGGTGCCGGTATTTGAAAGGATGTGAAATTTATGAATCCGAAAATAGTTGCAGCTTTGATAGGGTTAGTCGGGCATGCGATTGCCGTAGCGATTCGGCAGAATAGGAAAAGTAAAAATGAAAGATAAAACAACGCTCCGGTAAACAGCTTTTGCTGCTACTGGAGCGTTTTGCTTGGATGTAGCGTTTTATCTTGTAAAGGATTCCTGGATGGCAGCTATAATTTGCTGGCGTAATTTTTGTGGTGACGAAACCACAATACTGCTGCCAAGGGAAAGGATATTTTGCACGATTTCTGCATTATCAAAATGGTCACGAGCGAATATTTTCAACTGGTAGGCGTCTTCATCAAAGCGGCTTATTTCCTTGTCATAGTTGGAGAAAATATTAAAGCAGCGTTCTAACACATTATATTGAGCAGCATCAAACTGCAAAACAATAGGCTCTGACTCAGTCTTTAGTCTCTCTACATAAGCATCTGCAAGCTCGATTTTGCTGCAGTCAAAGCTTTGCGGAAGAAGCTGGAGTTTGGTTATAGTGGCAAAATCACTTTTGAAGGTCCATTGCTTCGCTTCATTCCACATAATAAAATTAAAGCTGTTATTGTTGGCGCAATACTCTATTTTATACGGCACTGCTTCTCCCTTATACTTGTTGCCATAGATATCATAGCTTTCATAATAGACATAATGCTTGCTGTTTAGAGCCTCCAGTGCAGTTTTAAATTTCTCCTGATAAGCTGCGGAGCTAAAGCAGGGCTTGTCTATTTGAATGTGGATGTTCCAGTTTGATTGCTGCCAATGTTGCTCGCTGCTGCCATCCTGGGGCATGGCCTGCAGCAGCTTTTCCTTCAGCGAAGCAGAAATCAGGCAGTCGATCCTGGGGTCATGAAGCATTTCCTTCAGCCATTTCATTTCCAGTACGGTAGGGATGATGGGAACCGCTTGTTTAGCAAAGGGCCGGAGCAGCTCCGTGTTAGCAGCGTCTGGGACGAACAGATTATCAATGAGCTTCTGCTCCTGTGGGGAGAGGGAAGAGTTGTTGGTAATGCGTTTTTCAAGCTCCGGCTTACTGATTGGCTGATTAGTTCTATGAATTGTGTTTATAGCCCTGACAGCAGCTTGCAGGCTATTATTTTTTAGCTCATTGAATAATTCCATATTTTTGCAAGGCCTCCATTTTATCTTTTTCTAAGCGCTCCTTAACAACTGTATCTGTATCGCTTCCGAGGGAAACATATTTATGGAAGGTTCTAATCCAGGGAACCAGGGAGAAGGCATCCTGTACGGTTGCAGTGTAGCGATAATGCTCCTTATCCAATTCCGTACAATGCATCCACGCAGCTTCTTGCTGCAGGCGGTGCTTTATAGCTGTTACTTCTCGCTCGTCGTCAGTGGCTTTAAAAGTGAAAATCAGGTCCAGCTTCTTGGCCGCAGGCTTCTTGACTTTCTGACTGGTCGCAGGCTTTATGGCTTTCTTGGGAGATATTACCTGGATTTTGGTGATTTTTTCCACCTTATAGGCCACGTGCTTTGTTGTATACAGGTAGGTGCGGCCATAGGGATAATCGGTTCGTAAGGCTTCAGGCACTAGCAGGATGCTCTTTTTGTTCTTGTCATAGCTTATTTTGAGGGATTTTTTATTTTCTATAGCCTGAAGAATAATATAAATCACTTCGTCATCAACTATTTTGCTATAATTGCAGAAGCGATACTGCCAAAACAAATTTTTTTCGGGACATGCTACTTTCTTGCTTTCCATATATTGGGAAATGGTATTTGCCAAATAGTAGCCGGGAACGGATAAGGGGGACACATTAGTAAAGAAGCTTACTGCGTTATATAATTCCAGAAGCTCCTTGGCTGTAAGCTGGTCAAGAATATTGTCAGCCAGCTGATAATAGCTTTTATTCTTCACCTTGTTTGTTTTTAGCAGGCCGCTGCCTGTAAGCGCGCATAAGGCTCTATAGGGTGCTGAGTTCGAAATATCTAATTGCTTATAGTCGTTTTCTTTATAAATAGCGTCTTCGATTTCGTTGATAAACCGGGAATTGCCGTCTCCAAGAATTTGCAAAATGATAATATAATAAAAGGCATTATTAGGCAAGCTTTTTATGAAATAGGTGTTGACGAGATAATTATAGGAGCTTTTATACATATCTGCGTTGAAGCGGGTACGCTTTTCTTTGCCATTGAAGCTTTCTTCAATAAAGCCTTGCTTTATGCAATCCGACAAGATGCGTTTGTAATCGTCATAGGTACGATTATTGATACCGATTTCTGCATATTCCTGTCTGCTGCGATAGCTGTAGATAGTTATGTTGCGGATAAAATCACGGTAGCGTTCGTAATACTTGACTGTCTTTGTATATGAAGACTTAGCATTTTTTGATTTTTTGCCAATCATCAGGCATCCCTCCTTCAGAATAATTTAACACAGATTTGTATATTTGTACAGAAACTGGCAGGTGTTCTGCCGCTTTGCAACGAACAAAATTGGCAATACTGCTTGCGTAAATTCCTCTAAACGCCGTATAATAAATGAGAGTTTGAAAATCAGAGGTTTATATGAAGAAAAAATATCTATATTTACTTTTACGCGTGCTGGTCTATCTGTTGGTGCTGGGGGCAATTTTGTATAGCCTGTACGAATCGCCGTATAACCCGCATCCGCATAGTGCTGAGGATATCCGCCGCTGGGTGGTGGGCTTTGGCGTGTGGGCACCGCTTATTTATGTGGCGGTGTATACCATTCGTCCGCTGCTTTTATTCCCGACGCTGCTTTTGAACCTGAGCGCAGGCGTGCTGTTCGGTCCCTGGTGGGGCATCTTATTTCTGCTTCTGGGTGGCTTTGGCTGTGCAAGCTTTTGCTATCTGTTGGGACGCTTTGGCGGCGGCAATTGGCTGCTGCGTAATTTTGGCGGCAGCTGGGGCGAACGTCTGACGCATTATCTTGTTGGCGACGGCAGCTTTAAGAAGATGATTATTTTGCGTACAGTGCCGATTTTTCCTTATGATCCGGTGAGCATTATTGCCGGCAGCGTGCGTTTACCGTTCAAGATTTATGCGGCAGCAACAGTTCTCGGCATGCTTCCGGGGGCAATTGCTTATAACTTTTTGGCAGATGCTTTTGGTACGACGCGCTTTTATGCGGCGCTGGCGGTGACGCTGCTGGCCTTTGGTATACCGCTCGTTTGGTGGCAGAAGAATTCTGCGGCTCAGGCATTGGGCAGCTTGAAAAATTTTGGTAAAGGCAGTGATGATAATGGCAAAGAATACAGAGATTGAATTGAAGCTTTTGCTCAGCAGGGAAGGCTTGGAGAAAATGCTGCAGCTGGATTTCATGCAGCAGGCCATGCGCCCCGACAGCTACAAAAAACGCCGTCTGGTAAGCACCTATTATGATACGGAGAATATGGCTCTTACGCAGCATGGTATTGCTTACCGTGTGCGCGATAAGGGCGATGGCAGCTTTGAAGCAACGGTAAAGACTTCTAAGCAGAGCAAGGATGGCTTGAGCGAGCGTCTGGAGCTGAACCTGCCGCTGCAGGAGTTCAAGCCTGAGCTGAATGGCTTTGCAGCGCTTGGACTTGGCTACGAGCTTAGCGAGCTTGCTCCGGCAGGTGTGCATGCCTTGTTTACGGTTGACGTAGAGCGTATAACCTATATTCTGGATTATGACGGCGCTGTTATTGAGCTGGCAATTGATAAGGGTGCAATTCATTGCGGTGAGCAAAGCGACAGCATTGATGAGGTCGAATTTGAGCTTATGAGCGGCACTGTAGACGCGCTGTTGAAGCTTAAGGACAAAATAGCGTCACAGGTGGAGCTGCGTGCGGAGGAACGCAGCAAGTTTGCACGTGGCCTGGCACTTTTGCAATGATAGAGAGAGCTTTTGGTTTTGTAAGAAAAAAGTAAAAAAGTTTAGGAAAAGCTGTTGACAAACTGGCCTAAATCCTGTATAATTCTTTTTGTCGCAAACGGATGGGTTCCCGAGTGGTTAAAGGGAGCAGACTGTAAATCTGCCGCGTTTCGCT
>NZ_CABQHJ010000051.1:0-7630 GCF_902463975.1 uncultured Phascolarctobacterium sp.
TTACAAATTATTTTTTGACTCGGCCGTAGCTGCTGGTAAGACACTGTATAGTGGCTGGTCCTACAAAGCGGCGGTGACCGCTATCATGGTACTGCTGCTGCATAAGCATGCCGTACTGTTTTACGCATTTAGCCTGCTCGTTTTTGTGGACTGTTTTACAAAATGGGTGGCAATTAGCTACACTTACCTCAAGGCGCAGGGCGTGCCTGAGCCTGGCTTTTTAAAATCCGTAATCGGTATCAAACGCGCCCGCGAGGCTGGCGAGATTAAAAGCGAAGTGATGAAACACCGCTTTTTAGGTAAGATAGCTGTATACCTTGTTTGTGTAATGGCTGCTGCAACCGCAGACCTTATTATGGTGGAGCTTAGTAAACCTGCATGGGCAGTCAGCACCATTATCGGCTATCTGACGGCCACCGAGCTGCTGAGCATCGTGGAGAACCTTAACGCTGCCGGCGTTGAGGCTGTAAGCGGCTTGGTTGCTACCATTAAAAAGAAAAGAGGCTGATAATAATGCGTGTTTTTATCAATCCGGGGCATCATCCGGGACTTGATCCAGGCGCTGTGAATCGCAACTACGGAGTAACTGAGGCTGATATTGTCCGTGATGTCGGCGTACTGGTGGCCGATTATCTGACGGCCGCTGGCTGTGAGGTCAAGACTGTACAGAGCAATAACCTGGCTGGCGAGGACGCGGCTTATACCAATGTATGCCTCAGCGCCAACACATGGCCTGCTGATATATTTGTTAGCTTGCACTGCAACGCGGCCACTCCTGCTGCGCAGGGTACCGAGGTGCTGGTGTATAGCAGATGGACGCAGGCTGACATGCTGGCCAGCTGCATCCAGCGTCAAATAGTAGGCAGTCTGGGCATGGTGGACAGAGGAGTCAAGGAGCGTCCGCACCTAGTCGTCCTCAACTCTACACACATGCCTGCCGTTTTGGTCGAGATGGGCTTTATCACCAATGACGATGATTGTCAGATGCTCATCAACCAGCAGGACGAGTTGGCCCGCGCAATCGCACGCGGCATTACTGATTACATCACAGAGAGGGGAGAGTGACATGTATGGTGAGCGTGAGGTTAAGGTTATTGCCTACGCTTTGCTTATCGCTGGCCTTGTCTGCCTTGCCGGCCTGCTGCTTAGCGGTGGATGCGGCCGAACCGGCGCAGACACAGCAGGATGCAATGGTACAAGTACCACTCAGCAAATTGAAAGAGCTGCAGAGCTTAATCAGCAGGCAGGAGCCGAGGTTAGAACAGCTGCAGGAGCAGTTGAGCGGGCAGAACAGCATGCTGACAGAGCAGCAGGCCTCAATCGACAGGCTCAGACAGGAGTTAGCGACAGCAAAAAGCTCGTTGAGCAAATCAGATCTGATAATCAGCGAGCAAAACAAATCATTGACGAGCTTATCGGAGACGCTCAAGCAGGAGCAGAGACGGACGGAGCGCATTAAAAGGCAGCGGCTGCTTTGGCAGATTGTTGCCGGCAGTGTTGTGGTGTATGCGGCGCTTAAATAATAGTTTATATTTGGGGCCAACGCTGGGGCCAACGCGCCTAAAAAATAGCCAAAAATAGGGCAAAAAATAGTAAAAATCAACAACTTAAAAGCGCGATTTTTACACACAAAAATACCCCGCAACCTGCATGGTTGCGGGGTTTCTTTCATGGTGATCCAGGAGGGATTCGAACCCCCGACCCACGGCTTAGAAGGCCGTTGCTCTATCCAACTGAGCTACTGAACCATATTAATTTGGAGCGGGCGATGGGAATCGAACCCACAACATCAGCTTGGAAGGCTGAGGTTTTACCACTAAACTACACCCGCATGGTCGGAGTGGCAGGATTCGAACCTGCGACACCCTGCTCCCAAGGCAGGTGCGCTACCAAACTGCGCTACACCCCGAATACAAAAGGTATTATACTATTTAATTAAACAGATGTCAAGAGAAAATATATAGTTTGTTAATCATAAAGCAGAAGAAAAATATAAAAGCATATTTTTCTTCTGCCGGATAAGCTTTTTTACTGCAGCAGTTCTTCCTTAAGCTCGTGATATTCACGCGAAAAATAGGGCGTAAGCTGTGCTTCACGATGGTCATAGCCAAAGGCGCGTTTGGTGAGTGATAAAACGGGCGGTGCCTGAATGCGCTTGGCAACAGCAAAGCCGGCGAACAGCTTCCACCAGCGCTCCAAATCGGCAATCAGCGCAGCAGTATCGGGGCAGGCCTCGTCAATTGCTTCCTGCGTACAGCCTAGCTCTGCAGCCAGCGTGCCTGCCTTGTACCAGCGCAGGATGTCTGCCGGAGTAGTTTTATGCCAGTTTTCGATAAAGGCACGCAGCAGATAATCGTGATAGCTATAAACAAGCGGATCGCCGCCGTTACCTACTGTCTGCGCATCCGAAAGCTCGGCGCTGGGGCGGATATTGAAGATGGCTTCAGGGATTACCTTGCGCTTGTAGACTTCCTCATTAAGATAGCGTCCTAACGCATATACCTGATGCTTCCAAAGGTCACCAATCATTGCTATAGCGCCGCAGATGTCGCCGTAGAAGGTGGCGTAGCCAATGGCCAGCTCTGCTTTATTGGAGTTGCAGCTGAAGGCACCGCCGAAGGCTGCAGACGCTGCAGCAATAACACGTGCGCCACGGTCACGGGCCTGAATATTTTCCTTAATCAGTCCGCTGAGCTGTAGGTTGAAGCTGCTGCCGTCTGCCAGATGGATGATGGGCGTTTGCTCCAGCTGCTTAACCGTCAGCTCATAGCTTTCGCTGATGGGCATTACGGCGTAGTTGGCGCCCAGTGCCTGCGCCAGCTGCTGCGCGCTGTTGCGCGTGGCAGCGGAGTTGAAGCGTGAAGGTAGGTTGAGCAGCAGGATATTTTCCGGTCCCAGGATATCTGCATACATGACGGCGGTTACGGCGCTGTCGATGCCGCCGGAAAGACCGATAGTCATGCGCTTGATGCCGCATTGCTGCAGAAATTTGGCTGTGCCGTAGCGAAGGGCGCGGTAAACGGATTCCGGCTCCTGGGGCAGCACGGCCGGCGGGCAGGTGGAGATAAGGTGGTTTGCTTCTGTATCCCAGGTGAATTCTAAAAAGGTATCGGCATACATGGGCGCAGAGGTTACCAGACTGCCGTCGCCGTTGTAGGCGGAAGTGCAGCCGTCATAGGTGAAGATATTCTTGCCGTTGTTCTGAATGCCGACGTTGTTGCAATAGATAAGCGGAATTCCTGCGGTGCGTGCCTGCGCACTGAAAAGGTGGTTGCGCTTACGGTTTTTGCCCAACGTGTAGGGTGAGCAGGAAAGGTTGCATAAAAGCTGTGCTCCGTTGGCTGCCAACGTTTGCGGTACGTTAAGGTGATAGTTTTCCGTCCAGCCGTCCTCGCACAGCATGACGCCGATGCGCAGGCTGGTGCCTCGGATGACGATTTCCAAAGGCTGCAGTGCTTCGCTGACGCTTGCACATTCTTCGGCGCAGAGCTTCTGGAGGCTGTAAAAATGACGGCAGTCGTCAAATTCGCGGTAGTTGGGCAGCGATGTCTTGATGAAGAAGCTGCGTCCCTGATAACCGCCGAGCAGCTTACCGTTTTGGCAGGCAAAGGCGGCGTTGTATTTGCGCACGCGTCCGTCCTCGTTGAGCTTGCCTGGTTCGGTGGCAACGCTACCGAAGATAACGCAGATATTCTCGGTGGCAGCGACGATCTTTTCGGCATAATAGGCGCAGTCATCCAAAAAGGTCTGCTGCTCCCAGATGTCGCCGATAAGATAACCCGGCAGTGCCATTTCCGGCAACAGCAGGATATCGGCCTCAAGGCTGCGTGCTTTTTCAATAGCGTCAATGATTTTCTTATAGTTTACATCAGGACGGCCGGGAGTAATTTCCAGCTGTCCGCAGATAATTTTCAGCTTCAATTTATTGTCCTCACAATTTTATTTGCATTTTACATTACTATAGTGCTATTATAACAGAGATGAAGTAATTTCTCTAGCTTAGAGGGGGTTTTTCCTGATGAAACATAACAAAAAAACTAATGCAGCCCGCCGTCTGGACGAGCTGAAGATAGAATACCGTATTATGGAATATCCGGTAGACGAGGAGCATCTGGATGCTGTGCATGTTGCCGCAGAGGTTGGCATGCCTGCATCACAGGTATTCAAAACACTGGTAGTACGCGGTGACAAGAACGGCATTATGTTTGCCGTGATTCCCGGTGACGGTGAGCTTGATTTGAAGGCTTTGGCCAGAGCCAGCGGCAATAAGCGTGCAGAGCTGGTGCATCTGAAGGAGGTATTGCCGCTGACAGGCTATATTCGCGGCGGCTGTTCACCCTTGGGCGCTAAAAAGAACTATCCTGTATATATGGATGAAAACAGCAATAACTGGCCGGAGATTGCAATCAGTGCCGGTCAGCGCGGTATGCAGATTATTGCGGCACCGGCTGATTTGCAGCGTGCTACGGCTGCAACGGTGGCACCGCTGATTTTTGCAGAGTAACTCTTGTTCCTTCCTATAAAATATGCTATTATAATCTTGATAACCTATTTGCACAATTGTGTTTGAAAGAAATACGACTGTGCTGGCCTGAAGGCGTATTATTAACGCTGACGGCAGTATGACGTCAAAATTTAAAGAAGAAAGTAGGTTGAATATATGTTATATGTTAGTACAAGAGGGAAAACTGATTTGTTTTCCGCTGCACACGCGATAACCCGTGGCTTGGCAGCGGATGGAGGATTGTTTGTACCGCAGAATATTCCTGCGATGCGTATGGTTGATATAAAGGCGATGGAGCGCAAGCCTTATACGGAGCGTGCTGTTGATGTTCTGCTGCAGTATCTTACTGATTTCAGCGAGGACGAGCTGCGCGAATGTGTAAATGCTGCCTATGCGCCGGAAAAATTCGGTTATAATCCTGTGCCTTTGGTACAGGTAAATGATAATACCGGTGTGCTGGAGCTGTGGCATGGCCCGACGTCTGCTTTTAAGGATATGGCACTGCAGCTTTTGCCGCATCTTTTGACACGATCGATGCAAAAGACCGGCGAAACGAATAAGGTTGTTATTCTGGTTGCTACCTCCGGTGATACTGGCAAGGCTGCTTTGGAAGGCTTTGCTGATGTTCCGGGTACGCAGATTATCGTTTTCTACCCCAGCGAGGGTGTGAGTGATATCCAGAAGCAGCAGATGATTACCCAGGCAGGCAAAAATGTTAAGGTTTTCGGTATTGAGGGTAACTTTGATGATGCTCAGCGCGGCGTGAAGGAAATCTTCGGTAATACTGCGCTCAGTGATGAGCTGGCGAAGAAGGGATATACCTTCTCTTCTGCCAATTCTATTAACTGGGGCCGTCTGGTGCCGCAGATTGTTTACTACTTCAGCGCTTATGTAGATGCTGTGAAGGCAGGCAAGATTGCTGCCGGTGACCCGATTAATTTTGTTGTTCCGACAGGCAACTTCGGTGATATTCTGGCAGGCTATTACGCTAAGCTGATGGGCTTGCCGATTGACAGACTGCTTTGTGCATCCAACAGCAATAATGTGCTGACTGATTTTATTAATACCGGTGTTTATGACAGACGCCGTGAATTTTATAAGACTGTTTCTCCTTCTATGGATATTCTTGTTTCCAGTAATCTGGAGCGTCTGCTTTACAGTGTGACAGAGCATGATGCTGCGCGCGTGGCAGATTATATGAAGCGTTTGAATACCGAAGGTCATTATGAGATTGACAGCGATGATCTGAAGCAGATTCAAAGCCAGTTCTTCGGTGCCTGGGTTGATGAGCTGGAAACGAAGGAGGCTATCGGCCGTATTTATAATGATCATCATTACCTGATGGATACGCATACTGCCGTTGCTTGGCGTGCAATGGAAAAATATCGCTTCCTGACCAGTGACGAAACCTATACCGTGGTGCTGTCTACCGCAAGTCCGTATAAGTTTGCCGACAGCGTGCTGGCAGCACTTGATGATGTTCAGCCGCAGGGAAGCAATCCTTTTGAGCTGCTGCAAAAGCTGCATGCCGATACCGGCGCGGAGATTCCGCCGCGTATGCTGGCGTTGGAGAACCTGCCTGTGCTGCATTCTGAGGTTATTCCTGCGGACAAGATGGAGCTGGCAGTTGTGAAGAACCTTGTGTAATTGTGGCTTGATGTGAAGAATGCTTGCGTTGCGGGTATGTTTTCGCTATAATAAAATCGAAATTTAATATTTATATATGCAAGACTTAGTTTGCCGGGTGGCGAACTAAGTCTTTGTCATAAAAGGAGGTATAAAGTGGACTCCAGGAGTGTACTTGAACAGGTGCGCAGTGGCAAGCTGTCCGTGGCCGAGGCGGAGAGTTATTTTAATCACAAGGCGTATGAGAATTTAAATTATGCGCGTCTTGATACTTCGCGTGAGCAGCGCACGGGCTTTGCGGAGGTGGTTTACTGCAGCGGTAAGCCTGATGCGTATTTGGCAGAGATTTATAAGCGTCTTTTGGCGGAGCAGGGCGAGGTGTTCGGTACACGGGCAACGCCGGAGCAGTATGAGCTGGTGCGGCGGCAGCTGCCTGATATTGTTTATGATCCGGTGGCGCGGACGCTGAAGCAGGAGCGCCCGGATAAGGAGCGCTGCGGCTGTGTTGTTGTGTGTACTGCGGGTACTGCCGATATTCCTGTAGCGGAGGAGGCGGCGCAGACGGCGGAGTTTTTCGGGACGCATGTGGAGCGTCTTTATGATGTAGGCGTGAGCGGGATTCACCGTCTTTTGGATAACGTTGATTTGCTGCGGCAGGCGAATTGCGTGGTGACGGCTGCCGGTATGGAGGGCGCGCTGGCGAGTGTTGTTGGCGGGCTGGTGCGTAATCCGGTAATTGCGGTGCCTACTTCTGTCGGGTATGGGGCTAGCTTTCATGGGTTGAGTGCGTTGCTGACGATGATTAATTCTTGTGCTAATTGTGTGTCGGTTGTGAATATTGATAATGGGTATGGTGCGGGGATTATTGCGACGCAGATTAACAGGCTGGCGTGTAAATGAGTTGGCTTGTGCGTCGCAATTAAATATCGCGTTGCAACCCTTCCGTCTGCTCGCTAAAGCTCGCAGCCACCTTCCCTTTCAGGGAAGATATATCATACTTGCAAAATGTCAAACTTCGAAAATCTGCTAGCCTTCTATATGCTCCCTACAAGGGAGCTGGCATCGCCGTAGGCGATGACTGAGTGTTGTGCTTTGCCCCCTTTAGTCGCCTACGGCGACAGTTCCCCCGAGGGGGAACCGAGTCTGAAGCTATTAGTCTTGCCTGCCCCTCGGGGAAGGTGCCGAACGTAGTGAGGCGGAAGGGGGTTGTGCTTGTGCGTCGCAATTAAATATCGCGTTGCAACCCTTCCGTCTGCTCGCTAAAGCTCGCAGCCACCTTCCCTTTCAAGGAAGATATATCAGACCTGCGGAAGGCTAAACTTCGCAAATCTGCTTAACTTTTATATGCTCCCTGCAAGGGAGCTGGCATCGCCGTAGGCGATGACTGAGGGTTGTGCTTTGCCACTTTAGTCGCTTACGCGACAGTTCCCCCGCGGGGGAACCGAGTCTGAAGCTATTAGTCTTGCCTGCCCCTTGGGGAAGGTGCCGAACGTAGTGAGG
>NZ_CABQHJ010000052.1:0-7461 GCF_902463975.1 uncultured Phascolarctobacterium sp.
ACAAATACGATAAATTCACTCTTTAAAGACGAAAATGGCTGGAGCAATACGCTCCGGCCATTGAAACCCAATAACATGGACTAGGTCGACCACAAAATTTGTACTAGGTTGACCCACATATTGTAATAGGTCTACCCACAACTACGGACTAGGTCGACCCATACTCATGTAACAGCCCAACCCACAAATTTGGACTAATGCCTTTTTTAATGCTCATCATCTTTGAACTCTATAGATTCCCTTTCTGCATATCTTTCCACATAATCATTGATAATTAGGTCAACATATTCTTGCTTTATGTGCTCGTGCTTGTCTAAGAATTTAACTTTAACCAGCTCATAAATCGCCTTTCTCACAATGTCCATATCTATATTTGTGAACAATAAGCTACGGCGTGCCTGCAGCTCCAAAAGCTGTAAATAATCTTCCATAACTTCCAACTCTTCACGTACTAAATGAGCAACATACATATTCGCCTTACTATCTGAAAGCTCCTCAGGGTGCTTCATTTCTTCTTTAATTTCTGCTTCTCTATCAGGCATCTACCATACTTCTGTTTTGATCTGTTTCGTGTCTTCATAGACTATTTTAGCAAATGCTTCATCAACAGCCGATGCAAATTCCTCCATCAAATGACAGTATATACGCGATTTTTCACAAGCCTTATCAGATTCTTCTTGTCCTTCTTCTCATGAAAATCAATTCTCATCATAATCAAAATCCTTCCTTTTCTCACTCTCGTAATCTACAATTGAATTATAATCTATTAACCTACAGATTACATGGTAAAAAAGGTGCGCGTTATGAACCTAATTGATTTTTTATCCATAAGCATCATTTTTTCATAGAAATAACTATTACTGAAAACATTATTTGAATAGGAGGTTCATATAGTAAAGCTTTTACTCCTTCAAAGCATTTTTCATCACATTCTTCTTTAATTTTAGCATCTCCATGAGCTACCCCATTACGAATATCTATTATATTATATTTTTTTAATCCTATCTGATAGTTTTGTATAGCATCACAGAGACAGCAAAACTCTTTTCTCTTCTCACCTAAGAAAATTCCGAACGCTTTAATTACCTCACTAGATTCTATTCCTTGTTTAGTTCGTACAGCTCTTCCAATAAAAGGTATCGCACCTAATGTGGGTATTGAATTTAAATCATTTAAAGCTGTATGTGTTATTTCAAATTTTCTATTACAACAAAACCTATCTTTTACTTTTTTATAATATCTACTTCTCTTAAAAGGAGCAAAGAAATTTAAATTAAACTCTCTTTCTATACTACTAATCAACAAAAAAGACGCTAAATCTGCAGTTTTATATAAATCATATACTGCTAATGCTGTTTTTATATCCCTACGTGTTGTTTCAGATAGTTTATTCCATATACTTTCTAAAGATGTGATGGATTCGTCAAAAGAAATTACTTCTGGCATTGCTGAATACAAACGCTTTAAAATACTATCTACTTTTTCTTCATCTGTTCTATGCTTATCAAACTGTAACGAGCTTATCTGTTTTTCTAGCATGACTCTAGTTTTTTCTAATGTTTCTTTATCTTTTTTTAACAGAAGGTTTTCATGTTCTAAAACATCTAATTTTTGTTTGATATCTTTAACTTCTATATCATCATAATGAGTAATAATATCCTTGATTTTATTTAAATATACTTTTGATTGTTCAATACTCCCAGCTAAACATGAGCGCAACATGAGTTCATCTCGTATATCTATTAAATCATTTTTTAATCTATCTATTTCTATCAATCCACTAATTCTACAGCTTATATTCGCATAACTAGCATATAAATACAATACTGGATCAAGATCAATGCCTGTAATTTTGGAGTGACAAAACCATTCTTTTCCATATGATTTATAAATAATTGCTAATGATTCATGAAAGCCACTAGAATATATAAAACCTATCATATCTTGGTAACATAAATAATACCATAATTGAACACTTCTGTTTTCTGGTATAAATTCAGTTGCAAACGCTTGCACCTTTACATATGTATAAAGTTCCAACATAAAATATTTCCTAGGTAACTCAAAAAAACCGTTTATAACATTGTGATACTCATCAAAAAAAGGATGTTTTAATACTCTATTCATCTCATTTTCATCAAAATCCATCCAATTAGGAAGAGCTGTAAAAAAATTTTTACCAAGGTTTTCAGGAGAATTAAAAATCAAATCAGTAATTAATGCTGACATATCATTAGCATTTACTAATTTTGGATAAGTATCTTTGTACTTTGAAAACTCATTATCTAAAAGACAATCTGCCTTTTTTATATCTTTTGAAATATATATATCGAAATAATACTTTATCATATCAAGCAGATTAGCAAAAGGACAATCCTCTAATGTTTCCTTTATAACAGGAATTCCATTGATATAAGAAACGATCTCTTCTTTTAACATATATACTCCTTTCTATTTACACATCACTAATAAATAACTATGCAACATACAATGCTAGTAATCACGCAAGCACATTGTTGTGTTTACATGATTACCTAAATAACCAAAGTTTACTTCATAATATCAGACCTTTCACATTAAATTAATATTAAAACACAAGTACTTATAAATCTAATTTTATTGCAAATATATTGCATTAATATTCCGCACATTACTATAATATTGTTATTATAAAATTATACTTTTAATTCTATGCTCTTCCTAATAATAAAAGAAGCATATATCGAAGTAATAAGCTTTAAGAAAATTCGACATCGGCTACTAAAAATCCTACCTTATTTTTCTTTTTTATCAAATTATTTCAGAGTAATTAATAAAACAGATGACCTCATTATAGCATTTAATTAACTTCATAACCTAAAAACTCCTAAAATTCCCCACCCCACAAAAAAATCCGACGCACCGCTTCTACAGCACGTCGGATTTACTTTGTTAATTCAACAATATTCACTTTACCATCTCTTGCTGCTGCGCCAGTATTCACCACGGAGCAATGCCAGCACTGTAAACAGCTCCAAGCGTCCCAAAAGCATAGCCAACGCCAGCGTCAGCTGTCCCATACCGGTAACACCGGCATAGTTACCCGTAGCGCCGATGCTGCCAAAGGCAGGACCGACACTGGAAATACAGGAGGCCACGCCGAAAACGGCCTCATCTACGTCCACACCGCTTAAGCAAAGCAGCATAGTTAAAATTGCGATAACCAGAACATAAACGAAAAAGAAACGGCTGACGTTGATAATCGTTTCTGTCGGCAGACGTCTTTTAGCGTAGTAAACATTAAGCAGCATCTGAGGATGCATAGTACGACGCAGCTCCGCCATGACAGTTTTCAGCAGTACGATAAAACGGCAGACCTTAATACCGCCGGCAGTAGAGCCTGCGCAGCCGCCTGTCAGGAAGGTTACAGCCAAAACGAGCTTGGAAAAGGACGGCCACTGGTCGTAGTCCGCCGAAACATAGCCTGTGGTACTGCCGAAGGAAGCCACCTGGAAGAAGGCTTCACGCACACCGTCTGCCACACTGTAGCCATTCACCATAATGATGTTGATGCTGATTAAAACAGTGAAAATAGTCAGCAACACAATGTAGCTTTTGAATTCCAGATCATGCCACAAAACCTTCAGGCCGATTTGCGTAACCTGGTAGTATAAGGCAAAGTTGCCTGCAGCCAAAATCATAAACAGACCAGTAACGATTTCAATACCCGCGCTGTGAAAATGCGCGATGCTGTCATTATAAGGCGAAAAACCGCCGGTAGCAATAGCCGAGCAGGCATGGTTAACAGCATCATAGGTACTCATGCCCAAAATTGCCAGCATACCGGTAAGAATAATCGTAAACAGCAGATAGATATAAAACAATGCTACGGCAGTTGTACGGATACGCGGCAGAATACGGCTGTTGGAAAAGCCGCTGACCTCCGCGTTAAAAAGATACACAGCACCGCCGGCAATCTGCGGCAGCAGTGCTACGAACAGCACGATGATGCCGATACCGCCAATCCAGTGCGTCAGCGTGCGCCAAAGCAGCAGGCTGCGCGATACTATGTCAAGATTGGCAATTGCTGTTGCGCCGGTAGTGGTCAGTCCGGACATACTTTCAAAGTAAGCAGCGGCGGGATTCAAAATGCCGTCAAAGCAATATGGCAGTGCACCCAAAGCAGCGGCCAGAAGCCACGAAAAGAATACCGTGCCGATACCCTCGCGCACGGATAAATTACGTGCTCCTCTACCGTCACCATAGTAATCAAAGATTCCGGCCAAAATAACAGCTACCGCTATGGAAAAGATAAAGGTTCTGGAGGTAGCATATTCGCCGTAAACAACAGACATCAAAAGCGGCAACAGCTGAGCGATCGCCAGACCGGCAGAAATTTTTCCCAGGAGATATATTATAACCTTTGCATTCATCTTCTATACCTCCTGCCGTTACCAGTTCTGCTTATCGCGCCAAAAATCCGGGCGCATGATAACCAGCAGCGTAAAAATTTCCAGACGTCCCAAAATCATCGCCCAAATGCTGATGAAACGTGCCCAATCGGAAAGGCAATTATAGGTAGATGTCGGGCCTACAATGCCGAAGGCCGGACCTACACTGCTCATACAGGCAGCAATCAAGCCCATTGATTCCATTATCGGTATCCCCGACAGGGAAATCAGGATAGTCAGCACAATAAACACCAAAATATACAGGAAGAAGAAACGCGTAATATTGCCGACAATAATCGGGTTGATTTCGCGCTCACCCATTCTGATGGAATAAACGATGCGCGGGTGCAGAGTACGCAACAGCTCTGCCCAGCCTGCCTTCAGCAGGATAACCAGACGCGTAATCTTAATGCCACCTGCGGTTGAACCGCTGCAGCCGCCGATGAACATCAGCATCAGCAGAACGCTGCGGCTGAAGCTGGGCCAGTTGTTATAGTCGTCCGACGCATAGCCCGTCGTACTGCCGATAGACACAGCCTGGAAAATACTGTGACGAAGAGCGCCGTTAAAATCCATATAACCGGAAAAATACAGATTGCCACAGATAAGTGCAGCCGCTGTTGTGAGTATCAGCAGATAATATCTGTGTTCGCTGTCCTGACGCACTGACGCCCAATCGCCACGCCAGATTTTATAATACAAAGAAAAGTTCATGCTGGCAATCAGCATAAAAACAATAGCAATAATCTCAACATAAACAGACCTAAAGGAAATCAGGCTATCGTGATAATATGAAAAGCCGCCTGTCGCCATAGTTGCCAACGCCAGATTCAGCGCCTGAAATATCGGCAAGCCTGCAATCAACAGCAAAGCAACTTCCACTGCTGTTAAAATAACATAGATTAATAGAATCATCATAGCAGATTCCTTGATTTTCGGCAAAGTACGTTCAGCCGTACCACCCGGAAGCTCCGCGTTGAACAGATAGCTTGTACCGCTGTTCATCTGCGGCATGATGATAATAAACAGCATGATAACGCCGATGCCGCCGGTCCAGTGCGTTAAGCAGCGCCAGACACGGATGCTAGGCGGAAAATCGTTAAAAGAAAGTGCGGTAGTAACACCGGTAGTAGAAAAACCGGAAACACTTTCAAAAACCGCCGCAATCGGATCCGCCGGATTTAAAAACAAATACGGCAGCGCACCCATCAGGCAGACCAACAGCCAACCGCAGCCTACGACCGCAATGGCTTCACGCACACGCAGGCGCTGACGCGGTCTTCTGCTGCCAAAGAGGTTAAAAAGCGAAGCGATAGTGCTCGTTGTAATCAGCGTAAATATAAAAATCCATACATGGTCCCTATCTGCAATTAATGCAGCAATCAGCGGCACCAGCAATACACTGGAAAATGCTATTGTCAGCTTGGCTAATAAACGGTTAACAAGCCTTGAATCCATAGTTAAGCGCCCCGGCCTTCAAATAACGGTACTGTAGTCTTGGAAAATTCACTTTTGATAAAGAGAATTACGCGGTCATTGGCATGCAAGACAGTATTACCATTAGGAATATAGGCTTCATTACCACGCACAATAGCACACAGCAAGCATTCCGGCGGCAGGTTCATATCACGCACTGCCACACCATCTACATCGCTGTTTTCGCCGACGATGATTTCCAGAGCCTCGGCCTGTGCGCCCTCCAGCAGGGATACGGATACGATACCACCCTTGCGGACGAAACGCAACACCTCGCCTGCACTCAAAAGACGCGAAGACAGTACGATGTCTACGCCAACCTTTTCCATCAGCTCAATATATTCGTTACGTGCAACACGCACGATGGTCTTACGTGCGCCCAGATGCTTGGCCAGTTGTGCCAACAAAAGGTTCAGCTTATCATCTTCGGTCAGGCAGATAACAACGTCTGCTTCCGAAACGCCCTCTTCAATCAGAAGGTCAATATCGGTACCGTCACCGCACAAAACCAAACCTCGCTTCAGCTTAGCAGCTAAAAGCTGGCAACGGTCCTTATCCTTTTCGATAACCTTTACCTGAATGCCCTGCTTTTCCAACATGGGAGCCAAAAAGCGACCTGTGCGGCCTGCACCGATGATGAGAACCTTCTCCAGCTTTTCATAAGTATTGGAGAAGGAATTTTCAAACTCACGGATTGCTTCATGCTTGCCTACGAAGTAAACGTTATCGCCCGGAATTACGTAATCATTACCATGAGGAATTATCATCTGATGACGTCTGAAAACCATGGCCATCAGGATATCCTTAGGAATATTCAAATCCTTCAGCGGTATATTAACGATAGGTGAATCCTCCTTCACCTTGGCTTCGAACATACGCACCTTGCCGTCAGCAAAATCATCTACGTTCAAGGCAGATGGGGTCATCAGGATATGGTCGATTTCACCTGCGGTAATACGCTCAGGGTTGATTACGAGGTCAATTTTCATATCATTTTTGAGCATTTCCGGCGAATGGATAGCATAATCCACGTTGCGGATACGGGCAACGGTATGCTTAATACCATGATTCTTGGCCATCAGGCAGGTCACCATATTTACTTCATCACTATCTGTGCAGGCGATAAGCACATCGGAAGCACTGATATCAGGATCAGCAAAAGTAGTAGGGCTGCAGGAGTTGCCTTCAATCGCCAGTACGTCCAAAGTATTTTGGATGACGTCCTTGCGCTTGGGATCGATTTCTACAACTACTACATCAAACTGATCTTCAGCTAAAAGCTGTGCAATACTAAAGCCAAGCTTGCCTGCACCAGCTATTACAATACGCATTTTAGTTACTCCTTTAATACGGGAAATCCGTTAATCTCTATTACTCAAATACTGCTCTATATTATAACACAAATAGCCTTAAACGTCGACAGATGCTATTTTGACTCTGTAAATTAAGCGATAGATATATCGTGCAAGGAATAGCAATCTGAAACGATATACCTCATACCTCTCGCGAACAGAGAAAGTACGGTAGTAAGCTAAGTTAGTCCGCAGCTATCTAT
>NZ_CABQHJ010000053.1:0-7089 GCF_902463975.1 uncultured Phascolarctobacterium sp.
TGGCCCGGTGGTTCAGTTGGTTAGAATGCCGCCCTGTCACGGCGGAGGTCGTGGGTTCGAGTCCCATCCGGGTCGCCAATCATGCCTCGGTAGCTCAGTTGGTAGAGCAAAGGACTGAAAATCCTTGTGTCCACAGTTCGATTCTGTGCTGAGGCACCATATTGCGGAAATAGCTCAGTGGTAGAGCACCTCCTTGCCAAGGAGGGGGTCGCGAGTTCGAATCTCGTTTTCCGCTCCACCTTTTAAGGCGACATAGCCAAGCGGTAAGGCAGAGGTCTGCAAAACCTTTATCCCCAGTTCGATTCTGGGTGTCGCCTCCATTTTTATTTCTTAAAAGGTGTTAAGTAGTTATGTCTGCCGCGGTGGCGGAACTGGCAGACGCAAGGGACTTAAAATCCCTCGGGTAGTGATACCCGTACCGGTTCGATTCCGGTCCGCGGCACCAACATAAATTATGTTGGAACAATATATAGAATGAAAATGCTGATTGAACTTGTAGAAGTCAATCAGTTTTTTTGTGTTTAAATATAAATGCTCATTGTATAATGATAATCTGTTTAAAGTTTTTCGTGCTAACAAAAAAGCAGCTATTACACATGCATGAAGCTTGCTGATAGCTGCCTTTTGTTATGCCCACTTGACAAACCGCTTTGACAAATATATCATATAGACCTTCGCCTTACGTAATCTACGGTTTCCGAATTCTTCAGCCACGCAGAAGACAGGTCTGAGCCTTCGGGAGCGACCCTGAGCTTCCTGCCCCTTTTACCTGCCGCGGGAATGGCTACCCGCAAATTTCACCCATCTTTCAGATAATTGCATTTTTATGGTATGCGCAACCAGGTATTGAGCTACTTTTACCTCAGAATTCTGTTATACACGGATTTCTCCGCTTCACTACCAACAGCTTGCTTCGGAGTTTCCGCTAAGTTCGCTGCAGCATCCCTGCTGCAGGTTTCACGGATTTTTCTAGCCTTTCGAGCTAGCGTCTATTGTCGCTGCCAGAATCCTTTGCGCTTTAATCGGCACCAAGATCCGCACATACCGTTCTGTGTTGC
Source organism: uncultured Phascolarctobacterium sp. (assembly GCF_902463975.1). GTDB lineage: Bacteria > Bacillota > Negativicutes > Acidaminococcales > Acidaminococcaceae > Phascolarctobacterium_A. Next base: position 1,059 of record NZ_CABQHJ010000053.1, read on the forward strand.
CTTTTGGGCTTCTCTGTCAGTCCTCACGGAGCAACAGAAACCTCACTGCCGCAGTATCCCGCAGGCAGCCTGGTCACAGCTTCCGGTATTCTCGGAAGGGTTGACAACCCTTTAGTGCACCGAGTTATACGATATATTTGTCAAAACAGTTTTCAAGGAACATGTCGGTATTCAACCGATGAACAAAGTATAACATATCATAATGAAGTAATCGTGGAAAAAAAGGTGCGCATTGAAGCAGTAGAGATAAACAAAGGCTGCTTATATTAACGTAAAGTACTTGGTTTAGGTTTAAATTATTTCATGGTAAAATATAGGTAGATAAGTGTTATTGCTAAGTAAAGCAGTATGTCATAGTTGCAAAATAAAAGGATGAGCTTCAAACCGTGGCTGCTCTCGTTACTAACAGGAACCATGGCTTGCAGGCTCATCCTTTTTTGAATTGAATCCGTAACACGGCAGGCGTCTGAAATGACGTCGGCTCAGTGGGGCTTTCACTCCATATACTTATAGTAGCTTTATTTGCTGAAGATGTCAATTAGTTTCCAATATAAGAGCATTATAAAAAATGAGACTAGCGGCTCTGGAAATTGTGGTGCCGATTACTGCTCGGCGTCAAAACCAGACAAACTAGCCTCTGCTATTTTTAGTATAGCATTGCAGTTCTATGGAGTCAATGCTGTAGAAATAACTATGCTATAAACTTTGATGTAGCGAAAGTAGTGCAAAGCATAGCGTTGGCTCATTGTATAATGAAATTGCACACCTGAAAAATTGAATAAAAAATAGTCCATTGTGATACCTTTGTGTTAAGATTAAGTTGCTACACAAAAAACTAACTAAGGGGTAATCACAATGGACTACACCAAAGATATCACAAACCATCAAAAAGGTAAACACTTTCTTACAGTTCTTGGGAAAGAGGCAGTAATGAGCGCCATAATGGTTTGCTCAAAAGATTCATCCGAAAAGGAAAGAGGATGGACAATTATAGCTGCCAAGATATTATGTTTATCGCTGATTGGTGTAATTCACTTCCAAGGAAGATTCTAGGATATAAAACTCCAGATGAACTGTTTGAACTTGAGTTGGATAAGATCTATGCATCTTAATTTTCAAAAAGTGTGCAACTTCTTATTGCTATTTAGAAAATTCTTCTGGATAAATTTGTGGCATAATATGTACCTCTTTTCCCTTCGAAGTTATTATATCTTATTAGCCTCTGTTACAACTATATTATAGCACTACAGTATCTTGGAAAAACTGTGAGTTAAATAAGTGTTGTGTTATAAAAAAAGTCGGCGGAATTTGCTTCCGTCGGCTTTTTAATATTGCAAGTATATCACTGTGGTGATATACTTGAGCTAAGGCAGAATGGAGGCGATGAAGATGGACAAAATAATTACGTTGTATCACGGTTCGGAGAATATCGTAGAGGTTCCGGCTTTTGGTAAAGGAAGACGTAATAATGATTTTGGGTTAGGCTTTTATTGTACGGAAAGTGAAGCTTTGGCGATGGAATGGGCTGTATCTGATTTGCATGATGGTTATGCCAATCGTTATACCTTAGACACAGAATACTTAAAAATACTCCATCTGAACAGTCCGCAATACACGATTCTGAATTGGATTGCAGTTTTGGTTGAACATCGCTTATTTACGCTTAAGAATCCTGTTGCCAGACGAGCAAAGCAATATCTGATTGATAATTTTGCAGTCAATGTGGATGCATATGATATCATTACCGGTTATCGTGCAGATGATTCTTATTTTGATTATGCAGAAACATTTTTAAATAATGGTATATCTGTGGAGCAACTGGCAAGGGCAATGCGTTTGGGCAAACTTGGCGAGCAGATTGTTATTAAGTCGCAATATGCTTTTTCTAAGCTACATTTTGAAGGTTATAACAATGCTGAAAAAGATAAATACTATGATAAGCGTTGTGATAGAAACAAAGAAGCTGATAGGATTTATGAGCAGATGTTGGAAGAAGAAAGCGATGGCTTATATATTCAAGACATTATGAGAGGACGTGTTGGTAATGACGATGCACGCATACCCAGAAACGTATCTAAATAAAGCGCAGGATAGGCTTGGCGATGCTTTTGATTATGCCATCAACAGCTGCGATATAGCTGGCGAAGATTTTATGCAGATGTTTGCCGGAAGTTCTGTCAGCAGGCGTATGGGGAAGGCGGATCCTAAATATATTCCGGGCAAAAGCGGTATAGAGATTGCGCTGGATGTTATCAAGGAGGCGACAGGTAAAGAGTTGCATATAGAGCCAAAGGTTAACTATGGCCGGTCGCCGGAATACTGGATGGGCTGGGCGCTGGCGTATTACCAATGGCGCTCGGACAGGCAGTATAAGGATATTTTTAAGGTAGTCAGCTATAATGATTTGCAGAGAATGTATTACACGTTGCATGAATCTGATGTTACTAAGTTTGCAGATATCATAGATAAGCTTATGCGAGAGCATTTTGCAGAAACGAATTTGAAACGCTTTCGTGGCTATACCGGTATGACGCAGGCGGAGCTTGCCCGTCGCTCTGGAGTCAGCTTACGCTCGATACAGATGTATGAACAGCGCCATAAAGATATCAATAAGGCCAGTGTGGAAACAGTTTATAAATTGGCGAAGGTTTTTGGCTGCGCTGTGGAGGATTTGCTGGAACAGTAGTGTTTTAGCTTGGCGTTGCAATTAAAAAGAGTCGCTTCGGCGGCTCTTTTGTTATGCTTGGGAAAAGTGTTTGGGAAAATGCAGGATAAAATTTTTCAGTGGGAAAAACGTAAAGAGGAAGCTTTGGCGCATTTGGCGCAGGCGGATGAGCGTGAGCAGAAGCTGGTTTTGGCAGATAAGCTGGCTAATATGCGTGCAATTGCGCGTGATTATGCTAAATACGGTGAGAACTTATGGCAGCGCTTCAAACGTGGCAAGGATGTACAGAGCTGGTATTATCATGCAGCAGTAAAGGCAATGATTGATTTGAGTTTGATACGGAAACAGCGCCTTTTTATAAAGAATTTGAGGATAAGGTAAATCAGGTTTTTGGGTATGAAGGATAAGGGCTGAGGATGAACTGGAGCAGGATGATTGCCTGGTGTCTGAAGTAGAGGATACGGAAGAATAAGATATTAGGATTATTAACTTGCACCAACAACAAAAAGCTGATACTCATACAGGTCGCTAGGATTTGCAGGGTATCAGCATTTTTGGTTGTTCAGTATGATGGTTAGTGATTAAGCCTTAAGGCCAAAGTCATAAGCTTCCTGCTGCCGCTGATTTCGCCTGCAGTATTAACTCCGCTGCAAAAAAGCAGATGATACAACCCCAAATAAATCTCCGCTTTAGCTATCATAATTCCTACCGTTGTAGTATAATTAAGTTGACAAGAAACAAATTTTTTATACAAGGATGGTGAAGTAATGGAGACTTTCATGGGAATTCTTATTCCATTTATCGGAACAACACTCGGTTCGGCGTGTGTGTTCTTTATGAAAAAATCGCTTAGCGATATGGTGCAGCGCTCGCTTGCGGGCTTTGCTGCGGGTGTTATGGTTGCAGCGTCTATCTGGAGCCTGCTGATTCCTGCTATCGAGCAATCCGAAAGTATGGGAAGGCTGTCCTTTCTCCCTGCGTTTATCGGCTTTTGGATTGGTATATTATTTTTACTCATGCTTGACCACTTGATTCCCCATCTGCATGTGGGAAGTGAGCAGACTGAGGGCCCCAAGAGCAATTTGAGCCGTACTGCGATGATGGTTTTGGCTGTAACGCTGCACAACATACCTGAGGGAATGGCAGTCGGTGTAATATATGCCGGCTTTCTGGCGGGGAATACGCCAATTACGGCAGCAGGGGCGCTTGCCTTGTCCATCGGTATTGCTATTCAAAACTTTCCGGAGGGTGCGATTATTTCTATGCCGCTTCGCGCAGAGGGAGAGAGTAAGAACAGAGCATTTTGGGGCGGTGTGCTTTCCGGTGTTGTGGAACCAATCGGAGCTGTGCTGACGATACTTGCTGCTCAGCTTGTAATACCGGTGCTGCCGTATCTTTTGAGCTTTGCTGCCGGTGCAATGCTTTATGTTGTTGTAGAGGAGCTGATTCCTCAAATGTCGCAGGGAGAGCATTCTAATATCGGCACGATTTTCTTTGCCGTAGGCTTCAGTGTTATGATGGTGCTGGATGTGGCGTTAGGGTAGAGAACAATTTCGGTATACTAGAATGGTGCCGCTGGCAAACAGTATAGCGGAGAGCCTGAAAGAGCCAAAGAATATTATGAAATGAGAGATTGCTGTGAAGAACAAAAACAGCATTAAGAAATTTGATGGCAAAATCTAGCTTCTTAATGCTGCATTTCACAGTAATCTCTCTTTAATTAAACAGTTTATCTGGCATGTCTAACATCTTCTTTTGCAGATAGACAGATTCTGACGTACTAATGGCTTATAATATACTTGTACCTGAGAAAAAATCCTGCTGATAACCATAGAAAATTGAATTTACGGATACATAGGAAAAAGCTGATACTACGCTTGCCGGGTATCAGCTTTTTAATATGAAGGGTATGAACAAGCATCCTTATCCTGCATCAAGTTATATAGAAAAAATATTCCATATCGCTTGCACAGGTATTTTTATGGTGGTTTTTTAGATTAAACAATATTCGGAGGTCTTAACATGAATATAACAGTATATCTTGCCTCATCCACAGGCAATGATCCTAAATTTGAGGCTGCGGTTAAAGAGCTTGGCATCTGGATTGGTGCGAGTGGTAATACGTTGGTTTATGGCGGTTCTAAAACCGGCCTGATGGGAGAGCTGGCACAAAGCGTTTTGCAGGCAGGCGGTAAGGTTATCGGCGTGGAGCCGCAATTTTTTATAGATGAAGACTATCAATATGAGGGACTGACGCAGCTGATAGTTACCAAAGATATGGCAGAGCGCAAGACGAAGATGATTGAGCTTGGTGATGCTTTTATTGCCTTTCCCGGCGGCGTGGGAACGCTGGAGGAGGTCAGTGAGATTATGTCCAAGCTGTCACTGGGACAGCTGCAGGCGCCGTGCATCTATTATAATCTTGACGGTTATTATGATGATATAAAGCACTTTCTGCAGCAGATGATTCTTAAAGGTTTTTCTTCAGAGGAAAAGCAGCAGGGAGTATATTTTGCGGAAAACTTGGAAAAAATTAAGGAATTATTGAAATAAAAGAGTTGTCGAGAATATAAAAAGGCTGACGCTTCGTACTTACGCAAGGCGTCAGCCTTTTTGCTGTCTTAAATATTCTGCGTTTAAGCAATATTATTCATATCCGGAAACACTTTTGCAGTGCATTATACTCGCCTAATGCCAGCATTGTTATATCGTCGGATAATATGGTATCGGGCGTAATTGAGACGTCAGTTTTTCCCAAACGTTTTATACCAAGAATATTGATGCCAAACTTTTTGCGGACATCCAACATACCGATGCTTTTACCAACCCATGCTTTTGGCACCTCTACTTCAAAAATAGCGTGCTGCTTGTCAATTTCTATATAATCGAAAATATGGTCTGCAGTGTAGCGTTTGGCTGCCCATATAGCCATCTGTTTTTCAGGATAGACTACATTGTCTGCACCGTTACGAAGCAGAAACTTTGCCTGGACATCGCGTTCAGCACGAGATACTACACATTTTGCTCCCAGTTCTTTTAAAAGAGAAGTAGTTTCCAGCGAGTTTTGAAAATTACCGCTGATAGTTACGAAGCAAACGTCAAAATTCCTGATGCCGAGAGCACGTAAAAACTCTGCATTGGTGCTGTCACCGATTTGTGCTTTGGTGACAAACGGCAGTACATCGTTAATTCTTTCCTCATCAGTATCAACTGCCATGACCTGATGCCCTAATTGTGAAAGCTGCATAGCGATATGTCGTCCAAAATGACCTGCTCCGATCAGTAAAATATTTTTCATAGGATATTCACTCCTCGTATAATATAGTCATAGCTTAGGTTGCTTTTAATAAAAATTTAAGCTATGCT
>NZ_CABQHJ010000054.1:0-5135 GCF_902463975.1 uncultured Phascolarctobacterium sp.
CCGAGCGCGTAGTGGACTTTCACCACCTAGTTATCGCCCATGCTGGGCGCACTACAAAAAAGACCGGGAGCAATACTCCCGGCCTTTTACTATTTACGATATGCGATTGTAGAAAAAACGAAAGCTGCCTGCGGCAGTCCTTTCCCTGCAGTTTAAATCTGCCAAAGTCTGTGATACACTCCGTTTTCCATATTATCGATTACATCCACCTTAAACGGCATATTTTCAATAATATCCAGTGTATCAAAATACGTATCAGGCGTAGCATAAAACTTAATCAGTCCGCTGGTGCCGTCTACGGTGCTCACCATGGCCAGATGCTCATAGCCTTCCATAATCCAGTTAACATCTGCAATACGCTCAGGCTCAACCTGCGCGTAGATCATACTGTGGGGTCCGGGGTCATTGTCACTCATTCTTTTACAACCTTTCTGCGTAATAAGCTGAATTGCAGCAACGGCTTGTCGCTGGCTGCGGAAAATTTCTGCTGGGCATGCGGTGCGCAATCAATCGGCGTACCTGCTTCATCCAGCATTTCTGTCAAAACAAAGGGCATCGTGCTACCGTCAGGCATCAAAAGCTCCAGCGGCTCGCCTGCCTTTACATTATTGCGCTGCTCAAAATAAGCGCGCTTTTTCTCGGCATCGTAGCCTGTAACGATACCGACAAAATCGTGTGTCTGCTCATACTTCGAGCTGGTGTAAACCTGCGCATTTCTGTCAGGCTTAGCCACAGCAAAGCCTGTGGTGTACTGGCGGTGGGAAACCTTGTTCAGCTCGGTAATCCACGCCTCCGGCACGCTGTAATGCTCCATATCTGCCCAGCATTGGTCGATAGCCTTACGGTAAACGCTGACTACCGTTGCCACATAATGCACGCTCTTCATGCGGCCTTCAATCTTCAGGCTGCACACACCGGCGCGCATCAGCTCCGGCAGATATTCAATCAGGCACAGGTCCTTGGAGTTCATCACATAAGTACCGCGCTCGTCCTCCTCGAGGTCAAAGTATTCGCCCGGGCGCTTTTGCTCACCCAGCTTATACATATTATATTCCCAACGGCAGGCCTGAGTGCAGGCACCGCGGTTGCCGTCGCGCCCAGTCAGATAGGCGCTCAAAAGGCAGCGTCCGCTGTAGGAAATACACATTGCGCCATGCACGAAGGTTTCCAGCTCTACCGAGGTTTTTTCGCTGATTTCGCTGATTTCTGCCAAGGACAGCTCACGTGCCAGCACCACGCGTTCAGCGCCCAGCTGCTCCCACGCCTGCACCGTGGCATAGTTGGTGGTATTAGCCTGCGTGCTCACGTGCAGCGGCATATCAGGCACAACCTGGCGGGCAGTGCTCCATACGCCCAAATCGCTGATCAGCAGTGCGTCAACCTTAGCCTGCTGCAGTCCGCGCAGATAATCCGGCAGTTTGTCGATATCCTCGTTATGCGCAAAAATATTTACCGTTACATAAACCTTTTTGCCGAGGCTGTGCGCATACTCTGCCATCTCCGCAATTTCCTCTAAAGAGAAATTGTTGGCAAAGGCACGCAGACCGAACAGCTTGCCTCCCAGATAAATAGCATCAGCACCGTAAAGCAGGGCCATTTTTCCTTTTTCCATATTACCGGCAGGAGCCAGTAATTCGGGTTTAACTAAGTTTCTGCTCATTAATTCTCCTTAAAACACTTCTCTACCCCGCCATGACGGCAACGCAGAAATATGTAATAAACTGTTGTTAACCTATTTCCTCAATCGCCTTCAGATGCTCGGCATAGGTTTTGGTAAAGCGATGGTGTCCGTCCTTTTCCGCAACAAAGTACAGATAATCTGTCTGTTCCGGCTGCAGCACCGCCTTAATTGCGGTCAGTCCCGGACTGCCAATCGGTCCCGGAGGCAAACCGGGATTTTGGTAAGTATTATACGGACTCTGTATCTTTGTATCCGCAAAGGTAACTACTTCCTTCTGCGTTCCCAAAAGATACTGAATCGTCGTATCCGACTGAATCGGCATGCCGATAGCCACACGCTTGAGGAAAACGCCGGCGATTTTCGGCTGCTCTTCGGCAAATACTGCCTCCAGCTCCACCATCGAAGCCATATTTACTACATCACGCAGTGGCAGATTACGTTCTGCCACAGTTTTGGCAATGCCGCTGCTCTGCATTTCCTTATCAAACTGTGCAACCATCATTTTGAGCATTTCCTGCTCGCTGATTCCCACCGGGAAATCATAGGTTGCCGGGTAGATAAAGCCCTCGGCCTTAAACAGCACATTGCTGTCATCGGTATGCATGTAAGGATAGGGTGCATAATCCTTCGCCGCTGCCATAAACTTGTCAGCACTGCCAAGCCCTTCGGCCTCCAGCTTCTTCGCAGTTTTCGCCACGCTGTAGCCTTCCGGTACGGTAAAGGGCACCTGCTTGATGCGTCCCTTGACCATAACATCGACAATCTGCTGATTGCTCATGCCGCCGTCGATCTGGTAGGCACCGGCCTGCAGCTTGGTAGCCAGTCCCTTCCAGCGCGCCTCCATTTTAAAGGCGGCGGGATTTTTTACCAGCTTTTTTTCATGCAGCAGCTCAGCGATATCCGCCGTAGTCATGCCGTCCTTGACAACAATAAGGCGTGAGCCTTCTACGGCAAAGCCCTTATTATTGCCCTGTCCGTTAAGATAAATTGTAAATACTACCACGCCGGCAACCAGCAGCACCGCCAAAGCACCTGCCGTAGCCTGCACCGGATTGTCGCGCACCAGCTTTTTCAGCTTTTCTATATCCATCAGAAAACATCGTCACATCGCATAAAAATACCGGACCGAAGTCCGGTAAAATTATTGACTGTGAATTACTCCTCGTCCTCAAACATTTCGTCATACTTAGCAGCAACTGCTTCGTATTCTTCGTCAGTCGGAGCGGTGTAAACAGCTTCGCCGTTTTCGTCAAAGTCCATGCGTGCGATAACGCAGGTATCTTCTTCTTCATCATGCTCGTGGCAATCGCAGTCGTCATCCTCGCAGCAGCAGTCTTCCATCGGAACCAGTACTGCGAATTGTTTGTCATCAACAGTGATAACCATATCCTGATAGAACTCATGCTCGTTGCCTTGCTCGTCAGTCAGAACAACGCAGATAACTTCTTCTTCACCTTCAGCCTGCATAGCTGCTAATTCTTCATCTCTAATGTCTTTTTCCATAAAGGCACCTCTTTCGTTATAGCTCAATAAATAAAAAGCTCAATTTTAATCTAAACATATTGTATAATAGGTAACGCTATCTGTCAAATTTTAAAGCTCTTGCTGTCCAGATAATTTTGCAGAATAACAACTGCCGCCATCATATCAATAACCTTCTTACGCTTTTTACGGCGCAAATCCGCATCAACCAGCACCTTTTCGGCAGCCACCGTGCTCAGGCGTTCATCCCACAGCACAACCTGCACCTTCGGGAACATGGTGCGTAGCTTTTCGGCCATTGCTTCACAGGCCTGCGCGCGTTCACCGATAGTGCCGTTCATGTTTTTGGGATAGCCTACAACCAAGGTATCAACCTCTTGCTCGGCAATCAGCTCGGCAATGCGGGCATAGTCGCGTTCTTCCGTAGTACGGTGAATAGTTTCCACGCCGTTGGCAATCATGCCCAGCAAATCGCTTACGGCAATACCGATAGTTCTTGTTCCTACATCAAGGGACATTTTACGCATTAAGTTACGTTCTCCTTTTACTTGTTAATCTGCTGCAGATAATTCTTTACCAGCTCTTCAATCAGCTCATAGCGCTCGTGACGGCGCAGCTTGGTGCGTGCGTCCTCAAAGCTGGTGATATAAGTGGGATCACCGCTCAGCAGGTAGCCTGCTAATTGGTCCACGGGGTTATAGCCCTTCTTTTCTAAGGCAGCATATACTTCTTTTATAGTTTCGGCAACGTTCAGCTTTTCCGGCTCACGTTTGAACATCATAGTTTCTTGAGATACTTCAGACATACGAAACACTCCTTTCGTTTTTCGTAAATATATTGTAGCACATTTTTTTGAAAAAAGCTGTGTTTTTCTAGTTAACTTGCAAAAAAAGAGTACTTACTTTAAGCTTTACTTTACTTCAGGTAATGCTGCAGCAAAGCGTCCTGACAAAAGCCCCGGCACAGACGCATCGTTGACGATGCGGCAAATGCCGGGGCTTTGCTTTAGTTGCGCTTCTATCAGGATGGTACAATCCATAAAAGTGCTTTAACCGTCAATATTTAATTTTGCTTAGAGGCTCATACCGCCAGCTACATAATGGAATTCAGCCTTGCGCTCACGCAGGTTACGTTCCTTATCCCAAGGAGCAGTGCCGAACCAGTAATCGTCTGTCGGGTTAAAGCTTGCCAAAACGGTCAGGGTACCTGGGTCAATTTCCACTTTGTAGTTTTTGAGCAAGCCGTCGCCGCCTGTCAGATGTACGCTGCCATTAATCAGGACGCCGATTTTGTCTTCGTAAACACCGACAATTAACGGATTTACCGAGCTGTCCAGCTCATAGCCGCCTACGCCGATACCAGCAAGGGTGTCGCCATTAGTCAGGCCGTTGGCTTTGCCGGTGTATTCTGCCGGTACACCTTGGGTAATGGTTTTGTCATCTACTACAAAGGTCAGCTTAGCAGGTGTTACTTCGGACTTGCCTGCGTTCACTGTTACGTTGTAGTTCGTATCCAGGTTAGCTACGCCGCTGGCAGTACCACTCCAGCTATATTTGCCTGCGTTGCTGGTCTTCTCTACGTTGGTCAGAGTACCGCCTGCAATTGCACCGTCTTTGTCAGCCTTGATTACCAGACCGCTATCTCCGTTCACTAAGCCTGCATCTGCACCAAAGGTATATGCGTTGCTGTAGTTCTTAGCATCAAGATTACCGTAAACGCGGGTGATGTCCTTCAGATTTACTACGAGGTTAGCCTTCGTTACGTCGGACTTGCCTGCGTTAACTGTTACATCGTAGTTAGTGTTCAGGTTATCTACACCGCTGGCAGTACCATTCCATTCGTAGCTGCCTACGTTGTTGGTCTTCTTAACGTCGCTTACGCTGCCTTCCGTAATCGCGCCATCTTTGTCAGCATTGATTACCAGACCGTTATCACCATTGACTAAGCCTGCATTGTTACCAAAGGTGAATGC
>NZ_CABQHJ010000055.1:0-4489 GCF_902463975.1 uncultured Phascolarctobacterium sp.
ATATATATATATATATATTACAAATAAAGTTAAAAAATTCTAAAATGCAGGTTAGATTTTCGTAAAATAATGGTAAAAATTTTTCGCAGTTCACAGCCCCCTTCCGCCTCGCTTCGCTCGGCACCTTCCCCAAGGGGCAGGCAAGACTAATAGCTTTTCGATAAACTTCATTAGCACATTCTTGGTTCCCCCTCGGGGGACAAGGTGAATTGCCCGAAGGGCAAGAGAGGGCGCCCTGGGGCGACTGTCGCGATAGCGACTAACGGGGGGCATACATAGCAGCTGAGTGCTTGGAACAATTTAGCAAGACTATACGCCAAAAGCCGCCCTTGCAGGCGGCTTTTTTGCTGTAAAATCTAATTCGTCTTCAACTCAACCCTCTTATTGGCAAACGCAATACCGTATTTGCGTATAACACTTACTCCCAGTGAACGCAACTCAGTATCATACTTCTTTTCTTCAATCTGGTCGAACGCAACCTGCGCCAGCTTGCTTAAAGCACCATCATCGTCCTTTGCTTCACCTGCTTTTATTTCAATAATAATCCCCGGCATACCTGCGTTTTTAGGAATAAGCTGAATATCATATCTGCCAGTTCCACTTTCTCTATTGGAGCGGATAAAGTGAGTATATTCAAAGATAGTTATAAGTCCCAGCATCAGACCATGATAATAGCTTTCCCTAAGCCCGTCATAATAGCTGATTGTCTGCATCATGAATCTTCCCAACGTTTCTTTGATGACAGCACTATCCTTATTTAATAAAGCGTCTCGTGAACGTACCCCCGCCTATAGAGGCGGAAGCTTCCTGCTTCAGCGAGAACAGCACCACTAACTCCGAAGAGTTATGGCGACTTACACTCTCTCCACAGGCGTAGATTCCCATGCGACCCACGGTACTTTATGAGTTACGCTAGGCAGATATTCGCCTAGCTTCTTCTCTAATATTTATTGCAGCGTTCTTATCACGGTTATGATGACTGCCACACTTAGGGCAATCCCATTCCCGTACAGATAAGTCTTTGGTGTCATTGTTCTGGTAGCCACAGACATGGCATAGCTGACTGCTTGGATACCATTTGTCTATCTTGATAAGTTGCTTACCCTGCCATGCAAGTTTGTATTCCAGCATACTTGTGAACATGCTCCAGCCATTGTCGGATATGGATTTACCAAAGCTGAACTTGCCACCCTTCTTTCGCTTCGCCATGGCCTTTACGCTAATGTCCTCTATGCCAATCGCATCATAGCGGTCTGCAAGATAACGAGCTTTCTTATGCAGGAAGTCGCGGCGTTGATTAGCAATTTTCTCATGGAGTACAGCCACACGCAGTCTTTGTTTATTCCTGTTACGGCTCCCTTTTTGTCTCTTGGAGAGTTTTCTTTGTGCCTTGAGCAACCTCTTTTCGGCTTCCCGTAAGAAATTTGGATAATCGGCATTGTCCTCATCGGAAGCAACATACAGCCCGTGCATAGCAAAATCCAATCCAAGAAAATTCTTCGGTATGATGGGAAGTATTTGGTTTTCATACTCCACCAAAATGCTGATATAGTATTTTCCTGACGGTGTTTTACTTATGGTTACAGTCTTTATGGTGCTATTCTCCATTAATGGACGATGCAGACACAGCTTTACCCAACCTATTTTAGGCAGCTTGACTTTGTTTCCCTCGATTCTTACAGAGCCATATTGGTTGTTCGTAGAATATGAAGCATGCCCCGTTTTCTTCGACTTGAAGCGTGGCTTGCCAAAATGCTTCCTATTGCTCAAAAAGTTGTTATACGCCTTGTTCAGGTTTATTTGGGCATTGGCGAGAGCAAGGCTGTCAACCTCTTTCAGCCAAGGAAATTCTTTCTTGTACTGTGCAGGTGTATTGTTCAGCCTCTCGCCTGTTTCCTTATAGTAATCAAGACGATCTCCAAGCATCTTGTTATAGATGAATCTGGCACAGCCGAAAGTCTTGGCGAACATAATCTTCTGTTCAATTGTCGGGTAGAGCCTGTATCGGTATGCCTTATTCACTATAATCACCTGCCTTGATTTTCTATGTATTTACGAATTGTCTCAATAGGAGCACCACCTGTCGTCAGCAAGCAATAGCTTCTTGACCAAAACATTTCTTTCCACAAATTACGCCTAACTTCTGGAAAATCTTTTTTGATTAGCCTAGAACTGGCACTTTTGTAAGCGTTGATGAATTTCGACATCTCTGTATTAGGATGGGCACGAAACATGATATGTACATGGTCTTGATCATGGTTCCATTCTTCCAATGTGATGTTATATGAAGAGCCTATGCGAACAAATATGTCTTTTGCATATTGGCTCATCTGGTCGGAAAATACCTTATGACGGTACTTTACTACCAGAACAAGATGGTAATACAGCAAGAACACTGAATGGTTATTATTGTCTAATTTCATAGTATAATCAGCCCTTTCACTTTTACGACTGATTATATCATAAAGCTATCTACGGAGCAATTATCTGGCTCAATTACTTACGTAAATTCGCCAGATCCACCTTCATCCCCCACCTTAGAGGTGGGGGACTTCTGGCGGATTAGGTTAAATCCGTTACCGTCATATCACCGACTTCCGCTATCAGCAAACTAATAATTTCCTTACGATAGATTGTGCGTATCTCCTTATTAGGAATATTAAGCCGACATAAATGCTCTCCGTCTTCGTTAAGTGTCATATCAGTTGCCTTCAGGTAACCGGTCATCAGAAGAAAACCAAGAATATCTGTCTGAGGCCCCTTGAGTTCAGGATAAATGATATTCGTTTTGATTACAGAGCTTACCTGCCCGTTTTCTTTAAGCAATTCATGAAGATTCCTGTAAGTTGCTTCATTGTACTTCTCCAGTATTTCATGAATAATAGTATTCTCCGAAGTCTGGCTCCAATACGGGATAGCCTTGCAGCTGCTCGTTATATAATTAATCACCGACCACGGATTATAGATTTCAGTGCTGCCGAACCTATAGCCATCATACCAGCTTTTGATTTCTGCCAGCTTTTCAGTTACATTATAATACTGCGTTATAGTCTTGACCTCACCCTCAGTGAATCCAAAATAACCACTAAAAGTATCATCAAGTACAGAATCAACGCGGATATTATTCAACCCGCTGAAGATACTTTCTTTAGCGACACGCAGGATACCCGTCATAAGGCTCATAGTTATATAGGGATTATCCTTCAAGGCAGCCGAAAAGAAATTTCTGATAAACTCAATAGCTTCATTATAATAATTATTGACGAAGCCTTCCTGGATAGGAGTATCGTACTCGTCAATGATTATCACAGGAGCCTTTTTGTAATGCTGATAAAGCATTCTGCTGAGAATCTGCAGGCTGAGCATATAATCTGCTTTATTAGCATTTTTATTGACTATTTTTTCATAAAAATCCTTGTCTTGTCGGGATATCTCATTACCAGCCTGCAATTCCATGTGTCTTGCATACTCGGAGCTGATAATCATTTTCAACAGTTCATATGCTGTTTCCCAATCCTGCGCCTTTATATCCTTCAGCGACAAAAAGATAACAGGATATTGCCCTTGCTGCTGCGTATAGCTTTCGCCCTGCTGCCAGATTGCTTTATCCTTGAAATAGCTGCTGGTATCTGCGTCTGTTTTCTCAAAGAAAGTACGGAGCATATCCATGTTCAAGGTCTTGCCAAAACGCCTCGGACGCGTAAAAAGAATGTTGCTCACCTTTTCATCAAGCAGGTCCTTTATAAGCAACGTCTTGTCGACATAATAATTTTCCCGGCAGATTCTTTTGAAGTCAGTAGTGCCGACAGGAAGCGGCAGTCTTGTCTGTTGCATGAGAATTCCCCTTTCTTTGCTTCTTCATATATTATAACATCTTTTAGCGCCTGCGACCATTTCCCCTGTCGATATAATTCTACACGCCTTTTTTATACTGCTGGCTGCATAACAAAAAATACCCCCAATACCATGCATCTTGTATCGGGGGCAAAAATCAATCACATAGCCTCACTAAATTCTTTCTTAATTCACACTACAAAGGCACGGGCATCCACCCCAACACCCTCAATAAGCATCCAATCCATTGCGCGCGCCGCCAACAACACGCACACTGCTCACATTAAACGCCGCCTTCAGCACCGGCAAATACTTGCCAATCAGCTCCGTGCGCACACGCTCATCACCAGCCACAACCAAAAGCGCATCCTCACCCAGGTTAATATTCAGCAGCGAATTGATCAGACGCTCAAACGCAGGCGCAGACATAGCCTTCTTCAAAGCTGTCAGCCCTGGCATAACCTGCGGTTTTTCCTTAGCCATGCGCACTTCCAGTGCCTCAAACGGCACCTCAAAGAGCTTATCATTGCTTGCGCCCACAAAGCTTTCATTCAAAGAACCGCTAACGCCAACAAAATCTTCTGCCATAATAAAAACCTCCTCGTATAATATAGTCATAGCTTAGGTTGCTTTTAATAAAAATTTAAGCTATGCT
>NZ_CABQHJ010000056.1:0-3715 GCF_902463975.1 uncultured Phascolarctobacterium sp.
AGCAAAAGAGCAGCGGAAAGATTGCTGGAATCCAGCAGAAAATATCTTGAAGATAAGCTCAAACTAAAGTTGAACATGGAAAAGAGCAAAGCAGTAAGCGTATACTCACAAAAGTTCAAGTTCTTAGGATTTACGCTAGGTAAGAACCAAACGGGTGTAATGATAAGAGTACACAAACAATCCTTGAAGAAAGCCAAAGCAAAACTAAAAGAGCTGACAGCTAGAAGCCAAGGAAGAAATGTACGTGTAGTGATGAACAAGGTAAAAGTATATATAAGCGGTTGGCTGAACTATTACTGCATAGCAAGTATAAGACGCAAAATGCAGGAATGGAATGAATGGCTGCAAAGGAGATTTCGTCAATATATATGGAAACAATGGAAGAAATCTACAACTAGAGTTACAAACTTAAAGAAGTTAGGAATACCAGAGGAGTACGCATATATGTGGGGGAATACAAGACTAGGTTATTGGCGAGTAGCAAGAAGTGCAATACTTAACAGGTCAATAACAAAAGAAAAGCTCGTAAAAGCAGGCTATTATGAATTAGCGAGCAATTACGAGCTTAAAAGACTCAAGCATTATGGTATTTGAACCGCCGTGTACCGAACGGTACGCACGGTGGTGTGAGAGGTCGACTGCTCAAATAATGAGCAGTCTCCTACTCGATTATTGCACGGAGCATTGCCTGTTTGGGGTCAAAAGCGTGAAAATTATTCTCCGGACAAAGATTTTTTCTGATAAGTGTAAAAAAGCTTACAAGGAAGCTGCGAAGAAAAACCGAATATTTTACCTAAAATCAACAAAAAATGTTCATAAAGCTTGCGATAAGACGCGGAAAATGATATGATATTTATGCAACAAAGTGTAGTGAAGAATCTGAAGGTAATATCTGTGGCTTTCAGATGTTTTTTCATGAATAAAATTGTCTTGGGAGGCATACAAAAATGATTGATCGTTATACTCATCCTGAAATGGGTAATATCTGGACACTCGAAAATGAATTCCGTACCATGCTGAAGGTAGAAATTCTGGCTTGCGAGGCTATGAACAAACTGGGCATTGTGCCTGACGAAGCGCTGAAGGATATTCAGACGAAGGCTGACTTCCGTCTGGACCGCATTAAGGAAATTGAAGCAGTTACCAACCATGATGTTATTGCTTTCCTGACTAATGTGGCTGAGTATGTAGGCGATGCGTCCAAATACATTCACAAAGGCCTGACCTCCAGCGACGTAAAGGATACTGCACTGTGCTACATGACCGTACAATCCGCAGACCTGATTATGCGTCATCTGGTAAACTTCCATGAAATTCTGCGCCGTCGTGCCGCTGAATTCAAATATACCGTTATGATCGGCCGTACTCACGGTATCCACGCAGAACCGATGACCTTCGGTATGAAATTCCTGCTGTGGTCCGCTGAAATCGAGCGTGACATTGAACGTCTGAAACAAGCGCGTGAAATGATGGCAGTCGGCAAGCTGTCCGGTGCTGTAGGCACTTACTCCAACATCGATCCGTTTGTAGAAAAATATGTCTGCGAAAAGCTGGAGCTCACTCCGGTACGCCTGGCAACCCAGGTTATCCAACGTGACCGTCATGCACATTTCATGACTACTCTGGCAATCATCGGTTCCTCTCTGGATAAGATGGCAACCGAAATCCGTAACCTGCAGCGTACCGATATCCGTGAAGCTGAAGAATATTTTGCACCCGGCCAAAAGGGTTCTTCCGCTATGCCTCACAAACGTAATCCTATCACCTGCGAAAAGGTTTCCGGTATGGCTCGCCTGCTGCGCGGCTATGCAGTAGCAGCTCTGGAGGATGTAACCCTGTGGCATGAACGCGATATCTCCCATTCTTCCGTAGAACGCGTTATTCTGCCGGACGCAACTATTGCTCTGGACCATATGCTGCGTAAATTCTCCAACATCATCGACAAGCTGCTGGTATATCCTGATGCAATGATTGCCAACATGAACAAAACCGGCGGTCTGATTTTCAGCCAAAACCTGCTGATTGCTCTGGTTACCAAAGGCGTACTGCGTGAGGACGCTTACAAATGGGTACAACGCAACGCTATGGCACGTTGGCTGCAAGGCGCTGACTTTAAGACCAACGTTGAAGCTGACCCGGATATCAAAAAATATCTGACCGACGAAGAGGTTGAGCATTGCTTCGATCCGAAACCGATGCTACGCCACGTTGACGAGATTTTTGCTAGATTTGGTTTATAATTTTGATAAGGAGTGACTGCTAATGTCATCTGTTGTAGTTTTAGGCGCCCAATGGGGCGATGAGGGTAAAGGTAAAATTGTTGACTATTTGGCGCAAAAGGCTGACGCTGTAGTTCGTTACAGCGGCGGCTCCAATGCAGGCCATACCGTTGTAGTTAACAACATTAATTATAAGCTGCGTCTGCTGCCCTCCGGCGTACTGTTTAATGATAAGACTAACGTTCTGGGCAATGGCGTTGTAATCAACCCCGGCGTTGTGCTGGCTGAAATCGCCGGCATGAAGGAAAAGGGCATTGATTGCAGCAATCTGGTTATCTCTGACCGTGCACACGTTGTTCTGCCGTATCATCAACGTCTTGATGAGCTGCAGGAGGAAGCACTGGGCAATCACAAAATCGGCACCACCAAAGGCGGCATCGGCCCCTGCTACATGGATAAGGTTGCTCGCGTAGGCATCCGTATCTGCGATCTGATGGAGCCCGAAACCTTTGCTGATAAGCTGAAGGTTAATCTGGAAGCAAAAAATGCTATTATCACCAAAATTTACGGTGCAGAACCGTTTGACTATGATACCGTACTGAAGGAATACCTGGCTTATGCAGAAGAGCTGCGTCCGTACGTTGCCGATACCGGTGTTGTTATGGATGAGCTGTTCAGCGCCGGCAAAAACGTTCTGTTTGAAGGCGCACAGGCTACCTTCCTCGATATCGACCATGGTACCTATCCGTATGTTACCAGCTCTAACCCGACTGCAGGTAATGCCTGCACCGGCAGTGGCGTAGGTCCCCGCTTCATCGACCATGTTGTCGGCGTAGTTAAGGCTTATACCACCCGCGTTGGTGAAGGTCCCTTCATCACCGAGCTGCTGGATACCGACGGCCCCGGCAACCAAATCCGCGAAACCGGCCATGAATACGGCACCGTAACCGGTCGTCCGCGTCGCTGTGGCTGGCTGGATGCTTTCATGCTGCGTTACAGCGCACGCCTGAACAGCCTGGATTATCTGGCAATTACCCGTCTGGATATCCTCGACAATATGCCGAAGATTAAAATGTGCGTTGGCTACAAGATTGGCGATGAGGTTCTCAAACGCATTCCTGCAAGCCTGAACGTTCTGGCTAAGGTTGAGCCGATTTTCGAAGAGTTCGACGGTTGGATGACCGATATCAGCGGCATCCGCAACTATGACGAGCTGCCGGAAAACGCTAAGAAATATCTGGCTAAAATCAGCGAGGTATCCGGTGTTGAACTGGGTATTATCTCCGTTGGTCCTAACCGCGAGCAGACCATCGTTCTGAAAGAGCTGCTGTAAGCTTAGGCTGCTGAAAAAAACAGCAAAAATATTTTAAAAAAAGTACTTGACTTTCCTTGCGTTAGTCTGTATACTATTAATGTTGCTAATTTATGGTAACAAATGATTCACTAGCTCAGTTGGTAGAGCACCTGACTTTTAATCAGGGTGTCCCGAGTTCGAG
>NZ_CABQHJ010000057.1:0-3220 GCF_902463975.1 uncultured Phascolarctobacterium sp.
TAGCTGCCGGTTAGAAAAAAGACATGTCATGTGACATGTCTTTTTTCTTTTACCGTCAGCCATCTTATGACCAGCAGCAGGCCTGGCTGCCCAGCCACCGTGCCTAAAGAAGCTTTGCGACGCATAGGCACGCTTGTGGCGAGGCGTATCGACGAGCTGATGTAATCAGCTTGTCGATTGAGGATAGAATCTACGATTATGCAGTAAAGTTGGCAGCGGCAACTTTTAAACGAAGTACTGGTGTAGAGAATTTCAGGGAGTATTTTTGGAGGGATAGATAACCATGCTTGAAGGAGCAGAGCGACGCGCAAGCATGTATTAAGCTTATCGTCTAACTTCTTAATATTCGCGAGAGTATATCGTTTCAGTCAGCAGCAATTTCTTAACGCAAATTTCGTGTGGAATCAAGACGAAGTGTCGCAAAACTCGCGCTATGCAAAGAGATTTTACTATAGTAGATAGCTTAGCGCTCAGACAGTGCGACACTTCTATGATTCCAGACACTCATTTGCTAAAATTGCTATTCCTTGCACGATATACCCATCGCTCAATTTACTTGCCTTCTTATCAATCAGCGTTGTTCTGCAGACTCGCTTCTTGGATGCGCGAATAAAGAATATATGCGCCTGCTCTGTAAGCCTCGAAATTTGTCAACTGTGAATAGACATTGGAGCAGCAAAAATTAGCGATAGAGTGCCCTGTTTTGCACTTATTTACACAACAATGTATAATTTTTAACAATTTGTCAGCGATTTTTTATAATACACTTGCTTTTAGTTACGTAATCATGATATAATTTTTTCGGACTTTTTAGAAAAAAATTATGGAGTGATTAATTAGATGAGAAAAAACAATTACTTATTTTTGGCGATACTGCTTGTTATCATGGCTGGCCTATTTTATATAAGCGGACAGCATCCTAACACTGTTGATCCTGAAACCTATAAGCCTGCCGTATATTCGACTATCGGTGCACTGCTGCCTCCGGTTATCGCAATCGCTTTGGCATTGATTACAAAGGAAGTATACTCTTCTTTGTTCGTAGGTATCGCCATCGGTGCACTGTTATATTCCAATGGTAATCTTGAGCTTGGTTTGAACACCATGCTTTATAATGAAAACGGCGGCATGATTACCAAGCTGTCGGATAGCGGTAACGTTGGTATTATGGTATTTTTGGTTATTCTTGGTATCATGGTAGCTCTTATGAACAAGGTTGGCGGCAGTGCTGCCTTCGGTCAATGGGCTTCTAAAAATATCAAGACACGCGTTGGTGCACAGCTCGCGACCATTGCGCTGGGTGTACTTATTTTTGTCGACGACTATTTTAACTGCCTGACTGTTGGCTCGGTTATGCGTCCTGTTACCGACAGACATCAGGTTAGCCGTGCAAAGCTGGCATATCTTATTGACGCAACTGCTGCGCCGATTTGTATTATTGCGCCGGTTTCCAGCTGGGCTGCAGCTGTAACCTCATCTGTACCTAAAGGCTCAGATATTAACGGCTTCAACATGTTCCTGCAGACTATTCCTTATAACTTCTACGCAATCACCACTTTATCTATGATGATTCTTTTGACCATCATGAAATTTGATTTCGGCAGTATGAAGGTCCACGAGGATAATGCGAAGAAGGGTGATCTGTTCACTACTGCAGCTCGTCCCTATGGTGATGATGATGACACAACCGATAAGCCTAACGGTGCTGTTATTGACCTTGTACTGCCTGTAATTGTACTTATTATCTGCTGTATTATCGGTATGATTTATAGCGGTGGCTTCTTCACTGGTGAAACCTTTGTTGATGCCTTTGCCGGTGCTGACGCTCCTAAAGGTCTGGTACTCGGCAGCATGGCAACCTTCTTCTTTACCTTCTGCTTCTACATGGTACGCAACGTAATGACCTTTAAGGAATTTACTGAGTGTATTCCTGCAGGCTTCAGAGCAATGGTTGCGCCGATTATGATTCTGACTATGGCTTGGACTCTGTCCGGTATGACCGGTCTTTTGGGTGCGAAGTTCTATGTGCATGATCTTGTTGCAAACTCTGCAGGTATCCTGAAAATGTTCCTGCCGACAATTATCTTTGTTGTTGCTATGTTCCTTGCGTTCTCTACCGGTACAAGCTGGGGTACTTTCTCTATTCTGATTCCTGTTGTTTGCAACGTCTTCGGTTCCGGCGATACCTATGAAATGCTGATTATCTCTATTGCTGCCTGCCTGAGCGGCGCGGTATGCGGTGACCACTGCTCGCCTATCAGCGATACAACGATTATGGCATCCGCAGGTGCGCATTCCGACCACGTTAACCACGTTTCCACACAGCTGCCCTATGCTTTGACTGCAGCTTCCGTGTCTGTCACCGGTTATCTGATTGCCGGCGGTATTGCGTACTTTACGGAAAGCTCCTTGGCGCTGATTGCTTTGCCTATTACGCTGTGCTTATTATTTGTAACATTGCTGGTTATGCGTACTTATATGCGTAAACAGACTGCTTAAATGAAATATTTTATGAACGAAAAGCTGATACAGAAATGTATCGGCTTTTTGTATGTTAAGCATTGCTTATCATAAGCGTTATATTATGCCTTATAAATATAACCGGGCAGAGAAAATATCAATTTGCTATTGTCTGATTTTAGTATTATAATATCTATCACTAGTTAAAAGAAAGAGAAGGTATTGAAGATATGCGAACAAGCATGGACATGCTTAATGGTTCATTATGGGATAAAATACTAAAATTTTCTATGCCGGTAGCTGCAACCGCTATCCTGGAGCAGTTTTTTACCGCTACAGACGTGGTAATTGCCGGCAATTTTGCTAACAGCGACAGAACAGCGGCAATGGCTGCCGTAGGAACAGATTTGCCGATTATCGGTATGATTATTTTTCTGTTCTTGGGCATAGCTTTGGGCTCTAATGTTGTTATTGCGCAGTCTATCGGCAGACGTGATACGGAAGGCGTAAAGAAGGCGGTGCATACTGCTGTACTGCTTTCGCTGATTATCGGTATTGCGGTTGCTGTTTTTGCACAATTTGCTGTTGTGCCGATTTTAGGTTTGCTGGAAATTCCAGCAGAAGTTTTACCTTCAGCTGTGATGTACCTCAGAATATATTTTTTAGGTATGCCGATTATTTTGCTGTACAATTTTGAGGCGGCTATTTAGTACCATATAAGTGTAAGAGAAAAAGTATGTTGCTTTACTCTCGCACTTAT